>JAYOIK010000014.1:0-74070 GCA_038118725.1 Alphaproteobacteria bacterium | reverse complement strand
TAAGTTTACCGGCTAGTTCCTTCTCGGTTTTTCGAAGGCCAGTGAATTTCTTTACTTCATCATCGAGCGCCTTGTCGGTCTTCTTGATTTCCTCGATGTGTGGCCCGTAGGCGGGATTGTCCGTCTCAACCGTCCGTGCCGTCCCGTCAGAGTCCGTGACGGTCTCTATGATTTTTGGTGGAATCGGAGGATTAGGCGCGGCTAGTTTCGCTAGTTTGTCGTTTAACTCCGCGATTTTCTTCTCGCTTGTATCCAGCTTTTCCCCGGTGTCCTTGAGTTGCCCTTCGATTTTTCCGACCGCCTCATTTTCATTTTTGAGAGCCTCGCGTTGATCGTGTCGCTCCTTCTGGAGGCCCGACTTGCCGTCGGCGCCGTTGATTTTTTCCTTGAGTTCCGTGATGTCCTTGTCGAGGTCGTTCCCGACTTCCTCCATGTCATCGCCGATCGCGGCGATCTTGCGGGCGGTTTCCTCGCGTAGGGTTGCGAGGCGATCCGCGGTTTCCGCGGCGCGACCGCCGCTGGTTGAGCCCAGCGCGATCTGGTTGGCGAAATTGAGCGCGTTCTTCGCGCGCGGAAGCGTGCCGCCCGATCCGGCGAGTTCCACCGCGCTTTTAACGGCGGCGAGCCCGGCGTCCTTATAGGCGTTCAGAAGCTCACCGGGGCTGTTGTCGAAGCTTTTAAGATTCCAGTTGCCGACATCATCCTTGATCAGAGCCATGGAAACGTCGCCTTGGCCCGCGGCGAAAACCGTGTTTACCTTCGACCAATAGGTATCGGCGACCAGTTGATCCACCATCCGGGTGCGGTCCTCGACGGTCACGCCGTCCTCCTCGCGGTCGACCGCCGCCTTGTTCCAGCGATAGAGATTGAGATAGCCGGTGGGCGAGCTGTCGCGCAAAAAGACGCTATTGGCGAGTTGCTGCCGCGCGATGCCGACCCCTCGGGCTCCGGCGACCTGTTTGACCAGCGCGTCGGCGCGCGAGACCAGTTGGTTGCCGTAGTTCTTAACGAATTGAGCGAAATTGGCCATCTCAATTCGGAGACGAGTGTTGTCCGGCATGGTCGCGACATGTTCCGTCGCCCAGTACTCGGCGCGTTGGGCCAGGCGGGCACCAAACTCGGCGATATCTTGAAGTCCCCGGACACATTGGCCGTGATTGGTGCCGGGCGTGCTCGGCGCATGAATTTTCGGACAGTTGGTGTGGAAACTATTGTAATTTTTTGGAAAGGCGCTGAAGGTATCTTCTGTATCGATCAAAATTTGGGCCAACGTGTTACAAAAAATATAGCCGTTTCGATCCGGTACTCCCTCATCTTTTAGGATGTCCACCAGATACTCCCCGCTGCCTCCCGGCAGTTTAACCGCGTTCTCGTAGTTGAGGACGGTTCTGTCTTTTGGCTTAGGCTTGAACAGGGTGCTCCAAAGCGTCATGTCTCCCTGGGAAGTTAGTTCTCGCGTTGATCTCGCGGGTTGGTTGCTCAGCATTCCTTTGTTACCGCCGCTAGTGCTTCCATCTCCGATCGCACATCCCAAGCGCGCCGCGGAGACCGTCATATTGGCGTGCAGGATTTCCAGGCCGCGCTTCGAATCGTCGAGGACGCCGGCGAGTTCCGCGAACTGGATCGACATTTCCTTGGATAGCGGGCCTTTGTAGACCTCGACCTCGACCCGCATGGATGCCGAGGCGTCGAGAACACTGATCTGACTGTTTCTCGATGAGCCCGTGGAATCCGCGGCGCAGCCGGCGAGGGCGCTGAGCGCGAGAACGGAGAGGGCGAGGCGCATTGGGCGCGGGGTTCTAATTCTCTTCATCGCCGCAGACCTCCTTGCGCTTGGCATTGGTGGCGGCCAGGGTCTCGGCCCTGCCCACGAGTTTGTCGCAAATGGCCTTGGCGAGCTGCCGCGGGCTTTTTTTGTCGTCGCGCTTTTCCCGATCCAGGGTCCGTCCGGCCTCGGATAGGCGTTTCTGCTCAATCGCGATCGCAATAGTTCCGCTTCCGGGTTGTCCCGGGCGTTCAGCACCCTCCCGGATAAGTCCTTAAGGGTCGATACGATTGGCGCGGCGCTGGAGGACATGGCTACGAGCAGGCGTTCGTCCTGGTTGAAGGTGCGCCAGCCCTCTGGGCCGAGAACCTGAAAGCCCCGCTGAACCGGCGCGTCCGCCGGGCATTGGATGGAAGGCGCTAGGCCTCCAGCGCTCCAAAGGGCCGAAACGTTCTTTTCCACGAGATCCAGAAGAGTGGATTTCTGTTTGGCTAGAGTGGTGACGGCGGCTTGTGCCGTGTTCTCCTTGGCGCCACCCATGGCGGTTTGAATGGCGGTTCTTGTTGCGGGGGTTTCATAGGCTTTATCAAAAACTTCTCGCACCACGCGTTCCACGTAACCCGGGCGGGTCGGGTCGCCGGTTAGCAACATGGCTTCCGGGTCGCCGTAATTGGCCATGATCGTGGCGACGTCTCCCGATGACGCTTTCGGCAACATCGCGGTAATGACTCGAGCGACCTCGGTTTTGAGGATCTCCGCCCTTTGCGCCGTTGTAAGGGGGGGGGCTGGTTGGGCCCATCGTGAAATCCGCTTCGTCCGGGCCGCTGGCGACGCTCGCGAGTTCGTCGATCTTTCCTTGCAAGGCGGTGCTGAGTTTTCCGAGCACGGCGTTATCGTTTTCTTGCCGTTTCGTCCTGTTTGCCGCGGCGAGAGCGCCTTGGTCATTGGGATCGGCGTTACGCTCCGCGATCCGGTCATACATCTCCAGCATCTCGTTCAGATCGCGCTTGATCGCGGCGCGGCGGGCGTCGGCATCGGCCTCGCGCGGGGAGATCACCCGGTGGCGCCTCAGTTCCGGGTCGTATTCAACCCTGGCCCCGAAAGGGTCGATCTCCCAGGCCCGTAGGGTCCCGGACTCGAATTTAACATCCGAGAGCAAGGAGTTGGACTTGCCGGTCATGCGAAACCGGTAGAGGGAGTCGGTAAGCGGAACCACGACGTTCTTGAACTTGCCGTTCTTCAGCTCCCGGGCCACGCAATAGTCGAAGGTGCGAAAGTAGTAGGTCGTGCGAAACACGACGTCTTTGTCGACCTGAAAGGGATCGGCGCCTTCACCGACGGTTGTGCTCGGTGGTTGAGCGCAGGCGGTCAAAATCGTGGTCAACGCGATGAATGATGATAGGTATTTGACCCATTTTCTATAAAATAAAGGCATTTTAATCCCCCAGTACTTCGAAAAATATGGAGATTCGATATATTACGAGTCAAAACAGTTCTCTTGATGCCAATATTTTCATCAATCGGGGCAATTGAGAATCTATTACTCTAAATGGGAGAATGAGTGTGTGCGGATCGGCTAGATTCTATGATCTCGCCCTGAGCCGCTCCTTCAGCAGCTCCATCCGTTCGGTCCCCCAGAACAGCTCATCGTCCAGGAGCATCGAGGGCACGCCGAAGACGCCACGGAGATGGGCATCCTTCACCAGACTCCTGAAGGCTTCCGCGCCTTCCCCCGCGAGATAATCGCGGAACGCCGCGCCGCTGGCGCCGCATTCCTCCAGCACCGCCGTGACCGCGCTTGTGTCCTCGATATCCAGTTGGCGCTTGAAGAAACGCTCAAAGACGATGTCGATATAGCGGTCCGTGACACCCTCATGCTTGGCGAAAAGCAAGCCGATGGATGAGGTCGTCGAGTCGAACAACTTGCGGGGGCCAAGGACCGTCACACCGCGTTGATTGGCGAGGCGGCGGACATCCATGTACGAGTAGCGAACCCGCCGCCACTGGTGGTCGTTCCGGGTCTCGACCTCGCCGAGGTAATCGCCGATGGGCAGGTTGTAGGGCCGCCAGTCGAGGGTGAGATCATACTCCACCGCCATTGCCCGAAGCGGCTTGACCGCCAGATAGGCATAGGGGCTCTTGAAGTCGATATAGACCGGGATCTCGATATTCGTCACGTGTCACTCCATCGTCGCGCCGCCGCGCGGTCCCGTTAGGACAGCTTTTCGGCTCTCAGTTTTCCTCCATGGGCCTCGCGGTCCCAGGTGTCGGGGGTCACGCCGGCGTCGCGCAGGCCGGCTTTCTGGATCTTCGTCGTCGGCGTCTTGGGCAGCGCATCAACCACGCGGACATAGCGCGGAACCATGAAATGCGCCATGCGCGGGGTTACGAACGCGATCAGGTCGGCGGGATCGACCGTCTGACCGGGTTTGGGCGCGAGGACGACCATGACCTCGTCCTCGCCGTGCTCGCTCGGCACCGGGATGGCGGCGCATTCCTGGACCGCCGGGTGGTCATTGACCACCACCTCGACCTCGAAGGAGGAGATGTTCTCGCCCCGGCGGCGGATCGCGTCCTTCAGGCGGTCGACGAAGAAGTAGTTGCCCTCGGCGTCGCGGCGGAAGGCATCGCCGGTGTGAAACCAGCCGTTGCGCCAGGCCCGGGCCGTGGCCTCCGGGTTCTTGTAGTATCCATGATTGATCGCCCAGGGCAGGTCGGGGCGGATGATCAGCTCTCCGACCTCGCCCTCGGGGACCTCGATATCGTTCTCGTCGACGATCTGGAGTTCGTTCACCGGGCGCGCCTTGCCGGCAAGTCCGGGAACTCTGGGATTGGCCTCGGAGATGATGGGCGTGTTGATCTCGGTCATGTTGAAGATGGTGTAGAGATCCGTTCCAAAGCGCTCGCGAAAGAGTACCGACTCTTCCGTAAGCGGGACCGAGAAGACCATTCGCAGGGGGTGATCGCGGTCGTCGTCGCGGGGCGGCTGCTTGATGAGGAAACTACACATCACGCCGAGCAGAAAGACCATGGTGCTCTCGGTTTCGCGGACCACGTCCCAAAAGGTTTCGGTGCGAAAGCCCGGGCTCATGGTAATCGAACCGCCCCGGCACAGCATGGCGTAAGTGATGAAGCATCCGGCGATATGGAACATCGGCAGATTGATCAGCGCCCGGTCGTCATCGCGCAGGCAATACCAGGCATCATGGTCCATGCCGTTATAGGCGTGAAAATACGATGACATGGCCCCCTTGGACGGCCCGGTGGTGCCTGACGTGTAGACGATGGATTGCAAGTCCCAGGGCTGTATCGGCCGGACAAGATCGGCGGGTTCTCCCGCCGCGTCGACAAGGGCGTGATAATCATGGACCGCGAGACCGGCGATATCGAAAGAGGCGCCACGGGTTATCAAGACCGTCGTCAAGCGGGCGTGGGCGATCTCCGACAATCGGGGCGCCAATTCGTGATGGGCGATGATGACTTCCGCATCGGAATTCTCGATCACATGGGCGAGCAGGTCGCCGCGATATCCGGTGTTGATCGGGATGTAGACCGCGCCGATATAGTTGACCGTGAGATAGGTCTCCAACGCCTCGGGGCCGTTCGGTAGCCAGATCACGACATGATCACCCTGCGCCACGCCCTGGTCCTGCAACGCGGCGGCGACTTTTCGGACCCGCGCGAGGGTTGCGGCGTAGCTCCAGGCCCCGCCACCCTCGAACATCGCGAAAACCGCGTCGGGCTTATCTCGGGCTTGGCGTTCCAGGACATACCGCGACACACAGATCTCGGGAGCGGGTTGGGCTCGGGGCACGATGGGATCTCCAGAATCGTCTCGAAAGTCTGCCGAAATGACGGCATGGCGGCAAGCCGGACGCATTCCCGCTTGCCCGGGTCTCGCCGGTGTCTATAAAGCCAGGGGATTTTCAACGGATTGATGGATTGTGGGAGCCGGTAGTCGATGACCCAGGACCAGGGGAAAGTTCATGACCTCCGGGCATCGGACCCCTCGGATATGTGGCGGGTTTTCAGCTTCGAGAACCTACAACGTCTGGCGAATGCCGTGCGACCGCATCTTGTCGATGGTCAAAGAACGCTGGTCTACGTGCTCTCCATGCCGAGCCGGATTGGGCACCTGGCGCTGGAACCGCATGCCCTGTTCAATCATTACGGCGAGGACTATGACCGTTTGGTGATCGTGCATCGCGAGAATCCGAGCTTTCCGCTTAGCGAGGGGGTCAAGGAACTCGCCAGTGGCTATGTCACCTTCGCGACGACCGAGTTTTCCGAGGTTGCCGAAATGGGGCACCACGACGGGAACATCCAGGATTTCGGCATATTCAGCTTCGCGATCGCTTCGCCACAGACCTTGATCGGTCGCTTCGTCGACGCGCAAGCCGATGGTCATCAACCCCGGTACTTTTCCATCTCGCCGGAGATGCGCGCCCGGGGCGAGCCGATGCTTCGGCGCTTGGGCATAACGCCGGGTGACAAGGTCGTCGGCTTTCACGCCCGCACCGCCGGGACCCACGCGCAAGCCGCCTATCATGACTATCGCAACGCCAGTCTCGAGAATTATGAGCCCTTGCTGTGTCGTCTTCTGGAGCAAGGCTATTGGATCATCCGTCTCGGCGACCGGCACACGCCGGACATGGGGGTCGCTCATCCGCGGCTCGTGGACCTTCCGAAACAGCCGGATTATCGCGACTTCATGGATGTCGTGGTGGCGGACCGATCGGTGTTCGGGCTGGTTGGTGATTCCGGTCCCGAGGCGATTTTCCGCATCATGGGCAAGCCGATCCTGCGGCTGAACTGCGCCGCGACGCATCATGTCTGGCTGCGTCCGGACGACTTGCTGTTGTTGAAGAACTATCGGGACGGGAAAACCGGTCGCGCTCTTGGCTATCGCGAGTTGTTGGAGCGGGGGCTTTCCACGGTTGTCGCCGCGCGGGATCTTGACCGGCACCAGGTCGATATCGTCGAAAACACCGCCGACGAGCTGCTGGCGGCGGGGATGGAGATGCTGGACCGGTTGAACGGGAAGGGGCCGGATGACTCGGTCACGCAGGCTCGCTTTCGCGCGATCGGCGCCGATTTCGCCGAGCGTTTCAAGATCCTGCCTCCTGACAGGCGGCTACCGGGGAGCCCGCTGGTTACCTGTTATGGATACGCGTTGCCATGGACCCGGCACGCACATTCCTATTTCGAGGCTCATCCAGGCTTTCTCGATTGATCCAGATCAGGCTAGAAGTTCCCGCAAGTCAGTGACGATACGGTCCGGCTTGACCGAGGTGCCGGGCGGTAGTTCCCCGATCTCGCGGGGACAACGCCAGATCGCGTGAAAGCCAAGGCGTTGTGGCGCGGCGACCTCCCATTCCAGATTGTCGCCGACGATCCAGGTCTCGGCGGCGGTCGCCTCCAATCCGGCGAGCGCCTTGTGATAGGCGTCCGGCTCCGGCTTGCCGATACCCGCTTCGCCCTCGATCTGGACATGAATGAAATGCGGTTCCAACTCGAAACGATCGATCTTCGCCCGTTGCGCCTCGGAGGTGCCGTTGGTGATCAGGCCGAGCTTGATGCCCTCGTCCTTCAGGGTCTCCAGGGTTTCGATCGCGCCCTCGTATAGGGTGGTCCGGTCGAACATCAGCGCGCCGACCCTTTCGGCAACTTCCCAGCGTAGCGGCTCGGGGAAACGCTCCGGCAGCTCCAGGCCGCCGTTGAGAATCTCGAACCGCGCCCAGGACAAATCAAGCCGCCCGGTCCGGTGCCGGGTCGGGTCCGACCAGAAGTGCTTGGCGGAGGCGTCGATCGTGGCGAGCAGTTCATCCAAGTCATCGGGCAAGGCGGCGTCAACACCGAGCTGTTCCGCCCAAACCTCGGTAAAGGCGTCGCGCCAAAACGTCGTGCGGTGATGTCTGGGAGAAATCAGGGTGTCGTCGAGGTCGAACAGAATGGCCTTGGGCCGCATGATGGATCCGTCAGATATGGAGGTTGGAAGTTGGACTGTCTTGGTACCCGTGAAGTTCCTCGATGGGAAGCGTGGGAAAGGTTTTTTGGGTGCGAAAAGCCAATTGCCCCTCGATCCCGATACGCGCCAGGATGGAGGTGAAGATCTCACGAATTTCTCGGCGCATGTGTTCTGGAAGCGAGTCGCGGGTTCGTATCAGCAGGTCGACGCTTCGCGGCTGAACCGCGCCGTCGATCTGCAAGTCGCCGAGTTGGCTGAGCGACAAGTCAACCACGAATCGGGTCCTGTCCGCTTCCTCACGGTCGCCGTCATCCCCGCCGTTGTTTTCCTGGTGGAGGAAGAAACGCACCTGGTTGAGCTGACCGTCATCAATGAAGGGAATGAAGAAACCACGCCAGCCGCCGTCATTGGGCTCGCTGGCCCGCTGCATGGTGCCGAATTCCTCGCTCAGGGTCGCGCCGATCCCGCCGCGGGCGAGTTCCAGGGCGCGGGCGTTGCTCTCGCCGAGCCAGGCGCGAAAATCGCCACCACGCACCGCCGTGATGAACAGGGCGATGGCGGCGGTGAGCTGGGGGCCGGGTCGCGCCACGTGATTCTGGGTGATCTGGTTGGCGGCGGAGGGATTGGCGGTCTCCAAAAGCCGGATCGCCTCGTCCAAGGTCTCCCAATGTCGCGCGAGATGGGCGAGGGGGGCGGGTGCCGGCGCCGACGCCTGTCCGCCTGGGTTTCGCGTGGATTGCGGTAGGATTTCGATCTCCACCCGGCTACCGGGCGGGAAGTCGGCCCGCCCGGCGATGGTCATCAGTCCCTGTGGCGTGCCGAGGATCACCTGCCCCGAACGCGACAGGCCGATCACGGTACCGGCGACCACCGGCCCTTGGGGTGCATTGGTCAAGGCGGCGGCATTGGTTGTCGAGGCGCCGGGATGCTGAACCGAGATAATGCGCAGATCCACGCGTTGTATCTGGCTAAAGCGCTCAATCAGGTTGGCGGCGGGATTCACGCCGGGCGTTGGTGCGCCGACATTGGAACTTCCGGGCGGGCTCGCCGACCCGGCCACGGCCGCGCTGGGGGTGGTATTGGCGGTCGCGGAGCCCGGCGCCGCGCTCGTTCCGGATGGCGTTCCTCCGGGGTGACCGCCGGAAGCTGGGTTTGTCGCTGGATTGACCGTGCCTTGTGGGCCGGCGGCCCCCTGGGACGGTTGGGATTGAGGCGTGGCGGCGGGGCTTGCGGATGTCGCGGTGGTTGCGCGGGATGTTTCAGATTGTTGTGCCGTGGATTGGGGTACGGATTGTGGTGTCGGCGCGGCACCTGGAATCGGTCGCGTGGCCGTGTTTGGCGGCCCGTATTGTCCGACGGGGGCGGAGGTTGGTGGTCGAACGCCGGAGGGAGACCCGGCGGTCGCCGTGGTCGCGGCGCGGCTCGTCGCGGCGTTTGACGCGTTTTCGGGGCTGGGCGTTGGGATTTGCCGGGTCGCCCCGTCAGTGATCGCGCGCGCCGCGTCGAGCGCCGTGCGCAGGAGCGAGCTGGTTCCGGCGCGGGCAAGGACCGCCAGATTTGGGATGGAGTTCCCGGTGGGGGCCGGCGGAGGAGTGTTGGCGCGCGCCGCCGCGCTCTGATCGGCTTGTGGCGCTGGTGGTGTTTGCGGGCTCGATCCCCCAGGCGCTGGAGGGATTTGCGGTTGCGGTTGGGTCTGCGATGCGGCAGGCGCTTGCCCCGTGGGCGTTTGAGCCGTGGGCGGTTGCGTTTGGGATCCCGGTGGCGGCTGTGATCCGGGCGCGGGCGAGTCGCCCGGGCGTGGAATGATCGTCGCGGTGGTGATGGCGCCCGGTACCAGACGGGCGGGAACCGATCCCTCGGCGCGGGGTTGCGCCGCGCTCGCCGGATCGGCGGCGGGTGGTGGCGGCGCGGCGCGCTGAGGCGTGAGGGATACCGTGTCGGAGCCCCGTGGTCCGGCTCTCAGGGTATAAACATCGCCTGGCTTGAGGGTCGCCGGCCCACGTGTTTGGGATTGCTCGCCGGATTGCTCGTTACCTCGTCCTCCCGCTTGACCGTTCCCTTGGACGGGGGCCTGGTTGGTGTTGGGAGGTCTGGTCTGGACGGTAATCTCGCCGTCCGGTGCCGCGAAGGTCACCTGCCCACCGGGAGCGACGGATGTCACTTGGACTTGGACGGTTCCGCCTGGCCGGGTGTTGGCGAGCGCATGCGCGCCGGAAGTGATCCGCGCGGTGGTTATGGCGGGGCCTTGCGCCGTCGCTCCGGACGGCGGCGTTGGTTGGATTGTGCTCACCTGCCCTCAAGCAGGTTGTCGAGGACACCACCGACATCATCGGCGGCGTTGCAATTGGGAAACCGCGTCAGAAGCGGGATCTGATTGCGGATCGATTCCAGAACCTTCGGATCGCGCCGGATAACGCCGAGCAGGGGCGGGGCGTATTTCAGGAAGCTGTCGCAGGCCTTGCGCAGGGTCTCGTAAGTGCGGCGCCCCTCGGCATGGGTGGCACAGGAATTGATCACCACGCGTACATCCGCCGACGGGTTGGCTTGCATGGTTACCTTGATGAAGGCGTAGGCATCGGTAAGCGATGTCGGCTCGGTCGTGGTCACCACGATGATCGTGCCGGCCCGGCTGGACAGCCCGCGCACCGTGCGGTCGATCCCCGCGCCGAGATCCATGGTCACCCGGTCATAGCGGTCGGCCATATGCACGAGGTCGGTGCCCAGCGTCGCCAATCGGTTCGGGGGCAGCGCGGCGAGGCTTCCGGAGCCGGAGCGGCCGGCCAATACGTCGAAATTGCCGTCGGCGTAGTGAATTTTCGCTTGCTCGAGCGAGAGGCGTCCGGAAATCACACCGCCCAGATCGCGCTGGGGCATCAGCCCCAATAGTATATCCACATTGGCGAGGCCAAGATCCGCGTCGAACAGCAGCGCGCGATGACCATGTTGCGCGAAGGCATGGGTCAGAGTGACCGAAAACCACGTCTTGCCGACGCCTCCCTTGCCGGACGCCACCGCGATGATATTGCGTCCCTTTTCCAGCTTCCGGCTTGCGCCTTGAGGAGATTGGGCCTTGGGAGATGCGTTCATTTCAGAGCATCCTTGGTTAGGGCCGCGCGGCGCGCGACCCGGGCTTGCGGCTGGCCATCCAGTCCGCGAATGAATGTCTCGGCTCTACACATACGAGCCACGCGAAGCGGCGGCGCCGGATTCGGACGCCGCGTCCTCCGTATCGGGGAGCAATAGTCGTGCCAACGCCACCGGATTGAGCGGTTTCAGGCCGTCGGTAACGCTGGGACCCATTCCGCCGCCGCGTATCACCAGTTCGCCGGCGCTGGCGGCGCTCAGCAACGCGCCGTGACGGCGCGCCACGTCGATCCGAGTGGTGATCAACCCACCGGCGCCGAGATCGCTGTAGATTTCCGCGATATCCGCCGCTTCCAGAGGGTCCGTCCCGTCGGCGAGCAGCAGGATCACCTCGGCTTCCACGGCTTGGATCAGGTCTCGCTGGCGCTTGAGGTCATTTTTGTCGAAAGGGTTGCCCCCGGCGCAGTCGATGATCGTCCCGGCCTCGGGGATGCCCGCGATCATCGCATCCTTAAGCTCCGACGGATTGGCGGCGCTCATCAGATCGATTTCCAGGATCTTGGTGAATGCCTCGAGTTGCTGAAAACCGCCGGCACGGATCGTGTCGGTGGTGATCACGTTCACGCTTCCCCTGCCGAGCACCGCTTGGGTGGCGAGCTTGGCGGTGGTGACGGTCTTGCCGGCGCCGGGCAAGCCGATGAGCATGATCGTGCCTCCGCCCTTCATGTCCGGAAGTGGGGCGAAATCGAAGGCTTGGTCGAGCGCCCCGGCGAGACTTAGATGGCTATCGTCCAGGGACAGGTCACCCGCCAGGTTAAGTATCTTGTCCGTTACGCTTGCCGGCGCTCCGTGATGGGCCAGCGCGTCGCCGATCGCGTCAATCGGATCGGGGAAATCATCAAACCCCATTTCCTCGTCGAAGGCGTGGTCTTCCTCGACATGGTCGACCGCGGCCGTGATACGCACGCCGAGGCCGTTTTCGCCCTTCTGGGAGGAAACGATGATGGCGTCTCCTCCGAAATGCTCCTTGACCATAAGCATGGCCTCGGACATCGACGGCGCGGAAAAGGTTTTCAACCGCATCGATCAAACACTCGCCTTAAGCGGGCTAGCCGCGGAGTTGGATAAAGGATCGGGGAGTCCGTCATCAGACTTGCCCCAGGGTTCTGATCTTGGCCTTGGGATGGATTTCGTTCTGCGACATCACCACGGTCTGCGGGCGGAACCGCTCAATGATCGAGCGCACGAAGGGACGCGCGGCGGGAGAGGTCAGCATGACCGGCGCTTCTCCCGCCTGGCCGAACTGATCCATGACGGTGCGAACGTTCGAGATGAACTGCTGAAGCTGGCTCGGCGGCATCGACAATTGGCGTTCGTCGCCTTGACCGATGATCGACTCCGCGAAGACTTGCTCCCAATCCGGCGACATGGTGACCAGCGGGATAAATCCGTCGAGGCTGGAATTCTGTTCGCTGATCTGACGCGCCAGACGGGTGCGCACATGTTCGGTGATCTGGGTCACGTTCCGGGTGAAGGCGCAGGCCTCCGAGATACCTTCCAGGATAGTCGGGAGATCCCGGATCGAGACCCGCTCGCCGAGCAGATTTTGCAGAACACGCTGCACGCCACCGACCGCGATCAACGCCGGGACCACGTCGCCGACGAGTTTCTGATGCTGGGCCGGCAGCTCGTCCAGCAGTTTCTGGGTTTCGGTATAGGACAACAATTCGGGCATGTTGTCCCGGATGACCTCGGTTATATGGGTGGTGACCACCGTCGAGGGGTCGACGACGGTATAGCCCTTGAACATCGCTTCCTCGCGATTGTCCGGGTCGACCCACATGGCCGGCAGACCGAAGGTCGGCTCCACCGTTTTGGTACCCGGCAAGTCGATGGGCTGGCCGCTCGGATCCATCACCAGGAGCCGGTTCGGGCGGATATCGCCGCGCCCGACCTCGATCTCCTTGATCCGGATCACGTAGGTATTGGCCGGCAGCTGCAGATTATCCTGAATGCGCACCTGGGGCATGATGAAGCCGCTCTCGGCGGCGAGCTGACGGCGCAGAGACTTGATCTGATCGGTAAGCCTTTGACCCTCTGTTTCCGTGCTCACCAGGGGTAGCAAGCCGTAGCCGAGTTCCAGCCGCACGAGATCGATATGGAGGGCCGAGGAAATCGGCTCCTCGGGCAAGGGGGCGTGCTGATCCTCTAGCGCCAGCATCTCCGCCTGGGCCTCGGCTTCCTCGCGGCTGCGGTACAGCAGGAAGCCACCACCCGCGATCACCGCCGCCAGCGCCAGGAACGGGATCATCGGAATGCCTGGGAGCAACGAGAGGATGACCATTAGGAAGGCGCTGAGCGCCAGAGCCTTGGGATAGCCGCCAAGCTGGCTGAACACCGTCTTGTCGGTGGAGCCGGAGGTGCCGCTCTTGGTAACCAGCATGCCGGCGGCGGTGGAGACGATCAGCGCGGGGATCTGGCTTACCAACCCATCTCCGACGGTCAGCAGCGTGTAGGTTGACGTCGCCTGGCTGAAGTCCAGGTCTTGCTGGGCGACACCGATGATGATGCCGCCGAGCACGTTGATCAAGGTGATCAGCAGGCCGGCGATGGCGTCGCCGCGGACGAATTTCGAGGCGCCGTCCATGGCGCCGAAGAAGGTGCTCTCGGCATTCAGATCCTCGCGGCGCTTGCGGGCCTCGTCCTCGTTGATCAGACCGGAGGAAAGATCGGCGTCGATGGCCATCTGCTTGCCGGGCATGGCGTCCAGGCTAAACCGCGCGGAAACTTCGGCGATCCGACCGGAACCCTTGGTGATCACGATGAAATTCACGATCACCAGAATGGCGAAGACAATGACGCCGATGACCGGGTTTCCGGCCATCATGAACTCGCCGAATGCCTCGATCACCTGTCCCGCGGCGTCGGTGCCGGTATGGCCGTCGGCGAGGATGAGACGGGTCGACGCCAGATTCAGCGACAATCGCATCATCGTCGCGATCAGCAGGATCATTGGAAAGGCGTTGAAATCCAGGGGCCTTTCGATGAACAGCACGGTCATCAAGATCAGCACGGAGAACGCGATGGACACGCCGAGCGTCAGATCCAGAAGCCATGTCGGCATCGGCAGGATCAGGACGGACAGGATGGCGACAACCCCTAGCGCGAGCGCGATGTCGCCCCGCTTGGAGATCTGTCGGAGGATATCGGTGCCGGAGAATCCTCCGCCGCCGGCTTCCTCTTGCCCTTGGTTGGATGTGTCCGTCATCCCGACCTATCGATCATGCCTGGAGTTGCGATGCATCAAACCAGCGCCCGTTCCGACTCGCCCGCGGGCGGTACCTGAAGACCGACCTCGGAATAGGCCTTGAGTTTGTTGCGCAGGGTGCGGATCGAAATGCCGAGGATCGTCGCGGCATGGGTTCGATTGCCCAGGCAATGTTCCAAGGTATTGATGATGAGTTGGCGCTCAACATCCGCGACCGTGCGGCCGACCATGGACGAGGCGTCCTCGGTTTCCGCTTCCGGCGCGGGGTTGCTCATCCTCGGCGGCGGCGCGGCGGCGGACGCGGTGGCCCCGCCGAGTGGCGGCAGGGAGGAGGCGGATAGCGCGGGAGCGGGAGCAACCTCCTCGAGCTGTGCCTCGCCCGTTAGCATGATCGCGTCACCGTCGATCTCGTCGCCGGCGGCCAGAAGAACCGCGCGGTGCATGGTGTTCTCCAACTCCCGGACATTGCCTCGCCAGTGATGACCTTCCAGGCGCTTCATGGCGTCCTCGGCGATCGGGCGTGACGGCAGGCCGTTGGCCTCGGCGTATTTATCGCCGAAATGCTCGGCAAGAACGCGAACATCCGCCGGCCTGGCGCGAAGCGGGGGGAGTTGCAGGTTGAAAACATTCAGTCGGAAATACAGATCCTCTCGGAACTTTTCCTCGGTAACATGACGCTCGAGATCGCGGTTGGAAGTCGCGATCACGCGGATGTCGACCTTGACCGGCTGCGAGCCGCCGACCCGGTCGATCTCGCGTTCCTGGATGGCCCGCAGCAGCTTGGCTTGCAGCCGGATGTCCATCTCACTGATCTCATCGAGCAGCAAGGTACCGCCGTCCGCCTCCTCGAACTTGCCGACACGGCGCGCCACGGCGCCGGTGAAGGCGCCCTTCTCGTGGCCGAACAACTCCGATTCCAAAAGGTTGTCGGGAATCGCCGCGCAGTTGACCGACACGAATTTCTCGCCCGCGCGTTTGCTCTTGGTGTGAATGTAGCGGGCTAGAACCTCCTTACCGGTTCCGGACTCACCGGTGATCAGCACACTGGCGTCCGATGGCGCGATTTGGTTCGCGAGCTTCAGGGTTCCGGCCATGACCGGGTCCTTGAAGATCACCGAGGTCTGCTCCTCGGAGACGGCTTGCAGAACCGCGGCGATCATCTCCGGGTTCGGCGGCAGCGGGATATATTCCTTGGCGCCGGCCTTGATGGCGGCGACCGCGGCGTCCGGATCGTTGCTGACGCCGCACGCGACAACCGGGGTGTTGATCCGCTCGTCCTTCATGCTGCGCATGAATTTCGCGACCGATAGTTTGATGTCGATCATCACGAGATCGGCGCCCTGACCCCCGCGCAGGGCGTGGAGACCGGCTTCGATACTGTCGACCTGGCTGACCTTGGCGCCACGCGAAATCGCGATCTGCCCGGCAGTGCTGATATGCCCCTCGAGCATTCCAACAATCAGCAACCGCATGGCACTCTCCCTTGTTTGTCTTGTTCCGGCATCATCCGAAATAATCCAGGCGCTCGGACAACGGCAGTTTGGTGTTCAAGTAAGTTTCCAGCAGGCGCGGTTTCTCTTGTCGGCACACCGACAGCGCGCCCGCCAGATAGATCTCGTAGACCAGGATTTCCTCGGCCGTGTTGCGGTCGAGTTTCGCGGCGATCGGCGCGAAGACCATGTAGGCCATGACCGCGCCGTAGAACGTCGTCAGCAGGGCCACCGCCATGGCCGGGCCGATCTGCGAGGGATCGTCCAGATTGCCGAGCAATTGGATGAGGCCCACGAGGGTACCGATCAGGCCCATGGCCGGCGCCACTTCCGCCGCCCGGCGCAGCACGCTGGCCATGCGCTCCTGGCGGTCGGCGATGGTTTCGATCTCGCGTTTAAGGACCCGCGCGACTTGTTCCTGATCGCTTCCGTCGACGGTCAACGCGATCGCGCGTTGTAGGAAGGGCTCCCCGCGGAGTTGGGGCAGGGCGGATTCCAGCGCCAACACCCCGTGCTCGCGGCTGATCGAGGCGAGATGGAGAATGCGCTCGCAAGCCGGGCGGGCCGCGTGGCTCTTGGGAAACATGACCGTGGCGATCCGCGCCATGGCGGCCAACACCTCGCGTAGGGTGAAGGAAACGGTGGTGACGGCGAAGGTTCCGAGAAGGACGATCAGCAGGGCGGGCGTGTTGTAGAACGAGCTGACCGATCCGCCGATCACCAGCGCCGCGGCAACCAGCGCGAAGGCGAAGATCAACCCGAATACCAGCGCGCCATCAAAGCCGCGCCGCGACGGGGGAAGCTCGACGCGCCGGCTCGCGCGGCGCCCGCCCTGATCGGTGGTGGCGGTGTCAGCCATGGAACCTGCTCTTTCGGTGCCGAGGGTCAGTCAAGATTCGCTCCCGAGCGGGATCAGCCGGCGCGATCGGATTTGATGATCTCCGTCATCGTCACGCCGAGGCGCTCGTCGACGATCACCACCTCGCCGCGCGCGACCAGCCGGTTGTTCACATAGATGTCGATCGCCTCGCCGACCTTGCGATCCAATTCGACGACGGCGCCGCGTCCAAGTTTCAGGAGTTGGCTGACCTGCATGGTCTGCTTGCCGAGGACCGCGGAAACCTGGACCGGGATGTCGTAGACCGCTTCCAACTCGCGCGCGGTGATCTGATTGCTCGCGTCGTCGGCGAACATTTCCTCGACATCTTCGTCCTCTTCAACCTCCAAGGGCTCGTCGCCATCGAGATCGGCCAAATTCAGATCATTGTCGTCAGCCATGGTCTACTCCTCGGATGCGAGCGCCCGACGGGCCTCGGGTTGATCGATTTCTCGGGTGTTGGATTGAGGCGCGAGGATCTCGGCATCGCCTTGTTCGGTAGGGGCTTCCAGCGAGGCATCCGGCGTCGCGTCGGATAAATCAGCCGCGCCTATCTCGGTTTCCGTCACGATCGGATCAGCGCCATCATCGGCCCGTGCCGCGGTTTCGGTGGATTCCTCGGTCGCGGCCTCCGCGGCGCCATCGGTCTCCTCACCCTTGGATTCGGCCGCGCCGCTAGCTTCGGCGTCATCCTCGCCTTCGGTCTCTTCGTCTCCGGTTTCCGTCTCGTCCTCGACTGGAATCGGCTCGGGATGATCGCGTGCCGGCAATCCGCGCAGAACCCGGTCGACCATTTCGTCGATCAACATCCAGGTTTCGTCCAGGGAGCGCTCCACCGCGCCGGCGTGCCAGGAAATGCGGCAATCCGTGAGTTCCAATTCGGGATCGCCGGTCAGAACGACCTGGCCCTCGTAGCCGACGCGCGAGGCCATGAGATGGACTTTCTCGCTTAGCGGAGCCTCCAGATCGCTGGCCACGCGGATCATGACCTTCGGCTGGTCCGTCAGGAATTGAAAGGCTTCGTTCACGATATGCTCGACTTGCGGGAGCTCCGAGCCGCGCAGCAATTCCGGGGCGAGCTTGCGCATGATGGCGACCGCCATGCTGATGGAGTCGTGGTGAACCTCCTGGGTCCAGTTCTTGTATTGGGTCAGAAGGTCGCCGATCTGCCGGAGCACGAGATCAAGCGTCAGATTGGCCTGCTGTTCAATCGAGGCCATCGCCTCGACCTTGCCCTCTTGCATGCCCTGTTGATGCGCCACCAGCTTGGCGGCTTCCATTTCCTCTACGGTGAAGGTCGGCGGCGCGTTTTCCTCGGCGATGCGCTCCGCCTCGAGCCGCTCCGCCTCTTCCTGGCGTTGGCGCTCGATGATCTCCTCGTCGAACATCTGGTTGAACATGAACTTTTGCATGGGAGCGGGTGAGTCTCCGAAGGTTGCGCGACGAATGCGGGGTCAGTCGGCCTTAAAGGCGGTGTGAGCGATCATCATGGCGCGCCGCCACCGGCTCCCTGGTACATCCAGTTGCGGATGATCGCCACGGCTTCCTCCGGGTGTTTGTCCACGATCTCGCCGATCTTCTTGAGCGAGCTGGCGCGGACGCGGCCCTCGACCTGATTGATGTCGATCATCTGGTCGAGCAGGCTTTCCTCGGCTTCATCCTCGAGAAGTTCGGCCATGTCGGCGGTCGCGCCGGGCCCGGTCAGCTGGGCGACCGCGGCGCCTTCGCCGGCGGCGAGCGCGGCGGCGCTGGACGGGGTGGAGGCGAGCGCCGTCGGCATCGACTCGAACAGGCGTGTCAGAACCGGGCGAACTACCAGCAGGATCACAAGAAGTCCGACCACAGCGAGCACCAGCACCTCGGCGAGTTGCAGGAACTCCTCCTTGGAAATGCCGAACACCAGGGAGCCGTCATCGAATTCAAGCGGTTCCAGCTTGACGAATTGCATGTTGACGATTTCCACCGTGTCGCCGCGCTTGCCGTCGAAACCGACCGCCGACTTCACGAGGGTTTCGAGCTGTTGAAGTTCCTCGGCCTTGCGCGGCTGCCATACCATGTCGCCGTCGGCGTTCTCCACATAGACGCCGTCGACCAGGACCGCGACGGAAAGCCGCTTGATCTCGCCGGATTCCTTGACGCGGTTGCGGATCGTCTTGGTGATCTCGAAGTTGACCGTCTCCTCGCTCCGGGTCACCTGGTTCGAGGCCGAGTTGCCGGTCCCGGCGGCGGCGGCATCGGTTTCCGGCAGGTTGTTCTGCACCGTGACCGTGCTCTGGTCTTCGTTTTCGCTGCTGCTTTCGTTTTCCTGGACCGTTTGAGTCGAGCGCGCGACCTGGCTGTCGGGATCGAAGATCTCGGCGTTCTCGACGATGCGGTCATAGTCGATATCGGCGGTAACCTCGGCGCGCACCCGGTTCAGGCCGACCGTGCGCTCCAGCAATTCAACGACGGATTGACGCATACGGTTCTCGAAGCCGAGCCGCATGTCCTCGGCGGTGCTGGCCGCCGTCGAGGACTCGCCCTCGCCCTCGCCGCGGGCCAGTAGCTGGCCGCGATCATCCAGGATGGAGATCTGATCGGGGCTCAGATTGGGCACCGCGGCCGCGACCAGATGTTGGATCGCGGAAACCTGTTCCTTGCCGAGCCGGCCCGAGCCCTGGACCTGGAGAACCACCGAGGCGCTGGCCTCCTGGCGCTCGCGGCTGAAAAGCTCGCGTCGAGGCATGACCAGGTGAATGCGCGCGCCACGGACGTTGCGCATGGCGCTGATCGTGCGGGAGAGCTCTCCCTCCAGCGCCCGGACCAGATTCACGTTCTGCACGAAACCGGTTGTTCCGATGCCCTGATTTTCGTCGAAGATCTCATAGCCGACCGAGCCACCCCCCGGTAGGCCTTGCTCGGCGAGGGAGACCCGCAGTTGCAGGACTTGATCGCCCGGCACGAAGATCTGCGTGCCGTTGGCTTTCACGTCGTAGGGGATCTTCTGGGATTCCAGAACCTGAACGATCTGCCCGCTATCCGCCGGGTCGAGATCGCCATAGAGCAGGGCGGTGCCGCCGGAGGTCAGCCGTGAACTCAGGAAAATGAAGAAACCTAGGACCGCGATACCCGTCGCGACCAAGGCGGCGACCCGAACCGGGCCCAGATTTCGGATAAGATTGGCGAAAGGATTCATCTTGATGTCTCCCCGGCGAGTGCTTTTTGGAGCATGCTCGCGACCGCGTGGTCTTCCATTATGTCTCGGCGCGGGATGCCGCGGCCGAGGGGCTTCAAGAATTTATGTAAAATTTTATACATATTCCTCGAACCCCCGTAAAGAGGTACTAGGCAATTTTTTCCCAGGGCGGACTATAACAAGGCCGACTCTAAAAGAGAACAACGAATTAACAGGAAAAGTTGCGGCAAAAAATCAACAGGACGAGCCAACTGTCAGGACCCGCGTGATTCCCCGGAATGGAACGCGGCGATGGCTAGGCAGCGTCGGCCTCGTCCAGGGTTGAGACCCGCTTCAATTCCCGGCGCTCCGACAGATCGAAGGCCCGGCCCCGGTGCAGGGTTGTTCGGTTGTCCCAAACCACTAGATCCCCGACGTTCCACGCGTGGCGATAAACAAGGTCTGCTCGAGTGGCGTCTTCAAGCAGATCCATCAACAGCATCCGGGCCTCGGGTACGGTCATGCCGTAGATTTGATGGGCGTGCGCGCCGATATAGAGATAGGGCACGCCGGTATCCGGGTGATGCCGCACGATCGGCCAGTCGACCGGCGGAAAGGTTGTGCGTTGGGCCTCGTCGTAATGGGTGTCGCCGAGAGATAGCCGGGAGTGCAGGGCGTCATGTTCGGCGATCAGATCGGCCAGCCGTTCCTTCATGCTCGGCGACAAACGATCATAGGCCGCCCGCATGTCGACGAACTCGGTCTCGCCGCCCCAGCTAGTGGTCACCACCGATAGGAGGAAGGAGTATTTCGCCGCCGGTTTCTGGAAGGAACTGTCGGTATGCCAGAGCTGATTGGCGATGTTGCCGACGATCTTGCGATGATCCGCCGCCACGACCGCGCCATCGGCGCCGACATTCGACATATCGAGGGTTTCTTCATGCTTGAACCGGGTAGGAGCCCGGGAAACGCGCTTGAAGCCGATGTCCAATTCGCCGAAGGACGTCGCGAAGCGATGCAGGCCATCCTCGTCGAGACCCGTGCGCTCGAAGATCAGCACCGCGTGCTCGGCCATCGCCGCGTCCAGGGCGGTGATCGTCTCGGAGCCCAAGGGCTTTGTGATGTCGAGGCCAGTGACCCGCGCCGCGAAAGTGCCGCCGAGCCGTTCGTAGCGAGGCGTCGTCATCCGCGTTTCAGCAGTTTGGCGGCCTCGACCGAGAAGTAACTCAACACCCCGTTGGCCCCGGCGCGCTTGAAGGCCATCAGGCTCTCCATCATGCACCTCTCGCCGTCGATCCAACCGTTCAGCGCGCCCGCCTGGATCATCGAATATTCGCCCGAGACCTGATAGCCGTAAGTCGGCATGCCGAACTTGTCCTTCACACGCCGGATCACGTCCAGATAGGGCATGCCGGGCTTGACCATCACCATATCCGCGCCCTCGGCGATATCCAGCGCGACCTCGCGCAAGGCCTCGTCGGTATTGGCGGGGTTCATCTGATAGGTCGCCTTGCTCGCGGTGCCCAGGGTCGAGGCCGAACCCACCGCCTCGCGAAACGGCCCATAGAAGGCCGAGGCGTATTTGGCTGAATAGGCGAGGATCTGGACATGACCGAAGCCATGCTCGTCTAGCGCGTGGCGAACCGCGCCGATCCGGCCGTCCATCATGTCCGAGGGCGAGATCACGTCGCAGCCGGCCTCGGCCTGGATCAGCGCCTGATGGCAGAGCACGTCGACGGTATCGTCGTTGAGGATCTCGCCGTTTTCGTCCAGCACGCCGTCATGCCCGTGGCTGGTGAACGGGTCCAGCGCCACGTCGCACTGAACGCCGATATCCGGATGCGCGGCCTTGATCGCCCGGATCGCGCGGCAGACCAGATTGTCTTCCTGGGTCGAGATCGAGCCACCGGCGTCCTTCAGGTCCGGTTCGATGAAGGGGAAGATCGCGACCACGGGAATGCCGAGATCCTTGGCCTCGCCCACCGCGTCGGCGACCGTGTCGCACGAGTAGCGCGCCACGCCGGGCATCGCCTCGACCGGCTCGCGCAGGTTGTCGCCCTCGCGCACGAAGATCGGCCAGATGAAGTCCGCCGGGGTGAGGACGTTCTCTTGCGTCAGGCGCCGCGACCAGTCGGTGCGGCGGTTGCGGCGCATGCGGGTGGTGGGGAAGGCGGGGCCGGCCTGGATTGGGGCCGGTCGCGCGGCGTCACGAACCTTGCCGTTAAAGGGCATTGCGCGGCCTTTCCATTTGTTGAACGGTCTGAAAATATACTAAGCCTGTGGACCGCGCGAGGAAAGTGACTCGACGTCGCGGTCGGGTGGATTTGGATTTGGATTTGATTGGGAGAGGCAGGCCATGCGCATCGTCATCAACGGACAACAGGCTTTCGGCAAGGCATGCCTGGACGCGATCATCGAAAAGGGCGTCGACGAGGTGGTCGCGGTCTATACGGCCCCGGATGTCGAGGGCCGGCCCTTCGATCCGATCAAGCAGGCGGCGCTGGATCACGGCGTCGAGGTACGCCAGCCGGACAACTACAAGGACGAGGACGTGCTCGCCGAGCTCAAGTCCTGGGACGCGGATTTCATGGTCCTGGCCTTCGTGACCATCTTCGTGCCCGAGGCGGCGCGGGATATTCCGAAACACGGCACCATCTGTTTCCACCCCTCGTTGCTGCCGCTGCACCGGGGGCCGAGCTCAATCAACTGGCCGATCATCTGGGGCGCCAAGAAGACCGGCTTGACGATCTTCTGGCCCGATGACGGCCTCGACGAGGGCGAGGTGCTACTGCAGAAGGAGGTCGAGATCGGTCCGGACGACACGCTCGGCACGGTCTATTTCGAGAAGATCTTCCCGCTCGGCGTCGAGGCGGTGCTGGAATCCATCGATCTGGTCCGCGACGGCAAGGCCCCGCGCCTACTACAGGACGAGTCCAAGGCGACCTACGAAAGCTGGTGCCGCGCCAAGAACGCCAAGATCGACTGGGAGCGCTCGGCCGGAGAGGTCTACAACCTGATCCGCGGCTGCAACCCCTCGCCGGGCGCCTGGACGGCCTTGAACGGCGAGACCTTGCAGATCTTCGACTGCGAACCCGCCGCCGGTTCCGGCCGTCTGGGCCGGATCTGCGCGGTGGACGACGAAAGCTTCACCATCAACGCCGGCCTCGGCGGTATCAGGGTCAAGCGCGTGCGCCTGGGCAAGGGCGGCAAGGTGAAGGCGGCGGAGTTCCTGGCCGAAAACCCGCTGGAAATCGGCGCGCGTTTGGGGACTTGAGGGAGCGTCCAACGTCCGACTTTTTTAGTCGTCTCGTTCTCTTCCTCCGCCATCCCGCGCTTGACGCGGGATGACGAGAGAAGTGGGGAGGGACGACGGAGAGAGGAGGCGGGATACGCCCCGTCACATTGACTCCCCCCCAGTGCCTTCTATGATCGCGCCGCTCTAACGACGGCGGTTCGACGAGGCTCTACATCATGGATTTTCAACTCTCCGAGGAACAGGCGGCGATCCAGGATATGGCGCGGGGTTTCGCCGCCGATCATTTCGCGCCCAACGCCGCGCGCTGGGACGCCGAGGAGATCTTTCCGGTTGATGAACTCCGCATGGCCGCGGAGCTTGGGCTGGCGGGGATCTATGTGTCCGAGGAGGTCGGCGGCTCGGGGCTTGGGCGGCTTGAGGCGGCGGTCGTGTTCGAGGAACTTGCCGCCGCCTGTCCGTCGACCGCGGCCTATCTTTCGATCCACAACATGGTCGCCTGGATGATCGACCGCTTCGGCAATGCCGAGATTCGCGAGCGGTTTCTGCCCAAGCTGACGACCATGGAGGCGATGGCCAGTTATTGCCTGACCGAGCCGGGGGCCGGCTCCGACGCGGCCTCTCTCAAGACCAAGGCGGTCAAGGACGGCAATAGCCACTATGTGCTGAACGGCTCCAAGGCCTTCATCTCGGGCGGGCCGACATCGGATGTCTATGCCGTGATGTGCAGGACCGGGGACGAGGGGCCGCGTGGGGTGTCCTGCGTGCTGGTCGAGGCGGGGACGCCGGGCCTCTCCTTCGGCGCCAAGGAGCGTAAGCTCGGTTGGAACAGCCAGCATACCGCGATGGTGAATTTCGAGGATTGCCGGGTGCCGGCGGAAAACCTGGTCGGGGCCGGGGGGGACGGCTTCAAGATCGCCATGGCCGGACTTGACGGCGGGCGGATCAATATCGGCGCCTGCTCGATCGGCGGCGCGCGCGCGGCGCTGGAGGCGGCGACGAGCTATGCCAAGGAGCGCAAGCAGTTCGGCAAGTCGATCGCGGATTTTCAGGCCATACAATTTAAGCTGGCGGACATGGCGACGGAGCTGGATGCCGCCCGTCTGATGATCCACCGCGCCGCCGACAGTCTCGAGCGCCGCGACCCGCAAGCGACAATGCACTGCGCCATGGCCAAGCGGATGGCCACCGATATCGGCTCGGCGATCTGCAACGAGGCGCTGCAGATTCACGGGGGCTACGGGTACCTGAAGGACTTTCCGTTGGAGCGACTGGTCCGAGACCTCAGGGTGCATCAGATCCTGGAAGGCACGAACGAGATCATGCGGGTGATCATCTCGCGGCAATTGTTGCGGGATTGAGGGGGCTGTTTCTTGGAGGCGGGCTTGTGAAACATGGTTCCGTCCTCTCTCATGACTGGTCGTCCTCGCGTAAGCTGGGACCTTTGCTTCAAAATGTCGGTTGTGCCTGTTTCACCCAACCTGCTAGAGGTCCCCGCTTGCGCGAGGACGACGCGGTCAAGCCGGTTTTCGGTTAGGACGGCGTCTCATCGAAGTCCCGCCAGAGATGGAGTGGCCGCGCTTGCCATGCCTCGACGGTCGGAAAATCAAGGAAACGAAAGCGAGTAGCGTTCATGGAGCCTGAAGTTCTGTTCGACGAAGCCGACGGGATCGGCACGATCACCCTCAACCGCCCGCACACCCTGAACGCGCTGACGATGAACATGATCGCCGAGATGCGCACCCGGTTTACCGCCTGGATGGCCGATGACGCGATCAAGGCGGTGGTCATCAAGGGCGCCGGGGATCGCGCCTTCTGCGCCGGCGGCGACGTGCGGGCCGTGCGCCAGTCGATCGTCGAGTACGAGGGCGATACCAATCCGGAACTGGCCCAGGAATTCTTCTACGAGGAATACATCCTCAACCATCAGATCCACACCAGCGCCAAGCCTTATATCGCGCTGATCGACCGGGTCTGCATGGGCGGCGGGGTCGGCCTGTCGGTGCATGGCTCGTTTCGCGTGGCGACCGAGCGTACCCGGGTCGGCATGCCCGAGACGACGATCGGCCTGTTTCCCGATGTCGGCGGTGCCTGGTTCCTCTCGCGCCTGCCTGGAGAGACCGGCACCTATCTCGCGTTGACCGGTGTGCCGGTAACCGTCGGGGATTGCGAGCAACTGGGTATCTCCACCCATGTGGTCTCGTCTGACAATCTGGAGGAGATCGAAACCAAGCTGCACGCGGCGGATCTGTCCGGCGATGCTCTCGGCGCGGTCAAGGCGGTCCTGGACGGCTATGTCATTGACGGAGGCGAGGCGCCGACCGCGGCCGCGCGGGCCGAGATCGACCATTGTTTCTCCGCCGACACCATGGAGGAGATCATCGCGCGGCTCGAGGCCTCTGGCTCGGAGTTCGCGTCCCACGCGTTGGAGACCCTGGCCTCGAAATCGCCGACAAGCCTGAAGGTAACCTTGGAACAAATCCGCCGGGGCGGGCGCGCCACGACTTTCGGTGAGACCATGACCATGGAGTACCGGATGTCGCAGCATTTCGCGCGCGCCAATGATTTCCCCGAGGGGGTGCGGGCGCTCCTGGTCGACAAGGATCACAAGCCCGACTGGAAGCCTTCTCGTCTGGAAGATGTTTCCGAAGCGGCGGTCGCGGGCTATTTTGAGCCGGTGCCCTGGCGCGAACTGACTTTTGACTGAAACCCGCCTCGAAGCGGCACGAACGAGACACGACTATAGGGAGAGCCGTCATGGCGCGCATCGCATTCATCGGGCTCGGCAACATGGGATTGCCGATGGCCAAGAACCTTCTCGCCGCCGGGCACGAGGTCGCGGGCTTTGATCTGGTCTCCAGCGCCGTCGAGGCCTTTGGCGAGGCGGGAGGCGCGGCTTGTGGCTCGGCGAGCGAAACCCTGCCCGGTGCCGAGGTGGTGATCACCATGCTCCCGGAGGGACGGCATGTGCGTGATGTCTACGGCTCCTGGATCATCACCGGCGCGCCGGCGGGGGCCTTGTTGATCGATTGCTCGACCATCGATGTCGACTCGGCGCGGGCGGTCGAGGCTAATGCCCGCGAGGCGGGTTTCGAGATGGTCGACGCTCCGGTCTCGGGTGGTACCGGCGGCGCCGAGGCGGGAACCTTGACCTTCATGGTCGGCGGCGCCGATTCGGCCTTCGCGCGGGCCAAGCCCTTCCTCGACGCGATGGGCAAGAATATCGTCCATACCGGCGGTCCGGGGAACGGGCAGGCCGCCAAGATCTGCAACAACATGATTCTCGGAATCTCGATGGTCGCGGTCTGCGAGAGCTTCTCCATGGCCGAGAAACTCGGCCTGAACGCTCAAAAACTATTCAACGTGACCTCGACATCCTCCAGTCAGTGCTGGGCCATGACCAGCTATCTGCCGGTGCCGGGGCCGGTCCCCGCCTCGCCCGCGAACCGGGACTATCAGGCCGGTTTCACCGCCGCGATGATGGCCAAGGACATGAACCTCGCCCAGGATGCCGCGCGCTCGACCGGTCATGACGCGCAACTTGGCGCGCATGCCTTGAAAATGTACGAGAAGTTCTGCGAGGACGGTAACGGACCGTTGGACTTTTCCGGGATTTACCGAATGATCCACGGTAATTAAGTTGCGTTGCCCAGCGAATCCACGGTAAATGCAAACGTTAGGTTTCCGAACGTACATTGATCAAGTAATCTAGGATCCATGGCTGATTCCTCCACAGACACCGCGCCCGCGTCTCAATCGACACGCGAGGAGTATCTGGAAGCGATCAAATTGATCAACCGGCTGCACCGTCAATTTCTCGAAGTCGTGAAAACCGAGCTTGATCGGCGTGGTACCGAGGATATCAACAACATCCAGGCGCTGATCCTGTTCAATATCGGTGACGATGAAGTGACCGTGGGAGAGCTGACTAACCGCGGCTATTACCTTGGTTCGAATGTCTCCTATAACGTGCGCAAGATGGTCGAGAACAACTATCTTATCCAGGAGCGCTCGACCCATGATCGCCGGTCGATCCGGGTGCGTCTGTCGGATAAGGGGCTGGAGCTATGCGGCCAGATCTCCGACATGTTCGACCGTCACGCCGATTCCCTGGAGCAAGCCAATATAAACCGGGGCGCGTTGCGGGACGCCAGTGCCGCTTATGGTCAGTTGGAGCGATTCTGGGTCGGCCTGCTGAACTACAATCTCCGCGGCGCCCTGCCACCGCTTTGAGATTCGTCTTTGGCGCGCGGGCCTTTTTTCCGTCATGATTGGATGGTAGCGAGCGCGAGAAGATCGCTGTTCGTGTTGTCGTGATTCATTTGGACAGCGCGGGGTCCAAACCCTAAAGTCCGCTCGTTTCAGGGCCTGGATCCCGAGAATTCCTTTTACCGAGCGAGGACGCCCATGCGGCTTTCCAACTATCTGATCCCGACATTGCGCGACACGCCCAAGGAGGCGCAGATCGTCTCGCACCGTTACATGCTACGCGCCGGGATGATTCAGCAGGCCAGCGCCGGCATATATTCCTGGCTGCCCATGGGCTATCGGGTGCTGCGCAAGATCGAGCAGATCGTCCGCGAGGAACAGGACGCCGCCGGCGCCCAGGAAGTCCTGATGCCGACGATCCAGTCCGCCGATCTCTGGCGCGAGAGTGGGCGCTATGACGATTACGGCAAGGAGATGCTTCGGATTCAGGATCGGCATGAGCGGGATATGCTCTATGGGCCGACCAATGAAGAGTTGATCACCGACATCTTCCGCACTCATGTGAAGAGCTATCGCGCGTTACCGCTCAACCTCTATCACATTCAGTGGAAATTCCGCGATGAGGTGCGTCCCAGATTCGGTATCATGCGCGGGCGCGAGTTCCTGATGAAGGACGCCTATTCCTTCGACGTGGACTACGCGGGCGCGGTCAAGGCCTACAACAAGATGTTCGTGGCCTATCTGAAGACATATGCGCGGATGGGCCTGCGGGCGATCCCGATGGCGGCCGATAGCGGGCCGATCGGCGGCGATATGAGCCATGAATTCGTGATCCTCGCGGAAACCGGCGAGAGCGAGGTCTATTGCCACAAGGATTGGCTCGAGGTCGACGTGCTATCCCAGGATATCGATATCAACGGGGACCTCCAGCCGGTCGTCGATTCCTTCCTGTCTCGCTATGCGGCGACCGACGAGAAGCATGACCCCGCGAGCTGTCCGGTTCCCGAGGGTGACTTGATCACCACGCGGGGCATCGAGGTCGGCCATATCTTCTATTTCGGCACCAAGTATTCAGAACCCTTGAACGCGCGGGTGACCGGGCCGGACGGTAAGGATGTGCCGGTTCACAGCGGCTCCTACGGCGTCGGCGTCTCCCGTCTGGTCGGAGGGATCATCGAGGCGAGCCATGACGATCGGGGGATCATCTGGCCGGAATCCGTGGCGCCTTTCCGGGTGGGGCTGGTGAACATCAAGGTCGGCGACGATGCCTGCACCGGGGTTTGCGAGGACCTGTACCGAGGCTTCAACAATGCCGGCGTTGAGTGCCTGTACGACGACCGCGACGAGCGGACCGGCGCCAAGCTCGCGGACATGGATCTGATTGGCCTGCCCTGGCAGGTGATCGCCGGCCCGCGTGGGGTAAAGAACGGCGTCGTCGAGGTGAAGAACCGGCGGACGGGCGAGACCGAGGAAATGTCGCCGGAAGCGGTGCTTAACCGCTTTTCGGGCTAGCCCTCGATAACCAAGATGGGAGAAAGCGGTGTTCGGATCCTTCGAGCGGCTCGTGGCACTGCGCTATCTGCGCTCCCGCCGCCAGGAGGGCTTCATTTCGGTGATCGCCTGGTTCTCGCTCCTGGGCATTGGCCTGGGGGTGGCGACGCTGATCATCGTCATGTCGGTGATGAACGGCTTTCGCACCGAGCTTCTGACCAGAATCCTGGGACTGAACGGGCACGCCACGGTGCATGGCGCCAGCGCGCCGATGACCGGTTATGATCAGCTCGCGGTCAGAATCGGCGAGATCCCGGGCGTGCTGTCCGTGACCCCACAATTGCAAGGGCAGGTTATGGCGATGGTCAACGGCGCGGCCACCGGCGCGCTTGTCCGGGGGCTGCGAGCGCCGGATCTGATGGCCCGCCGCGTCATCCCCGACAATGTCATCGCGGGTTCCCTGGAGAATTTCGCCGGCGGCCCCTCGATCGTCGTCGGCTCGCGTCTCGCGGCGCAGCTCGGCGCCCGGGTCGGCGACAAGATCACCCTGATTTCCCCCGCCAGCACGCCGACCGCCTTCGGA
Organism: Alphaproteobacteria bacterium; assembly: GCA_038118725.1. Taxonomy (GTDB): domain Bacteria; phylum Pseudomonadota; class Alphaproteobacteria; order Thalassobaculales; family Thalassobaculaceae; genus JADHLJ01. The sequence continues at coordinate 44,928 of JAYOIK010000014.1, read as the reverse complement.
AGCGTGCCCAGGATGCGGGCCTTCACGGTCGTCGCGCTGTTCAATGTCGGGATGTTTGAATACGACAACAGCTTCATCTACATGCCGCTCGATCAGGCGCAGTTGTTCTTCAAGAGCGGCGACACGGTCAACGCGGTCGAGATCATGGTCGGGCATCCGGACCAGGTCGACACGATCCGCGAACCCCTGGCCCTGGTTGTCGGCGCGGGTCGCTACGCGGTGGATTGGAAGCAAAAGAATTCCAGCTTTTTCAATGCGCTACAGGTCGAGCGCAACGTTATGTTCCTGATCCTTACCCTGATCATCCTGGTTGCGGCCTTCAACATCATTTCCTCGATGATGATGATGGTGAACGATAAACGTTCCTCGATCGCGATCATGCGGACCATGGGGGCCTCCCAGGGCATGATCACGCGCATCTTCTTCATGTCCGGGGCGAGCGTCGGGGTGATCGGGACGGTGTTCGGATCGCTTCTTGGCTTGGTGTTCTGCTGGAACATCGAATCGATCCGCCAGTGGTTGCAGAACTTCACCGGCGCCGAGCTGTTCAGCGCCGAGATCTATTTCCTTTCGACCCTGCCCGCCGAGGTTGATTCGCTGGAAGTGGTGTTGGTGATCGCCATGGCCTTGTTCCTGTCGTTCGCCGCGTCGATCTATCCGTCCTGGCGGGCATCGCGCACCGATCCGGTCGAGGCGCTTCGTCATGGCTGAAACCGGGGACGGACAACTGGATCTGGAGGAGATCGTCGCCGGCGGCGCCCGGCAACACGCGGCCCTGGAATTGCGGGGCGTGGTGCGCCGCTATCACCAGGCGGTCGAGGACCTCGAGATCCTGAGCGGCGTTGATTTCCGCATCGAGCGCGGCGAGATGGTCGCCCTGGTGGGGCCGTCGGGTTCCGGCAAGTCGACGCTTCTGCATATTGCCGGCTTGTTGGAACAGCCGACCGAGGGCCAGGTGCTGTTCGAGGGTAGGGATTGCGGCCCGCTTTCGGATGCCCAACGCACGCGAATTCGGCGCGACGGCATCGGCTTTGTCTATCAGTCCCACCATCTGCTGCCGGAATTCACGGCGCTTGAAAATGTCATGGTCCCGCAAATGATCGCCGGGCTTGACAAGGGTGAGGCGATGGACCGGGCACGTCAGTTGCTGGATCTGGTAGGGCTCGCCGACCGTGTCGATCATCGCCCGGCCCGACTGTCGGGGGGAGAGCAACAGCGGGTCGCCATCGTGCGGGCGATCGCCAATGTTCCGGCGGTCATGCTGGCCGACGAGCCGACCGGGAATCTGGATCCGCAAACTTCCTCGGAAGTGTTTGGGCAACTCCGGCGCATTGTCGAGGCGACCAGGATCGCCGCGTTGGTCGCCACCCACAATCTGGATCTCGCGCGCCGGATGGACCGGATCGTGACCCTAGAGGGTGGAAAGCTGGTTCCGCTCCACTAGCGTCTCTGGACCTCGACCGCGATCGCCCTCGCCCTCGCCCCCGCCCCCGCCCCCGTCCCCGTCCCCGTCCTTGAAATCATCCACAAGATACTGTGGATAAGTCTGGTTCCAATGCCAACATAGTGCGTTCGTTCGCGACCTGTTCCCGCTGACCAAGTTCACGGTTCATGGCATTATCCTGGTGATTGGGAGAACCCGCCATGTCGCACGCCGATTTCGTCCACTTGACCACCCGCACCGCCTATTCCCTCGCCGAGGGGGCGATCAAGGTGAAGGAACTGGTCGGCCTGTGCCAGGACGCGCGGATGCCCGCCGTCGCGGTCTGCGATAGCGGCAATCTCTTCGGCGCGTTGGAGTTCTCCGTCACCGCCGCCAAGGGAGGCGTGCAGCCGATCGTCGGCGCGACCATCAATATCCGTCGCGGCGCGAGCGACGACGCCGGACGGCTACGGGTCGTAGGCGGCACCAGCCATATCGCCCAGGCGCCCGACCACCTGGTTCTGATCGCACAGAATGATGCCGGATACCGCAATCTTCTGGATCTGGTCAGTCAGGCCTTTATCGAGGGGGATGGCTCCGAGGCGCCGCAGATCAGCATGGCCGACATGGAGGGTAAAACGGCGGGCCTGATCGCGTTGACCGCGGGTACCGGCGGCGCGGTCGGGCGCTTGCTGCTGGAGGATCGAAAAGCCGACGCCGAAGCCATGCTGTTGGATCTGCACCGGCTTTTCGGGGACCGCTTGTATATTGAGCTACAGCGTCACTTCATCGAGAGTGAGAGGCGCATCGAGCCGGATCTCGTCGATTTCGCCTACAAGCTCGAGATACCGTTGGTGGCGACCAATGATTGCCACTTCGCCGGCGAGGATATGTACGAGGCGCATGACGTGCTGCTCTGCATCGCCGAGTCGACGACGATCAGCAATCCCAAGCGCCGTCAGGTCACGCCGCACCATCGCTTCAAGTCCGCCGAGGAGATGCGAGAGCTGTTCGCCGACCTGCCGGAAGCGGCGGACAACACCCTGGTGATCGCCCAACGCTGTAGTTTCATGCCGACCACCCTGGACCCGATCCTGCCGGCCTTCACCACCGGCGAGGGGCGCGACGAGGCCGACGAGTTGCGGGTGATGGCCGAAAAAGGCCTGGAAGGGCGGTTGGAGCGTCACGTTTACACCGAGGACATGGACGAGGCGGCCCGCGCCGAGGCGGCGGTGATTTATCGAGAGCGCCTGGCCATGGAACTCGGCGTCATCAACCAGATGGGCTTTCCGGGTTACTTCCTGATCGTCGCGGATTTCATCCAATGGGCCAAGGCACAGGGCATTCCGGTCGGGCCCGGGCGTGGTTCCGGCGCCGGCTCGGTGGTGGCCTGGGCGCTGTTGATCACCGATCTCGATCCCTTGCGTTGGGGCTTGCTGTTCGAGCGTTTTCTCAATCCAGAACGCGTGTCGATGCCGGATTTCGATATCGACTTCTGTCAGGATCGCCGGGGCGAGGTGATCGAATATGTTCAGCGTAAATACGGTCGCGACCGGGTGGCCCAGATCATCACCTTCGGCAAGCTGCAGGCCCGCGTGGTCCTACGCGATGTCGGTCGGGTCCTCGAGATGCCGTACGGCCAAGTCGACCGGATTTGCAAGCTGGTGCCCAACAACCCGGCCAATCCGGTAACTCTCGGCGAGGCGATCGAGAGCGAGCCGGAATTGCGCCGCCAGCGCGACGAAGACGAGGCGGTTCGCACCTTGATCACCATCGGGCTCAAGCTTGAGGGCCTGTACCGCAACGCTTCGACCCATGCCGCGGGCGTGGTGATCGGTGACCGGCCGCTCAAGGAACTGGTTCCGCTCTATCGCGATCCCCGTTCCGAAATGCCGGCGACCCAATTCAACATGAAATGGGTGGAACCCGCCGGGCTTGTGAAGTTTGACTTTCTGGGATTGAAAACCCTGTCGGTTCTCCAGAGGGCGGTCGAGATGGTCGCGGATCGTGGCATCACCATTGATCTCCAGGCGGTGCCGCTGGACGACGCCAAGACCTATGAGATGATCAGCCGGGCCGACAGTACCGGGGTGTTCCAGCTTGAAAGTTCCGGCATGCGCGACGTGCTGCGCCGCATGAAACCCGACCGTTTCGAGGACATCATCGCGCTGGTCGCGCTGTATCGCCCCGGACCGATGGCGAACATCCCGAGCTATATCTCGCGCAAGCACGGCGAGGAGATCGTCGATTACATGCATCCCAAGCTTGAGCCGGTATTGGCCGAAACCTTCGGGATCATGATCTACCAGGAGCAGGTCCAGCAGTCCGCCCAGGTTTTGGCGGGCTATACCCTCGGCGGCGCTGATCTGCTGCGCCGGGCCATGGGCAAGAAGATCAAGGCCGAGATGGACGCGCAGCGTGAAACCTTCGTGAAGGGTAGCGTCGAACAGGGAGTAGACGAAGCCAAGGCCTCGTCGATCTTCGATACCATCGCGGCTTTCGCCGGATATGGTTTCAACAAGAGCCACGCGGCGGCTTATGCGCTCGTCGCCTATCACACGGCCTACATGAAGGCGAATTATCCGGTGGAGTTTCTCGCCGCCTCAATGACCTATGACATGGGGAACACCGACAAACTGAACGTCTTTCGTCAGGAGCTACAGTCCCAGGGGATCACCCTGCTGCCGCCGGACGTCAACAATTCCGGGCGCGACTTTCTGGTCGAGAAACTTCCGGACGGAGAACTGGCGGTGCGCTACGCGCTGGCGGCTATCAAGAATGTCGGTGGCCCCGCGATGGTCGCCATGGTCGGTGAGCGTTCCCAGAATGGTCCCTATGCCTCGCTGGCGGACTTCGCGACCCGGATCGACAGCCGGTCGGTCAACAAGCGGAGCCTCGAGAACCTCGTTCGTTCCGGTGCCATGGATAGTCTGGAGAAAAACCGCGCCCGGCTGTTTGACGGCGCCGATGTCGTCCTGCGTCACGCCACCGTCGCCGCCGAGGAACGCGCCTCGGATCAGGTGAACCTGTTCGGCGGGGACGACGCCGCGAACGAGGTTCAAATCAACCTGCCGGCGCGTCATGATTGGTCGGCGATGGACCGGCTTCAGCATGAGTTCGACGCCATCGGCTTCTATCTCTCCGCCCATCCGCTGGACGCCTATGGCCGGGCGCTGGAGCGGGTAGGCGTGGTTGAGTCCACGGGTGTCGCCGCCACATTGGCGGCCAAGGGAGGGACCGGCCGGATTAACCTGGCTGGTATCGTCGGCGCCAGCCGCGTTCGGACCAACCAGCGCGGTAACAAATACGCCTTCGTGCAGATGAGCGACCGCTCCGGCGTGTTCGAGATCACCGTTTTCTCCGAGGTGCTGGCCGAGGCCCGCGCCCTGCTGGACAGTGCCGAGCCCCTCCTGGTCCGCGTCGACGCGAAGGTGGAGGAAGGCTCGGTCAGATTGATCGCGAGCCGGATTCAGGCCTTGGACGGCGCCATGCAGCAGGCGGCCAAGGGGCTGAAGGTCTATCTCAAGGACGTGGGTACCGTCAGCCAGTTGAAAACCGTGCTCTCGCAGCACGGTCGAGGGCGTGGGCAGGTTAAGCTGGTCGTGCAGACTCCGCTACAGGAGATCGACATCCCGCTGCCTGAGTCCTATCAGATTGACGCGCGCATCCGATCGGCGGTGAAGTCCCTGCCGGGGATCGTGGATGTTCGTGATATCTAGGCGTGACATCAAAGCGTGACATCAAGAAGCGTGACATCAAGAAAGGTTAGCCACATGCGGGATATCGTCGGGACGTGGAGGCTGGTGGATGGTGTCGCGACCACCGACGCGGGAGAGCCGATGGCCCCGCCCTATGGCGGCGAGAAGGCGATGGGGCGGGTGACATTGAATGCCGACGGGCGAATGGTCGCGGTCCTGTGTGACGGCCGCGTCGATATCCCCGAGGGAGAAGCCCGCGACTACACGTCCTATTGCGGCAATTATACCTTCGACGGCAAAACGCTTGTTACCAGGGTTGATGCCTGCTCCGACCCGGCGCGCTTCGGCACCGATCAGGTGCGCCAGGTGAGTTTCGACGGCGATCTCATGGTCCTTCGTCCGCCGCCCAGGGAGATCAACGGCGTGATCCAACATCGCGTCCTGCGCTGGGAAAAGATCGCGGATATTTAGTCGCTTTCGTCGTTGTCGGTAAACGCGGCGATCCGTTGACGCAGAGTGGCCACTTCATTGGATAGCGCGGCGCGTTCCCGATAGGCTTTCCGCGTAAGCTCGAACAGCAACATGTACTGGCGAGGATGAATGACCGAAATTCGCTCGCGATCGGTGGCGTCGGCCCGTTCCCGCAACTTGGGATTGGCGGCGAGAGCCTCGGCGGACGCGAAAATCAGAACATTCTGCTGATACCACCAGCTTATCGACAGATCCCGCCAGACCCGCGAGCGGATCGCATCGATGGTCCGGTAACCCCGCCGTTCGAAACGCTCGGCCCAGACGTCCTGCCATTCCAGATTGATATGGCCGTCGCCGAGTTGTCCCGGGGTCGCGGCGGAGAACAGGACCACCGGGGCCAGCGCGATCAGCTCCTCGACGATGCTCTCGGCCCGCTCGGGTTGAAGATGCTCCACGACTTCCAAGGTCATCGCCAGATCGTGGCGCTCCAACGCCGGTAGCGGTCGGCTCAAATCCATGGCGATGAAATCGTCGGCCGGGATTTCCAGCATGCTCCGATCAACGTGCTCTCCGTCGATACCGAGGGTCCGGGTGGCCCCTAGTTCCCGCCAGACCGACAGCCAGATCGCGTTGCCGCAACCGATATCGACGACCGATGAGATCGGGCCGACCAGGTCCAGCACCATGGGCGCGATGGTGCGCGCGGCGTGGCGCGAGGTCTCTCGGATTTCGTCATAGAACTGTTTGTCGTAATGCGCCATCCCGGCGGGATAGCGAGGCGGGGGAGGGAATGCAAGGCCTTGGCCCTCGCCGCGGCGCGATGCGTTCAATCCAGATCAAGCGCCATGCGGTAGTTCGCCAGCGATTCCCCACGGCGCGACTGCGTTTGTTCCCGCGTCACGCGCCAACCTTGGCGGTGGAGGAATCGCCGGGCCAGATGGCTGGCATCCGTGGTCAGCGTCTTCAATCCCATGGCGCGGGCCCGATCCAGGAGGCTGTCGTAAAGTGCCTTGGCGACTCCGGCGCCGAGTTTGTCCGCGCGCACGAAGGCCAGATCGAGATAGCCGTCGTTCCCGAGAGACATGAAGCCCACGAGACCGTCTCCGCCCTCGGCCAGCATCGTCGTGGCGCCGGCGAGACGCTCATGCCAGGGCGCGAGATCCGGGACCGCGGGCGACCATGCCCGGCGCTGGGCGGCGGTATATCCGGCTCCCGCCGCGTCGCGCACGGTTTCGTGAAATAGCCTCGCGGTGGCCCGCGCGTCCTCGGCTTCGTAGGCGCGAATGGTCAGGGGCATGCCGTTTTCCTGTCGGCGAGACGGTGGTCGAGCGAGGATTATGTTGATTCCGGCGGCGCTGTCACGCCACCATCGACGCGAAACCGTCCTCTCTTTTTTCCGTCCCCTGATCCGTCATGCGAAAACCCGTTCGCCCCATCCGAGATTTTGACGCGCCGCGCGTGCCGACCTGGCCACGGGCGATGCTGCTTATCGGCGTGGTGGTCCTTATCGGATTCGTCGGCTGGACGATCTACGTCAACAGCGATATCGGCCAATGCCACGGTCAGGAAAAGGAGGTCGCGGAATTTCGCTTCGGCGTGAGCCTAAAGAAAGTCATGAAGCTCCCCGTGCCCGAGGAAGACCGCGAGCGTTTCAACGATCTTTGCCGTATGTTCAAGGCGAATTGTCATCGTCATATCGACGCCGAAACCCGAGCGCTCTGCCGCCCGATATGAACGCCCTGTTTTGACGCCACGCCCGTGCCTGGAGGAGAAAACCTTGGCCGACCCGAAACGTATCGCGATCTGCGGATTCAACCTTGAGAGCAACCGCTTCGCGCCGACTTGCTCCCGCGTCGACTTCGAGGAAAACATGTATTTCCGCGGCGCCGAGATCACCCATCAGGCGCGGCTAGACGCGCCGTCGCTCCATCTTGGAGTGAAGGGATTCTATCGGGTCATGGACGAGGCTTTCGGCGGAAGCGATGGCTGGGTCGACGTGCCGGCGCTGGTCGTCGGTTCGACACCGGCGGGGCCGGTCGAGGAGGGGTTCTTCAAGGAATATCTGGCGGAGCTTAGGCACGATCTAGAAGCCGCCGGAGCGGTCGACGGCGTCTATATCTGTCAGCACGGCGCGGCGGTCGCGACCCATACCCACGATCCGGATGGGGACATGTTCGCCCTGCTGCGTGGCATTGTCGGGCCCGATGTGCCGGTCATCGCGACCCTGGATCTGCACGCCAATGTGTCCGAAGTGATGATGGACGCGACCGACATGATGATCGGTTACAGGACCAATCCGCATGTGGACATGGCCGAGCGCGGCGAGGAGGCGGCGCGGGCGATGCTGGAGATGTTCGCCGGCACCCGCCCCGAGAAGTACCGCGTCCGTCTGCCGTTGGTCGCGCCCTCGGTCACCCAACTTACCGCCGAGGGTCATCCCTACGGGGACCTGATCCGCCTCGGTCAGACGAAAGTCGACCCGGATGGCCCGGGCGGGGTGATGAACGTCACCATTCTTTCGGGATTCGCATTCGGCGACACGCCGAAGAACGGGATGACGGTGATCACCCATACAAGGGGCGACGCGGCGCTTGCCAAACGGATCACCCTGGATCTCGCCGAGGCGGCCTGGGCGGATCGCGAACGTTACCAACCCGCGATGATCTCCTTGGAGGACGCGGTCGCCCGCGCCAAGGCGGTGGGCGAGGACGCGTCCCTGGAGCCGTTGCTTTTCGCCGACCCAGCCGATAATCCCGGCGGCGGCGGGCGCGGAAACACCACCTACATTCTAAGCGCGCTGCTGGATGCCGGTGTGCAAGGCTGCGTACTCTCGGTGTTCTATGACCGAGCCGCGGTGAGGGCGGCCGAGGCCGCGGGCGAAGGCGCGACGATCGAGCTCACCCTCAACGCCGAGGAGGACAACGCATTCTCGGATTCCTTGACGGTGGAGGCGCGGGTGGTCTCGCTGCACGAGGGGCGTTTTGTCGCGCATTACGGCATGGTCGCCGGCACGACCGTGGATATCGGACCCTCGGTGGTGCTGGACCTCGGAGGCGTCACCGTCATCTGCATTTCCAAGCGTCAGCAATGCCGATCCTCGGATTTCATCTCGGCCTTCGGCATCGATCCCGCCGCTTGCCGGTCGATCTTGGTAAAATCGCGTGGGCATTTCCGCGCCGGATTCCAGCACCTGTTCCCGCCGGAACGCATTCTCGAGGTCGATGTGCCGGGACTGACATCGCCGAATCTGGCGAACTTCGATTGGCGTTACCTGCCGCGGCCCGTCTATCCGATGGACCCGGACGCGGCCTGGGCGCCCTGACCAGTGGTCGGGATCCGTCGATCATGTGGCACCGTCCGTAGGGCGGACCGGATCGAGATTCGACCGTCGGCTACGCGGTGGGAACGGTGAGACGAAGGCGCCGGGGGACAGCAGGACAATGCGAGCACTGAACTGTGTGCCCGATCTACAGACCGGATCGGTCGCCGTCATGACCCAGGATATCGGACGTGCCTTGCGGAGGCTAGGGCTTGACGTCGCCAATATGCAATACCGGTCCGGCGACAGGTTGCCGCGCGAAATGCCGCGTCTGCTGGATTGGCTGACAAAGTCCCCCGACGGGGGATTGCTCATCGATATCAATGGAAGGGTCGTGACGATCGGCCTGGTGGCGCGGGCCAACCAGGAACGGCCCGGCACCTTCATCTGCTTTACTTTCCTGACCGACACCCCATTGCACTTCACCGACCGGCTTCGAAAATGGCCAGCGGACGCGATGATCGGCTATATTGACCGGTCATTCCTCGAACTAATCGAATTCATGGGCTATGACCGGCCAAGCTTCATCTTCCATCCCCATGCCGGGCCACCAGCGATCGCGGGGCCCGCGATTTCGCGAAGAGACATCGACATACTGTTCATCGGCAACGTGGCGAAGATCGATCCCCCGTCGGTGCAGGCCTCACGCCTACTCGGAGAAAACCGCCGGCTTGTAGAGTTGTTTATCGCCGCCCATGGCCGAACCGACCAGCGCCTTACGCCCTTCCAGACCGTTCGCCGGATCGCGATGGACCTTGGCGGCGCCTACACTGTTCAAGATATCGCGCTAGTGGCGGGTCATCTGGAACTCTACCTCAGCAACACAAGCCGGGTGAAGGTTCTCTCGTCCCTGGCGAACCGAAAGGTGACGATTGTTGGGAATATCGCCGATGGCACCCTGCGGCCTGGTCAGGCGGTCACATCTTTTGGTTATCGCTCGTTCAGGCAATGTGTCGACTTGATGAGCCGAGCCAAAATCCTCGTCAATGTAGTTCCCAGCTTCCCAAACGGCGGCCACGAGCGCGTCTTCTACGCGATGAGCCGGGGGGCCGCGGTGTTGACGACGCGGTCAACATTTCTCGCGGGGGACGCCGAGGCTCATGGGTTTGTCGGATTTATTGACCCCGCGCGCGATGATGTGTCGCGGGACGCCGATACTTTTCTGGGCATCCTCGACGCGGGCGCGCGGGATCGCGATGCGATGCTTGGATACTACACGGATCACCACACATGGGAGCACCGGCTGGCACCGGTTCTCGCCCGGGCGCGGGAACGTTTCGCGTGAACCTGTCCAAATCCGCTGGGAGCAACCGGTGGAAATCCCGCATGAGGCATAGTCCGGGGGTCGCGGAGCTGACCGCAAGCCGGTGACAAAAGCGCTGAACAATGGCATCATCGGGTCATGGATAGGAACTTCACGGCACGTGGTAACCACGACATGGGCGGTCTCGACGGTGGCGAGATCAACCGGGACGAGCACGATTACGCGCTCTGGGAAAAACGCATCGACGCGATGATGATGTTGCTGACCAACAAGCTTCAGATCATGACCGTCGACCAATTGCGCAAGGGCATCGAGGCCTTGCCGCCCGACGCGTATGAGAACATGACCTATTACGAGCGCTGGATCGCCTCGGTGACCAACACGCTTCTGGACGAGGGCGTGATCACCGCCGACGAATTGGCGACCAAGATGTCGGCCATCGAGGCCGAGGCGTCGGAGGTCGGCTGATGGCTCGGTACTCCGTCGGAGACAAGGTCAAGGTGCGGGCGGCGTTTCCCCCGACACCACCGACCCATGTGCGCACGCCCCACTATATTCGTGGATGTGTCGGAACCATCGAACGGATCTGTGGGGAATTCGGCAACCCCGAGGAACTCGCCTTTGGTCGGCGCTATGGCCCGAAATCGATGCTCTATCGGGTTCGCTTCCGCCAAGCCGATGTCTGGTCCGGCTATGATGGAGCGGCGGAAGACCATATCGAGATCGAAATCTATGAATTCTGGCTTGAGCCGGCCGAGCGGGAGAACGCGGCATGAGCGGTCCATCCGATACCCATGATCATGGTCATCATCACGACCACCATCACGACCACGACCATCTGAATCCCTACGATCCTGATCATCACCACCCGCATCGCCCGGATCAGGACGACACGATGACCTATTACAAGGTCATGGAAACCGCGGTGCGCGAGTTGTTGATCGAAAAGGGGCTGATCACCGCCGAGCAGGTGCATCGCCAGATCGAGCATATGGATGCCCGCACGCCGGCCAACGGCGCGCGCATCGTCGCCCGCGCCTGGGTCGACCCGGATTACAAGAAGCGTCTGATCGAGAGCCCGAAACAGGCGATCGCCGAGATTGGTCACGATATCGGCCCGATGCACCTGATCGTGCTGGAAAACACGCCCGAGGTGCACAACGTCGTGGTCTGCACCCTATGTTCCTGCTACCCGCGCTGGATCCTCGGACTGCCGCCGGATTGGTACAAGAGCAGGGCCTATCGATCCCGCGTGGTGCGCGAGCCTCGGACGGTCCTGCGGGAGTTCGGTACGGAGATCGCCGAAAACCGCGAGGTGAGAGTGCACGATTCGACCGCCGATATGCGTTACTTCGTTCTGCCCATGCGCCCCGAGGGAACAGAGGGGATGAGCGAGGACGAACTCGCGGCCATGGTCGGGCGTGACGCGATGATCGGCGTGGTCGAGGCCGGCGCCGGGGGCGCGGGCCAATTGGCGGCCGAGTAAACGCGCCGGACTTCCGGCTACGCAATCCGGCCGAATAATCTCGAGCTGGGACACGCACTCGGGACTTGCATTTTGACGAGGGCGCCGGTATCTACCGGCCCGTAAATCACGCACACGAGCATGCGCCGACGGTCAGAGCCCTGGTCGCCCGCGCTCCGGTGCTCTCCGCAGGTGTGGAGGGCGGCGCTCGTGGAGGCATAACCGGAGAAGGTAAGAATGTCCGCTTCCATGTCGTTCACCATGCGCCAGCTGCTTGAGGCTGGAGTCCATTTCGGTCACCACACCCGGCGCTGGAACCCCAAAATGGCCCCCTATATCTATGGGGACCGCAACAACACCCACATCATCGACCTGCGCCAATCCGTTCCCTTGCTGCACCGCGCGCTTAACGCCGTGCGCGAGGTTACCGCTTCCGGAGGCCGGGTTCTGATGGTCGGCACCAAGCGCCAGGCCGCCGAGACCATCGCCGAGACCGCCAAGAAGACCGGGCAGTACTTCGTCAATCACCGGTGGTTGGGCGGCATGCTGACCAACTGGAAGACGATCTCGATCTCGATCAAGCGTCTTAAGGACCTGGACGAGCGGTTGGCGTCGGATACCCAGGGGCTGACCAAGAAGGAACTGCTGAACCTGACCCGCGAGCGTGACAAGTTGGAACGCGCGCTGGGGGGTATCAAGGAGATGGGCGGCCTGCCCGATATCCTGTTCATCATCGATACCAACAAGGAACAGTTGGCTATTCAGGAAGCCAATAAGCTGGGAATTCCGGTCGTCGCTATCCTGGACAGCAATTGCGACCCCGAGGGTATCGAGTTCCCGGTTCCCGGCAACGACGACGCCATGCGCGCCATCGCGCTCTACTGTGATTTGGTCGGTAACGCGGTTCTGACCGGCTTGCAGGCCGAGATGGTTGCCTCCGGCGCCGATATCGGCGCTTCCGAGGAGGTCCCTGTCGAGCCGGCCCTCGCGACCGAGGCCGAGGCCGAAGCCGCTCCGGAGGCCCCGGTCGAGGCGCCCGCGACCGAGGCTCCGGCCGAAGCCGCGCCGGCCACGGAAGAGCCCACGGCGACCGCTTGACCGCCCGCGCCCGATCAAGGGCGCGAACCATTCACGGCTCGACGAACGCGGTCGGGCTGGAAACAAGGACGGCGGCTGACATGGGCAGCCGCCGTCGTTTATCGAAAGAGCCGGTGCTTTCATCCGGCTCGGAAAACGCCGCTTTTCATGCCCAGTGAAGAGCGCCGAGGACTGACGAGGAAATACAATGGCTGCGATTACCGCTCAAATGGTTAAGACCCTGCGCGAGAAGACCGGCGCCGGCATGATGGATTGCAAGAAGGCCTTGGGAGAGACCGAGGGTGATATCGAAGCCGCGGTTGACTGGCTGCGCAAGAAGGGACTCTCCGCCGCCGCCAAGAAGGCCGGTCGGGTCGCCGCGGAGGGCGTGGTCGCCGTCGCGACGGGCGAGGGCAGTGGCGCGCTTATCGAGGTGAACTCGGAAACCGATTTCGTTTCCCGCAACGCCGATTTCCAGAGCTTTGCCTCCACCCTCGCGGCGATGGCGCTAGAGACCGGTGATGACCTGGATGCGTTGAAGGGTAAGCCCTATCCGGGCACTGACCGCAATGTCGAGGAGCAACTGACCCACAACATCGCGACGATCGGCGAGAATATGTCGGTGCGCCGTGCCATCCGACTGGATGTGGACGGTGGTGTCGTGGTTCCCTACATCCACAACGCCGTTGCGCCGGGCATTGGCAAGATCGGCGTTCTCGTTGGCTTGAAGTCCAGCGCCGACGCCGCGACGCTGGAGGCCCTGGGAAAGCAACTGGCGATGCATGTCGCGGCGACCGCGCCGAAAAGCCTGAGTGTCGATGATCTCGACCCGGCCGAGGTCGAACGCGAGAAGTCTATCCTTGTGGATCAAGCGAAGGCCTCTGGTCGTCCGCCGGAAATCATCGAAAAGATGGTCACGGGGCGTTTGCAAAAGTTCTATCAGGAGGTTGTCCTTCTGGAGCAGACCTTCGTCATCGACAACGAGAGCAAGGTTGCCAAGGTCATCGAGAACGCAGCCAAGGAAGCCGGCGCGCCTATCGAGATGGTCGGGTTCAAGCGCTTCAACCTGGGCGAGGGGATCGAGCGCGAGGAAGCCGATTTCGCGGCCGAGGTCGCCGCGACGCTCGGGAATTGATGCTCTCGGCCAGTTGATGGGATAAACGGAAAAGGGATCGGCGCAATGACAACCGGTGATACCGATCCCCAATCCCCGCCGCTTAAATATCCCCGGGTGCTTCTGAAGATTTCGGGAGAGGCCTTGATGGGCGATCAAGGCTTCGGTCTTGATCCCGACGTCGTGGCCCGGGTGGCCGGAGAGATCGGGTCGGTTGTGGAAGCCGGCGCCGAGGTGTGCGTCGTTATCGGCGGCGGGAACATCTTTCGCGGTGTCTCCGTCGCCGCCGGCGGCATGGAACGGGCCACCGCCGACTATATGGGCATGCTCGCCACGGTGATGAACGCGTTGGCGATGCAGAGCGCGCTCGAGACCCTGGGTGTGCCGACGCGGGTGCAATCCGCGCTACCGATCTCCGCCGTCTGCGAACCCTATATCCGCCGCCGGGCGGTGCGTCACATGGAGAAAAAGCGCGTGGTGATCTTCGCCGCGGGCACCGGTAATCCCTTCTTTACCACCGACACCGCGGCCGCGCTCCGGGCGACCGAGATGGGCTGTGATGCGTTGCTGAAGGCCACCAAGGTCGACGGCGTCTATGACGCGGACCCCGAGAAGGTGCCGAATGCGGTTCGATTCGACCGCTTGAGTTACATGGATGTTCTTTCTCGTGACTTAAAGGTCATGGATGCGTCGGCTATTTCGCTCGCACGCGAGAATCGCATTCCGGTTTTGGTTTTTTCGATACACAATACTGGCGCGTTCGCCGAAGTTATTGCCGGACGCGGGCGATATACCATAATTGCCGAGGAGAGAGCGGATGGCTGAACCGGACCTCGACGACATAGAACGCAGGATGGACGGCGCGCTCAACGCGTTGACCAAGGAGTTCATGGGGCTTCGCACGGGACGCGCGTCGACCCAGCTTCTGGAATCCATCATGGTTGATGCCTATGGCGCCTCCATGCCGATCAATCAGGTCGCGACCATTAGCGTTCCGGAGCCGCGCATGCTCTCGGTTCAGGTGTGGGACAAGGGCAACGCCAAGGCAACCGAGAAGGCCATTCGGGAATCGGATCTGGGACTTAACCCGCAAGTCGACGGCCAGTTGCTGCGTATCCCCCTGCCGGATCTGTCGGAGGAGCGGCGCAGGGAGCTTTCCAAGATCGCCGCCAAATACGCCGAGGGCGCGCGCATCGCGGTGCGCAACGTCCGTCGCGACGGCATGGACGCGCTTAAGAAAATGGAAAAGGACGGCGACATTGGCCAAGACGATCGCCACCTCTATGAAGAGGAAATCCAGAGTCTGACGGACACCCATGTCGGCAAGATCGATGAGGCTCTGGCGGCGAAGGAAGCGGAGATTATGCAGGTCTAGCGAATGGATCCGCAAATCGCACACGGATCGACGACCGTCCCCCGTCACGTCGCGATCATCATGGATGGGAACGGGCGCTGGGCTCGGGCCCGGAGCCTGCCGCGCGCGGTCGGCCATAAATACGGCTCCGAGACGGTGCGGAAGACCGTCGAGGCGGCGATCGAACTAGGCGTTGAGTATCTGACCCTATTCGGCTTCTCGTCGGAGAACTGGAACCGCCCCATGGGTGAAGTGTCCGATCTGATGGGCTTACTGCGTCGGTATCTTTCCAAGGAAATGGCGGAACTGCATGCCAAGGGTGTGCGAATTCGCGTAATCGGCGAACGCGAGAGACTTGACGTCGATATCGTCTCGTTGATTGAGCAATCCGAGCAACTGACCCGAAGCAACACGACCTTGAACCTGACATTGGCGCTGAGCTACGGTGGACGTAGCGCGATCGCCCTCGCCGCGCGCCGCATCGCCGAGCAAGTCCAAGCGGGAACCTTGCGCGTCGAGGCGGTCGGAGAGGATGACGTCAGGGCCAGTTTGGAAACCGTTGATCTTCCAGATCCGGATTTGCTGATACGCACATCCGGAGAGCAGCGCATTTCGAACTTCATGCTCTGGGAATGCGCGTATTCGGAGTTTGTGTTCCTCGATACGCTTTGGCCGGACTTCTCTCGTGATCAGTTCGCCGAGGCAATCGCTGAATTTGGTCGTCGCAATCGCCGCTACGGCTCAGCGGTCTAGGCATGGGAACTGACGGTGCCGCCCATCCGAAGGATGGCGACAAACTTTTCGGGCTTACCAGAAATCTGGCGCTCCGTATCCTTTCAACCCTGGTGATTCTGCCCTTGGCAACGGGGTTGCTGATGCTCGGGGGCGTCTATTTCACGGCTTTTTTGGCCTTCCTCGCGTGTTGCATGGCCTGGGAGTGGAGCCGGATCGCTAGCCGGGAAGGTGATCGAGCGGTGGCGTCGATCGCGTCTCTTGTGAGTGCGCTTGTCGTGGGCCTTTCGCCTTGGCTTGAGGGTGACTTGCTAGGTTTTGCGATGTTGTTGGCGTCGGCCTTGGTATTCGGCGCCGCGTTGGCCCGAAAATGTGAAAATCCGGCATGGGTTGCCGTCGCTCCGTTGGTGGCCTGTACCGCGAGCCTGTCGGCGGCCTTCCTGCGCGCTGGAGAGGAAGTTTCCGGTTGCATCCTTCTGGTCTGGCTGATCGCGTCGGTCGCGGCAACGGATACCGGCGCCTATATCGCCGGTCGGTCCATAGGGGGGGCGAAACTGGCGCCTCGAATCAGCCCTAATAAGACCTGGGCGGGGCTATTCGGAGGTATGTTCGCCAGCGCTGCGGTGGGTGGCGTCTGCGGCGCGCTTGTGGAGGGCGCGGACCCGACGACGCTCGTGCTCCTCGGCGCGGTCATCGCTGTTGTCGGTCAAATAGGTGACCTGCTGGAGTCGTCCTTCAAGCGACGCTTCAATGTAAAGGATTCGGGGAATCTTATTCCGGGGCATGGCGGAGTTTTGGATCGGCTTGACGGACACATGATGGTGATCACCGTCATGGCCGCCATGGTTCTGGTCTCGGGACAAAACCCGCTTATATGGTAGGTTGCGTTGAAACCGGCGAAAAACGCCGGATCCAAATGATATGGCAGGTGGGGCGGTCGCGGAAATGAAGACGGTAACGGTATTGGGATCGACTGGTTCGGTCGGTCAGACCACGCTCGGATTGTTCGCGAGCGCGCCCGGTCGTTTCCGTGTCGTGGCCTTGACCGGCGGTGCCAACTGGCGGCTCCTGGCTGAACAGGCGACCCAATTTAAGCCTGAGTTTGTCGCGATCGCCGAGCCGCGCCATCTGAAGCAGCTTGAAGCGGCGTTGTCCGGCTTGTCGACTGAGGTCGCGGCGGGGCCGGAGGCCCTTTTGGAAGCGGCGCGGCGTTCGGCCGAGTGGGTCATGGCGGGAATCGTCGGGGTCGCGGGCCTGCCGCCGACCATGGAGGCGGTGCGGCGCGGTGCGACGGTGGCTTTCGCGAACAAGGAATGCCTGGTCTCCGCCGGCTCGGTGATGCTGGACGAGGTCGCCCGGGCGGGGGCGACGCTTCTGCCCGCAGATTCCGAACATAACGCGATCTTTCAGGTGTTCGAGGAGCGCAATCGAGAGCGCATCGATCGGATCATTCTAACCGCCTCCGGTGGACCGTTCCGAGAACTCGATTTGGCTGGAATGGCGGGGAAATCTCCAGAGGAGGCCTTGGCTCATCCCAATTGGGACATGGGACGCAAGATCTCCATCGATTCCGCGACGATGATGAACAAGGGCCTGGAAATCATTGAAGCGCATCATCTGTTCGATCTGCCCGAGGATCGCATCGACGTCTTGGTGCATCCCCAATCGATAGTTCACAGCTTGGTCTCGTATCATGACGGCTCGGTCCTGGCGCAACTTGGAACGCCTGATATGGCGACGCCGATCGCCAATGTTCTCGCCTGGCCGGATCGAATGGCGGTCGCGGGTAAGCGGCTCGACCTCTCCGAGATCTCGCGACTGACCTTTCAAGCTCCCGACCCGGAGCGGTTCCCGGCGCTTCGCCTGGCCCGCGAGGCATTGCGCGCGGGTGGTGGCGCGCCGTTGGTGATGAACGCCGCCAATGAGATCGCCGTGGAGGAGTTTTTGGCCGGTCGGATCGGCTTTCTAGACATCGCCCGGATCGTCGAGGCGATGCTTGAGGCGGCGCCGGTTCCGGTGCCGGAAACCATCGACCAGGTACTGGAATTCGACGCCGAGGCGCGACGGGCGACACGTGCCTGGGTGGCCGGGCGGTCCTTCATTCCCGACAATGAGGGCAAGGACGCGATTGCCTTCGCGGCGGCATCGCTCTAAACAACGGCAATGGCACGGAAATATACTGGAGACCCATGGATCTACTGATCATCCTTAAGGACAACCTGCTGCCGTTCCTGGCGATTTTGACGGCGTTGGTTTTCGTCCATGAGATGGGCCATTACCTGGTCGCGCGCTGGAATGGCGTGCGCGTCGAGGTGTTTTCCGTCGGCTTCGGCCCGGAACTTTTCGGCTGGAATGACCGAGCGGGCACGCGTTGGCGATTTTCCGCGATTCCGCTTGGCGGTTACGTCAAGATGTTCGGCGACGCCGATGCCTCCAGCGCCCCCGGTGACGGCCTGGATCGGATGAGCGCCGACGAGCGTTCGGTTTCCTTTCATCATAAGCGTCTCGGACAGCGTTCGGCCGTGGTCGCGGCCGGTCCGGCGGCGAACTTTATTTTCGCGATAATCTTGTTGGCGGGGCTCTACACGTTCGTCGGACAACGATACGCGCCGCCGATGGTCTCGGAGGTTACGGCGAACAGCGCTGCCGAGACCGCCGGCATTCTGCCGGATGACCGTATCGTCCAGATCGGAGAGACCGAGATCGCGGCGTTCGATGACTTGCGCCGGATCGTGATGCAAAACCCAGGGGTTCCGCTTGAATTCGTGATCGAACGGGATCGCCGATTGATAACCCTGATCATCACGCCGGACACGGTCGTGGCCGAGAACGCGCTCGGAACCGTCGCCTCTCACGGCAGGCTGGGGGTGCGGGGTGTTCCCGGCGAGATGGTCAAGCACGGCCCGTTGAAGTCGATCGCGATGGCCGCTTCCGAAACCTGGTCGATGACGCTTCAAACACTAGAGGCCGTGGGGCAGATGTTCGTCGGGAGCCGAGGCACCGATGAATTGGGCGGTCCGCTCAGGATCGCGCAACTTTCGGGCACCGTCGCGGATGCCGGCTGGGTGACGTCGATTTGGTTCACGGCTCTGCTTTCGATCAATCTCGGGCTGATTAATCTGTTTCCCATTCCCGTCTTGGATGGCGGTCATCTTGTGTTTTATCTGGCGGAGGCGATACTCGGGCGACCGTTGAGCGAACGGATCCAGGAATGGGCCTTCAAGGTGGGTTTCACCCTAGTCATTGGGCTGATGCTATTCGTGACTTGGAACGATATCGTACAACTCAAGGTTATCGAGTTCTTCGGCTCGTTGTTCAGCTAGGGACGTGGCGCGAGAAATGATGAGATCGATTTTCGCGACCGCTCGATGGGGCATCCCGTTCCCATTGGCTCGAAGGGGGCTGCTGGCGCTCGCTCTCGTTGCCGGACTGATTTCTTTCCAGGCAACGCCGGCGATGGCGCAAAGCGGTCTCATTGAATCCATAGAGGTGACGGGCTCACAGCGGATTGATCCGCAAACCGTTGAGTCTTATCTGCTGGTGGCGCCGGGAGACACTTTCGATCCGGACCGCCTCGACCGGTCGTTGAAGGTACTGTTCGGAACGGGGTTGTTCGCCGATGTGACCATGCGTCGCGAGGGCGGTCGGCTGGTGGTCGCGGTGGTCGAAAACCCGGTGATCAACCGGGTGGCGTTCGAGGGCAACAACCGCATCGAAACAGAGGATCTCCAGCGCGAAATTCAATTGCGGCCACGGTTGGTCTTCACCCGCACGAAAGTTCAGCAGGACGTTCAAAGGATCTTGGATGTCTATCGTCTGAGCGGTCGATTCGCGACGGAGATTCAGCCGAAGGTCATTCAGTTGGAACAGAACCGCGTCGACCTGGTCTTTGAGATCGACGAGGGACCGCTCAATCGGATCCGCGGTCTTTCCTTCATCGGGAACCGAAAATTCTCGGACTCTGATCTGAAGGACGTGATCCAGACCAAGGAATACGCGTTCTGGCGTTTGCTGACCACCACGGATACCTATGACCCCGACCGCCTTAGTTTTGACCGCGAGCTGTTGCGGCGCTTCTACCTCGAGAATGGTTATGCCGATTTCAAGGTGGTGTCGGCGGTCGCGGAACTGACGCCGGATCGCGAGGATTTCGTCGTTACCTTCACGATTGAGGAGGGGGAGCGCTACCGGGTCGGTGAAATTGATATCGACGTGAACCTGAAGCGGGTCGACAAGGCGGCCTTACTACCCCTGGTCACGATGATCCCCGACGAATGGTACGACGCCAACGAAGTTGACAATTCCATTGATAAATTGACGGACGAGATCGGAACGCTCGGTTACGCGTTCGTCAACATCAGGCCCAAGGTCAATCAACGTCGCGACGACCGGATGATCGACCTTACCTTCCAGGTGGCCGAGGGCGCTCGCGTCTACGTTGAGCGAATTGATATCGAGGGGAATGTGCGAACTCTCGACAAGGTCGTCCGACGGGAGTTTCAACTGGTCGAGGGCGACGCCTTCAATACCTCGAAGCTGCGTCGGTCGCGTCGTCGTATCGGCAATCTCGGGTTCTTCAAATCAGCCAAGATCAACAATGTCGAAGGTAGCGCGCCGGATAAGACAGTCATCAAGGTCGCTATCGAGGAACAATCCACCGGCCAGGTTTCGCTTGGTGTTGGGTTCTCGTCGCTGGACGGGGCCCTTGGTGATATCGGCATCAGCGAGCGTAACCTGTTGGGACGGGGGCAGAACCTAAGCTTTCGCTTCCAAGGGTCCGCGACGCGTCAGGAGTTCGATATCGGCTTTACCGAACCGTATTTTCTGAACCGGGATGTGGCGGCCGGCTTTGACCTTTTCCAAGTCACCCGAGACCGTCAGGATGACAGTTCCTTTGATGAACGCAAGGCGGGCGGCGCGCTTCGCCTCGGCTATACCCTGGCCCCGGACCTTCGTCAAAGTCTACGGTATCAATACAAACAAACCGAGATCCGCAACGTGAAGGCGGACGCCTCGCGCTTTATCCGGGACCAGGAAGGTAAGACGACGGTCTCGCAGATCAGCCAAACCTTGAGCTATGACAAACGCGACAACCGCAATGACCCGACAGAGGGTTATGTGGTTAGCTTGACCACCGATCTGGCGGGGCTCGGGGGAGACACCAGGCTGGCGCGGGCGCGCGTGAGAAGTGGCTATTACATCCCGGTCCTCGAGGACAAGGTTTTGAGCTTCCTGTTCGAGGGAGGGCATGTGCTCGGCCTGGGCCAGGACATTGGAATCGCGGAACGATTCTTCATCGGCGGCCAGCAATTCCGAGGTTTCGCGACCTCGGGCATTGGTCCACGCGATATCAACACGGACGACGCGCTCGGCGGGAACACTTTCTATGTCGGGACCGCGGAATTCTCGTTTCCGCTCGGCCTGCCGGACGATCTGGGTTTCAAGGCTTCGGTGTTCACCGATGTCGGCAGTTTGTGGAACATCGATAGCAAAGGATCGGATATATTCGATTCAAGCGCGATTCGCATCACGGCGGGCGCGGGGCTGGGCTGGTCTACGGCGTTTGGTCTGATCCGGATTGATTTGACCTCGGCATTGTCGAAAGAGGATAGGGATGAAACAGAATTCCTACGTTTCAGTTTCGGTACGAGGTTTTAGACGGGCGGTGTGGAGCAGAACCGATTTCCGGGATGTTCGGCGCGGAATTCTGGCCGCCGTCCTTGTCATGGTCGCGGTCTTTTCCGGTAGTGTCTCGGCTGACGCTCAGGCGATTCCGAAACTTGAACCCGTTGCGGTTGCCGTGATCGACTTTCGCGGCGTTCTATCGCAATCGGAAGCCGCAAAGAACATCCGAAAGACCGTCGACGCCCGGCGCGAGGAATATCGCGCGCAATTCGCGACGATAGAAAAACAACTCCGCGAAGAGCAGCAGGCTCTGGCGCAGCAGCGACCGGTCATAACCGCTGATGCGTTCGAGCAACGAGCAAGGGATCTGCAAAATCGGGTCCGCCAGGCGCAACTGGAGGCTCAGGCCGGCAATCAACAGCTCAAGCGGGCGCTCGATCAGGCGATGGATAAAGTCCAGAAAGAGCTGTTTCACGTTGTCGCGGAATTGGCCGAGGAGGCCGGGGCCGGCGTCGTGCTGTTCCGGAGTTCCATCGTTATCGCGGTGAAGAAGCTGGAAATCTCCCAAGAAGCCTTGAAGCGTTTGAATGCGAAGATTTCCAAGGTGGACGTGGTTTTCGAGCCGGCGAAGCAGTGAGGGAGCGACCGCATGGCTGACCGGCGGTTCTTTCCATATGCCGGCCCGTACCGGCTCGCCGAAATCGCCGAGATGACGGGCGCGGAACTACGGAACTGCCCGGATCCATCGCTTGAAATCACCGATGTCGCCGCGCTGGACAGGGCGGTCAAGGGCGAACTCGGATTTCTTGAGAACCGGCGCTATCTTTCCGCGCTGGGGGACACCAAAGCCACCGCCTGTTTCGTGGCGGAGGCCTTCGTCGATCGGGCGCCGGCGGATCTGATCCTGCTGGTCACCGACCGCCCTAGGCGCAACTTTGCTCGCATGTCGCGACTTTTCCATCCCGATGACATGACCGAACCCGGCATTCATCCAAGCGCCGTCGTCTCCGAGAGCGCGACGCTAGGTCGGGATTGTCGCGTCGACGCGGGCGCCGTTATTGGCGATGATGTGGAAATCGGAGACGGCGTCTGGATCGGCCCGAACGCGGTTATCGGAAAGGGCGTGACGATCGGCTCTGGAACACGGATCGACGCCAATGCATCGCTCTCGCATTGTGACATCGGTGAGCGCTGTTTGATCTATCCCGGCGCGCGTATCGGACAGCCCGGTTTCGGCTTCGAGGTCGATGCCTCCGGGCCGCTGAAGATGCCGCAACTCGGCCGTGTGATCATCGAGGACGATGTTGAAGTCGGCGCGAATACCACCGTGGACCGGGGCGCGGGACCCGACACGACGATTGGCCGGGGCACCATGATCGATAACCTTGTGCAGATCGGTCACAATGTCGAGATCGGCAAGGGCTGCATCATTGTCGCCCAGGTCGGTATCGCGGGAAGCACTAAACTGGAAGATCATGTGGTTCTGGGCGGCCAGGTCGGGGTGGCCGGACACATCACGATAGGGACCGGCGCTCAGGTCGCGGCGCAATCCGGCGTCGCCAAGACCATACCGGCGGGCGCGCGCATGGGCGGCTCTCCGACGGTTCCGATGCGAGAGTTTCGTCGCCAGGTCGCCGCGGTCAAGGCGCTTGGGCGACGCGTTGACAAGAGTGATCAAGAGGACAGTTAGCAATGGCCGAGGACAGTACCGCGCGGGGCGTTCCCGACATCGAGGACATCGATGTAAACCGGATCAAGGAATTGATTCCGCACCGCTATCCGTTCCTGATGATCGATAAGATCAGATCGATTGAATTCGACAAGCGCGCGATCGGACTCAAGAACGTTTCGGTGAACGAACCGCATTTCGACGGCCATTTTCCGAACCGTCCGGTGATGCCGGGCGTGCTGATCATCGAGGCGATGGCTCAGACCGCGGGGTGCCTGGTGGTCGCGACATTGGGCGAGGAAGCCGAGGGCAAGCTGGTTTACTTCATGACCGTCGACAATGCCCGATTCCGCAAGCCCGTGGTGCCGGGGGATCAGTTGGAGGTCGACGTCGAAAAACAACGCAATCGCGGGCCGGTCTGGAAATTCTCCGGCAAGGCGCGTGTCGATGGCGCCCTGGTTGCCGAAGCCGTGTTTTCCGCCATGATCGTGGACAGCTGATGTCATCCGCCTCTTCAAGCCAGAACATTCATCCCACCGCGATCATCGAGGAGGGCGCGACGCTTGGCGCCGATACTCGGGTCGGCGCCTATGCGGTGATCGGTCCC
Source organism: Alphaproteobacteria bacterium (assembly GCA_038118725.1). Classification (GTDB taxonomy): domain Bacteria; phylum Pseudomonadota; class Alphaproteobacteria; order Thalassobaculales; family Thalassobaculaceae; genus JADHLJ01. The sequence continues at coordinate 21,110 of JAYOIK010000014.1, read as the reverse complement.
GATGTCGTGCTCGGCGACGGCGTCAAGATCCATCCGCATGCCGTGGTCACCGGGCGGACCCAGATCGGCGATGCCACGGAGATCTTTTCCTTCGCCTCCATCGGTTCCCAACCGCAGGATCTAAAATATCACGGCGAGCCCTCGCGCCTCGTGATCGGCGCGCGCAACATGATCCGCGAGCATGTAACCATGAACCCCGGCACCGAGGGTGGGGGCATGCTTACCTCCGTCGGGGACGGTGGGCTATTCATGGTCGGTGCCCATGTGGCGCATGACTGTATCGTTGGGGACAATGTGATCTTGGCGAACAACGCGACACTGGGCGGGCATGTCACGGTCGGGTCCTTCGCCATCTTGGGCGGGTTGTCGGCGGTGCACCAGTTCGCGCGGATCGGCACCCACGCCATCGTTGGCGGGATGACCGGGGTCGAGCATGACGTGATCCCCTACGGCTCCGTCAAAGGTGACAGGGCACGGCTCGCTGGGCTCAACATCATCGGCATGCGCCGCCGGGGCTTCACACGGGAACAGATCGACGGGTTGAGGCGCGCCTACAAGGCGATGTTCGCCACGACCGGCACCCTTCAGGAGCGCGTCGACGCGGTCGCCGAGGCGGAGGGCGATCAGGCGGCGGTCATGGAGATCGTGGACTTCATTCGCGAGGATTCCAGCCGCTCGATCTGTCAGCCGAGGGACGATGCCGACTAACGCCGTCCGCAAGCTTGGCATCATCGCGGGCGGCGGCGTCTTGCCCAGGCGGCTCGCCGATACTCATCTTGAGGCCGGCGGCGGTGTATTCGTGATCGCCTTCGAGGGGATCACGCCGAGCGAGACGGTTGAGGGGCTTGATCACGTCTGGATCAGGCTGGGCCGTATTCAGGACACCATGGACGCCATGCTTGGCGCTGGTGTCGAGGATGTGGTCATGGCGGGCCCGATCAAGCGTCCGACCTTGTCGTCCTTGGATATCGACGGCCGCGGCGCCAAGCTGTTATTCCGCGCCGGCCGCAAGGTGCTCGGGGATGACGGACTGCTCTCGGTTCTCGTCGCGGAGATTGAGTCGGACGGTCTCAGGGTGATTGGCGTTGATCAAATTCTAGGCGGTGTCCTCGCGCGGTCGGGGCCGATCGCCGGAGCGGAGCCGGATGCGCCCGCGTGGTCGGATATCCGGCGCGGTATTGATGTTCTCAAGCATCTAGGGCCGGTCGATGTCGGCCAAGGCATCGCGGTCCAGGAAGGTCTTGTGCTTGCCGTTGAGGCGATCGAGGGGACGGACGCGATGATTGAGCGCGCGGGCGTTTTGGCGAGGGCGGGTGCCGGCCCGGTGCTCGTTAAGATCAGCAAACCCGGTCAGGAACGCCGCGCCGACATGCCGACGGTGGGGCCGGATACGGTATTGAACGCCAGCGCGGCGGGGTTTCGCGGGATCGCGGTCGAGGCCGGTTCCACCTTGCTCCTGGAAGTTGATCGCGCGCGCGCGTTGGCCGAGGAAGCCGGGCTCTTCCTGGTCGGCGTCGACACGTGAGCCGTGACGTGAGCGGGCCCACGATCGAAAGTGGAGAAGGCGGCCCACTTTTTTACATCATTGCCGGCGAGGCCTCTGGTGACGTGCTCGGCGCCGGTTTGATGCGCGGGTTAAAGCAATTGACCGGCGGTCGCGCGCGCTTTGTCGGCGTCGGCGGTGACCGCATGGCCGAGGAGGGACTGGATAGCCTCTTCCCGATCTCGGAAATGGCGGTGATGGGGGTGTTCGAGATCCTGCCGCACGCGCCGCGTTTGCTCCGTCGGGTAGCCGAGACGGTGGAGGACGTGGTTCGGAGCCGACCGGTCGCCTTGATTACCATCGACTCCAAGGCCTTCACGATGCGCGTGGCGCGGCGCTTGCGCAAACGCCGCGAGGCGGGAGGCGAGAGAATCCCTCTCATCCATATGGTCGCTCCGACGGTCTGGGCCTGGCGGCCGGGGCGCGCGAAGGTGATTTCCAGGTTCCTCGACCATCTTCTGGTTCTATTCCCGTTCGAGCCCCCGTATTTTCTGCGGCACGGCCTGGCCACTACCTTCATCGGCCACCCGGCGGTCGATCAACCCCTCGGCGACGGCGCGGCCTTCAGAGGGCGGTTCGGAATACCCGGCGATGCAACGGTCATCGCGGTATTGCCGGGTTCGCGACCGGGCGAGGTCAAGCGATTGTTGCCCGTCTTCGGGCGCACGGTCGAACGTTTGAGGGCCCGATATCCAAAACTTCACGCCGTCGTTCCGACCGTCTCGGTGGTGGCGGATATCGTCGAGACGAGTATCGCGGATTGGACGACGCCAGTCTCCGTGGTGCGCGATGTCGCCTATAAGGCGGATGCCTTCGCCACCAGTGATGTCGCGCTGGCGACCTCGGGGACGGTGACCCTGGAATTGTCCTTGGCGCGAGTGCCGACGGTGGTCGCTTACAGGGTCAATCCCTTGACGGTTCCGATCGGGCACCTGTTGGTCAATCGGGACTCGGTGATCCTGACCAATCGCATTCTGGAACGCCAGATCCTGCCACTCTTCATCCAGAGCGAATGTACGCCCGATGCCTTGGGCGTGGCGGTTACCCGCTTGTTGGATGACGGTACCGCCAGGGCCGAGCAGATCAAGGCGGCGGACGAAGTCGCCCGGTTACTGCGCGCCGGCGACGAGACCGCGTCGATTTCCGCCGCTCGCGCGGTGCTCGACGCGATCGGGATGACGTCGAGGCAATAAGCCGGGAAGCTTTCGGTGGTTCGAGGAAACCTGTCTAGACAGCCGCCGCGCGCGACAGACCCGTGGGAATAACCTCGTAGCCCGGCTCCTCGGGTTCGTCGTCTACCATTTCATCGGGAAAGCCGGGGGCGGTGATGTCGAGACCGGTGGCGTCCTCCAGCCGCTTGATAATATTCGGCGACCACTCGCGTGGTCCGTAACGCTTCTCGCCGTCCTTGAAGATTTCTATCAATAGGGGCGAGACCTCCAGGGGCACGCCGGCGCGTTCGGCGATGTCCTGGAACAGGCCAATGTCCTTGGACACGAGATCCATGGTGAAGTTGATGTCACGTGAACCGTTAAGGATCACCTGACTCTCGGTCTCGTGCACGAAGGAGGTGCCGGAGGAGATCTTGATCGCCTCGTAGGTGGTGTTGAGATCCATGCCGGCGGCCTTGGCCGTGGTCAGGGCCTCGCAGACGGTGATCAGATTCGCCGTGGCAAGGTAGTTGGTCATCACCTTCAAGGTCGAGGCGGAACCGATATCGCCGGTATGCAGAATCCGTCGGCCCATGGATTTCAACACCGGCAGGGTACGCTCGAAGGTGGGGCGGGTACACCCCGCGAAAATCGATATATTGCCGGTCGCCGCCCGATGACAGCCGCCGGATACCGGGCAGTCCACCGCCTCGGCTCCCTTGGCCCGGACAAGTTCGGCGATGCGGCGAACCTCGCTCTCGTCGGTGGTCGACATCTCGGCCCAGATCTTACCGGCGCCGAGACCGGCGATCAGTCCGTCCTCGGCTTCCATCACCGCCGAACAGGCCGCGGGGCTGGGCAGACAGGTTATAATCATGTCACACGCCTCGGCCATGGCGCGCGGGCTGTCGGCCCAATGCGCGCCCTTGTCGAGAAACGGCTGGGCGGCGGCGCGGTCGAGGTCTCGCACCGTAAGCTCATAGCCGTTGCGCAGAATGCTGCCGGCGAGCTTGCCGCCGACATTGCCAAGGCCGATGAACCCGATTTTCAGTATATCGCCGGTCATCTCGCGTACTCCGGTTTCGCGTGTGTGGATGCCGCAGAGTGACTGAAAGCCAGGATCAGATCCAGGGCGTAAAAGATGAATTTTCCAACGTGGGAAAACGGGCGGTATCCGCGGATTAAGCGAGAAAAATGGGTCGAAGGATTTCCGTGTTTAGTCCTCGACAAGGGCGGGCGTCACCGTTTGACCGGTCCGCGCGGCCTCTATGACGGCCAGGGTCGCGGCGAGGGTGCGGGCGCCATCGGTGGCGCTGGTCCTCGGCGTTTCCTCGCCCCGAATGACGCGTCCGAAATGTTCCACCTGGGCAAGGAGCGGATTGCCCGGGCCGACCGGTTTGTGGGTTTTCGCCATCGGGTTGTCCCAGCGCGGTGTCACGCCCTCTGGATAGGTCCAGATCCGGGCGAGGGGGAAGTCGAAGGCGCCCTTGTCCCCCATGAAGCGATAACAACAGTCGTCCATGTGGTGAAAATCCGGATTCTCGCTGGTCGAGGCCTCGAAGGCCCAGGGGCTTGGCGCGGCGTCGGAGAGTAGGATCGTGCCCAGCGCCCCGCACTCGAAACCCAAGGTAATGGCCGCCGTATCCTCCACCGCGTGTCCACGTGTCTTGCTGGATGACTGAGCCGAGACCGAGACGATCTCGCCGCAGAGCCATCTTAGGCAATCCACGTCGTGGATCAGATTGGTGAGGATCGGTCCGCCGCCGGGCTCGGTCCGCCAGGCGACGTCGTAGTATTCGTCGTGTTTCCTCATCGCCCAGATGGCTGACACGCCGACCAGATCGCCAATGACGCCGGAGCCGAGAATCTCGCGCGCTTGCTCTACCTGGGTGTTGAAGCGGCGATAATGGCCGGCGAGAATCGGGATGCTCCCCGCGCGTCCAGCCTCGACCAGCGCCCGTGCCTCGGCGACATCGGTGGCGAAAGGTTTTTCGACGAGTATATGCAGTCCGCGTTCGACGCAGGCGATTCCCTGGCTGGCGTGCAGGGCGTTCGGTGTCGCCAATAGGACACCATCAACCTCGGTTCGTTCGAAAAGCGCGTCCAGCGATGTGTGGAAAACCGCGCCATGCCGGCTGGCGAGCTCGGCGGTCGCGGGATCCGCGTCAACCACCGCCGTAAGTTCCACGGTATCGCTTGTCGCCATGGCGGCGGCGTGTTTGCGCCCGATCACACCCATTCCGGCGAGTGCGATTCTGGTTTTGCTCATTGTAACTGTCTCCCGGGGAAGGCCTGCCGCCGAATGGGCGCAAAATGCGCGGTACGTTGCGGGCGCGCAAGGACTACCGTACCTTCCGGCAACTGAATTCATGCATTTGGCGAGACGAGATGGCGCGCGGTGGTCTGATTGACGGCACCCGAGAGTTCAAGGAACGGTTCGTGGGCCGCACGCTACCCTTTCTGATCGAGCGGGGCTGGGACTGGAAGCGTGGTGGCCTGATCGAGCATGTAGGCCCCGGTGGCGGTGACGCGGGCACGCCGTATCGACGGGTGATGGTTCATGCCAGGCAGCTTTATGTCTACGCCATCTGGGCCGCGCGAACCGGCGACGCGGACCTCGCCGTCCATGCGGACCGGATATATTCCTATATGATCGAGCGGTTTTGGGATCACGAAAAGGGCGGGTGGCTCGAGATGGTTGATCTCGACGGGGCTCCGTCCGGCTCCGATAAGGATCTCTACGCCCATGCCTTCGCGCTGTTTGGTCTTGGCGCCTATGGTCGGGCCATGGGGCGCGGTGAGGCCGGGGCGTGGATGGAACGCTCCCGCGAAATCCTCGAGATACGCTTTAAGCGCCCGGACGGTTCCTACAGCGACCGGATGAGTCGCGATTTCGAGGACCTGGCGTCGGACCGGCGCTCCCAGAACCCGCATATGCATCTTCTCGAAGCGGCGCTTTCCAATGGGGAGGGAGGTGGCTCGACGACCTATCGGGACCTGGCGGAGCGGCTTCTGGCTCTGTTCCAGCGCGGGTTTCACGCGCCCGGCGAGAACTTGGTGCTTGAATATTTGGACGACAGGTTTGAGCCGCATCCGGTCGATGGTCATCGGGTTGAGCCGGGACATCATTTCGAGTGGGCCTGGCTATTGGATTGGTCAAGTCGACTACTCGCGAAGGATGTCCACCGGGAGATGGCGGCGCCCATCCTGGAACGAGGGCTGAGCACTGGATGGGACCGTCGCCAGGCGGGTATATTCGACGAGATCGACCGAAACACCGGAGCGGTGTTGTTGTCGACCAAGCGGATCTGGCCGTTGCTGGAGCTTATCAAGGCGCTTCTGGTTTTCCCGGACGCATCCACGACGATCGACGCGACGCGGGCGCTGGATCTGTTGCTGGAAAGATATCTCGCCGAGGATGGCACATGGGTTGAACGGTTCAACGCGGATTGGACCGCGGTCGACACAAGGATGCCCTCCAGCACGCCTTATCACTTGAGCATGGCGCTGACCGAGTTGGAGCGGTTGGCGGTGTGATCAAAGCGCGTCTACCTGATGGAACGCGTGTCGGTCTTGCCCAATTCCGCGGGAGAGGCGATCTTCGGAGCTGACAACGCGTTTCACCGAGGAGCACGCCCGTGAGTTACGAGACCATTCTGTACGAGGAGGACGGGCCGGTCGGCACCATCACTCTCAACCGCCCCGACGACGGCAATATGTTCACCGAGACTACTTGTCATGAGGTGCGCGACTGTATCGAGGCGATGCGACGGGAAACTCGCACCCGGGTGCTGGTGATCACCGGGGCCGGCGACCGGTTCTTCTGCATCGGCGGGCGCAAGGACGGGATGCAGGACACCCGTACCTATGCGGGCGTGCTACCGACATTGGAAATGTACGAGGCGATCGACAAGTTGCAAAAGCCGGTGATCGCCAGCGTCAATGGTTACGCGGTCGGTGGCGGCAACGTGCTGCAGGTCTGTTGCGATCTTACCATCGCCAAGGAAAGCGCGATTTTCCGTCAAGTCGGCCCAATGATGGGCTCTTTCGACGCTGGTTACGGCACCTGGTATCTGGAGGACTTGGTCGGCAAGAAGAAGGCCAAGGAGCTGTGGTACATGAACCCGCGTCTCTCCGCCGCCGAGGCCTTGGAGATCGGGATGATCAACAAGGTCGTCCCGGATGACAAGCTGGCGGAGGAGACCCGCGAAATGGCGCTGACCATCGCTGATCGTGGCGCCGTGGCGTTGGCGGCGATCAAGGGCGCGTTCAACGCCCGCCATGGCGGTGTCGGTGGCCTGGCGCGGGTCGCCCATGACCTGCTGTTGCGCCAATATCTCGATAGCAAGGAATCCAAGGAACTCGGCGCCTCGTTCCGCGAGCGCCGGACGCCGGATCATGAAACCTTCGGACATTGACCCGAGGGGTGTCGACGAGAGGATCTTGGGTTGAGTCGTCTCCTAACGCTACATGACCCGGAAGACGCGCGGCGCTACTACGAAGCCGGTGTCTGGACCAGGGATACTTTCTACACGTTGATGGCGGGGCATGCCGAGACGCGTCCCGATGCCTGGGCGGCTCGGGACGGGGCGCGGCGACTGACCTGGCGAGCGCTCAAGTCCTGGGTCGACGCGGTGGCCGCCGACATGGCCGCCAGCGGCCTTCGCGAGGGTGAGCGCGTATCGCTCTGGATGTCGAACCGGCTGGAGGCGCTGGTGGCGTTCCTGGCGTGTTCGCGCAATGGCTATGTCTGCAATCCCTCGTTGCACCGAAACTACACGGTTGAGGAGATTCTCGGTCTGGTGGAGCGCATCCGCGCTAGCGCGATTTTCGTGGAGGAAGGATATGGCGCCGATGCCGCGGCGCGGGACGTCTTCGGTCCCCTTGAGGTGAACCCGCGGCTGCGCAAGGTCTATCGTCTGCCCTCCGGCCACGATAGCGGTTCCGACATGCCTGGTATCGACGCGGAGGCGGCCCAAGGACCGAAGGTCGCGAGCAATCCCGACAAAGTGACCTATCTCGCCTTCACCTCGGGGACCACCGGCACGCCGAAGGGGGTGATGCATTCCGACAACACGTTATTGGCCAATTGCCGGGATCTCGTGACCGATTGGCACCACAATGACCAGACAATCCTTCTGACCCTGTCACCTTTAAGCCACCACATCGCCTGGGTGGCGGTTGGTCAGGCGATGGTCGCGGGCATGGAGTTGGTCGTTGATGATCCACCCGGTGGAGTCTCCAAGCTCGACTGGATCATTGAAACCGGCGCGACTTATGTGATGGGGGTGCCGACCCACGCGATGGACATGCTGGCCGAGCAGAAGGCGCGGGGGATCGACAAGATGGGGGCGGTCAATCTGTTCTACATGGCCGGCTCGCCGATCCCACCGGCCACCGCCGAGGCGTTTCTCGCCCAAGGCATCAGGCCGCAGAATATTTATGGGATGAGCGAGAACTCCTCGCATCAATACACCCATCCCGACGATGACGCCGAGACCGTTTGCGCGACTTGTGGGACCGGCGGCAAGGCCTACGGCATCAGGATCTATGATCAGGAGAATCCGGATCTTGAGGTTCCCGCCGGCGTGATCGGCCAGATCGGCGGAATGGGCGGCTGTCTGATGCTCGGTTATTTCGACAATCAGGCCGCGACCGAGGACAGCTTCAACGCGGCGGGCGACTTTCTGTCCGGTGACCTCGGGATGCTGGACGACCGGGGGAATCTTCACGTTGTCGGGCGGCTAAAGGACATGATCATCCGTGGCGGCCACAACATTTTTCCGGCGAAGATAGAGGATCTGGCGATCAAGCACCCTGGCATCGCCAAGGCCGCCGCCTTTCCCGTGCCCGACGAGCGGCTGGGAGAACGGGTCTGTCTGGCGATCCTCGCGGGCGGAGAGGGCGCGCCGGCGTCGGAAGAGGCATTGCGTCATCTCTACGAGCTTGGCCTCTCCAAATACGACATGCCCGAGTTCTTCCTTGAGATGGACGACTTCCCACTAACCGCGAGCGGCAAGATCCTGAAACGAGAACTCGCGGAATGGGCAAAGGATGGACGGATCCAACCAACGCCCGTGCGTTTCGTGGAACCAGACTAGGCTGGGTGGTGGAGCGCTAGACGGTTTCGGGTTCTCCGGAAACACCATTCATCCTCAAACCACCGGTACCACCGGTTCCTCGCCGTCCGTTTCCTTTTCCTTGTCCCGCTCGAATAGGGTCTCCAGTTGGAGGGCCGCTTCCTTGGCGGATTCGAGCAGTTGCTCGGGATCGTGGCGTAGCTCGGCCTGATGGTGCAGGAGGGCTTCGTCATGCTCCTCGAAGCGCTGGACGATCTCGTGGCTGCGCACGGCGCTGATACCCAGGCCCTGCATGGCGTGAACGGCGATTTCCAGGCTGGCGGCGAAGGTCTCGCGGACCACCCGGTCGACGCCGAGCTCGATCAATCTGTAAGCGTGATCGCGGTCACGGACCCGCGCATAAATGCGGACATGCGGAAAATGCCGCCGCACCAGTTCGACCAGCGCCACCGAGGCGTCCACGTCATCCATGGCCAGGACCAGGACCTCGGCCTGATCGGCGCCGGCGGCCCGCAGGATCCAAAGCCTCGTCAAGTCGCCGTAATAGATCTTGTTGCCGAAACGTCGGACGACGCGGATGCGCTGAAAATCATAGTCGACGGCGGTGAACGCGATGCCCTGGGTGTGCAGGATACGTCCGATGATCTGCCCGACCCGCCCGAAGCCGGCGATGATCACGCGGTTCTCGGCATCCTCGATCTTGTCGAATTCGGGGGTCGCGTCGGGACTGGTCCCTCCGGCGCCGGCGCGCACCGGGAGCTTGTCGCTGAGGCGATGCAGCAGTGGCGTCGCGATCATGGTGAGGGTCACCACCAGAATCATCAGGTCGGCGAAGGGACGTTCGACCACCTGGTTGGCGACGGCGGCGGTAAACAGCACGAAAGCAAATTCACCGCCCTGGGGCAGGGACAGCGCAAGGCGCGCGGAAGTCGAATGCGGGAGCTTCGCCGCCCGGCCGATGACGTAAAGCCAGATCGCCTTGACCAGGAGGAGGCCGGCGGTCAGCCCGAGCACCGTAAGCGGGCTGGCGAGGAGCAGGCCGAGATTAACCGACATGCCGACCGCCACGAAGAACATGCCCATCAGCAGGCCCTTGAAGGGCTCGATATCGGCGACCAGGGCGTGACGATATTCGGATTCGGACAGGACCACCCCGGCCAGGAAGGCGCCCAGGGCCATGGATAGGCCGACCACTTCCATCAGCGCCGAGGTGCCGACCACCACGAACAGGGCGGAGATGGTGAACAACTCGTTGATCCGGGTTGAGACCACGTATCTCAGGAACGGCTTGATCAGAAAATGCCCGGCCATGATCACCACGGTGATCGCGGTGACGGCGAAGAAAAAGCCTTCGGGCCCGCCGCTGGCCACCCCGGCGCCGCCGGGAGACAGCAACGGCATCAAGGCCAGGAGCGGGATGACGGCGATGTCCTGGAAAAGCAGAATCGCGAAGCCGGCCCGGCCCGCTCGGCTGCGGAGCTGACCTTTCTCGGCCAGCATCTGAACCACGATGGCGGTCGAGGAGAGCGCCAGGATCAGGCCGGTGACGATCGCTGTTCCGGTCCCTAGGCCGATCGCGATACCGCAGGCCGCGAGCAGCAGGCCACTGCCGACCACCTGGGCTCCGCCCATCAGAAAGATCGGTCGGCGAAGACCGAGAAGCCGCGAGGGCTGCAGTTCCAGGCCGATCAGGAACAGCAGCAGCACGACCCCGAATTCGGAGAAATGCAGGATGTTCTCGACATTGCTCACAAAGCCGAGGACGCTGGGACCGATCAGCAGCCCAGCCGCGAGATAACCCAGAATGGAGCCGAGCCCGAACCGACTGAACAGCGGGACCGCGATTACCGACGCGCCGAGGAACAACGCCGCTTCATAAAGAAGCGTCATGCCGACCAGCCTTGTCTGTCGCTTGGGTCGGGATGTATCACGGGTCTCGCCTTTATCCTGGTTTGGGTTTGGTGAATCCTGTTTTGCGAAGTCGCTCTATCGAGGCTGCATCCGGATCGCGCCGTCCAGCCGGATGGTCTCCCCGTTCAGCATGACATTGTCGATGATACTCATCGCCAGCTTGGCGTATTCCTCGGGCAGGCCGAAGCGCGACGGATAAGGTACCGAGGCGGCGAGGCTGTCCTGCACCTCTTGCGGCATGCCGAGCAGCATCGGGGTTCCGAACAGACCGGGAGCGATGGTGTTGACCCGTACGCCGTTGCGCGCGAATTCCCGGGCGCCGACGATGGTCAGCGCGTGCACGCCACCCTTCGAGGCGCTGTAGGCGGCTTGGCCGATCTGGCCTTCGAATGCCGCGACCGAGGCGGTTGAAATGATCACGCCGCGTTCGCTGTCATCCATGGGCTCCAGCGCGATCATGTCGGCCGCGGCCAAGCGTGTCAGATTGAAGGTGCCGATCAGGTTGATCTCGATCACCCGGCGGAAATTGTCCAGGGGCATCGGGCCGTTGCGCCCGACGATCCGCTCGGCCGGGCCGATGCCGGCGCAGTTGATCAGAACCCGCGCGGCGCCATGGGCCTCGCGCGCCTGGGCCACCGCCGCCTCGGCCGAGCCCGCGTCGGCGACGTCGCAGGAAAGCGCCAGGCCGTTGATTTCCTTCGCAACCGCTTCGGCGGCGTCCATGTTGACGTCCAGCAGCGTCACCTTGGCGCCCGCCGCCGCCATTGCCCGCGCGGTCGCCGCGCCCAAGCCTCCACCGCCGCCGGTGACGATCGCCGCTTGTCCCGCGAGTTTCATGTTTTGCTCCGAATTCAGGTCGAGTCCCCGGCGCCATAGGTCGCGCCGCGGCGGGTATAACAGATGATACCATTTCAGGCGAGCGGTCAGTCCGTTCACGAGTATTGCCGATGCATGGATTTACCGACTTGCGATTGATAGGATGCAGCCGCAGCGAGGGGGCATCGGGCATGATGGTTTGGGAACCGGCTTGGTGTGATCTGGTGGAGGTTTTGGGATGACACCGAACGATGATGCCGGCGCGCTTGACCTGGCGCCGGATGTCGCCGCATCGCGGGTTGAGCTTCGCGAGATCGTGGAGGAACTCGGCCTTGCCGCCCAGGAGACCGCTCGTTGGCTGGCGTTGTTTCATCGCTCGGCGGTTTGCAAGACCGAACCGGATCCCGGCTTGATCATCGACGACGCGCACGCAACGACACGTTTCGCGCGCTGGTACGCCGATCGTCGAGGCGCCGACGTCTTCGACCAAGAGGCGTTCGAGGCTTTGGCGGCGACTCATCAGTCATTGTTCAATCACGTGGGTATTCTCGCCCGTCGGGCCTGGCGCGACGACAAGGTTCCGACTGGAGAATACGATGCGCTATTGAAGAAAACTCAGGCCTTCGAGGATCAATGCCAGCGTTTGGCACGCGCTTTTGGGGCGGCGCTGTCCGACCTTGACCCGCTGACCGGGATCCAAAACCGGGCGAATATGGAGCGCGAGCTGAAGCGCGAGCAACATCGCGCGCTGCGCACCGGGCGTCCCTGTTGCCTGGCGCTGGTCGACATCGATCACTTCAAGAAGGTCAACGACACTCACGGCCACTTGGTTGGAGACCAGGTGTTGGCGTCGGTGACCCGGGCTCTGGAAGACAGCTTGCGGCCTTATGATTCGATCTTCCGCTTTGGCGGCGAGGAATTCCTTGTCTGCCTGCCGGATACCGGGCCCGAGGAGGCGCGTCTGGTGTTGGAACGCATTCGCAAGAAGCTGGCCGGCGCGGCATTGGCCGTCGGCGAGAACCAGAGTCTAGGGGTCACGGTGTCCGTCGGGATCGCCCAGATGGCGCCCCGGCGCCCGGTCGAGGAGATTACCGAGCGCGCCGATACCGCGCTCTATCTCGCCAAGGAAGGTGGCCGCGACCAGGTGCGGGTCTGGACCGCGGAACTCGAGCGACGCCCGTAGAATCCGTTAGTGGCGCCGGACTTCATTTAGGCTTATAACGACGGGCTTTTGATTTAAATCCCTGGTGGGATATCTGGAGGACAGGCGGTGCCAATAGAGCGTCAACGCGCCCAGGAACTGGATCACATGGTCCGCAAGATGGGCACGATCGTTTCGGTTTTCGAGATCAGGTCCGACCCGGTCGGCAATAAGGGGTTCAAGGCATTTCGTGACTTGATGGACGTCTATGTCGACGCCTGCGGCAAGACCCTCGCGGCTGATAAGGACTTCATGGACGAGGGGATCGACCTCGACGCCGATGAAAATCTGCGCGAGCGGCTGAGGGCCGCGTTTGAGAGCGTGTTCGGGACGGCCCCGGGCTCCATCTAGCCCGTCTTCACCGCTTCCTTAGTTTGAACGATCGATGGCTCGCCAGGCGATGTCGCCGCGGCAAAAGCCGTTCGGCCAATCAATCCGTCCGACAGCCTCGTACGCACGGTCCCGAGCGGCGGCAATATCCGCGCCCACGGCCGTCACGCCGAGGACTCTTCCGCCATTCGCGGTTAACGCGCCATCCTCCTTGCGCGCGGTACCGGCGTGAAAGACGGTGATCGCGCTGTCCGCCTCGGCGGAGGCGATGCCGTTGATGATCGAGCCCTTGCCATAGGCGCCGGGATAGCCCTTGGTCGCCATCACCACGCAGATCGCCGCGCCGTCATCCCATCTGAGGTCCACGTTCGAAAGCTGCCCGTCATGACAGGCGATCAGGGCCGGTAGAATATCGCTTTTGAGGCGCGCCATCAGGACCTGACATTCAGGGTCGCCAAAGCGGGCGTTGTATTCGATCAGTCTTGGACCGGCTTCGGTGATCATCAGGCCGGCGTAAAGCACGCCCTGGAAGGGGGTGCCTTCGCTTGCCATGCCCTCGACTGTCGGCTTGATGATCTCCGCCATCACCCGATCGGCCATTGCCTGGTCGAGTACCGGGGCTGGTGAATAGGCGCCCATGCCGCCGGTATTGGGGCCGGTATCGCCGTCGCCGACGCGCTTGTGGTCTTGTGCGCCGACCAGGGGCAGGGCGGTGGCGCCGTCGACCAGCGCGAAGAAGCTGGCTTCCTCGCCCTCCATGAATTCCTCGACGATCACCTCGCTTCCCGCGGCCCCGAAGGCGTCATCGCGGAGCGCCGCGATCAGCGCCGCTTCCGCCTCGGCCAAGGTCATCGCCACCGTGACGCCCTTGCCCGCCGCCAGGCCGTCGGCCTTGATCACGATCGGCGCGCCCTGCTCGCGGACATGGGCGAGCGCCGGTTCGAGGGCGGTGAAATGCTTGAAGCCGGCGGTCGGGATGTCGTAACGCGCGCACAACTCCTTGGTGAAATTTTTCGATCCTTCCAGCGCGGCGGCGGCGGCGTTTGGGCCGAAGGATTTGATTCCGGCGGCGTCCAGGCGGTCGACCAGGCCGGAGACCAACGGGTCCTCGGGCCCGACGACGACGAAATCGATGGCGTTGGTTCGGGCGAATTCGACGATTCCATCCAGATCCATCGCTTGAATCGGAACGCACGTGGCCTCCCGGGCGATCCCGGCATTGCCCGGCGCGCAATATAGCGCGTCGCAGAGCGGCGAGGCCGCGATCGACCAACACAAGGCGTGCTCGCGGGCGCCAGAGCCGACGACAAGTATTTTCATCCCTGGATCACTCCTCGATCTTCCGATTTGGCGCCTTGTAGCATAGATTGAAGCCATGCAAGACAGACCCATGGGACTCCTCGACAATCTTCCCGAACTTTCGGTCAGCGAGTTGTCGAATCAGATCAAGCGCACGGTCGAGACATCTTTCGACAGGGTTCGAGTGCGAGGCGAGATCTCGCGACCCAGCTTCGCCGCGTCCGGCCATGTCTACCTTACCCTAAAGGACGACAAGGCGGTTCTCGATGGGGTGGTCTGGCGCGGCAATGCCCAACGTCTTTCGGTGCGCCCCGAGGAGGGGATGGAGGTGATCTGTACCGGCAAGATCACGACGTATCCCGGACGCTCGAAATATCAGATGGTGATCGAGCAGATGGAGCTTGCCGGCGAAGGCGCGCTGCTGAAGCTCTTGGAAGACCGGCGACGCAAGCTCGCGGGCGAGGGCCTGTTCGACGAGGACCGCAAGCGCCGCTTGCCGTTTTTGCCCCAGGTAATCGGTGTCGTCACCTCACCGACCGGCGCGGTGATCCGCGATATCCTGCATCGTCTGACCGACCGGTTTCCGGTTCACGTGCTGGTCGCGCCGGTTTTGGTGCAGGGCGACAACGCGAAGACCCAGATCGCGGCGGCGATCCGGGGCTTTAACGCAATGCCCGAGGATGGAGCGGTATCCAAGCCGGACCTGCTGATCGTCGCCAGGGGCGGCGGCAGCCTGGAGGACCTCTGGGCGTTCAATGAGGAAGAGGTGGTGCGCGCGGCGGCGGAAAGCGAGATCCCGCTGATCTCCGCCGTCGGGCACGAAACCGATACCACATTGATCGATTTTGCTTCGGATCGCCGGGCGCCGACACCGACGGCGGCGGCGGAGATCGCGGTGCCGGTGCGATCGGAATTGCTGGCCCAGGTCATGGATGACGAGGGTCGGTTGCTGAACGCCGTCACGCGCCGCCTGCGGGAGGCGCGGACCCGGCTCGAAGGCATGGCGCGCGGCCTGGGTGATCCGCGATCCTTGATCGAAAGTCGAGCCCAGACCGTGGATTATCTTGATCAGCGTCTCGTGGCTGGGGTGGAGCGTGGTTTTGACCAGCGGGCAATGGCTCTCGCGCGGCTCGCCGACCGGTTGCCGCGTCCGGAAACCCAACTCGCCAGGATTACCGGCGATCTCGCGGTGCTCTCGCAAAAGCTGGAGGCGGTGGGGGAGCGGTTTCAGGAATCCCGCCGTTCGGCCCTTGAGCGCGTCGCCGCGCGTCTGCGCCCCGAGCCAATCGAGCGGGCCGCGCGTCAGGCCAAGGTTGATCTGGAGCGTGGCGGCGCGCGGCTGGAGGCGGCCATGGATCGCGGCCTGTCCGATATCGCGGGCCGGCTCGGCGGATTGGATGGGCTGCTCAGGGCGAACTCGTTCGAGAGAACCCTCGACCGGGGCTTCGTCTTGGTCCGTGACGAGGCCGGCGTACCGCTTCTGAGCGCCTCGGAAACGAAGCCGGGGCAAGCCGTCACCTTGCAATTCAAGGACGGCGAGGCGAGCGCGGTAGTCGGCGCGCGCGCCAAGCGTGGGACTTCACGCCCCGCGAAACCGAAGGCGGAGCCAGTTGCTCGGACGGCGGCGAAGCAGGAAACCTTGTTTTGAGTTGCCCCGATGCCGGCGTTGATTCGTTACTCCAGCGGAGGCAAGGGGTCTTGTCTGGGAATTTCAATCCGGCCGCCCAGTCTACGTCGCTCACATTGATTGGTGCCGCAACCGCATCCACGTCGCCCCCGCGGAGGCGGGGGTTCTTGCCGTCGAATTTTCGGTTTGGGGACAGTTTCCGTTTTCGCGACGTAGAGGCGGTGAATTCGTCCTCGCCAAAAGCCCCCGCCTCCGCGGGGGCGACGGTTAATGGTGTGGCGACGAGACGAGGGGGCATGGTCGGAATGGGCGGGACCTTCCGAACCCGGTTTAAGTCCTGTCTTCAATACCTCCTCCTATTGACCTTCGTTTTGACACCACCACCGGCGCTCGCGAAAACCGTGCTCGAGGGTGATTTCACGCAGGGTGGACTGGTGATCGGTTCGACTGATCCGAATAACCGGGTGTTTCTGGACGACAAGTGGATTCGTTTGGGCCCCAAGGGTCAGTTTCTGTTCGGTTTCACGCGCGACGCGGGCGCCGAGGCGGTACTGGAGGTGCGAAGTCCCGATGGCGCCGTGGAGCGCTTGGTCCTCCAAATCGCACCGAGAGAGTACAACATCCAGCGGATCGATGGCCTGCCGCGAAAGATGGTGACGCCGCCGACGGCGCTTCTAACCCGCATCCGGCGCGAGAACGCGGCGATCCGCGTGGCGCGGATGCACGACACACCGATACCGTATTTCGAATCCGGCTTCATATGGCCGGCCGAGGGACGGATTTCCGGTGTGTACGGCTCGCAGAGAATCCTGAACGGCAAGCCTCGGCGTCCGCATTACGGTATCGATGTCGCGGGACCGGTCGGAACCCCGGTGATCGCGCCCGCGGACGGCGTTGTGCGGCTGGCCGAGCGCGATCTCTACTACTCCGGCGGCACCGTCATTCTCGATCACGGCCACGGCCTAAGCTCGGCGTTTCTGCATATGCACGAGGTTCATGTCAGGGTCGGCGATATCCTGCGCCAGGGTGATCCGATCGGCAGCATCGGCGCGACGGGCCGGGTTACCGGCCCGCATCTGGACTGGCGGATCAATTGGTTTGACCAGCGTCTGGACGCCGGACTGTTGGTCCCGCCGCGGAATTAGCTGTCCGGCGCTCCCGCGAAGACGTCGGTGACAAGGGTGCGACTATTCCTCATCCGTCGTCCTGGCGAATGGCGGGGATTTTGAAAACCCCGATCCCGAGTGCCTTTCGACCGGATCCTGGAGCCCCCCTGGGGTCGCGAGGGTGGCGGATATTCTCTACTCCCGACGAGACTGGGAACACACGCTCATGAAGCGGTGGTTCAAACCAAACTAATCTCGTTCTCCATCCGCTCGCCGGCGAAGAAACGGTCGGCGTTGGCGAAAATCTCGGAGAACTTGATCAACATCGTGTCGCGGGTGCCCGGCGCGTGGTGCGGGGTCAGCACGACATTGGGGAATTCGGCGAAGGGGTTGGGCGCGGGCAGTGGCTCGACCTCGAACACGTCCAACCCGACCCCGCCCAGATGTCCGGATTTCAGAGCATCGAGAAGCGCGTCCTGGGAGGCCACGGGACCGCGGGCGCAATTGATCAGTGTGGTGCCCGGGCGCATCTTGGTGATCGCATCGCCATCGATCATGTGGTGCGTGGACGGGGTCAGCGGCACGTGCAGCGTGATGAAGTCGGAACGGGTCAGAATTTCCTCGAAGCTGGCGCGCGTTACCCGCAATTCACGCTCGATATCGCCGTCCATCTCCAGAAGATCGGTGTAGATGGTCTTGGTTTCGAACCCGATCAGGCGCTTGGCCACCTGCTTGCCGATCCGCCCGAGCCCGATGATACCGACCGTGGCGCCGAAGAGCTGTCGCGCCGTCGAGCGGAAGGTGTTGGAATGCCAACGCCCCTCGCGAAGCTCT
Organism: Alphaproteobacteria bacterium; assembly: GCA_038118725.1. Classification (GTDB taxonomy): domain Bacteria; phylum Pseudomonadota; class Alphaproteobacteria; order Thalassobaculales; family Thalassobaculaceae; genus JADHLJ01. The sequence goes on along the minus strand of JAYOIK010000014.1, from coordinate 3,212 downwards.
GAATCGCAGAAAGCCAGACGCCGGCCTGTCGCCAGCATCATCATGATCGCGTGTTCCGCCACGCCCTCGCTGGTGCCCTGGGGCGTCACGGCGAGGCGGATCTGCCGCTTCATCAGCGCGTCCGTGGCAACCGTGTCGTGATAGCCGACACCCTGATGCAGCACCAGGCGCAGCCGTCCGGCGGCCTCGACCTCTTCCTCCGACATCCGCAGGCCGCCGACGATCACCAGTTCCGCCTCGGCGAGCTTGGCCAGCCTTTCCTCCTGGCTATCGCCCTCCATGGTTAGGAGCTCGTAGCGGTCGGCGGGCATTGTGGAGCGGATCAGATCGTAGAAATCCTGACGCGCCTTGACGTGATAGAAGACCTTGATGGGCATGGATGCGATTCCGGGCTGGGTGGCGAGTGATGGTCGCCCGGTTTAACGCGCCGGCAAGCACCTGTGAAGAAATCTCGCGCGATGAGGCCCTGCCAGCACCAGCATGCTGATTCCGGTTCCTATTCGCCCCGCCCGGCGCGCGCGTCCTTGACCATGCGCTCCAATTCCGCGAGATCCTTGATCACGAAGGCGCCGCGGGTCCGCTCCAGCAGCGATTGGTTCTCAAGCTGCTTAAGCTCCCGCGTCACCGCCTCGCGATGGGTGCTGATACGCGAGGCGATCTCGGCATGGGTCGGCGGCGGGGAAATTCGCCCGGTCCCCTCGATCACCCGTCCGGCCCTGGCGAGACGGAGCAATTCGGCGTGAATGCGGTTGCGCACGCCGAGAGTACTGAACTCGACGACCCGCTCGTTCAGGGTACGAATGGCGCCGGCCATGGAGACCATCACCGAGTGAGCGAGGGCTGGAAACTCCGCCAGAAGATCTTGGAAGGAGGGGGGCGGCATCTGTGCGACCACGGTACGCGTCAAGGCAACGATGCTGGCGGATCGTGGCTCACCATCAATCGCTGAATACTCGCCGAAGTGATCACCGTCCTTCAGGTCGCGCATGATCACGGTGCGGCCGGTTTGAGAGAACACGGTTACGCGAACCTCGCCACGGGCAATGAAGTAGATATCCGTCGACCGGTCATCGAGATTCAGAATGACCTCATCCGGCTCGAAACTGCGCCATCGGCAGCGTGAATCGAGTGAGCTGATCCGGTCTCGAGGCACCGAGACCAGGAGTTTAGTTCCCAAAAGCGTGCGATCGACCGACATCTGACTTAACCCCCGATCGCCACAGCATACACCAGAAGCCTTCGAAATCGGAATGACTCGGCGCAAGCCGACGGGTAAACAACAGGTGAGGGTTTTCAAAAACACCGCTCTCGTGACGGCGCGTGCGGAATCACACACCAAAATTCCACGAGCCTGCCCACATCCAGATCAGACGGAACGAAGCTCCGAAACCGTGATGATTGGGAGGCGCGAAATGTGGCGGACGCAAGTTAGCTTTTCCTCCCGCTCTGGTCGGAGGTCCGGGCCTTTCAACGTGGACTTCCCGAGAGTCACGTTTCACTGAATGAGTCGCGGGCTCCAGGCGGTCCGAGGGTTTCATCCCCCGCCACTCCCGGATCACCGAGCCCGCGGCTCACCCTTTTTTCCCAGTTAACCAAGTCCGATCCAACCTCCGGTCGGCGCGCGCTCACAAAATTGATATCGGACTTGCGGGATCGACACTTCGATCCAATCTACCGGTTAACAAGGCAACGCCCATCATTTGGAGACAGGAAATGTTTCGCGACCGGCTTAAAGCCATTGCCCTTTGGAATGATAAGCAGATCTGGTGCCCGGACATCATGCTTGCCTGGGTAATCGCGGTCGCCAGTGTCGGATCGATCGTCGTTCTTGGCCCATCGCTTGGCGCGTGACCAGCGGGATCGACGTTTCCGGTGGCGGGCGCTCTTCTTGTTGAGGGAGATCACGTTTGATCGCGCGCCGCCTCGGAAATTGAACCACCGGGAACCGTCGGCGTGCCGGTGACCACTCTTTCGCGGTGCCAGACATAAAGCCCCGCGCAGACCAAGGTAAGCGCCCCCGCTACCGTGGCGATATCGGGTAGGGAGTCAAAGAACAACGCGCCGATCAGTGTTGCCCAAATGATCGTGCTGTAGGAGAACGGCGCCAGTATCGAGGCCGAAGCCAGCATGAAGGCACGTATCGTCAGATACTGGCCGGCGGTGTGACAAAGCGCGATCACCACGAGGATCCCGAGCGCCCTATCGCTGGGCATTTCCCATCCCATGAGCCCCAACGGCGCGATGACCACCAGGCCCGTGGCCGTGGTCCAGATCAATATGGTCAGCGGCCCCTCGCGCCCACGCATGGACCGCGTGATGATCAACCCTCCCGCCCAACAGAGGGACGACACCAGGGGGATCAGCATCTCAATGGCGAAACTCTCGGTGCCTGGGCGCAAAATCACCAGCACGCCGATAAAGCCGACGACCACGGCGGACCAGCGGCGAATACCGACTTTCTCGCCGAGAAACGGGATCGACAGCGCCGTGACGTATAGGGGCGACACAAACCCGATCGCCGTGGCGGTCTCCAGCGGAAGGGTCCGCAAACCGTAGACGAATATGGTTCCGGACGCGATCAGAAGCAGTCCGCGCAGGATATGCAGAAACGGTCGCTTGGTTCGCGCCGGGCGCGATCGCCAGTGCCAGAGCACCGCCGGCATCAGAAGCAGGGACGCGAAGATATAGCGAATTAAAAGAATACGCTCGGGCGGCATGCCCTCGACGGCAAGGGTCTTGGCCATGCCATCCATCGACACGAAAACCAGCATCGCGCCGAGAATCAGGACGATCGCCAACGCCGGGCGGTCGGGGGGGCGCGCTTCCTCATCCACGGACATATTTTTGCCTTGAGCCATTCATCACGTCATGACGCCGGCGCGACCATGGCCTCGTGATGTTTCTCCATCGCCAGGAGAACCTCGTCCAAGGATCGGCGGGCACCGGCCTGAAGATACTCCATCGCTCGAAGCGCGTGTTCATGCGCGTCCTCGCTGGACCCGGCGACGCAATCCTCGATCACTCGGCAGTAGTAATCCGACTGGTGACCGTCGACGAAGGTGTAGTGAACACAAACATCGGTCAGACCCCCACACAGCAACAGTGTATCAGCCTTCAGCCCCTTCAACAGGATCTCAAAATCGGTGCCGAAAAAGGCGGAGTACCGACGCTTGCGGATGAGATAGTCCGTCGGCCTGAAGCCGGTTTGTTCC
>JAYOIK010000013.1:0-75761 GCA_038118725.1 Alphaproteobacteria bacterium | reverse complement strand
CCTTGGCTGCTAGCAACCTACGCTGTCTATGTTCTGGTGGGCCTTTGTTGGCTACCGGTGGTTTGGATACAAGTCCGGCTCCGCGACCTACAAGCTGAAGCGGTCACAAGTGGGCAAAACCTCCCCGATCTCTACGAGAAACTGTTTCGGCTCTGGTTCCTTCTCGGATGGCCGGCCGTCATTGGCCTTATATTGGTGTTTTATCTGATGGTGGCGAAGCCCGGATGAAGGAGGTTTGGCGAAAGGACGGCGTATGGCTGCTCTATGACGGGGAATGTCCGATGTGCACATCGGCGGCGCACGCCATCCGGCTTCAGGAAGAATTCGGCTCCCTCCACTTACTGGACGCCAGAACCGCGACCGACCACCCCCTGTTCCAACTATCGACAGAGATGGGGCTGGACCTGGACGACGGCATGGTGATCGCCGCCAACGGAATGCTGTATCACGGCGACGCGGCTCTGATCTTCCTGTCGCGTTTCGGCGATAGTGGTCACCTGAAAACATCTCTCTTCAAGATCCTTTTTCGTTTCGACTGGATGGCCCGCCTAGGCTACCCGTGGCTTCGCTCGATCCGGAACCATCTACTTCGCGGCAAGAGTGTCGGCCGGATCGACAATCTAATGAGACGGCGGGAACCGATCTTCAAAAGCATCTTCGGAGAAGCATGGGATCACCTGCCACCGGTGTTCAAGAGCCACTACGCCAACCGCCCCTATACCAACGACCGCACGAGAGTGATCGGCGTGATGGATGTCGCCTGTTTCGGTCCTCTGAAGGTCCTGGCTCCCCTGATGAACGCCATGGGTCAGATCCCGGCGAGGAACCAAAAAGACGTATCCGTCGCCGTGGAATACACCAGCGACTTTTACAGCCGGTCTTTCACATTCCGCCGGATGTTCGCGTTCGCCGATGACGAGCCGTACACCTTTGGCTCCCGCATGGTTCAAACCCAAAACAACGAAGTGGTGGAGATCATGCGGTTCGGGCTGTGCTGGCGTCTGCGATTCTCATGGGACGGTGTGCGGGTGACGCTTTCACACCGGGGATATGCCTTCAATCTATTCGGTCTGTTCGTTCCCCTGCCGCTCACCTGGCTGCTGGGTCGCGGCCATGCCGAGGAGACCGCCGTCAACGACAGGACCTTCGACATGGCGACCCACATCACCCACCCGCTTTGGGGTCGGGTTTATGAATACAAAGGGCGCTTTCGCATCATCGAGGAGCCTGAGTGATGCCCACGCGCGTCCTCGTCATCGGCGGGTACGGAAATTTCGGCGCGGCGCTTTCCCTTGCCTCGGGACTGTAGGACGCGAAGACTATCTAGGGGCGTTAAGCGATTTAGATATCGACTGGGCCGTAAACTAGCGTTGGCGAACAAGATCACGAGAGCTTGAAATTTCGATTTCGCCGGTTTTACATCTTCATGGAGTAAACTCGGCGCAATTCGAATCCGAAGAACCGGTCACGCATCCGGTTTCGGAATGGTCACCATGGAGGTACGCCCATGACACGCCGTCTCATCACACGCCGTTCACTTCTCGCCCTAGGCTCGGCCGTCGCCATTTCCGGGAGCACCGGTCTTCTGGTCCCGGCCCAGGCGCGCGGGCTAGCGCCGACGCGGTCGATGCGGGGCGGGGCCAACAACTATCTTCCCGGCGCGCCAATCGTGGAGCGTATCGGCGGTGGCGGATTCTGGATGAGCGGTACCGTGCGCCGCGCCGGCGACGGCATGCCGCTGGCCGGTCAGCGCATCCAGATCTGGGCGCACACGACCGAGGGACATGAGCGAGACCCGCATAGCCATGGTGCCACGCTTACCGACGAAAGCGGCGTGTTTCGCCTCGAGATGCCACAAATAGTGCCCGCCTTCGGACAGCCGCACGGCCACCTCGCCTATGACAGCGGCGAGTTCGAAACCGTTTTCCTGCGTCCAATAATGGGAAGCTCGGCGGATACGAACCTGGAAGCGCATTTCGTCCTCGAACCGGTCTGAGCCAGGGGAATCGATGCGTCCCGGAGGCCCAAACACCCGATGAACCGCGGCACGAGATCCTTGCTACGCGCCCTGTCGATCTGGGTGTTTCTCGCGGCGGCTATTCTAATCCCATTGATCGCGGCCGGGTTTAGCCCGCTTTTGAAATGGCGCGAGCCGGTCTATATCGCGGCGGGTTTCGCGGGTATTGTCGCCATGGTGTTCATGCTGGTTCAGCCCCTGCTCATCGGCGGTGCCCTGCCGGGCTTTTCCGGTAACAGCGGACGCCGCGTCCATTTCATGGTTGGGTGTTGTTTGGTCTTGGCGGTCGTCGTCCACGTCGCGGGGCTCTGGATCACCAGCCCGCCCGATGTCATTGATGCCCTATTGTTCCGGTCGCCCACACCGTTTTCCGCCTGGGGCGTGATCGCGATGGGTTGCGTCTTCGCCGCCGGTGTTCTCGCTGTGTCCCGACGGCGGATGAAGCTCCAACAAAGGGTTTGGCGCCGTTGGCACGCGGTTCTCGCGGCGGCGGCCGTGCTTGGTGGCGTCGTTCATGCATTTCTCATCGAAGGCGCGATGGAAACGATTTCAAAAGCGGGGCTTTGCGCGCTTGTCGTTATCGCGACGGGCATGGTCGTGGCGGACCGGCTGCGACGGCGATCCTAGAGCCCCGCGACGTGGATCATCTTCTAGATTCTGTCATTCATCATCTTCAGGCGTATCGACAGCGTTTTCAGCAAGGCGCGAATGAATCGCGGCGACTCGCGCAACATGCCGTCCAAATCATCTTGGCCGATAACAATGCAAGTGCAGTCTTCACGGACGATGGCGTCGGCGGTGCGTTCCGCTCCCAACAGCAAACCCATTTCACCAAAAATGTCACCCGATTCAAGATGCTGAAGAATGACCCGTTGGCCGCGATTCCGACGCACGATATCCACGCGACCGCTCTTGATAAGGTAGGCTTCGGTCGATACATCGCCCTCCACGAATATCGCGCGTCCAACGTGGAAATTTCGTTCCCTAACTTTCATTCACCGAAATCTCCAGCGTAGGTTCTCGGCAAATTCCGCCAACGCCATCGCCTACCTATTGGACTCCACATCCGCTTCCAGACGCGTTGCCAGCCGACGGACAATCCTTCATTCTATCAGTACGTACCGCGATTTCCAGACAAGGCATCGACGGTCGATAGGGAGCAGGAATCATGAACGAGCTTTCATCTTCGGCAACATCGTCGACGGCGACACAAGGTGGCGCGATGCCGCCCTTTAGCGTGACCCGTCTCGATCCGGTGGCCGGCGCCGAGATCCACGGCATCGACCTCTCCAAGCCGATTACCCCGGAGGTCCGCGACGCCATTCTCGACGCCTTTGTCGAGCATCACATTCTGGTGTTTCGCGATCAGGACCTCACCAAGGATGAACAGCAGGCCTTCACCGAGAATTTCGGCGAGCTGGAGCAACATGTCGGACGCCTCGCCGACGGAAGCCGCTATCCGATCGTTCACACGGTAACCAATATCGACGCCGAAACCGGCAAGCCGACACCGACGCCGAACACCCATGGCAACTATTTCTGGCATACGGACAAGTCGTATCACGCGGTTCCGTCGCTCACGACCCTGCTTCACGCCAAGGTGGTTCCGCCCGAGGGTGGCGACACATTGTTCGCGAATATGCATATGGGATATGACGCGCTCTCGGAGGAAGAGAAACGCGCGCTATCAGGCCTGAGGGCCGTGCATAGCTGGGAAGCCAGTCGGCGCAATACCGGCAACACCCCGGCGACCGAGGAACAGAAACGCGAGCGCCCGCCCGTCGTCCACCCCGTGGTGCGCACCCATCCGGTGTCCGGTCGCAAGTCGCTCTATCTCGGCATGCATATCAGTCATGTAGAAGGCATGCCCGAGGCCGAGGGCAAGGCGATGCTGGACGACCTGCTGGAGCGGGCGACCGTGCCGGCCAATGTATATCGCCACAAATGGAAAGTGGGGGATCTGGTAATGTGGGATAACCGCTGCCTACTACACCGGGCGGACCGCAACTTCGACATGTCGGCCCATGCTAGAGTTTTACATCGCACCGTGGTGATCGGAACGGTGCCGGTTTAATCCATTTGGCGCCAAGCCACACCTGATCTGCCGACGAAAAAGCAACCACCGCTCCGGAGCGGTGGTTGACGTTCTATACTAAAATAGAGTGATGTCTTTAGGCGTCCGACATCACATGGATCTTGCGATCGGCGAGCAGATCCTTGTTCTTCTCGGCATAGGCTTTCATGTGCGGGGCCGCCGCGTGGGCCTTCAGCGCGTCCAGGCTCGCCCATTTCTCGACCACCACGAAAGTGTCGTCGCCCATGGCGGTCGCAAAACCGGCCTCGGCACAGTCGACCACCGCGCCATACTCGATACAGCCATCCTCGGCCAGCACCGCCGGAACATTCGCCTTGAAATTCGCCAGCACCTCGTCCCGTTTGCCTGGCTTGGCGGTGATCACGGCTAAAACATGAACCCTCGACATCCCCTGTCTCCCTTGGTTGTCAGCTCTGATTGTTTAGGTCTCGTTCGACTGAAGTTTACGATGGCCATAACCTCGCTGGCGACCGGTTTTCGCTGGCGGGCAATCATCCACCCGATAGAGATCCACCGAAAATCGCCTCACATATGCGGGCTACTGCTGTCCAGCCCCATCATCTGACGGCCAACGGTTTCGTAGTGGCTTTGGCGTGCCTGCATCTGCTGCGAGACCGCGTGCATATCGCGGAACCGCCGCTCGAAGGGCGCGTTCTCGAAGATCGCGGTCGATCCGGCCATCCGGTAAACTCGATGCACCACGTTGGTCGCCTCGTTGATGGCATGCGTCGCGGCGAGCCTGATTCGCGCGCGATTCTCCACGCTCAACGCGTCGCTGGCGGTTACCGCGGCCGTGACATCCTGGATCGTGGTTTGCTGATAGGCCCGAGCCGCGCCCCATCGGGCCTCTAACTCGGCGATCTCGGTGTGAAACACCGGGCTCTCGCGCATTGTGGATCGCGCCGATCGCTGGGTCTTCGTTCTTGCCAGGGAAATCAAATCGTCCAGGGCGCCGCGACAGATCCCAAGGGCGACACCGGAGAAACAGGACGCGTAGACCAAGGTTGTGGGAAAAACATAGAGCGGCGCCGGATTGCGACATTCCGCCGGATCATCCCTGTTCAGTGTGAATTCCTCGGGAACGAAGAGATCGGTTACCGTGTAACCCTCGCTTCGGGTCCCGCGCAGCCCCATGACGTGCCAGTCGTCGTGAATCTCCGCCACCTCGCGCGGAAACAAGGCGGTGCGGTCCACGTGCCGGCCAGCCGCGTTCACCCGAGGCGATCCATCCGCCTCGAAGACCATGCTGTGACCGCCGAGCCAGGTGGCGTGCTTCCCGCCACTAGCGAATTGCCAGCTTCCGGTAACCCGATACCCGCCATCGCAGGCCACCGCCTTGCCGGCGGTTCCGGCGCCCCAGGCCAGGACCGCGTCGGCGGGCCCGAATACGTGTCGCGCCGGCCCGTCATCCATGAACGCCGCCGACATCGCGCAACCGGTCCCCTGACCCAGCACCCAACCCGCGCTGGCATCCGCCTTGGCGATGATTTCGGTCATTTGGGACAGAACTGTCGGCGGCACCTCACCGCCGCCCAGTGATTTCGGCAAGGACATCCTCCAGAGCGCGGCGGCGTGCATGGCCTCGAGTACGTCTTTCGGCATCTCGCGTTCGGCATCAATTCGGTCGTGCGCGGCCTCAAGGATCGGCGCGACACTCCGGGCCCGCTCAAGACATGTTTCGGCCAGTACCGTGCCTGTCGCCGAACTCACGACTCGTCCTTGGTAAAAGCTCCGCCGGCTTCGCGCCAAGCCTTCAAGCCACCCTTTATATGAGCGGCACCCTCCATTCCCATTTTGGTGACGGTCTGCACTGTTAGAGCGGAGCGCCAATCGGCGGCGCAATGGAACAGGAACCGTTTCTTCTCGTCGAAGACTTCCTTGAAGTATGGGCTGTCGGGATCAATCCAAAACTCGATCATGCCGCGCGGGCAATGAAAGCTGTCGGGGATATAGCCGTCGCGCTTGCGTTCTCGAACATCGCGAATGTCGATGACCAGCGTATCCGATTCCTGGGCCTGTTTGATCGCGTCTCCAGGCTCCACCTCCTCGATTTCGGCGCGCGCCGCCTCGACCATCTGAATCACGCCCATCTTCAACTTCGCCATTCCGCTCTCCTCGCCCGGGCGTCTCGACGCCACTATTGGATCTCGATCGGCATCTTGCCGCAATTGTCCCCCTCGCCAAAGACCTGTATTCAAGAGCCAGACCTATTGAGGCAATTGACCCGTTTCCTGATCCGCTTCAACGCCGAGACGCTTATGGATTCGCCAACCAGATCTCCCAACGCGACTGATGACACGATGGATCCAGCATCAATCCATGAAGTGACCCAGGATTGTCCGGATTGGTACCTATGGGCCATGGACCAGCCACGCGAGGAACGGCGGGTAATCTCCGATGGCTGCGAGATCAATTATCTGCTTTGGGACGGGCCGCCGGAGCCCAAGCGACGCGGCGGCTTGCTCTTCGTTCATGGCGGCGGCGGCCACGGACATTGGTGGAGTTTTCTCGCGCCCTATTTCACCCGACATTACCGCGTCGCCGCGCCGGATCTATCCGGCATGGGAGACAGTGGCCGGCGCCCGGAATACAGCGCCGAAATCCGAGCGGCGGAATTAGCCCGGGTGATCGAGGACGCAGGGCTTGGCCCTGATGTTTTCGTCATAGGACACAGTTTCGGCGGCCTGACCGCGACCCGATACGCCGAGTTGCATGGTGATGATATCGCGGGCCTCATCATCGCCGACTCGGCGATTCGCCCGCCTGAGGAGCAGGCCGCCCGCAAACCACGGCGCATGGGTGGCAAACGGCACTATCCCGATTTCGCGACCGCGCTTGCTCGCTTCCGTCTGATGCCCGAGCAGGAATGCGAGAACGCGTTTCTGGTGGAGCATATCGGGCGTCACTCGCTCATGCGAGAGGCCGAGGGATGGACCTGGAAATTCGACGGCAATGCCATGCATCATCGCCGCTTCACCGAGCCCTACCACGACTACCTCACCCGCGTTAAATGCCGTACCGCCTTGATTTACGGCGAGAAGAGCGCGCTACTATCGCATGAGATCGCGGACTACATGCGATCACTCATGGCGCCCGGATCACCGGTGATCGCGATACCCGAGGCGCAACATCATCTTACCCTCGATCAGCCCATGGCCTTCGTGGCGGCGGTGCGCGGTGTGCTGGACGGTTGGTCTCGAGGTCGTGGGCCTGACGCCCGGAGCAATTCCTAATGTTCGGACGCCAAGCGCCATGACTTCCAATCGGCGCGCGGTATTTTCGTGGTGCCTGTTCGACTGGGCGAACTCACCCTATCCGACAATCATCGTCACTTTCGTGTTCTCCGCCTATTTCGCCAAGGGGATCGTCGGCGACGAGATCGAGGGGACGGTCCTGTGGAGCCAGACAATCGCGATCGCCGGGCTGGTGGTCGCGGTCGCAGGCCCCCTGTTGGGCGCCATCGCTGATCAGATCGGTCGGCGCAAGCCTTGGATCGCCTGGTTCAGCCTGATCTGTATCCTTGCGACCGCGACGCTTTGGTTCGCGACGCCCGAACGCGATTCCATCATGCTGGTCCTGGTGGCGGTGGCGGTTTCAACCGTGTGTTTCGAGGTCGTGACGATTTTCTACAACGCCACCCTTCCCGAGATCGCCCCGACCGGCAGACTGGGCCGGATCGGAGGATGGGGTTGGGGCGCGGGATATATCGGAGCGATTTTCTGCCTAGTTCTCTGCCTTTTCGGGCTGATCCAGAACCCGTCGCCTCCATTCGGGCTTAACCCCGACGAGGCCGAGCATGTGCGCGCGACAGTGCTAGTGGTGGCGCTATGGTGGGTGTTGTTCGGCTGGCCCTATCTTGCATTTGTCCCCGACCGTCCCGCCGTCAAGGTAAACCCCATGGGCGCGGCGCGGGCCGGTATCGCCAAATTATGGGGGACCTTGAAAAGCCTCAAGCGCAATAGGGACGTGGCGATCTTTCTCCTTGCCCGCATGCTGTATGTCGACGGGCTCGCGACCTTGTTTCAATTCGGTGGACTTTACGCCGCCGGAACCTTCGGGATGAGTTTCGCCGAAATCATTCAGTTCGGTATCGCCATGAACGTGACCGCGGGGATCGGCGCCTTCGCCTTCGCCTGGCTCGAGGACAAGATCGGCGCGAAACCGACCATCATGCTCTCCCTGGCGGGATTGATCGGGTTCGGCGCCATGGTCCTGATGGCGCCCTCGGCTCACTGGTTCTGGGTCTTTGGCCTCAGCCTCAGCCTGTTTATCGGGCCAGTCCAATCGGCGAGCCGCGGCCTTATGGCTCGGATGGCTCCGCCGGATTCCCGCGCCGAGATGTTCGGGCTTTACGCTCTTTCCGGCAAGGCCACGAGTTTCCTGGGACCACTTCTATTCGGGATGGTTACCGCGGCTTTCGGCAGCCAGCGCGCGGGCATGGCAACGATCCTGGCTTTCTGGATCCTGGGCATGGCGCTTCTGGCCTTGGTACGTGTAAATCGCGCGTCGACGAGTCGATAGGTTGAACTCTCCGCGACGGCTCAATTCGCCATCTCCGCGCGAACCCGCTGACGGAAGACATCGATCGGAACCGTGTCGCCCTTGCGCTCGACATGCCAAAAGGTCCAGCCATTGCAGGCCTGGGCGCCCTGGACCGCCGCGCCGACCGAGTGGATCGAGCCCTTCGTCTTGTCCGAGATCACCGTGCCGTCGGCGCGAACCTTGGCGGTCCAGCGCCGGCGCGCGTCGAACATAACCTCGCCGGGCCGCACCAGACCTCGGTCAAGCAAGCTGCCGAATGGAACGCGCGGCGCGGTGCGACGACTTTCGATCTCAAGGACCTCTGGATCGGTGAGAGGTTCGACCGCTTCAACGCGGGCGCGCGCGATATCGGCATAACTTTCTTCCCGCTCTATCCCAATAAACCGTCGCGCGAACCGCTTGGCCACGGCCGCCGTCGTGCCCGAGCCGAGGAATGGATCCAGCACAAGGTCGCCAGGCCGGGAGGTGGCCAGGATCACGCGCGAAACCAGGCTCTCCGGCTTTTGCGTGGGATGCGCCTTCTGGCCGTCCACCTTCAGGCGTTCGGATCCGGTACATAGCGGCAGCAACCAGTCGCTGCGCATCTGCAAACCTTCATTGAGCGACTTCATGGCGTCATAGTTGAAGGTGTAACGCTTGGCATCCTGGCTTTTCGAACACCAGATCAGGGTTTCATGGGCGTTGGTGAAGCGTCGGCCACGAAAATTCGGCATTGGGTTCGTCTTGCGCCAGATGACGTCGTTCAGCACCCAGAAGCCCAGATCCTGCAAGGCCGTGCCGACGCGAAAGATGTTGTGATAACTACCAATGACCCAGAGCGAGCCATCGGGTTTGAGCACCCGCCGGCAGGCCTTCAGCCAGTCGCGGGTAAATGCGTCGTAAGCGGCGAAGTCGGAAAACCGATCCCACTCATCATCGACCCCATCGACCTTGGTGTTGTTGGGCCGCAACAACTCTCCGGATAGCTGAAGGTTGTAGGGTGGATCGGCGAATATCAGATCCACCGATTCCGCCGGTAACTCGTCCATCACCCGCGTGCAGTCACCGACAACAATTCTGTTGTCACCGTTCGATACTTCGACGTTCATTTTCTCTGTCCGTGCCAGGGTCCAGGCGCGGATCATCCCGTAAGCGGGAGTCGCGGTCAAGGCTTCTGGCGCGATTCACTCAATGGACTCAATGGTTTATGTGTGGAAATACCAAATTATTCACAAGATATAGTGGTATGGAATCCAAAACCTTGCCGGTCTTGTGTCACGAGGCATCGCCAAATTTTTCCATTACCGCCCGGACCGGCGCGAAACTTCGACGATGTTCAGGGGTCGGGCCCAATCGGTTCAGCGCGGCCAGATGTTCCGCCGTACCGTAGCCGGCGTTGCGCTCCCATCCATAGCCGGGATAACGGGCCGCGAGTTCGACCATTGTCTGGTCTCGCGCCACCTTGGCGATGATGGACGCCGCCGCGATCGAGATCGAGATCCCATCACCCTTGACCACGGTTCGCGACCGACATGACAGGCCGGGATCACGATTGCCATCGATCAACGCGAATTCGAGACGGCGTTCCAAGCGACGCGTTAGTTCCTCCACCGCGCGGCGCATCGCCAGCATTGTACCCCCGAGAATATTCAGGCGATCAATCTCCTCTCGACTCGCCCATCCAAGTCCAACCGTCGCAACCTTCTCAATCGCGGGCGCCATGGCCGCGCGTCGCGTCGCCGACAGCCGTTTGGAATCATCTATCATCTCTGAAAGCGCACCCAGGGGTCGTGTTGTATCGATCACCACGGCGGCGGCGGTAACAGGCCCGGCAAGCGGTCCCCGTCCCACTTCGTCCACCCCCGCGACCGCCGCATTAGCTTGAAGGTCCAGGCTCTCTTCCAGGCTGAAATCGGGCATGTAACTTCAATTCCAGATATAGTAGGTCGGTAGGGCTATACCAACAATATGCGCTATGCAACAGGCCTTTACGGGTCGTGATAGGACTGTCATACGGTTCTTGTATTGCTGAGTCTAAACCGTAGGAACAATTGAGTAGTTTTTGAAATCACGCGATTTTCCAATCAAGTTCCTTCGAGTTTATAGCCTGTTTGACGGAGCCGAGAGTCGTTTTCTCAGATACCAGTCGAAAAAGTGTCACCAGGACATTGTTAACATTGACAAAGGCCCTATAGGCGCCAACTTTCAAATTCACCTCACCCAGTCCTGGCGCGTATATGGATTCCTGGATCGTCGCCTTTGCCTTTTTCGCGCTCTCGATGTCGGCTTCACCAGGCCCCAACAATGTCATGGTGACAGCTTCCGGCGCGAATTTCGGTTTCCGCCGCACCCTGCCGCACATGTTCGGCGTGGCCTTCGGGTTTCCGGTCATGTTGCTTTGTGTCGGCGTCGGTGTTGGCGCTCTTCTGGCTAACCACTCGGAGATCCAGACCGGCCTCCGGGTGATCGGGTCGCTTTATCTGTTGTATCTGGCCTGGCGCATCGCGCGTGCCGGCGATCTTGAGGTCGGCGCCAGTAAACCTCGCCCCATGACCTTCCTCGAGGCTGCTGTTTTTCAATGGTTCAATCCGAAAGCCTGGCTCATTGCCGTGGGCGCGCTTGGAACCTACGCGCCGAGTGGGGAACCATTGGCACCAAACCTGCTGATCATGGGTTTGATCTTCATCCTCGCCTGCCTGCCATCGGTGGGCTTTTGGACCTTGATCGGGGCGGGGGTGGGACGGTTGCTGTCAACCCAAAGCGCGATGCGGATCTTCAATATCTCGATGGCGGCTCTGCTGGTTGCGTCGCTCGCCTTGGTTTTCGACTAACCCAACCGTTACAGCAGGGAAAGTTGATCCCCTGGTGCCGGCGGTGGGACGAAAGAGGTACAATCCAGGCTCTCGCCCCGGACCTTTTGGTCCAATCCTAGGCGAAGCTTCATCTTCTTGATCCGCTGAGCGATTAGATCGGCATAGGGTCCGGTTCCGCGCTGTCTTTCTCCCCATGTCGACCGATAGAGGGCGCCGCCCCTGGTTTGACGCACGAGCGAGAAGACCCGACGCGCCCGATCCGGGAAATGCTCTTCCAACCACTCGGCGAACAACCCCTTGATTTCATGCGGGAGCCGCAACAGCACGTAGCCCGCGCCGACCGCCCCCGCCGCCGCGACGGCCTCCAGGATGGGTTCGATCTCGTGGTCATTGATCGCGGGGATGATCGGCGCGACCAGGACCTGAACCGGCACGCCGGCGGCGGTCAGCAACCGGACGGCCTCCAAGCGCCGGGCCGGCGTGGTGGCCCGAGGCTCCATGACTCTGGCAAGGTCACGATCGAGCGTCGTGATGCTGAGCGCGACCGAGCACAGATTGCGCCGCGCCATTGATGCCAGAATGTCCAGATCCCGCAAGACCAGCGACGACTTCGTCACGATCGTCAGCGGATGATTTGCGCGGTCCAGCACTTCCAGCAGCGCGCGGGTGATCCTTCTCTGTTTTTCGATCGGCTGATAGGGATCGGTGTTTGTTCCGAACGCGATCGGCGCGACCTGGTAGCCCGGCTTGCGCAGTTCCTTTTCCAAGAGCGCGGGGGCATCGGGTTTCGCGAAAAGCCGGGTTTCAAAATCCAGGCCAGGCGACAAACTGAGATAGGCATGGGTCGGTCGCGCGAAACAATAGATGCAGCCATGCTCGCATCCCCGGTAGGGATTGATCGAGCGATCAAAGGGAATGTCCGGCGAATTGTTGCGCGCGATGACGGTACGGCTGGTATCCTCGCCGATGGTCGTTCGCAAGGGTGCCGACGGTTCAAGATCCCCCGGCCAATCGTCATCAACCGCGACCCGCACCTCGCGTTCAAAACGACCGGTTTCACTGGAAACAGCGCCTCTGCCCTTCCGCGGAGCCGGTTTTTTGGCAACGAAAGCGTCGCCGCGCGCATGGGGATCGGATCTCATGATCCCAGTGTAATATGGCAATAGAACAAATCAAGAACAAAATAAAGGCGGCTTTATGGAGTGAAACAGGCCACCGCCTCCTCGTTAGTCGTCGTCGGGGCGTTCGACGCGATGGTTGTCCAAATGTCGAACCTCCGCCTCCGCGGATGCACGCTCTCGCGCCTTTTCACTCTTGGTTCGGCCGAATTTGACCCGGTTCTCGGAGGCCCGTCGCTCAGCCGCGTCGCGCTCCTTGCGTTTCCGGGCGCCGCGCAGATTAACAACCTTTCCAGCCATCACAATCTCCCGGTCAAACCTCGTCCAACCTCAGGCGCGCCTCGCCGATCCAGTCCTCGCGAACCCGAACCACCGTCTCAAGTTCAACAAAGGCGGCAAGCCGTTTACTCACATGGTCGCGAATTCGCGCCCGCAAGCCGGTTTCCTCGGTCTGTCCGACATGCCGCTCGGCATACCACTTACAGCTCCAAGTGGTCGATCGAAGCCAAGCGAGGCGACGCATGGGCATCAGCCAAGGACGCACCTCATCCGCCATGTCGATGGGCAGATGCCCGAGATAGGCGGCGTAGAACGCCTCGATATCCGCCCGATCCAGAACCGCCTGTACATCGATATCCCAGAGCGTCGAGGTCAGAACCGTCGCATGACCCAGATCCACGCCCGGCGAGCCATAAAGTGCTTTTTCCAGGTCGGTGAAATGCACGCTTCCATCCGCCGCCGCCAAGAAGTTTCCGGGGTGAGTGTCGGTTAGGCACAGCCTTGCCGGCGGATGAGCGCCGACTTTTTCGTTGGCGAAGTCGCGCGCCCAGCGCAACTCGTCGTTCAATAACCTCACGACTTCCGGGTCCCGCGCCGATTTTTCGATGAAAGGGGCTTGGGCCTCGATGAACCCCATGACGCCCAAGAGAGGGTCCGCGTGACTGGCCAGTGGCGGGCGAGCACTCTCGTCGGGCACCAACAGCGTGTGAACCCTGGCGAAACACACCGCCATCCCCCCCAGATCGCGCGGCAGTTCGACCGGTCCACCTTCGATCTCGGCGATCACCAAGGCGCCCATCGGCAGATCCGCCGACGGTTCGAAACGATCGATCAGAACCGGCACATGTCCACTCCGACTCGCCCGCTCGAAACACGCCGCCTGGTAGGCCAGATTGCGGACAGGGTCCAAACCGAACTGGCTTAACCGGGGCAAACGCACCAATGGACGGTTTCCATCGACACGAAGACCCTTGATCCTGACATGATCATGGGCCAAGCCTTTGTCCGGCAAACGTTCGAGATCGTCCTCGCCGACATCCGCGAATACGGGTCGCGTCTTGAGCGAGGCGAGCAAGCGAGAAAGGTCGACGGTGGTGTTCATCCGGCAATCCAAGGGGTGTTAAACCAGCATCGGCGTCACGCGCGAGACTTCGATGTTTAGCATGATTCTCGCCCCGGACCGGAAGGGTGTCTCATGAGAGCGGGTCGGCGCGGCAATCGCGAAAAGTCGGACGGAAGCCTACCTCCACGGGATCAAGCCCGAGGCGACGGACGAAAACGGGCCCGCAGGCTCAGTCTTTCGGTGATCATTCCGACCCTGAACGCGGCCGACTCTCTCGCCGACACGGTCGCGGCACTGGCGCTGGCGGATCGACGGGGCATTGATCTGGAAATCGTGGTCGCCGACGGAGGGTCCACGGATTCGACCTTGACCGTGGCCGAGGAACTCAATGCCAAGGTCGTCGTGGCGGAACGCGGTCGGGGACCACAACTGATCGCCGGAGCCAAGGCCGCCCAAGGCGAATGGCTGCTGTTTCTGCACGCCGATACGATTCTCGACCGCGGTTGGGACGCGACGGTGATGGTTTATGTTTCCGACGATCGCAACCGGGACCGAGCCGCGGTGTTTTCCTTCGCCCTCGACGATACCAGTGCCTCCGCCAGACGGCTGGAGCGCATTGTACGCTTTCGCAACAACTGGCTCGGCCTGCCCTATGGCGATCAGGGTCTGTTGATCCACCGACGGTTCTACTCACGCCTTGGCGGATACAATCCGTTGCCCCTGATGGAGGATGTGGAAATCATCCGCAGGATCGGCATGGCTCGGCTGGCACGGTTCGACGTCGAGGCCGTGACCTCGGCGCGCCGTTATCAACGGTCCGGATACATTCCGCGCGTGCTACGTAATTTTCTCTGTCTCACTCTCTATTTCGCGCGCATCCCACCGCGTTGGATCGCCCGATTGTACGGATAGCCTCGATGAGTCGACATGAGCATCTGATCGTCTTCGCGCGCGAGCCGAAACTGGGAACCGGGAAGCGCCGTCTTGCCAAAGGCATCGGTATGGTCCGGGCCGGATTCTGGTACCGGCGGCAACTTCGGAGCCTTTTGCGTCGCCTAAAAGGCCGAGCGGGGCGACGTCGTCACCTCTTCGTCACGCCGCCGACCGCGCCGGGCGCGCCGATTTGGCCTCGAGGTTGGAAGAAATCGGCGCAAACCGACGGAGATCTCGGATCGCGCATGCACCATGCCCTGTCGCTGCCGGGGGCCGGACCGGCTGTCCTTATCGGCAGCGATATTCCGGATATTAAAGCCCGCCACATCGACGCGGCTTTTCGAGCCCTGGCGCGCGCCGATGTGGTGTTGGGACCGGCGGCGGATGGTGGCTATTGGCTGATCGGCATGCGGCGGCGGCGCGCCCCGCCGCGTTTCGGCCATATACGTTGGTCAACAGCCCATGCGCTAGAGGATACAATCGCCGGTTTTCCCAAGGGGACCACGGTCGCGTTGCTTGAAGTTTTGCGGGATGTGGACGAGGCTCGAGACCTGGACCGGGGCCGCTATTCCGGGCGTTAGGACGCCCGACCAAACAATTCGTGCTCCCGCAGTCGCGGCATGATCTCGACAAAGTTGCAGGGGCGAAAACGGATATCCAGCTGGTTGCGCAGGATATCGTCCCACGCGTCCTTGCAGGCACCGGTGGAACCGGGCAGCGCGAACAGGTATGTCCCCCCCGCGACCCCCGCGATCGCCCTGGACTGGATCGTCGAGGTACCGATTTTTTGATAGCTGAGCCAACGGAACAACTCGCCGAAGCCTTCGATTTCCTTCTCGAAAACCGCCTTGAAGGCCTCCGGCGTCACGTCGCGACCGGTCACGCCGGTTCCTCCCGTCGACAACACCACGTCGATGCCGGGATCCGCGATCCAACTTCGCAATCGCGCGACAATCGCGTCAACTTCATCCTTCACGATCGATCGAGCGGCCAGGATATGCCCGTCGCCCTCGAGACGAGACACCAAGGTGTCACCCGAGCGATCATCGGCGAGACTTCTCGTATCCGATACCGTCAAAACCGCGATGTTTACCGGGACGAAGTCCCGAGAGTCATCAATTCCGGGCATCCCTATATCCCCGCGACACTTGTCCCTCGACGGATTCATACCGCGGCCAAGACCCCGAGGCGACTCGGTCGAGACTTGGCGACGGCTCTCCACGCCGCAATCTATACATCCAGAGGTTTCGAAGCACGTCCTCTATGAAGTTTCGCGTCTCCGGCGAGGGAATGGCTTCGATAAAGAACAACGGGTCGTCCTTGTAGTTTACCTCGCGCTCCCATTTCCGGAGCGTTCCGGGGCCAGCGTTGTAGGCCGCCAGAAGCTTGAACAGATCGGCGCCGACATTGTCGTCTTCCATGAGGTGGCGAATATACCGGTCTCCGAGCGCGATGTTCACCGCCGGCTCAAACAAGGTTTTGCGTCCCTTGCGACTACCAAGGGACTTGTCCTCGCCCACGAAGGCGGCGGTCCTCGGCATCAACTGCATCAACCCGCGCGCGCCCCGCCGACTCTCGGCAAGGGGATCGAATTGGCTCTCCCGACGCGCGACCGCGAAGAGCAGGGAGGGATCAATCTCAAGGTTGTCGGGAAGCGTCCAGTCGGGAATTGGAAACAATGCCGCGTAGTAGGCACGATGACCTTCGGCCTTGAGCACTCCGGCCACGCGCATTGACAGGCTAGGCAGGCCGTGACGCGCGGCAATCCCCATGACGATTGGTCTCAAGGGATCTTCAAGCCTTGGGAACAGCCGGCGAAACTCCCAGCCCACTTCCTGTTTCATATCAAGCTCAAGCAACGCCAGGCCGCGGCGAAATCCGGAATGGACCATTAGACGGTCCAACGCGGATCGTGTCAGTTTCGGCAAGGTCCAATCCAGAGGCATATTCACGCCGAGCGCCCGCCGCGCCAGCAGTCCATAGAAGGTGCCCGGAACCGTCGCGGCCTGAACGAGCCATTTCGTGGCTTCACTGGGGTTACGGGAGGCGAGATGCGCGCGCGATGCCCAATACGCCCCCGCGGCGCGCGCGGTCGGCCCGGCCTCCAACCACGCCGCCAAAGCCTGGAAGTGCTCGCCGGCTTCCTTGGTTTTCCCGAGCCGCCAGGCCGCGAGGCCAGCGGTCCAAGCAGCCTTCGGAATTGACGCCACCGCCTCGGAAAGACTTTTCTTGGCCAGCTTCAGCGCTTGCTCGTCTTTTCCAAAAACGAAATAGCCGTGTGCTATGTCGGCGCGGGCAAGCGCGAACTCCGTCTTATCGAGCAACTGACGCGCCCGCATTGTGTCCAGGGTCCTGAGAGCCCCGGTTGGCCAACCCTTGCGAACCAATCGTCTGATCTGGCCGCGCAGGGACGCCACCGCGCGCCGTGTCGCCTTGGAGCGCTTACGAGACGACTTATAAGCTCGCGGTCCCTCGCTTACCGGATTGGCGCCATTCCCGAGGAGGATTCCTCCGCTCGGCACCGGAGTCGGCTTCCAGCCAGGGATCCGGCGTTTTTTGGCAAGTCGGTATATTCTAAAGGCTTGAGGATGATCCGCGTGGTTTTTCAGCCACCGGTGCAATTCCGGATATTGAGAGCGGTATCTCGTGGGGTGCAGATATTTTTGAGCGCGCGCGTGGCCAACAAGAATGTCGTCATCCAATTGCTTGATGATCATGGACGCTTCCGCCCATTTACCGCCTTCCTGGAGTTCGAAAATTCGCCCATATCTTTCGAGATCCGCTCGCGTAAGGATCTTCGGAACGGCGACCTCCGCGTCCACCGAGATGGATCCCGACACCCCGCCGCGCGACACATCCACGGGTTGAGCCGGAGCGGCGGCCATGACGGCATGGGGAAACATCGCCGCGATCGCGACGAGCGCCATTGCCATGATCATTTTCGCGGGGCGAGAAATAACACACGCCTCCCATGACGACCGAGATTGTCCATCCCGCCGAATGGGGGCGGATCATTGCGGCACCTAAGGCTAATACGCGTGTGGCCACAAGCACTTTCAACGCATGCCACCCCAGCGCTTAGGGTGGATCGGTCGCGCATCGGTTTTCCGAACTCCGCGAAAACTGCATAAAATTTTCGTTTAAATTCATAGCTTAAAGCAAAAATCTTCTTGTGGAATTGTAACAAGGTTTGTTCTTAAAGCTAAATGAGAAAAACACCATTCAGGGTATTGATTTATCGTGATTACTTTAGTTTCTTGTCCACCATTAGCAAATCATGCCAGGCATTTGCCTTTTGTCCTGGCGATCGCAGTAAGAAGGCTGGATGAAAAGTCGCCAGCGCGGGAATCGGTTCCGCCGTTTCCGAGGATCGATAAGCCAACCACCGGCCCCGCAGACGCATGATGCCTTCCTTGCGACCCAGCAGGGTCTTGGCCGAGGTCCCCCCGACCAGGACGAGCATCTTGGGCGCCACCAACTCGATATGTTTTTTGATAAAGGGGAGGCAAGCGGCAACCTCGGCAGGCGTCGGCTCTCGATTCCCCGGCGGCCGCCAGGGCAGGATATTGGTGATATAGGCGCTTTCCCGATCGAGCCCAATCGACGCCATCATCCGATCCAAAAGCCGACCGCTAACGCCGACAAAGGGCCGACCCTCGCGATCCTCGTCGGCGCCGGGCGCTTCCCCGATGAACATCACGTCGGCGGCGGGGTCGCCATCGCCAAAGACCAGGTTCTTCGCGGTATGCTTCAAGGGACATCCGTCGAATGCCGCGAGATACTCTCGCAACATCTCCAGATCCGTGGCGGTATCGGCGATTCGCTGGGCGGCCTGATCGCTGGCCACCGTCGAGGACTCACCGGGGACCGAGGCGGTGCGGGGCGTCTCGGCGAACGAAACCATGGGCCGCGTCACCATGGGCCGCGTCGGGGCGGCCGCGATCACCGGCGGCTTCTCGGACGCCGCGAATCGGTCCAACGGCGCGTCCAAAAGCACTTCGTCAACGCCGGCGTCATGGTACCAGGCAAGCATGGCGCCGGCGGCATCCTCCATCCCTATCGTGCCTTCCAAATCCCGCTCTTTCCACATGAGGTTCAGGTCATCTTGCCGTAAACGTGACCCTGTGTCAGATATGACACGAACCGAGTGAGATACAAAGGTGGGCGAAGGCGAATGGAACGGGAATTCATGGAATACGATGTCGTGATCGTTGGCGCCGGGCCCTCCGGGCTTTCGGCCGCGATCCGGCTGCGCCAAATCGCCGAGGAAACCGGCAACGATCTCAGCGTTTGCGTGATCGAGAAAGGCTCCGAGGTCGGCGCGCATATCTTGTCGGGCGCGGTACTCGAACCCCGCGCCTTGAACGAGCTTTTCCCGGATTGGAAAGAGCGCGGCGCACCGCTCAATACGCCGGTCGCCGAGGACCGCTTCATGTATCTGACCCGCGGTTCCGGGTTTCGGATGCCCACCCCGCCGCAGATGCATAACGAGGGTAACTATATCATCAGCCTCGGTAATCTCTGCCGCTGGTTGGCCGAACAAGCCGAGGCGATGGGGGTCGAGATCTATCCGGGCTTCGCGGCGGCGGAGGTGCTTTACGCGGCGGACGGCTCGGTGCGGGGCATCGCGACCGGCGACATGGGCATCGGCAAGGACGGCGAGGCGACCGCCAACCACACGCCAGGAATCGAGCTACACGCCAAGCAAACCGTTTTTTCCGAGGGTTGTCGGGGGTCGCTTACCAAGACCTTGTTCGAGAAATTCAATCTCCGGGACGGGGTGGACCCCCAGACCTATGGGATCGGCATCAAGGAGTTGTGGGAAGTCGACCCAAGCGTGCATCAGGAAGGCTTGGTCTTGCACACCATCGGCTGGCCCATCGATTCGAGTACCTATGGCGGCTCGTTCCTCTACCATCTCGAAAACAACCAGATTTCCGTCGGTTACGTGGTCGGGCTAGACTACCAGAACCCACATCTCAGCCCGTTTGACGAGTTCCAACGCTTCAAGACGCACCCGAAAATCCGGAAGTTCTTCGAGGGCGGCCGGCGAATCGCCTATGGCGCGCGCGCGATCAACGAGGGTGGGTTTCAGTCGATCCCGAAACTGACCTTCCCAGGTGGCCTGATCGTCGGCTGCGCCGCGGGCTTCTTGAACGTGCCGAAGATCAAGGGCTCCCACACCGCGATGAAATCCGGAATGACAGCCGCCGAGGCGATTGCCGCGACGCTGACGGCCGGTGACGAAGCTGGCGGTGGGCGCGAGATCGCCGATTATGGCGAGCGCATAAAGAAATCCTGGATTTGGGACGAGCTCTATCAGGTTCGGAACATTAGGCCGGGTTTCAAGGCAGGGAACACTTTCGGGCTGGTTCACGCCGCGATCGACACCTATCTCTTCAAGGGTAAGGCGCCATGGACGCTACGACACCATCCGGACCATGAGTCGCTAAGACCCGCGGCGCAATGCGAGAAAATCAGTTACCCGAAGCCGGACGGAAAGATCAGTTTCGACAAACCGTCATCGGTCTATATGTCGAACACCAACCACGAGGAAAATCAGCCCGCTCACCTGACCTTGAAGGACCAGACGATTCCGGTGGCGCATAACCTGGAATATTATGACGCTCCGGAGCAAAGGTTCTGCCCGGCCGGGGTCTATGAAATCATCTATGACGATGATGGCGAGAATCCCGCCCTTCAGATCAACGCTCAGAACTGCGTGCACTGCAAGACCTGCGATATCAAGGATCCGACGCAAAACATCAACTGGGTGGTTCCAGAGGGCGGCGGCGGACCCAATTATCCCAATATGTAAGGGAGACAACCACTTGGTCAGCGTTCCCCCGGCGAGGATTTTTGAAGCAAGGGCGCGCGCGAAATCTCGCGGACCCGTAGCCGGGTTCGTGGTGGCGACCTCCCTGACACTCGCGGGAGTTTTGCTCGCGGGTTGCCAAACCACGGGTACTCAGACCCCTATCAACACGACCATAGGCTCGATCTCGCACAGAACAACGGCCGGCAGCTATTTGATGGCCCGACAGGCCTATCGAGCGCGCGACCTTGGCAAGGCGGCGTCCAATTTCGAAGCGGCCTTGAACAACGACCCTGAGAATCCGACCTTGTTGAGGCGGGCATTTCTGGCGGAACTGGAGTTCGGCGCCATACCGGCGGCTGTCACCCTGGCGGAACGAGCGGAACGGGTGGGGGATTCCGGGGGGCCCTTCATGCTGCTCACACTGGCGCTCAATGCCGCTAAGGCAGGTGACTGGACGGCCGCGGAAGAGCGAATGCTTCGGCTTAGAAAGACACGCTTGAACCAGATTCTGGCGCCGCTGATTTCCGGCTGGATCTCGGTGGGTCGGGACGATTACGCCGCGGCGCGCGCGTCCTTCGACAAGGTGAAGGCGATTTCGGGATTCGAGGTGCTGGCGCTCCTACACTCCGCGCACGCCAAGCGGCTTGAAGGTGATATCGAGGGTGCCAACACGCTTTTCCAGGAAGCGCTGACCAAGGCCGGGAAACCACCCTTGCGTCTCAGCCTTGCCGCCGCGATTCACCACGCGGCAAACGGTCGCCTGGACGAGGCCAAGCGGATATTGAAAGAGCGCGACGAACGCGATCATGATTCGAACGCGGTCGCCACGCTTTTGTCGGCGGCGGAATCCGGGCGTTCCGTTCCGGGTCTCGTCGGCTCCGCCACGGACGGGATGGCAGAAGCATTGTTCGATATCGCCAGCGCGCTACAGCGGGAGCGTGGGAACAACACCTCAATGATCATGGCGCAACTCGCGCTCCACATGCGCTCGTCATTTCCCTTGGCTCAATTGCTCGTTGGCGAAATTCTCGATGATCGCGGCTATCACGAGGATGCGCTGGAGATTTACCGGCGAATTCCGGCGTTGTCCGCCTATCAAACCATGGCTCGGCTCCGGGCGGCTTCGAGCCTCCAGGACTTGGATCGCTCGGAGGAGGCCATCGAGGTTTTGCGAGATCTCGCCAATAGTCGAGCCGCGGATCCGACCCCATGGATTCGGATTGGCGATTTACGACGGACAGAGAAAAAATGGGACTTGGCCGTTGACGCCTATGATCGCGCGTTTGAACGCATAGAAACCATAAACCGTCGCGACTGGAGCTTGTACTACACGAGAGGGATCGCGCTAGAGCGCGCGAAACGCTGGGCGCGTGCCGAGAGCGACTTTTTGAAGGCATTGGAACTCTCGCCGGACCAACCCTATGTCATGAATTATCTCGGGTATTCCTGGACCGAACAGGGCGTAAACCTGGCCAAGGCCGAGCGCATGATTTCCAAGGCGGTCGAGCTTCGCCCGAAGGACGGTTACATCATCGACAGCCTGGGCTGGGTCCTGTACCGGACGGGGCGGTTCGAGGAGGCGGTCCCCAAACTTGAAAAGGCGGTCCAGTTACGTCCCAATGATGCGACCATCAACGATCATCTGGGTGATGCCTATTGGCGCGTGGGTAGAGAGATCGAAGCGACCTTTCAATGGAGGCGAGCTTTAGCGATGAAACCCGAACCGGACTTGGTCGCCGCGATTAGATCGAAGCTCAAGCAGGGGTTACCTCCGCCCGTGATTATCAGGGAAGAGAGCAGCAAAGCCGGGATCGCCCGTGATCCGGACGCTTGAAACGGTTGCTTACGCCAAACTCAACTTGACGCTTCACGTGGTCGGGAAACGAGCGGACGGCTTGCACCTGCTCGACAGCTTAACCGTGTTCACCCAGTTCGGCGATCATGTGCGGATATCCACGGGCCATGGAAACGATCGGGTTGATGTTTCGGGTCCCTTCGCGGGCGCCATTGACGGCGAAAACATAGTTTCAAAAGCGCTTTTTCTATATCGCGGTCTTACGGATACGCCCGACGGGCTGGTGATAGAGATCGTAAAGAACATCCCCGTGGCCGCGGGTCTGGGTGGCGGCTCCTGTGACGTGGGGGCCGTACTGCGGCTACTACAGAAGATCGTTGACCAACCATTGAGCGCGGAAGCATTGAACACGCTAGCGACGTCCGTCGGGGCCGATGTTCCCGTTTGTCTTTCCGCTCAACCCGCGCGGATGAAAGGGATCGGAGAACTACTGTCATTTATCGACCCTATCCCCGCCCATCAGATTGTATTGGTAAACCCCGGCGTCGGACTTTCCGCCGGCAAGGTTTTCCAGGCGTTTCGGGGGCCATTCTCCGGGCCGGTCGGGGTTCCCGGTGGCTTCTCCGATGGCGAAGAACTTTTCGCTCACATCGGAGCGGAACCGCGGAATGATCTGCTGGGGACCGCCACCCGCTTAGCCCCGGTCATTTCCGATGTACTGACATATCTTCGCGGTGTTCCGCGCGCTCGTAGCGTCGGAATGTCGGGAAGCGGCCCGACTTGTTTCGCCGTGTTCTCCAATGGCGACGGCGAGGCGCTGAAGAGCGCGCTGGAGGGCGCTAGGGAAAAGGGGTGGTGGGCAACCGCCACCGCCGCCCGGGCGTGA
This sequence comes from Alphaproteobacteria bacterium, assembly GCA_038118725.1. Classification (GTDB taxonomy): domain Bacteria; phylum Pseudomonadota; class Alphaproteobacteria; order Thalassobaculales; family Thalassobaculaceae; genus JADHLJ01. The sequence continues at coordinate 52,423 of JAYOIK010000013.1, read as the reverse complement.
ATCCGCTCGATCTGTTTGAAGTTACAACGGATTCACTCAATCAAGATCCGCTGTAGGTCGGATATTCCGGGGTGCTCATTGGGGAATATGGTCGGGAAACCAATCCGCTTCTAGCCCGATAACGGTTTGGATTCGCCCGCCGCTTTCATGTGATTCAACAGGTTTTCGGAAGGGATGCCGGTGATCGGAAGATCCTGTCGTTTCTGGTATTCTCGAATGGCCGTTCGGGTTTTCGGGCCGGCGATGCCATCGATTCTTCCGTCGTAGACACCAGCGCCTCGCAGAACCGCCTGGATCGCGGCAACAGTAGTGCCGGTTGAAAGCTCGTCGGTTTGTGTATTCGCGGTTTCCGCGAATGTGGCCGGCTTGGCCTTAACGCCGGTTGAGCTCCTAAGCAAGGCGAGGCGGCTTTCCGCCTCGTGATGCCCCGCGTCCGCGGCTTGTTTGTAAAGGGCAAGGGCCTTGTTTTTGTCGGGTGGTACACCCAAGCCGTCTTCGGTCAGGACAGCCAGATTGTAGGTTGCTTTTGATACGCCCTGGCGGGATGCCGCCCGAAACCATCGAACCGCCTCTCCATAGCTCAAGGGGATCCCCCGTCCTTGGAGATAGAAGTTTCCCAGATTGTACTGAGCTAGAGGATGCGACTGTTCCGCCGCGCTATGGTACCAAAGAAAGGCTCGCACATCGTCCTTGGTCACGCCCAGGCCGCGTTCGTAGAGAACGGCAAGGTTGTATTGCGCGCTGGCGACACCTTGAATAGCGGCTTCTCGAAACCACTCCGAGCCCTCGGCATAGTTCTGCTCGATGCCGTCACCCTGGATATATCGGCGCGCCAGTTCGAGTTGCGATCTCGGATCGCCGGCGCGAGCCGCGCTGGTTAAAGCCGCCATGGATACATTCCGGTTGGTTCCGCTTGGCGGAATACTAGCCTGCTTGATAGTGGGGGCCGTAGGCAATGCGGCGAGGCGCGTCGTGGGATTTGGTTGCTTGATGGGTTCCGAGGAAACGGGCCCGGGAATGACAGGGGGTAGCGGTGGAGGTGTCGCCAGTTTTGGTTTGATGATCGGTGACGCCAACTTTGGCCGCGCGAGCGGTTGGGGTTTCCGGGTCTTCTCGCTCGAGAGGGTCGGCTGTTCCGAGGCCGGTGCCGTCGATAAGTTCGCCACCTCCGGGTCGTCGGGTTTCAGGATATCCGCCTCGGCCACGCGCCGGGGTTCCTGATCTATCTTATCGGGGGAATCTGATTCGGTGACTGGTGGTGACGGCACGTCACGGCCGAGCGTTTTCGGTGTGGCTTGGCGATCAACGACCATGACCGGCGGTTTCGCGTCGTCGGATTCCTCCAAGCCCGCGATCAAATCCCCCAGGAATCCACGACCCTCGGAATATGCATCCGCGATGGTTAGTCTGGCTTGCTGGGCATGCTTTCCCAGCTTGTCGACAAGTTGGGTCCTAACAGGCAACAATCCGAGAGGCTCGGCGAATATATACCCAGCGGCAACCGATCCGACGATGAGAAACGGAACTATTCCAGCCGCGATTCGCCGCGTCTGACGCCAATTTGTTCGACGGGCTTCGGAACTAGCGAGAGCCGGGTTTGATTCAAACCCGCCCTGAATACCGGTAAAGTGGACCTCTTGGACTGACCTGGCGTTGTTTTCATCCGCCGGCCTTGGCGGTTCGGGCGGGGGCGTGGGATACAACGCCTCGCGAGGATTCGCTTCAATGGGTCTGGCCGTCAGTTTCTCCAAGTCAGCCGGAGACGGCAGATCGGCCGGATCAACCGTTGAGAGGGAATCGGTTGGAGGAACCGGGAGCGGGCGATGTGATGTCTGGGAAACAAACACGCCCTCTGCGTTGCTGGGATGGTCCGCCTCCGGCCCGACCTTGTGTGAACCTTCCGCGGGTACCGTGATCGGCGGTTCCATGCCGGTAATCGCGGCATTAAGGTTATGGGTCGGCGCGCTCGGAAACGGACGTGTCGGTGCCGATGGCGGTATCTCCGTCGCGACTTCCCCAGATGATGGATTGATTTGTGGGGATGGGATTTCGTTGTCGGTTATCTCCGGAGCAAGAGAACCGAGAGGTGCCGGGGGAAGGTCCGTTCCCGCCAGCGGCTTCCCGTGCCGCGCCGTTGGCGCAGCTGGGACATTCCGCTCGGTGTCGGTGTCGCGAAGTCGTGGCGTGCCGCCACGCTCAAGCGCCTCGGCGGCCACCAGGCGCAACGCGAGGTCCTTGAGCGCGTATCCAACCGGCCTTAACGCGCCGTCCAGGCGCGAACGCGATGCCTCCAGTTCCTTGTCGATAAGGTCGAGTATATCTTCGGTCGCGAGAGCCGGTTCGCCGCGAGTCTCGGATTCAACGGACATGGGCGTTGGTTGTTGCCCGACTTCCCCCGGGAGTTCGGAGCGAGACACGCTCGAATAATCGAGAATGGCGCGATCAATCCATGCGCCAATCGTTAGATCGGAATTGCCCGCGCGCGATCGCGCGATCGCGCGCGTTTCCTCATCAATACCCTTAACACTCCAGGCGGAACCAGCACGCGCCACTGAGGAACCTCACGGTGAGTATGAGTAGTACGGGTAGTGTATCAATTTTCCAGGGATTTCTCAATCCTTGACGGGAAATGCCCGAACGGCGCTACCTTTAGGAATTATCGACCACGGAAGAGCCGAGAGAAGAAACCACCGCCAGACTCAGGCGGGAGAATGGCTTCCTCTATCCTTTGCAACCTCTCCGAAAGTCGCATCACCGCGCGCTCCACCGGAGCGGTTGAATAGCTGGGTTCGCTTTCCTCGTTCAAGGCTGATCGCAGCCCTTCAACCTCTCGCGTCAGCCCATCGAAACTGGCCAATCTCGCTACGATCGCTTCAACGTCCTTGGTCGCGCGCGCTTCTGACGCCGCTAGGCGCTTCTGCAGGGATTCAACTTTTCGCTCAAGCGCCTTGATGGTTTCCTGATCTTCCTTGGAGGGTCCTTGAGATGGCTGTTGTTGCGGTGCGGGCTGGGGCATGTACATCGGATGCGCCATCGCGGGCATGGTCCAGTGGGAAGCCATTGGAACCCCTTGATTGACGGCCGGCATCATCTGTCCCGCGCCGATAGGCGCTTGAACGTGCTGTGACGGCGCGGGTTGTGGCGGGATTGGCATGATCGGTGGCCGCGCGGCAGGCCAAGGTTGCGGTGGAGCTTGGGAGACCCGACCTGCCTCCACGGCGTCCGTGGCCGTGCTCCATTGACCGGGTCCAAAGGTGAATCGACTATCGGACCCGCCGCGGACGGGCGCGCCCCGCGGCGGCGCCTTGGGGGCCACATTCTCGGAATCACTGTTTGGCGAGCCGACGGGCTCGGAGCCGTCGGATGATTTATTGCCATGGTCGGCATCGTTGGATCCCGATGCCCGAATCTGGCGGCTGAGCCAAACACCAACAGGGAGTCCCGCTCGGCGCGCGGCTGACTTGGCTTGATCGCGATCTTCTTGCGACACGCCCTTCACGCTCCAAGGAGACTTTAACGCCATTTCCGCGCCACTTCCGTCATTACACGGGTGTAGTCGGTACCAATTCCCCTAGTACGACAAGGTCCGACTTGTGAGTTATACGGATTTTTTCGCGGATTTTCAATGTCCAATAATACGGCGCTTTTTCAACGATATACTATGCGCAATCCAAAATACTACCGTGCGACAACGAGCGTTCACTCATCCCACCCGGTCTTACGATATCGTGGCGGTCCATCCAACGCCTTGGGTCGAGTTTTCTCCAATGGGGACGAGGATCTGTTCTCCAGTAGCTCGATCCTCAGGGCCATCTGCTGAATGATCTCTTGCAACGGTTCCACCACGTTCAGAATTCGATTTTCGCTCTCCGCGATTTTTTCAACGATGCCACGACGCAAGCGCTCCTCGACTTCGCGCGAGCCTGCTTCCCGCGTGGTGGCGGGCGGGCGGGCCGGTGCGGTGTTTTCAACCGTGGGGTTTGAGCCGCGAGGCTCGTCAGTATCGGCTCTAATTGCTTGCGAGAGCCACTCGCCCATTGTGATGCCCTGTTCGGCGGCCGCCTTCTTGACGACTTCCCGCGCTTCCTTGGACACGCCTTTCACGCTCCAGGGCATGTCTTTCTTTGGGTCGTTTCGGGCCATCGAATTCTCCTCCCGCGCATGATAAACGATCCAACTCGGGGCTGTTAAGAATATCAAATCACAACGACATATTGCCCGCGCAAAACTCTTCGGATATGGTCCGCGCGACTATGGGGCGTAGCCAAGTGGTAAGGCAGCGGGTTTTGATCCCGCGATCGCGGGTTCGATCCCTGCCGCCCCAGCCAGATTCTCCTTATTATCCAAAAGTTATCGCCCGGCATCGGCGTAGCGAGGCGCTTAATCGTTCCGGGTTAGAGTTCACCGCGTTTCGAGCCAAAGGCTCGATTCGATGGCGCCTGGCACTAATGAAATCCAGCCAAGCCCCCGCGATTCGACTAGATCGGGGCGGTGATTTCTTATGAAGTGAGTGGAGAAAACCGGTTGGAACCGATTGCCGGCCATTAGAGCGGCAACGACAATCTGCTCGTTGTAATTCCGCCAGGACCAGCTTTCGGGATAGGCATCGGGCAGGAAAACATCGTGAAAGTGAACGAAAACGCCCGTGGGCAACCCTGGGAGAAGTACATTCACGATCCAGTCAATATCGCCGCCGGGCATGGCGATATGACTGGAATCCACAAATAGAAAATCACCCGATTCGAGCCGAGGCAATAGATCGATCGGGACATGCTGCGCCGGCTTCCGCAGCAATTCGACATCCAACGCGCTGATATCGGCGCGTGGCTCCGGGTCAACGCACGTCATCTTGGTCGCGAGACCCGCGTCCTGTATCGCGCGCATCATGAACCGCGTGGAATGCCCGGAACCAATCTCGAGAATTCTACCAGGACGCTTCGTTCGAACCAGCGCATAGGCCGCGGCGGCGTCGAGGCCCGGAAACCAATCTTGATCCCATCTCGGCACCGGCGGAGGCCCAGCAAGCGGCGCAATGTCATCCTCGAACGATTTGATGTCTTCCAAGATCTTGACAAAGGATTCTTCACCACGTCGGGAGAAATCAGCCAGAATCCAGGCGTAGTGCTGTTCGTCGGCAACAGTAGACCCGGCATACCGATAGGGTATGAAAAAGCCATACCTACCCAAACCAAGCACGGTGCTTAGTCCATAAGCTATTCTTTTTAATGTTTTTTTCACAAGAGGATCCGGCCTACCGGAAAGCTAGATCAGGGGACAATCGTCATGCCTTCACTGGCGACGATCGTTCCTGGTCGTGCCGCCATCGCATCTCGACCGATCGCGTCCATTGTCGCGTCGTCATGACCTGGGTCATGATGAAACAGAACGAGTTGTTTAACGCCCGCGGCATCACAAAGCCGCATTCCCTCGCGCCACGTTGAGTGACCCCAACCGATATGGCGGGGATACTCCTCATCCGTATAGGTCGAATCATAGATCATGACATCGGCGCCTTGGATTAGCGTGAGAATGTTCTCATCCAACCGATCCTCGAAATGCTCGGTGTCCGAAACATAGCAGATTGCCTTGCCATCATACTCAACGCGATATCCAACCGCACCCTGGGGATGGTTCAGCGGCGCGGTGCGAATCTGGATCGTCGGATCGATCTCGATATCCCGCCCTGGCTCGAAATCCCGAAACTCCAGCTCGGCCTGAAACACCTCAATCGGCACGGGGAACAGCGGCGAGGACATCAGGCGACCTATAACGTCACGCATCGCCATGTCATTGTTCTGAAGGTGACCCGCCCAAAACCGGAACTTGTTTCCCGGACGAAACGCCGATGTGAAGAACGGCAGCCCTCCGACATGATCCAAATGCGAGTGGGTAAAGAACAAATCCGCGTCAACAGGGCCGGATTGATCAATGTGTTGACCTAGTAACCTGAGGCCGCTTCCGGCATCAAAGATCAGTAGGCGCGAACCACAGCGAATCTCAAGGCACGATGTGTTACCGCCATACCGCGAATACTCGATCCCCGGGCACGCTATGCTTCCGCGTACACCCCAGAATCTAACGAAGAAAGAGGGGTCGTTTGACAATCCCTGCTCCCACTAGCGCGGCCCCCGACTCAACACTCGGAGCACTGTAAACCCAGCGTCGAGCGCAATGATAACAGATTGCAATAAAATCACTGAAATACCAGCATTTTTTTCGAAGTCGCGTCATGGGGAGCCCGCGTCCCTCACGGGCCACGCTCATGGAACCAGGCGATAGCCTCCGGGATCGGTAACCAAAATCGCGGCTTTCGACGGATCGCGCTCAATCTTCTGCCGCAATCGGTAGACATGGGTTTCCAGGGTGTGTGTGGTGACCCCGGCGTTATAACCCCAAACCTCGCCCAACAGTGTTTCGCGTTTTACCATTCGGTCGCCGGTTCGATAAAGATATTTCAGGATCGCCGTTTCCTTCTCGGTAAGCCGGACCTTGCGATTGCGACTTTCCTCGATGAGCAGCTTGGCGCTCGGCCGGAAGCTATAAGGTCCGATGGTAAATACCGCGTCGTCGCTTTGCTCATGCTGCCGCAAATGCGCGCGCATTCTCGCGAGCAGGATCGCGATCTTGAAAGGCTTGGTTATATAGTCATTGGCGCCGGCATCGAGGCCCAGGATCGTGTCCGCGTCACTGTCCTGAGCGGTCAGCATGATAATCGGAGACTTCACACCGTTGCGGCGCATCAGACGACAGACATCCCGACCATCCATGTCCGGCAACCCGACATCCAGAAGCAGGATGTCATAGTGCCCGGACTTAGCGATCTCAAGGCCCTGCGCGCCGGTCGCGGCCATGTCGGTGGCGAATTCCTCGTGCAGCTCCAATTGCTCGCCGAGCGCGGTACGCAGCTCATCGTCGTCATCGACAAGAAGCACTTTTTTGCCGCTGGTCATGGTCATTTGATCTCCGCCTATCCTCGTTTCGGCACTTTCTTACACCGACCGCGCTGGGCCGAGACCGAACCTCGTCACATCGATATAGTGACTTGCTTCCAAAAAGCCATGCAATCCTTGATCACGCGAGCGCGAGTTCTGGGATTCTCATAGCTCCAAGCCACATCATCAAGCACGGTCTCGTCGTCGATCAGGGAATAGTATGTCGCCCGCCCTTTCCAGGGACACCTGGTGTTGGTGGTCGACGGGCGCAGCAAATCCATTCGCACGCTCTCGCGCGGGAAATAGAGGCTATTCTCGATTTCGATCACCTCTTCCGATTCCGCGATTACCAGACCATTCCAAACCGCGCGCGCCATTCTATTTCCCTTCCGAGGCCGGGGTCTGTCCAATCATGGTCAAAATCCCGGCGCCAATATCAGACGAAGCATGGCGTCGGAGAGCGGATGAGAGGGGTCGCAAATCGCCTCGCACGCGGTGAAGTGATTGGCTCCGGGACTTTCAACAACACGCACGGGTTGACGCGCGGCGCGTAACGCGGCCTCCAGATCATCGCGTTGACGCGCATATTCCGGCCCCTCCTCGCCACCGACCGTCAATAGTAGCGGCGGGAGATCCAAGCCCGATCCAGGTTCCAGGTTCCTTGCCCGCTCAACCGGGCTCAACATTCGGGCGGTTTCATGGTCCAAGCCAAGCGATTCGTTCAGATAAGTAAGACGCACGGGCTCGAGATCATGCAACCCGCTGATCGAACAGCCGCCCTTGACGAGACCCGATGGCGCGCCATTCGGACCGCATAGGATCGCCGCGATATGGCCGCCGGCGGAGTGGCCGGCGATAAACAGGCGACGACCATCGATACCCAGATCCGCCGCGTTTTCGTGAACCCAACGGAACGCGGCCCGAACATCCTCGACAATGTCGCCGATACCCACTTCCGGGCAGAGCCGGTACCCAATACTGATGAAGTTGACGCCCGACGCCACGAAGAAAGGCGCGATGAAATGCGCAAGCGTCTTGTCTCGGCTATGCCAATAGCCACCATGCACGAAAGCGAGCGCCGGGGCGCCGGGCTGCGCGCATGGAAAGAGATCGATCTTTTGTCGCTCATGCGGGCCATAGGCGAGATCGAGGCGACAGGACATCGCCGAGCGCGCCTCCGCCCCACGCCGCATCCAGCGCTCGGCGATGTCGGCGGAGTCGGGAACCTTTTCGCGATTATTGTATTCGCGGTCGAGGGCGGCTTGATCAAAATCTCGGAAAACCAGGCCCGCGCGCGTCATCACATGCTCACAATCAGTCCAGCAGACGTGCGTGAAGACTGTCTTAACGCCTTGATCCTTGCAAGAGGCCTTGACCCTCGCGACGGCATGATGTTCATGACGGGCATGTCCAAGCTTGACCCAGTTCCCAGCCCGGGCGCGTCCGTGACGGCAACACCATCCTCGGCGCAGATCTCAATTGATCGCGCCATAGCGGACCTACGCCGCGGCGCCATGGTTATCGTTCGAGACACCAACCAGCACTCGGCGATCGCGATCCAGGCCGCCGAGATGGCCACGCGTGATAGTCTGCGAATGCTGATGCGGTTGACCGGCTCGCAACCCACCGTCGCGCTGACCAGAAACCGGGTCGCCGCGATAAAGCCATCTCCCGCGCCGTCGTCGGTGCAAAGTCTGATACTTCCGATGAACACCGACGCGGCTTTGGTGCGGCGGATCGCCGACCCGACCATCGCTCCGGGAGCCGACCAGGACGAGACTACCGGGCGTGGCCTATCGGAGTTGTCGGTCATTCCCGAGCCCGAGGACGGTTTGGTCCAGATGGCCGTACAACTGGTCAAATTCGCGCGTCTACTGCCGGCGGTGCTATTCGCGCGCGCCTCAACCCTCGACGTGGAGCGGCTGTCGACCTGGAGCCGTGACATCGGGCTCTTACTGGTTGAAACCAGGGATATCCAAGCCTTTCCGGCCTTGCGGGCGCGTCGGCTGGTTCAAGCCGCCTCCGCGCGCGTGCCGCTGAGCGATGCCGAGAACGCAAAGCTCGTGGCCTTTCGGCCCCTGGACGGGGGAGAGGAACACGTCGCGATCGTCATCGGCGAGCCGGACACCAGCCATCCTGTTCTGATCAGGCTGCATTCCGCCTGTCTTACCGGCGACCTCCTCGGCAGTCTGCGCTGCGATTGCGGCGATCAACTTAGAGGCGCGATACAGGCCATCGAATCCGAAGGTGGAGGTGTGCTGGTGTATCTCGCCCAGGAGGGCCGCGACATCGGACTGGTCAATAAGCTGCGCGCCTATACACTGCAGGACTTGGGTGTCGACACCGTCGACGCCAACGAGCAACTCGGCTTCGACGCCGATGAACGAATCTATGAACCGGCCGCGGAGATTTTGCGGCAGCTGGGCATCGGCTCCGTCCGGCTCCTCACCAACAATCCCGACAAGGTCGAGCAACTAGCCGCCGCGGGCGTGAATGTGGTTGAGCGCGTGGCGCATGTTTTTCCGTCGAATCAGCACAACGCCCGCTATCTGAAAACCAAGGCGGATAAGACCGGGCATCTGTTTTAGCCTTGGAAGATCAAGGATCTTCGCTGGATTCACGCCACTGGACTAAGTTCTAAAATCCGAATCCTCCAATTGGTATGAGAATTGCTCTACCAATCGCGGAGGAAATTTTCATGACTAGCCTGATATCAAATTCAACGTCGATCCAATCGCCCTTTCGTTTCGATACGACGCCCAGCGGCGAGGCGGATGTCGATCCCGATCAAATCGCCATCCTGGACAATCAGGGTCCTAATTCCGACGGCTGGGGCTCCGATGGCTTCGGCTTCAAGGACGTCTTGGACATCATAAACCCGCTGCAGCACATTCCGGTGGTTTCCTCGATCTACCGCGCCGTTACCGGAGATGAGATCGCCTCGGCTCCACGTGCCATCGGCGGCGCGATTTACGGCGGTCCGGTCGGGTTGTTGGCGGCGGTGAGCAACAACATTGTCGAAGCGGAAACGGGCTCCGATATCGCGGAAACAGCCTTTGCGGCGTTCGCCGGATCTCGAAATGACGGTGTAACCAGTCTTGCGAGAGCCGCCCCGAGTCTTCAGGGCACGGTAAGCCAGGCTCCAATCGGTCCGGCGCCAGCGACTCCCAATCCAGTCGCCCAGAGTCACGTTACCCAGAGCCACGTTGCCCAGAGCCACGTTGCTCAAAACCCCGTTAGCCAGGGAAACACGACTTCCGCGCCACAACTGGCCTCGGTGTCATCACCGACCATCCAAACGCCGGCGCGTGAAACCCTCATTGAGCGACTTGCGAAAAATCCACCGGCGAAAGGTGGGGGATTCATACCATCCGATGCCGCCGCTAGGGCGGGATTGTTCGGCCTTCCCCAGCGTCCCGTCCCGGTTTCAACCCAGGCGACGAACGCGGCAATCACGCAACCGGTCGCCAACCGAGACCAGCGTCTTAAATCCGCCCCGGCGAATGCCCTGGATCGGCTGATCGCGCGATCCCACGCCGCCCAGGCGGAACGATCGGGGGCTACATCCCAAGAAACACTTCAGGTCCCCACCGATTCCAACGACGTCCATGGATGGATGTTGCGAGCCCTTGGAAAATACGAAACCATGCCGAAGGGCTAACCTTGGACAGGCAAAACTTTCCGCATGACGCTCATTGTCGAGACATCCGACGATCCCACCCGCGCGCGGCTCCTCATCCATGATCAAGAGTACCGATGCGCGATCGGCGCTGGCGGCGCGACAAACGCGAAACGCGAGGGCGATCAATGCACGCCGCTGGGTGATTGGCGTCTTCGGCGGGTTTTCTATCGACAAGACCGCGTTATCGCGCTGAAAACCGCCCAGCCCTTGGTCGTGATCACAGGCTCAATGGGCTGGTGCGACGATCCGCGAGATTCGAAACAATACAATCGCCTCGTCACGTTGCCCTATGCGGGAAGTCATGAGACCCTATGGCGAGAGGATGGCCTCTACGACATCGTCGTCGAGCTTGGATACAATGACGATCCACCAGTTCCAGGCCTCGGCAGCGCCATTTTCATGCATGTCGCGAGGCCCGATTTCGCGCCGACCCAAGGTTGTGTCGCCTTGCGATTGGATGATCTTCGGGCTTTGCTCGAGCACCTCGAAGCGGGCGCGATCATGACCATAAGATTAGCGACCACTGGCCAGGCGAGATAACTACCGCTGCTCACGCGCGCCAAAAATAGCGGTGCCCACACGGATATGGGTGGCGCCAAGCTCTATCGCGGTCTCGAAGTCACCACTCATCCCCATGCTAAGCGAGGCTACGTCGTTGCGTAGGGCTATCTCGCGGAGCAGCGCGAAATGCAGAGCCGGTTCCTCGCTTTGCGGGGGAATGCACATGAGGCCCACGATATCCAACCCGTGTTCGTCCCGACAGCTTGTGATGAAGGAGTCGGCTTCCAAGGGCGCGACACCGGCTTTCCGAGGCTCCTCTCCGGTGTTTACCTGGATGAAGCACGGTCGGCTAACCCCCTGCTTGTCCATCTCGCGTCGCAGGGCCGCCGCCAGTTTCGGGCGATCAACGCTCTCGATCACATCAAAGAACGCCACCGCGTCGGCGACTTTGTTGGTTTGAAGCGGCCCGATCAAATGCAGCTTCAGATCCGGGAAACGGGCCCGCAAGCTCGGCCAGCGTTCCATCGCCTCCTGGACCCGGTTTTCGCCGAAAACCCGGTGTCCCGCCAAGCAAGCCGCCTCGACACGCCCGAACGGCTGAACCTTACTTACCGCGACCAATGAAACATCCGACGCCGACCGGCCCGCCCGACGAGCCGCGTCGAAAATCTTGGTATTGATCTCTTCCAGATTTTCCGAGACCTCGGCGGTATCCTCCGACGAAGTTTTCGGTATCGACACTTTGCTCATGTCAGGCTCCATATCCAAGGGCGACCCGGCTGGGTTCAAGAACGCGCGCGGGTTCTTCCATCGCCGCGCCGTATCGCTTCCAGCGTTGCACGGCGTGGCCGTATACCGGCTGGGTTACCTGCGCATGGCTTGGTGTATTGAGATGCCCTCGGCGTTTGGCGTGTTCATGGAAGCTCGCCATTTCCTCATCCCATTCCAGGCCCAAGAATTCGATTGCCGCCGAAGCCGTGCCTCGAAGGTCCCCAATCAGATCCTCGTAGCGAACCTGGTGATAGTCCAAGGAAAGTCGCTCCGACGTCTGGCGCCAGAGATCAAACACGGCATTAAAGAGTTCGGCGGTCATCCGAATATCCGTAAACGCGGCCATCCAATCGTTCAGTTCAAACGACTGCATGAAACAACTCAAGCAAATGTCGCGAGGATCACGCAAGGCAAGAAGAAACCGCGCGCCGGGAAAAACCCGTCGGATAAGCGCGGCGTGAACAATGTTCAGCGGCATCTTGTCGACAAAAACATGACCTTCCGGGACATGAACGTATCCGTCCCGGTCCGTCAGATAGCCTCGCCGCAAAGTCGCCAGGGCAGCCTCATCCAAACGATCAAGATCATCGGGATAACGATATCCATCGCGGTTCATGCGCGCGATCATGCCCACGACCAAGGGTCGTTCCTCAAGGACGACGACCGAAGGGTGGCTATCGAGAATCTGGTCAAGTAGCGTGGTTCCAGATCGTGGGAATCCAACCAGAAACACCGGCGCCTCGGTGTGGTCCAAGGCCGGCGCCGAGAATTGTTCCGGATCAATAGCGTCAATGACACGCGCGAGATCGCGAATTTGCCGGAACACGCGGTTTGCATCGACCAGACCCGGGCGCATCGCCTTCAGTTGCCGACGATTGGCCTTGACCAGTGTCTCGAAGGCGTCCGCGAACCGCCCTAGCGATTGCTCGGCTTGGGCTGCTTCAAACAAGAGCTTATGCGCCCCCGGTAAACTCTCATCCCGGGATAGAACTCGCTCCAACATTCCATGCGCGCCGGCCGCGTCACCGAGGCGGCGTTGAATGCGCGCTTGCAAGGCAATCGCGTCGGCATTTCCCGGCGCCCCGGTGGCGACACGGCGGAGAAGAGTGGTCGCTTCATCGAGATCAGCGCGATGCTCAAGCATCTCCGCGATGATCACCAGGCCATCCATGGCTTCCGGCGCACAAATCGCGGCCCGCCGGGCCGCCGTGATGCCCTTTGCGATATCTCCACGATCACGGTTCAACAAGGCTATGTTTCTATGGAGGTGGGAGTTGTTTGGCGCGCGTGTAACAGCGGTCGCGAAAATCGCCGCGGACTCGTCGAATCTTCCCACCCCCCGATAGAGATTGCCAAGATTGTTAAGCATCTCGGTTCCAGTCACGCCACGCCGGACCAATATCTCCAGCAAGCCAATCGCCTCCATGGACCGTCCAAGGCTTTGCAAGACGACGGCGCGATTGTTTAGAACGCCTGGGTCCGTCGAGCCCTGATCCATCGCTCGGCGATAGGCCTCCTCGGCCTCTTCCATGTGACCAAGCTCTTGCCGCGCCAAGCCAATTCGCTGATGGACCTCCGGTAGGTTGGGGGTTTTTTCGGCAATCGGTCCTAGCAGGTCCAGCGCTAACGCCGGCTCGTCCATCAGCAGATAGACTTGCGCGAGATTAGCCGCGACATCGGGATTTTCCGGAGAGAGCGCCCGCGCCCGACCAAAGGCTTTCTCGGCCTGTTCGTAATGGCCGCCTCGCGCCTCGATCAGTCCCGCTCGATAGAAGCCCCGCCAATCCCGAGGCATTGATTTCAAAACCCGGCCATAGGCGCGGCGCGCGCCGACCCAATCTCCCTTGGCGGCGGCCTTCTCGGCTGATTGAAAGGCTAGGTTGGGGTCAACGGACTTCATCTAAGCGCCATTCGCGTCACACCCTCGGGCGACCGTCCTTGGAGATATATTTCTGTTCCAGCATCAGCTCGCCATGCGCGTCGATGATCCGACCAATCTGTTTGTCGTTGAGTATTTCCTTGTATCCGCCGACCTTGCCAGCGCGGAAAAACTTCTGATTCGGATGCACGCGCTCCTTGAAGCCGGATTCACGTTCTTGGCGCTCCACTTCCTTGAAGGCGCTATTCCTGATTGCCCGTTTCAGGCGTTCCGGGTTCTTGGGCAAGCCGAGATAACGCATGAAACGTCCGAATGATTTAACCGGATCACGGATCGTGTCCTCATAGCGAATGAAAAGCGGATTGAAGTTCTCCACGCCGAACCAGGATCGGTAATGGTTCGTCCAGCCACCCAGAAGTTGGAAGATCGCCATCGGTGTTGTCTTGGTATGATGGTAGGGCGAGGCCATCGCCTCGATCGCGTCATCATGGCTGATGCGAAAGTGATCGGCGAGCGACACCGTCAAATCAAAGGGATTGCGAAGCAGATAAACCGCGCCGGCGGTATGCCGCAACTCAATCAGCGGGACCCCTTCATGGCGAAGCAAGGCATTATGCGTCTTCACGAACGTGGTTTCCGGTCGGCTCGCGAGGTAACGTTGCACCGGCTCTCTGAGCGCGTTGAACTCGGCGTCACTGGCGCCCTCCAAGAGTCGACCGGCCACTTGTTCGTAGATCGGATAGGCCGCGTCGCCGAACCGCGCGACCCGCAGATCGTTGATCGGGACCGGCTGCATCGCGTTGCGAAACAGGTTTTCCATGAACAACCGCAACCAGGTATTGCCCGATTTCGGATAGGACGCGAGCCAAACAATCCCCGCCACCGACGGTCTCCCTATGTTCGTCCCGTAACCTGGAAAATGATTTCATGACTTTCCAGAGACGAGAGGAAATCCTGGATAGTTGTTTGCGCATGGTCGACGAATCCCGGCAAGCCGGTTACCCAGAAGGATTCATTTTCCGCGATGTGGCGCGCGATATTCGCCAGTTCGGGCGCGACATCCAGGGGCTTGGAACCACCATCCAACCGCATGGCCGCACCCCGGCGCACAAGACGAAGATCGCGTCGGGTTACCAGATAATAGCGGTCCGCGCCTCGATCCGGCAGCCGGTGTCCGCTGATCTTATCTCCGAGATTCCCCAGCATATGCCCGCGCACGAGATTCTGAAATCCGTCATCCGCCATACGCTCGGCAACCTTGGCGCCGACTTCCGTCAAATACCCCGCCAGTTCCTCGCGGGAGTCGAAATGCGGTAAACGCTTGCGAAAAAACTCCTCGCGTTGCAACTCGCCAATCAGCAAGCTGAGAGCCGAGAAACCCGCCATATAGGTCGCGCCGAAAGACAGATGCAGCGATGCGGTGTCGGTGGCAAGCGCGTCATGATAAAGCCCGCGCGGCAGATAAAGAACATCACCCGGGCGCATGACGATTTGCTGGGCTACCGGACCTTTTTGGCGATCATGCTGCTCCCTTGAAAAATCCGCGGGACGCGCGCCCGGGATCGCCATGGGCTCGTTCACCCGCCCGTCATAGATGTTCCAGGTCTTCTCGCCCTCGATCTGAATCGCGAAAACGCACATCGTGTCAAAATGAGAGGCGTATCCCTGAACGCTTTGCCAAGAACAATAGGCATTGCACGAGACAGCGGTACCGGTAAGACGCTCAATGCAGGTCGCCACATCACGAATTTCAGGATGAATTCCCTCGAGATAATCCAGAACCAGTGTCGCTCCCTGACGCAGGAAATGATTCACCTTCTCCCGATCCGGCCGCAAAACCCGTTCTCCCAGACGCCCCATGCCTGGTGAAGCGTATTGTGGCGGCGGCAAGACATTGCCGTTGATCGCCAGTTCCATCATCTCGCCGTTCCAGAGCTTGGGGCGATTGAAGAGATCGTTCAGATGATCCCAAGAGAATATCTCCCTGACATTCTCAATCGCTCCCGCCTCGTGGTAGGCGCGCCGGTCATGGTGGCTGTCGATGAAATCCTGCCTGGAAATCTTCTTGAAAAGGTTCGCGAATTGAAAGTCTTTCACGTAAATCTCCAGGGATGCGGGCCTGGTCTGCCGGGTAAGGCCGGATCACTATGCGCCGGATCGGCGATCCCTATCGTATATCTCAGATCACCGCGTTAGCCCATGGTTTCGATGTGGAAACACGCCTTCCTGTTATAGTCTATGCGGATCATTGACGAGCCGGAGGAACACCAAGAATGCGCCGGATTATCTGGATCGCCTCCTACCCCAAATCCGGCAACACTTGGATGCGGGCATTCCTGGCCAACTATGTGTTGGACCGGCGGGAACCACTGCCGATCAATGAACTTGGCGCCTTTACGTTGAGCGATACACGGCCCCGATTCTATCAGGAGGCGGCCGGCAAGCCGATCGGCGAGATCACCGAAGGAGAATCTCTCACTCTACGCGCCCGTGCCCAAACGCTTATCGCGGCGGCACGACCGCATGATCATTTCGTTAAAACTCATTGCCTGAACGGTGTCCATCATGGCGTGAGGCTAATCAGCCCGGAGGTTACCAAGGGCGCGATATGCATCACTCGAAATCCGTTGGACCTGGTTTCGTCCTATGCCAGCCATTTCAATCTCGCCATCGACCTGGCCATCGACGCCATGGCGGATCCCGGAAACTCCACCATCGATGTGGAACACCGGATTTTCACGCTCCTCGGAAACTGGAGTGATCATGTGAAGTCATGGCGCGACGGCACTGATTTCCCTATGGTCATGGTCCGCTACGAGGATTTGCTTTCACGACCTGAAGCGGCATTTCAATCCGTCGTCCAGACCTTGGGACTGCCATTTGATGGCGACCGGTTGAGGCGTGCCTTGTCGTTTTCCTCTTTCAAGGAATTGTCCGCCCAGGAAGGCCGAAACGGATTCACCGAACGTCCGCCCCACGCCGAGCGGTTTTTCCGGGAGGGCAAGGCCGGCGCGTGGCGAGACCGATTATCCACGGCTCAAATCGATAAAATATCAACGACCCATGGCGATGTCATGGCGGCGTTGGGATATCTCTGAATTCAATCAGCCTGCGTCTTTCAAGGCACTTGATCCCAAAACTCAACCCAAAAGCAGGAGAGGCCGCCCGAAGGCGGCCTCTCCCCTAACTTCGAAATCCGATTGGATTAGAAGCTAAGTTTCATGCCGACGACGACATAGGTCGCATCAACCTCGGCCGAGTCGGTACCGACGATCGTGGTGTCATCCGACTTGAACTTGGAATGAGCGATCGTGCCGGCCGCGGTGATGCCCGGGCCCAGCGCGTACTTGGCGGAGAGCATGAACGTGTCCTGCTCGCCTTCGCCGCTAACGACGCCAGCGGTGGTCGTGCCGTCCTTGTCACCGTGGAAGTAGCTGAGGCTGACACCCCACGGGCCGGAGCTGTAGTTCACGCCGGCATTGAGGCCGGAACCGTCATTGGCGGTCGTGTCGTCATAGGACGCGTAGGAGATGCCAAGACCCAGACCACCGAAGGCGAGACCCAGACCAGCGTTAAACGCCGAGGCGTTGTTGCCGGAACCCTGAACCTCATCCAGCACCGTGCCGTAGCCCAAGGAGGCGCGGACATTGGTGGAGCCGAAGGAACGGTTAAAGTTCAAGCCCGCCATCACCAGGTCGGTGTCTTGGGCGTCACGGTTCGGCTGAGAGTTGGCGTCCTGGTTCGTATCCGGCGAGTAGGACAGGCCGAGCTGGAAGCCCTCGATCCGCGGCGTGTAGTAGGTCAGCTTTTCCGAGTCATTGGCACGAAGCGGCTCAATATAGGTCGAACCGAACGGCGCGCGGAAATAACCACCTTCGCTGATGCGGGAACCGGTATTCGCATTGATCGTGCGGGTGGTGCTCAACCAACCGGTTTGGTCACCGGAGTTGATGGAGATACCGAATTCAGCCGGCGCGTAATGCATCTTGTACATCGCCGAGTTTTCGGAACCCAGGTTGATCTCACCGAAGCCGCCCTTGACGATGAGGTAGGACTCATCGATTTGGTCGGCGCCGTTGTGGTTGGCTTCGAGCTGGACGTTCACGCCAACCGAAATGCCGTTGTCGAGGGTGGTGGAACCCTTGAAGTGGATTTCCGAGTCCGACTTGACGTCGAAACCGCTGAAGTCCTGGCCGGCCGAACCATTGCCCGGACCATCGTCGTTGGACACGTAGCCGAACCACTGCTCCATGTAACCACCAACGCTCAGCTTGATTTTTTCGGCGGCGATCGCCGACGGAGCCGAGGCGATCATGCCGGCGGCAACGATCGCGGTCGTTCCGAGAAGAACTTTTTTCATTTTTACAGTCTCCCGAGAGTCACGTACATGACTTAAACGACAAGTCAGAACCGGAGCTTTAGTGTCCCGGCCCTCTTGCGTCGGCACCATGACTATTCCCGTCACCCGCCCCCGTCAATCACTCACCAATCCACGAAGGTGCAAATCTGTCTCAATGTGGCGAAAATGCCACAAAGACGAGCCAGCCTGGCGCCGGCGCGCGTGTTACGTCCCGGAGCCGAGGTATTTCAGGGTTTCAAGCGCTCATTCCCATTCTTCGACATTTGGGTGATCGGATCGAATTGTTTGGGCGACGAAGACGCGCTAAAAGGGTCCGGGAATCGGGCGAGGAACGAACGAAATGATCATCCAAGGCGTAACACGCTTGCTGAAGCCCGCGACGGTCGCGTTGAGCCTCTTGGCGCTGATTGGATGCGAGGGTGCCGATGTCGAGTACAAGTATCCGACATCCGGACCGGGTGGTCGGCCGACCTATGAGAAACAGGAAAGTATCTTCGGTGAAGGCGGACTGACGCTTTTCGAGACCCAGGGCGCCAAGATCGAAGATGGCGGTGGCGGCGGCGGTATCGGCGTTAACAGCTTCCTTTGGCGCGCGTCGCTCGACACGGTCTCCTTCATGCCGCTGCAATCCGCTGATCCGTTCGGAGGCGTGATCATCACCGATTGGTACGCGCCGCCGGAAACCGCCGAGGAACGGTTCAAGGTGAATATCTTTATTCTGGACCGAGCGCTCCGTTCCGACGGGATTCGCGCGAAAGTTTTCAAGCAGCGTCGCGCCGCCGATGGCGGCTGGGCGGATGCGAGGGCGGATGACCAGCTAGACAGACAATTAGAGGATGCGATCCTGACCCGCGCGCGTGAGCTTCGGATCCGTATCGCACCCCAGGAAAAATAGAACGTCGCTCGCAATGACGGTGCTTGTTAAGGCCGGAATCTCGGACTAGTTAACCGGCGCTCCCGTTACGAATAGCATGACCAGTGCTGGATAGGTTTTCCCCATGGCCCGATATAATTTTCGCGAAACCGAGAAAAAGTGGCATGGACGCTGGGACGAGGCCGGCACGTTTCGGGTAACCGAGGACCCGAACCGACCAAAATACTACGTCCTCGAGATGTTTCCCTATCCGTCCGGACGCATTCACATGGGGCATGTTCGCAACTACGCCCTCGGCGACTTGGTCGCGCGGTACAAAAAGGCGAAGGGTTTCAACGTCCTTCATCCCATGGGTTGGGACGCTTTTGGCTTGCCGGCGGAGAACGCCGCCTTCGAACGCCGGGTCCATCCGGCGGACTGGACCAACGAGAACATCAGCGCGATGCGCGAGCAGCTCCGCGCCATGGGCCTGTCCTATGACTGGGATCGCGAAATCGCAACCTGCGCGCCGGAATATTATCGCCACGAACAAAAGATGTTCCTGGACTTCCTGCGCAACGGCCTGGCTTACCGAAAGGAAAGCTGGGTCAACTGGGATCCGGTTGAAAACACCGTTCTCGCGAATGAACAGGTGATCGACGGACGCGGGTGGCGCTCCGGCGCGACGGTGGAAAAGCGCCTGCTCTCGCAGTGGTTTCTGAAGATCACGGAGTATGGCGACGATCTTTTGGAGTCCATCCAATCCCTGGACCGCTGGCCGGAACGTGTGCGACTGATGCAGCATAACTGGATCGGCCGCTCCGAGGGCGCCCATGTCCAGTTCGAGATCTCCGGCCGCGACGACAGTCTCGAGGTCTTCACCACCCGCCATGATACCTTGTTTGGCGCATCCTTCTGCGCCATCGCGGCAAATCATCCCTTGGCGATGTCGGTCGCGGAATCCGACCCGGAGCTTGCCGCGTTCATCGCCGAATGCAATCGCATGAGCACAAGCGAGGCGGCGATCGAGACCGCCGAGAAAAAGGGCTACGACACCGGGCTCAAGGCTCGGCATCCGATTATCGATGGTTTGGAATTACCGATCTATGTCGCGAATTTCGTGCTCATGGATTATGGAACCGGAGCGATCTTCGGTTGTCCGGCCCATGACCAACGCGATTTGGATTTCGCGCGGGCTTATGATTTGCCGGTACTGCCAGTGGTGCTTCCAAGTGACGCGAACGCCGAGAATTTTTCAATCGGCGATGAAGCCTATGTCGGGCCGGGTACGATCTTCAATTCGGATTTCCTGGACGGTTTGCCGATCGATCAGGCCAAATCGACCATGGCGGAGCGTCTGGAGGCCAATGGTCGCGGGCGCCGAGCGATAACGTACCGAATTCGCGATTGGGGTGTATCGCGACAACGATATTGGGGTTGTCCGATCCCGATCATCCATTGCGCGGATTGCGGGATTGTTCCCGTTCCAGACAACGATCTGCCGGTTTCGCTTCCCAAGGATGTCGATTTCGATGCTCCTGGAAATCCGTTGGACAACCATCCAACCTGGAAACACACGAAATGCCCGAGCTGTGGGGCGGCGGCGCAACGCGAAACCGACACGTTCGATACGTTCTTCGAGTCATCTTGGTATTTCGCCCGGTTCTGCGATCCCAATAGTGACGAAGCCTTCGGTCGTGACGCCGTGGATTACTGGATGCCGGTCGATCAGTATATCGGCGGCATCGAACACGCGGTTCTACACTTGCTCTATTCCCGGTTTTTCACCCGCGCGCTTCGGAAATGTGGATATATCGGGATTGATGAGCCTTTCGCCGGCTTGATGACGCAAGGCATGGTTTGCCACGAGACTTATCGAGACGCCGACGGCTGGCTGTTTCCCGATGAAGTCCGCAAAACCTCGGACGGCGGCTATGAGGCGGTAAGTGACGGACGGTCCGTAACCGTTGGGCGCACCGAGAAAATGAGCAAGTCGAAACGCAACGTGGTTGATCCCGAGGCGATCATCGAAACCTATGGGGCGGACACGGCAAGGCTGTTCATGCTCTCTGATTCACCGCCCGAGCGGGACTTGGAATGGACCGAGTCCGGTGTTGAGGGAGCTTGGCGATATCTGAACCGGCTTTGGCAGCGGATTACCGAATCCAACGTCGCGTTCCCGCCAATCGGAACGCCGCGTCCAAATGACATGTCCAGCGGCGCCGCGGAACTTGAGAGGACAATCCATAAAACCATCAAGGCGGTTGGTGACAGTATAGAAAAATGGCGCTTCAACAGCGCCGTCGCGCAGATCCGGGAGTTGAGCAATGCCCTTGGAGCGTTCGACGGAACCCAGGCCGGCGAGGCGTGGATGCTGCGTCATGGCTATGAGGTTCTATTACGCCTTTTGGAACCGATGACGCCGCATGTCGCGGAAGAGATCTGGGAGCATCTAGGCCATGACGGTTTCCTGTGCGAGGAGCCCTGGCCGCAATTTGATCCGGCCCTGGTCGTTGACGATACGATTACCATTGGCGTCCAAGTGAACGGCAAGCTCCGCGGAACCATCGACATGGCCCGCGACAGCGCCGAAGAGATGGTCCGCGAGCAGGCGCTCGCCCTGGAGAATGTCCAAAAAATACTCGACGGCAATCCGCCCCGCCGCGTGATTGTCGTGCCGAACAGGATCGTCAATGTCGTGGCGTAGCCTCCTTGGGTGGGCTTGCGGCGCTATAATCGCGCTCTCGCTCGGGGGTTGCGGTTTTCAGCCCCTCTACGGCAGCAAGGGAGAGGCTGGTTCCGACGCCGTTGCTCATATGGCATCGATCCGGATCGGTTTAATATCCGATCGGGTCGGCCAGCAGCTGCGAAACGCGCTTCAAGACAAGCTGACACCACGCGGCAAGCCGAAAAACCCGCTTTATCGATTGGATGTTTCCCTAGAGGAAACCCGCTCCGACCTGGTGATCCTGCAAGACGCCACCTCGACCTTCGCCAAATTGCGGATGGGGGCTCGCTACGTGCTGAATGATATCGCCACCGGTCGGCCCTTGACTCGCGGAAAGTCGGAATCCACCACGATCTTCAATATCGTCGAGTCGGAGTTCGCGAACCGGAACGCGCAATCGGATGCGCGCGCGCGGGCCGTAGGGCAGATCAGCGACGACATCCGTTTGAGGTTGGGGCTGTTTTTTCGGCGAAACACGTCCAATCGAGGGAGTTAGATGAAGCTCCAGCAGCGGGATCTTCAACGCATCCTCGCCAATAGGCCAACGGACCTTCGGGCGATGCTCATCTATGGTCCCGATCAAGGCCATGTAAGCGAGACCGCCGATCAAATCGCTAAATCGGCGGTGGAGGATTTAGCGGATCCGTTCGGGTCGTCGACGCTTTCCGGGGACAACTTGCGCCAAGATCCAGCCGCGTTACTGGACGCGGCCACCGCGTTGTCGCTTACCGGGGGGGCACGCCTGGTCCGTGTGCGCGGTGTTACGGACGCCCACGCGCCACGATTTCAAGATCTAGCCGATATCGATTCAGTCGAGGCTCTCGTCGTTGTCGAAGCCGGCGCGCTCGATGCGCGATCAAAACTGCGAAAGCTCTTTGAGACGTCGTCTGTCCTGGCGGCGCTTCCATGTTATGGCGACGACGGGGCCGGTCTAACGGCCTTCATAAAACGCACCCTGGCGGAGCTGGAGGTTCGGATCCAGCCCGATGCTCTGCAACAGCTCGCGGCCAATCTCGGCGGTGATCGGCGCCAGACTCGTGGTGAGCTCGAAAAGCTCGCGCTCATGGTCGGTCGCGGCGGCTCGATTGACATTGAAGCGGTTATCCAAAGTGTCGGCGACAGCGGTTCCCTGGCGCTGGATGATATTGCCCATGCCGCGGCCGACGGCGACGGCATCGGCTTGGACAAGGCGCTAAGCCGGGCCCGATCGGACGGCGAGAACTCCGTTAGAATATTGCGATCGGCGATCGGCCATTTTCAACGCCTGCACCAGGCCATGACGGCAATGGATGGCGGGTCCTCGCCGGAACAGGCGATGGCCACTCTTCGGCCGCCGGTTTTCTGGAATCGACGGGGCAAGTTCGAGGCACAGCTCGGTGCCTGGTCGACGACGCGGTTGGAGATGTGCCTCGATCGCTTGTTGGAAGCCGAGTTTCGATGCAAGTCCACCGGCATGCCGGATGACACTGTCTGCGCGCAAGCCTTGATCGGTGTCTGCCTTTCACGACGTTCTGCCCGTCGACCGACGCGCTAGCCGCGGCCTCAACCATGCGTCAGTCGATGAACTCGATTTCCTCGTCGGGATCACTTACGGCGGGAGGCTTCCCAGGCGGGTCGGCCTTGGCTTCGGTGTCGTCTTCGAAGCTGGCCATGACCTCGTTTTCCCATTCGTCGAGGTCGTCGCTCTCGGCTTTATCTTTCTTGGGTTCGGATGGTTCATCGGCGTCGAGGGCGCTCAGCAGGCCACTAATCAACGCATTTGCTCCGGCGGCGCCAGCGGCGTTGTCAGTCCGCCCGGATGAGCTGGACGGGTCGGATTCATCCGCCGGCAATCCGAGATCCGGCGGCGCTTCATCAGAGGCCAGCAACGAGGCGGTTTGAGCCATCAGCGCATCGAAATCCACGTTGATCACGGCGTCTTCGAAATCATGCTCGGAATTATTGGGTGATGATTGCGAAAGCTGTACAGTCTCGCCGGTATCGAAGCCAACATCCGGCACCAACAGAGAGCTTTCGACTACAGGGCTTCGAGCCGTTAACTTCGCCAACAGATCATCGAGTTGATCCAGGCTTTGGTAATGGATCGTAAGCGCCCCCCGATCTTCGTCGCGTTGGGTAATGTCAACCGTGAGACCAAGCTCCTCGGTAAGGCTACGCTCCAGGGCTCTTGTGTCCGGGTCTTTCTCCACGGTTGACGTGGGCTTGCTTTTGGTCGGCGTTCTAGGGGTTGTCGCGCCGCTCTTGGTTTTACCCTGCACCAGTCTTTCGGTCGCGCGCACCGAAAGGCCGCCCGCCACGACATAATCCGAAAGGCGTTCCGCGTCATCGGACGCCAACAAGGCCCTTGCGTGCCCGGCGGATAGTCGGCCCGCCTCCAGATGTTCCCGCGCGCGGGGCGGCAAGGACAACAAACGCAGGGTGTTGGCGACATGGCTGCGGCTTTTTCCCACGGCTTGAGCGACGTCTTCCTGTGTGTGTCCATATTCGTCGATCAGGCGTTGAAAACCATCAGCCTCTTCCAGAGCGGTCAGGTCACTGCGCTGTATGTTCTCGATAAGCGCGATTTCCAGCGCCTCGGTATCACTGAATTCCCGGACCAGCGCGGGAATTTCGTGCAAGCCCGCGATTTGCGCCGCGCGCCAACGCCGTTCGCCGGCGATGATTTCCAGCACACCGTCGGCGCCACTGGTTCTGCGCAGCAATATGGGTTGAAGGACACCGCGTTCGCGGATGCTTTCCGCCAAGGCCGACATCTCGGCCTCATCAAACACCCGGCGGGGCTGAGAAGAACCAGGGGAAATGTTTTCAATCGCGATCATGCGGGTTTGGCGTAACCGCTCACCCTGAGCAACCTCGTCGCCATCATCACCCAGAAGCGATGAAAGCCCGCGCCCAAGTTGCCGGCGCTTTCCGCCGCCTGTATTGCCTTCACTCGTCACGCGGCAAGACCTCGTTCGCGTTTAATCACCTCGCTGGCCAGGTGGATATAGGCCTTGGATCCAGCACAACGCATATCATAGACCAAAACCGGTAGCCCATGCGACGGCGCCTCCGAGACTCGCACATTTCGGGGAATAACGGTTCTGTAGACCTTGTCTCCAAGATGCTCGCGCACATCCGCGGCAACCTGTTCGGAAAGATTGTTCCGCACATCGAACATGGTCAGCACCACGCCCTGGATATCGAGGGCCGGGTTAAACGCCTTACGCACGCGTTCCACGGTACGCAGCAACATGCTGAGTCCCTCCAACGCGTAGAATTCACATTGCAGAGGGACCAACACGGCATCCGCCGCGACGAACGCGTTCAATGTCAACAACCCGAGCGATGGCGGGCAATCGATCAGAATGTAATCGTATTTGGAGCCTTCCCCCCGCAGATGTCGCACCATCGCCTCGCGAAGCCGATATTCTCTTTCTTCCACTGATACAAGCTCGATCTCGGCACCTGAAAGATGCGCGGAACTCGGAACAATCCAGAGATTGGGGACGGTGCTTTCCTCGGTCGCCTCCGCCATGGACGCGGCGCCAGTCAACACGGCGTAAGAATCCCAATCCCGCGCCGTGCGGGGAATTCCAAGACCCGTGCTGGCATTGCCTTGCGGATCCAAATCGACAATAAGCACTTTCATGTCACACGCCGCCATCGCGGTCGCCAGGTTGATGGCCGTCGTCGTCTTCCCCACCCCACCCTTTTGATTCGCTACCGCTATAACACGAGGGCCGCGCCATCCCGACCCCTTGAATACCACCTCATCGATCATTGAATATGCCCTCCAGTCGGACTATTCGCGCGGCACTATCAGAGACGCTATCTATCAGCGTATAGCGCATATTCCATCGTTTTTGCGCGGTAGTCAATTCCTCCTCCACCGTTTGACCCTTCGGAAACAGGCAAACGGTGGATGGTCCAAGGTAAGGCTTGGCATAACTCAGCAATACATCGAGCGACGCACAGGCCCTGGAAGTCACTACATCAAAGGTTTTCGGGGTCAGCTTCTCAATTCTGGCATTGGTAATCGTGACCGCCGTGGATGTTTCACGTGAAACTTCCCGCAAAAACAAGCATTTTCGCTGGTCGGATTCGACAAGCTCGACATTCGACACGCCCATAATCGCAAGCACCATACCCGGAAACCCGGCACCGCTTCCGATATCCAACAGGGATCGCGCGTCGCCTGGCACAAGCGGGAAAAGTTGAGCGCTGTCTAGAAAGTGACGCCGGCCAGAATCCTCGAGGCTTTGCCTGGAAACAAGATTTATCGCCCGTTGCCATTTATGAAGCAACTTGTTGTAAATCTGGAACTTCTCCAAGGTTTCACGTGAAACATGTTGGTAATCTGAAACGAGCTCCGGACCGCCGGTCATTTCACATCCCGCTCCATCGCGTTGGTCTGATTGCCTCGATGATCACCAGATTTTACAAATCGCATCAAAGACAACACCGCCGCGGGCGTAACCCCGGGAATACGCGCTGCTTGTCCCAACGTGCCTGGCTTGGTCGCCGCCAAGGATTCCCGGACTTCATTTGAAAGACCCCCGATGGCTCGATAGTCTAAATCGCCCGGGATCGACAACGCCTCCTCCCGACGAAAAGATCGGATATCCGCGTCTTGTCTCGAGACGTAACCCGAATACAGCGCGTCTATCGAGACAGCCTGAAGCACCGCCGGTCGAATACCCTCCAATTCCGGCCAAACCGAGTTCAGCCGATGTGCCTCATCCTTAAGCTGACCGAGCATTTCAAAAGCCGTTCTCGGTGTCCCATCAAGGTTCGCGGGAATGCCAACGGCCCGTAACTGGTTCGGTGATGCCGATAGGCCCCGCAGCTTATCCGTCACGGCATCAATCTCGGATAGCTTGTCCTGAAACCTAGTGGCCCGGTCCGCGCCGACACAGCCAATCGACAAGCCTTTCTCCGTCAACCGACGGTCCGCGTTATCCGCCCGCAAACGCAAACGATACTCCGCCCGCGATGTAAACATTCGATAAGGCTCCCGCGTACCCTTGGTTACAAGGTCATCAATCATCACTCCCATGTACCCTTCCGCCCGATCCACGACGAATCGTTTTCCTTCCCCCGCGGCGCTCAGCGCCGCGTTCACCCCGGCCACCAAACCTTGAGCGGCCGCTTCCTCGTAACCCGTCGTCCCATTGATTTGGCCCGCGAAATACAGCCCTTTAACCCTCTTGGTTTCCAGAGCCTCATTCAACTCTCGCGCGTCCACATGGTCATATTCAATCGCGTAACCCGGCCGCAAGATCTCGGCATCCTCCAAGCCTGGAATTGACTTAATAAATGCCTCCTGAACATCGCTCGGCAGAGACGTTGAAATCCCGTTGGGATACACCCAATTGGTATCCAACCCCTCCGGCTCCAGAAAAATCTGGTGATGGTCCCGACTCGCGAACCGAACCACCTTGTCTTCGATCGACGGGCAATACCTCGGTCCTACACCCTCAATACGACCGTCATACATCGGTGAACGATGTAGATTGTCAGCGATGATCCGGTGGGTTTCCGGCGTCGTTGTGGTGATAAAGCAGGAAACCTGTGGAACCAAAACTCGCTCGGTCATATATGACATCGGTTCCGGGGGGTTATCGCCTTTCTGCTCTTCCAGACGATCCCACTTGATCGTTTGGCCATTTAATCGCGCCGGCGTGCCTGTTTTCAATCGTCCAAGCTCAAATCCAATCCGCGCCAGCGTGCCGGATAAAGCCACGGACGGAGCATCTCCAATACGGCCGGCGGGAATCCGTTCCTCACCACGGTGGATTACGCCCCGCAGAAACGTCCCGGTGGTAAGAACCACGTGCTCCGTGCGAAACACCCTACCGTCGCCGCACACAACGGCGGAAACGCGTTCATCATTCGGACAAAGAATATCCTCGACAGACCCTTCCGCGATGGAAAGATTATCCTGCCCGGCCAGAAGGTCTTGTACGGCCCGCCGATAAAGCGCGCGATCCGCCTGGGCACGCGGCCCACGCACAGCCGGGCCCTTGCTTCTATTCAAGACCCGGTATTGGATGCCCGCTAGATCGGTCGCCCGACCCATGATTCCATCAAGGGCATCGATCTCCCGAACCAGATGACCCTTTCCCAAGCCACCAATGGCCGGATTACAGGACATCTCCCCGATCGTTGAGCGTTTGTGCGTTACCAATAAGGTCTCGGCGCCCAAACGGGCGCTCGCGGCGGCGGCTTCACAGCCCGCGTGCCCGCCTCCTATAACCACGACATCAAAGCGATTCTTCACGACCGTCACCTCGTCCTGAGCAGCGTTCCTTGTCCTAACAAACACTAAACCGTGTTTCACGTGAAACATTACTTCCCGATGCAAAAATCCCGAAACACCACATCCAGCAAATCCTCAACATCCACACGACCGGTGACCCGACCAAGGTCGTCAGCCGCTCGTCGCATCTCCTCCGCGACAATCTCAAGATCCAAATCCGTTGATAAACCCGCGCGCGCGCCCTCCAAGGCAACCACGCATTCCCGCAACGCCGCCCTATGCCTGGATCGCGAAATGACCGGTTGTTTCGCTACATCCATCCGGGAGCGTGCGGTATTCGACAAAACCTTCATGGCGTCCGCCAGTCCCTCGCCCGTCGACACCGATACATGTTCGACATCCCATCGTCCGGGATCTTTCAAACGCCTCTTATGGCCGGCGGCCGTCGACAGATCGACCTTGTTGAAAAGAACAAGATCCCCCTCGCGCAAGCCATATTGGGTCGGATCCCGCGTTTCCACATCCGTCACATCCACAACAAGGATTCTTAGATCCGCGTTATCGGCCCACTGACGCGCCCGCCGCATCCCCTCTATCTCGACAACCCCACCTTCTTCCCGCAACCCGGCGGTATCGGCAACCGTCACGGGATACCCTTCCAAATCCAGATGAACCTCGATCACATCACGCGTCGTACCAGCTTGCTCGGAAACAATCGCCACATCCCGCTCCGCGAGCCAATTCACGAAACTGGACTTACCAGCATTTGGTGGCCCTACCACCGCGATCCTCAACCCCTCCCGAAGCCGTTCTCCTCGGCGCCCATCATTCATGAACGCTGTCATGGAGTCGATCAGTTCCACGAGGCCCGAACAAAGACCATCCAAGACAGTGGACGGGATCTCCTCGTCGGGAAAATCAATATAGGCCTCAAGATGCGCGCGGATTCCCGTAAGTTTTTCGGCCCAATCTTCGAATACACCACGCAAGGAACCACCAAGCTGCATCATCGCGAGTTCACGCTGTGCCTCGGTCTCCGCATTAACCAAATCATTCACTGCCTCGGCCGCGGTAAGGTCCAATCGGCCATTCAGAACAGCCCGTCGACTAAACTCCCCAGGCTCGGCATGGCGCCAATGCGGGACACTTAGGAGCACCGATAGGACTGAGTCATACGAAGCCTTTCCACCATGTATATGAAGTTCGACCAAATCCTCTCCTGTGTAACTACCGGGTCCTTTGAAGAACAAAACCAGGGCCTGATCGAGTTCAGTCCCGGCATGCCTGAGCTTTCTTACACTCGCCAACCGAGGCCGAGGCAATTCAAAGCCCAGGATCGCGCCAACCTTCGACGCACTGGAACCGGAGATTCTAACAATGGCAACCGCCGCGCGACCAGGCGCGCTTGCAAGAGCAACAATGGTATCCTCGTCGGAACCCACGAACCTGTCTCCTCGGACCACGCGGCAACCATTGCAAAGGGCCGGAGATCCGGTCTTGCGTAAAAACTCGACACCGGCGACTGTCTTTCAACGCTTGAAGTCACCACGCTCTTTCCCAAACCCAGGATGTGACATGGGACAAAGAAAGATAACAACCCCCGTCGGCGCGCTGTCTCTATCGAGCAATGGTCGCGCGATTACAAGAGTTGCTTGGATTCGAGATGGAGCTCCCACTCAAGATTGCCCATCGGACCCGATCCTGGACGCCGCGGCGCGGGAGATCGCACAATATTTCGCCGGCTCGCTGACCAGATTCACGACACCCGTTCACCTAGAAGGCTCCACGCTTCAGCTGGGTGTTTGGAAAGTGATGCGCGCCATCCCCTTCGGCCAGGTGCTAACCTACGGCGATGTCGCGAGAGCGGTCGGGTCGGAACCGCAGGCCGTCGGCACCGCATGCGGACAAAACCCGATACCGGTAATCGTTCCGTGCCACCGCGTCGTCGGCGCCGGGGGAAAGCTAACCGGATTTTCCGGTGGAAACGGTATTGAAACCAAGGCTTTCCTTCTTGATCTCGAATCCGGACAGGGCCGACTCCTCTGAAACACGGTATCAGGTCCATGGTACCCAGTCCGCGCTTCCCCGTGGACTTGATTTTTCCCCGCGGGTTACGCTTGCGCCGCCGCCACGGCCAAGGGAGATAGTGAAATGGGTTACGTAACAATCAGCTCCGACGACGGTGGGGCTTTCCAAGCCTATAGCGCCGCGCCATCCAATCCCGGCGACGCCCCCGGGATCGTCCTTATTCAGGAGATTTTCGGCGTAAACAAAGTGATGCGGGATTTGGCCGATGGATATGCGGGCCTCGGTTATCATGTACTTTGCCCCGACATTTTCTGGCGCATCGAACCCGGCATTGATATTTCCGATCAAAGCCAAGCGGAATGGGATCGCGCCTTTGAGCTGTTCGGCCTGTTTGATTCCGACAAGGGCGTATCGGATCTAAAGGCTACACTCTCTCACCTAAGATCAATGCCTGGTTGCACCGGCAAGGTCGGTAGCGTGGGTTATTGCCTAGGTGGGAAACTCGCCTATCTCATGGCGACCAGAACCGACGCGGATTGCAATGTCAGCTTCTATGGCGTCGGGCTCGACGGGCTGCTTGACGAAGCCAAGGCTATTCGCACTCCATATCTTTCGCACATCGCCGCGTTGGACGGGTTCGTGCCCCCCGAGGCGCAAGCCGCTATTCAAGCCGGTCTCGGCGACAACCGGTTTTGTTCCCTCCACGTCTATGACCAACAGGACCACGCGTTCGCTCGCCAAGGCGGAGAGCATTTCGACAAAGCGGCCGCCGATCTCGCCAATCAGCGAACCGCCGACTTTTTCCAAGCAAACCTTCGCTAAACGGAGTTTTCCCATGACCAAGGCCATCCGCTTCCACCAGACTGGTGGGCCCAATGTTTTAAGTTGGGACGACGTGGACGTCGGCGATCCCGGAGCCGGAGAAATACGGGTGCGACACACTGTTGTCGGTCTTAACTACATCGACACCTATCATCGGAGCGGACTATATCCTCTCCCTCTCCCCTCGGGGATCGGGATGGAAGGCGCCGGCGTGGTCGACGCGGTCGGCGCCGGCGTGTCGGATATTGCCGAAGGAGATCGTGTTGCCTATGCCGCCGGCCCGCCCGGCTCGTACGCCGAGGCGCGGAATATAGAGGCCGCCAAGGTCGTGAAGGTGCCGGACGGCGTTGATGACAAGACCGCGGCCGCCATGATGCTCAAGGGCCTTACCGCGCAATATCTGATCCGCCAGATCCACAAGGTCCAGTCGGGGGATACAATCCTGATCCACGCCGCGGCTGGTGGCGTTGGCCTCATCGTCTGCCAGTGGGCGAAAAGCCTCGGCGCCACCGTCATTGGCACCGTCGGCAGTGACGCCAAGGCCGAGCTCGCGCGGGCCAATGGCTGTGATCATCCGATCGTCTACACACGGGATGATTTCGTCGCCAAGGTCAATGAGATCACCGGCGGCGCGAAGCTTCCCGTGGTCTATGATTCCATCGGTGCCGATACATTCTCGGGATCTCTCGATTGTTTGCGTCCGCGGGGAATCATGGTCAGTTTCGGCCAGGCATCCGGGCCGATTCCTCCAGTGGATCTCGGTGTTTTCGCGCAGAAGGGCTCACTCTATTTTACCCGTCCGACCCTCTTCAACTACGCGGACACCCCAGACCGGCTACGCGCCATGTCGGAAGATCTGTTCTCCGTCGTCGCCTCGGGCGCGGTGAAGATCAGCATCGATCAGACTTTCGCCTTGTCCGAAGCACAAGCCGCTCATGAAGCCTTGGAAGGCCGCAAGACCACCGGGTCGACAATCCTAGTTCCGTAGAAACGATTTCGAACCGAAAACGTTCCTAAAAGGCGAAGGGGGCTCCAATGGAGCCCCCTTTTTCAATCCACTGCTTCCTGTTTTATCCGTTTCAGGAATTCATCGCGTCGAAAAAGTCCGCGTTGTTCTTCGAGGTCTTGAGCTTATCCAACAAGAACTCCATAGCATCGACGGTCCCCATTTGAGTGAGAATTCGCCGCAACACCCACATCTTAGCCAGGGTGCCCTTATCGACCAACAACTCTTCCTTGCGGGTCCCCGACCGGGTGATGTCGATCGTCGGGAAGGTGCGCTTGTCCGTGAGTTTCCGGTCGAGAATGATCTCGGAATTACCGGTCCCCTTGAACTCCTCGAAGATAACCTCGTCCATCCGCGAGCCCGTATCGATGAGCGCGGTGGCGATGATCGAAAGCGATCCACCCTCCTCAATATTCCGCGCCGCGCCGAAGAACCGTTTCGGCCGCTGCAGGGCATTGGCGTCAACACCGCCGGTCAGGACCTTTCCGGATGACGGCACAACCGTGTTATAGGCCCGCGCCAGTCGGGTGATCGAATCCAGCAGGATAACCACGTCGCGGCGGTGCTCGACCAGCCGCTTGGCTTTCTCGATAACCATCTCGGCGACCTGGACATGTCGGCTGGCCGGTTCGTCGAAGGTCGAACTGATGACCTCGCCGTTTACGGTCCGGTCCATGTCGGTGACTTCCTCTGGACGCTCATCAATCAAAAGCACGATGAGATAGACCTCGGGATGATTCTTCGAAATTGATGTCGCGATATTCTGCAACATGACCGTTTTACCAGTGCGCGGCGGCGCCACCACCAGGGCGCGTTGACCCTTTCCGATCGGTGAAATCAAATCAATAACCCGGCAGGTCGGATCGCCGGCTTTCCCGGGGGTTTCCACCTCGAGACCGAGTCGCTCTTCCGGATACAATGGCGTCAAGTTGTCGAAGTTGATCCGGTGACGGACAACGTCCGGGTCCTCGAAATTGATCTTATTGACCTTAAGAAGCGCGAAATACCGCTCGCCATCCTTGGGCGCGCGGATTTGCCCTTCAACCGTATCGCCGGTCCGTAGACCGAACCGCCGCACCTGGCTAGGTGAGACATAAATATCATCCGGCCCCGGCAGATAATTCGATTCAGGCGATCTGAGGAACCCAAATCCGTCGGACAGCGTTTCGAGCACGCCCATCCCGTGGATCGCCACGTCGTTTTCGGCCAATTGTTTTAAAATCGCGAACATCATGTCCTGCTTTCGCAGAACACTGGCATTCTCGATCTCCAACTCTTCCGCGTAGGCGAGAAGGTCAGCCGGCGTTTTCTTCTTAAGCTCCTGAAGATGCATTTTGCGTCAGGTCTTTTGCTGAAAATGGAAAAGATGGGCTTTAATGCTGATACGCTTCGGTCTGTCCGCGCGGAAAACTAACTCATATCTGGACAGGAATTTTGGAGCGGGACGCTCCACGCGTAGGCAACGAGCATTTACCTAAACCCTGGGACAAAGTCAAACGGGTATCGCGCCCACGTTAATCTAAAAATTCAATCGGGTTTCAGAACCACCAGCAAAACGATCGCGATGAGCAGAACCGTCGGAACTTCGTTCACAACCCGATAAAAACGAGCCGATAAATTATTAGCGTCTCTCTCGAAAAACCGCCGCCATCGCGAAAGCATCCCATGGATACCGGTCATTCCGACGAGGGCTAGGATTTTCCATTGCATCCAGCTCTGCTCGAGATACTCCGGCACAAGCACCAACATCCAAACGCCAAACCCAAACGCCGCCATCATCGCCGGATTGATGATCGCCCTGATAAGTCGCCTCTCCATAACCTTCAATGTCTCGGATAGCTCTGAGCCGACCTTCGCGTCCGCGTGATAGACGAACAGCCTAGGCAAATATAGCATTCCAGCCATCCAAGCCATGACGCTGATAATGTGTAAGGCTTTGATAAGAAGATAATATTCCATCCGGATCTTCCGCTCGAGCGCTATCGTGGCGCTCTAAGCATTTCAGCAAGTTGCTCGACATGAGCGGGCGGCGTACTCGGGATTACGCCATGCCCGAGATTAAAGATAAAGGGCCCGCCTTCCAGATCAGCGCGGATGCGGTCAACGGCTGATCTCAACGCCTCTCCGCCGGATACCAGGGCAATGGGATCCAGATTTCCTTGAACCGGCGCGAGTGGCTGAATCTCACGCGCCGCCCAATTGGTTGGAACACTCGTGTCTATCGCGACGGCATCGACCCCGGCTTCCTCGGCGAAAGCCCTGTATTGAATGCCGGCGCCCCTGGGAAAGCCGATAATGGGAATGTCCGGATACTCTTTCCTCACCCCGTCGGCGATCCGACGGATCGGACCAATGGTCCAGGCTCGAAACTGGTCGGGCGCCAATACACCCGCCCAGGAATCGAAAAGTTTCACCACTTTGGCACCCGAGCGAATCTGCGCCTTGAGATGACGGATCGTCGCTTCGACCAGCAAGTCCATCAATTCGGAAAATCCCTTGGGATCCGAAAACGCCCATTGCTTGGTCTTGGCGTAATCCTTGCTCGACCGACCCTCGATCATATAGGTCGCGACCGTCCACGGCGCGCCGGCGAACCCAATTAGGGCTACATCCCCCGGTAACCCATCCCGCACTCTTGAAACCGTCTCATAGGTTGCCTCTATACGCGACCAGGATCGATCGAGTGACAGACGGGTCAGATCCTCAACCGAATCCAACGGTTCCAGAACCGGACCCACGCCTTCCTCGAATCGAACGGATTGGCCAAGCCCGAAAGGAAT
Organism: Alphaproteobacteria bacterium; assembly: GCA_038118725.1. Classification (GTDB taxonomy): domain Bacteria; phylum Pseudomonadota; class Alphaproteobacteria; order Thalassobaculales; family Thalassobaculaceae; genus JADHLJ01. The sequence goes on along the minus strand of JAYOIK010000013.1, from coordinate 17,840 downwards.
AATCAGAATGTCCGAAAACAGGATCGCGCCATCGGGATGAAATCGACGGATCGGCTGAAGCGTGACCTCGGCCGCCATCTTGGGTGTCAAACAAAGATCCAGAAAAGACCCGGCCTTGGCTCGAAGCTCCCTATATTCCGGAAGATATCGCCCGGCTTGTCTCATAAGCCAAAACGGAGGCCGATTGGATGTGCCTCCATGAAGCGCATGGAGGATTGGCTGATCGTTCATGGGAATGCCTAGACCGGTTAAGCCCTCGTTATACAAACAATACGTAGTTAAAAGAAATAGATTGAAGTGGTAGTGAATCCCTGTGATTCCCGTGGATTAAAATCTTTCCACAGGTTTTCCACCGATTGGCGTTTCATGCTGTTGCGACGAGCGATCTTTATAAGGATGTGGAAAACTCGGTTTTCACGGTCCATGGGTGATTGTTAGTCATGGGAGTTAAATGCGAAAAGGAGGGAATGGAAATCTCATCCACAATAACGATGCATTTCAACCCGGTTGTTCCCGACACGAACAACCCATCTCATGTTTATGTGACCAAAGGGGCAAGTTTCTCGCATTTATCCGCCGACAACGGTTTATCCTCGTTATGAACCAGTTATCCAGACAATGGCGGCCACGGTGATGGCGGATCAACTCCACATTCATCTCGTGTCCGACGCGACCGGCGAGACCAATCATCAGATCGCGCGTGCCTGCATGGTACAGTTTCAAGGTGTCCGACCCACCGAGCATGTTTGGTCCCTGGTTCGAACCAGTAGCCACATCGAAAAAATCCTGACCGCGGTTGAATCTTTTCCAGGCCCCGTTCTTTTCACCCTGGTTGATACGGATTTGCGGCGCCAACTGATCGAAGGATGCCAGAAATCCAAGGTGCCCTGTGTCTCGGTGCTCGATCCTGTATTGGATACCCTGGCCGATTATTTGGGAGTGGAAAGCCGGGGTACCCCCGGGCGCCAGCATCGCATGGACGCGGCGTATTTCAGCCGTATCGAAGCCATGGACTTCACCCTAATCCATGACGATGGTCAGTTGACCAACGATCTGACCGACGCGGATATCATCATTCTCGGAGTATCCAGAACCTCGAAAACGCCGACATCGCTTTACCTTGCTAACCGCGGATACAAGACGGCGAATATACCGCTTGTTCCAAATGTACTGCTTCCCGATCAGCTGCTGGAAGCCAGGAATCTGTTTATCGTCGGGTTGACCAATGATCCGGTGCGTCTCACCCAGGTGCGTCGCAATCGCATGCTGATGCTGAACCAGAAAGAAGAGTCGGACTACATTGATCTGGATAAAGTTAAGCGCGAGGTAACGGACGCTAGGCGGTTGTTTCGTTCGCATGGTTGGCCGGTGATTGATGTCACTCGCCGCTCGATCGAGGAAACGGCGGCCGCGGTGTTACAACATTACGGTCGTTTTCACGGCGAGGAAGGTTAGTTCCCGATGGAGGTATCCCTTATGAATCCATCGATGTCGGTGGATGCATTTATCTTGGCCTCCGGCAGTGCGACACGGGCGAAAATCCTTCGGAACGCCGGGCTTGTGTTTACAGTCCAACGTCCCACGATCGATGAAGCCTCGGTCCGCGAACAAATGATAGGCGACGGCGCTTCGGTGGAAGCCGGAGCTCTGCGTCTCGCGGAGTTGAAAACGCTGGAAATCGCAACCAGGAACCCGAGGTCGATTGTTATCGGCGCCGACCAGATTCTGGAATGCGATGGCGAGTGGTATGAAAAACCCGGCGGCACGGAGGAGGCGCGGGAGCAACTGAAGCGCTTGGAGGGTAGAAACCATCGTTTGATCAGCGCCGTGTCGATAGCTCGAGAAGGAAAGATCATCTTCCGGGAAACGGATGAAGCGACCCTTCGTCTGAGGCATCTAAGCGATGTCTTTCTGGAGCGTTACCTTGGGATCGTGGGGGATCAGGTCTCGGCATCCGTTGGTGGTTATCAGGTCGAGGGATTGGGCGCTCAACTATTCGAAGATGTTAGGGGTGACCACTACACAATCCTGGGCCTGCCGTTGTGGCCGACCCTCGGGTTTCTGCGAAGCATCGGTGTTTTGGAAGAATGAGAACATGAAGGTACTGGGCCTCACAGGATCGATCGCCATGGGAAAGAGCACCGCTGCGACCATGCTGCGGCGGTTCAAGATCCCGGTTCACGACGCCGATGCCTGTGTACACCGACTGTTTGCCAAAGGTGGTCGGGCCGTCGCGCCGATTAGTGAAACTTTTCCGGGGGTTGTACAGAACGGAGCCGTGAACCGCGTGGAACTGGGCGCTCGTGTCTTCAATGACACGCCGGCGCTCAGGAAGCTTGAGGCGATCGTCCATCCCCTGGTTCGAAGCGAGCGCGATCGTTTCATCGCCAGGCACCGCCGGCGCCGGGCGCCCTTCGTGGTACTCGATGTGCCATTACTCTTTGAAACGAAGGGACAAGATATCTGCGATGAAGTCATCGTTGTGAGCGCGCCGGCTTTTCTGCAAAGACGTCGGGCGCTCGCGAGACCTGACATGACGGCTGAAAAATTCACCTCGATCCTTGGTCGCCAAATGCCGGATCATCGAAAGCGCCGCCTCGCTAGCGTGGTCATCGCGACCGGGCTTGGATTCGCGGACACGCACCGTAGGCTTTCCCGCTATATAAAGCGTCTTCGTAAAACCGCCTGAGCGAAAAGTTCGGAGAAGCTTCATGCGAGAGATTGTGCTGGATACCGAGACCACGGGCCTGGACGCGCTTAGCGGTCACCGGATCATCGAGATCGGGGCGCAGGAGCTATTGAACCACGTGCCGACGGGCAATCACTATCATTGCTACATCAATCCCGAACGAGACGTGGACCAAGGCGCCTATGACGTGCACGGTCTCTCGCGTGAATTCCTTTCGGACTTTCCCACCTTCGATGGAATCGTGGATGAGTTTCTCGCCTTTATCGCCGAGGATCGGTTGATCATTCACAACGCCCGATTCGACATGGGCTTCATCAACATGGAACTCGGCCGTTTAAAGCGCCCTGATATTCCGATGAACAGGGTGGTGGATACCCTACAAATAGCACGCCGCCGGTACCCTGGCGCGCAAGCCAGCTTGGATGCGCTATGCCGTCGATTCGAGATCGACAACTCGCATCGTGATCTACATGGCGCGTTGGTTGACGCGAACTTGCTCGCGGCGGTGTATCTGGAGCTCATCGGCGGCAGGCAACCTGGCTTTGAACTCGCGGCGGATGCTGTTCCGGAATCAGCTCCCGAAATCCGCGAATCCGCGGCTCGACCACCTCGGAACTTCGTCGCTAGCGCCGCCGAACAAGAAGCGCATCAAGAGCTCTTGAACCAGATCACCGATCCAATTTGGCGTGACGACTGACGGTCCTATCTTATTGAACCACGGTTTCCGCCGCTGGATGCGTCGCGTTTTGTTCCTGGGACTGCCGATATAGCTGGGCGAAATCCACGGGCTGAATGAGCAGCGGCGGAAAACCGCCGTCACGGGTGACATCGGCGATGATGTTTCGAGCGAAGGGGAATAGCAGCCTGGGGCACTCAACCAACAAAATCGGCTGAATATGCTGCTCGGGAAATCCTTCCAGCGTGAAAACGCCGGCATAACTCAACTCCGCGAGAAAAAGCTGGCCCTGGTCGCCGGTCCCGTTCACCGTGGTCGTAAGTACCACTTCAAAGACCGAGTCCGCGAGCTTCGTCGCCTTCACGTCAACGTGGACGTCGACCTTGGGTTGGCCTTCCTGTTGCTGGAGGCTTTGGGGAGCTCTGGGATTTTCGAATGAAAGATCCTTCACATATTGAGCGTTGATGCGAATCGGCATGGTTCCAGAGGCTGGGGCCTGTTGCGCATTCGCGTCGATGGTGTCGGTCATCAAAATTCCCTCGTAAAATATGTAATTGGAGCCTGGCTCGGTGCCTCGCGAGGTATCATGTATCGGCAGGTCCGACAACCACGCCGGCGCCATTTTCATCCACGCGAATCACGCTGCCATTGGTTACCCGCAACCCCGTGATACCTCGGATAAATCCCCAATGCGAGACAACCGCCACGGATTGCCGGTCGGCGAGCGTCGCGGTTCTCTCCAGAAAGGCGCGACCCCGACCGGCGACCAGGTCGTCGGTTTCGTCCTCATGCGGCCACCATCGCTCCTCGATATGGGAAAAATCGATGTCCGGCCATGTTCGCGCGAGAACGGTTCGTGGACTTCCGATGTCACAAGAGAAGGCATAGTGCTCGCGGACCAAGGGATCGACTGAAATGGGAACCGCAAGTCTCTCGCTGATTATTGATGCTGTCTGCAAGGCCCGCTTATAGGGACTGCTTATCAGCCGTTCTATGCCCTGATCGACGAGGAGAGCGGCGGCGGATCGCGCTTGCTCTTCACCCAATGGCGTGATCGCCGGGTCCTCGATGCCGGGGTCTACGCGAGTCTCCGTATAAACAACATTGAACTCGGACTGGCCGTGGCGAATGAAAATCATGATTTTTCACCGGTTCGAGGTTTCGTGTCATCTTCACGATCATTGGAGATAACCTTGGTTATGATCGGATGATCGGGGTCGGACTCACTGATATCACGGTACTCTCCGTCGATTGTCCGCCCATTTTGGCTGAATGGTTCCGTGGTCGGGCCGAAACCCCTTGAGGACATCCCGACTTTTGCCTTGGCTAGGACCGGACGTAGCATGATTCCAAGAACCACAATCCTTATCGGAGGCACAAACAAAAGAAAGCCGATCACATCGGTCACGAATCCGGGGACAAAGAGACAGATCGCGGCCAATAGTAAACCCAAGCCGCCAACCACCTCCTCAAGCGGCATCCGTCCCTCGGCGAGGCTTGTTTGCGCGCGCGCCAAGGTATTCATTCCTTGATAACGAAACAGCGCCGCGCCGATGAGCGCGGTGATGATGGTGGCGCCGATGGTCGCCAAGCCGCCGATCCGTCCGCCGACCTCGATGAAGGTCAGGATCTCGACAAATGGTAGACCCACGAACAAGCAGAGTAAAAGGAGGGCGGCCATGGTTGCTCTTTGCACAGTGACAGCTTAAGTAGGGTCGTGTACCGTTTTATCAGCGAAAGCGGCTCTGTCGCTTGGAATTCTTTTCGGGCCGGAATTGGCTAGGCCACTCGTTGGAACAGGTCCAGAGTCTCGGTGAAGACAGGCAGGGAAAGGGCGATCGGCGGATCAGTATAGCCACCGATCGGAAACGCGAAATGGGCGACGGTTTCGCTTTCTTCGATATCATCATTTTCGCGATGCTGGCGGGTTATCTCGTGTTTCAGCTACGTCGCGTTTTGGGCCGGCGAACGGGTCATGAGGATCAACGCAGGACCAACCCCTTCAAACGCGGAGCCGAAGACGCGGCGGAAAATGACAATGTGATTTCGCTGCCGGACCGGGCGAACAAGGAATCCACCGACGATGAGTCCGCCGGATTTGATTCCGAGCTGAATGGCTTGTCGCGCCTCAAGGCGAAGGACCCGAGCTTTGACGACCGCGAATTTCTGCGTGGAGCCAAGGGGGCCTTTGAATGGATTGTCGCGGCCTTCGCGCGCGGAGATCGGGGCGAGCTTCGCAATCTTCTTGGACCTTCCCTATATGCAAGTTTTGAAGAGGCCATAGACGAACGCGAGAAAGCGAACGAAACGCTCGAGACCACGATTTCCTCGATGAAATCGGCCACCATCGACGATGTTTCCCTGGAAGGATCGGTGGTTTCGATCACCGTGGAGTTTCTGACCGATCAGGTGAAAGTGGTTCGTGATGCGGGCGGAGAGGTGGTCGAGGGCGATCCCAGTAAGATCGAAACCCTTCGGGATATCTGGGTGTTCTCGCGGGACATGCGCTCGAGTGATCCAAACTGGCAGCTCGTCGCCACGCGCGAGCCCGAGGACATCGAATAACGGCTGGCGAGCGAGCGGGCTTCGGTTGATGCGATCGCCAGTATGTCTAGTCGTCATGGTGATCGTGCTAGCCCTTGGCGCCTGCGCGCCACCCACGGGGCCTGAGCCGACCCCGGTTCCCGCGCCGACTAGACCATCCTTTCAAGCAACGGCGTTCCTCGACATTCCAGGTTGGTCGGTCGATAGCACGGCGAACGCGCTTCAGGCGTTGCGTCGTTCCTGCGAGCGTCTGCTCAAGGCGCCGGTCGCGCGGCAAATGACCGACAAATCAGTTGGTGGACGCGTGGGTGATTGGGTGCCGGCCTGCCGGGCGCTCCCGGACAGCGGCGCGGATGACGCTCGGGCGCGAGAGTATTTTGAAACTTGGTTCCAGCCCTATCGGGTTTTGTTGGGAAACCAGGCCAACGGCTTGTTTACAGGTTATTTCGAACCGGGCCTTCGGGGATCGATGACGCCGTCGGAAAGGTTCAACATTCCCATATACAAGCGGCCAAGTGATCTTGTCCTGGTTACGCTCGGTGATTGGCGCGAGAAGCTCCGGGGCGAAAGGATCGCCGGTCGGATCATCAATGGTCGCTTGAAACCCTATTATTCGCGCGCGGAAATCGAAGCGGGCGCGCTGGCGGACAGGGCACGGCCCCTGGTCTGGGTAGATGACGCGGTGGCCGCGTTTTTTCTTCACATTCAAGGCTCGGGCCGCATCTCCCTGCCGGATGGCGGCGTTATGCGGGTTGGTTATGACGGCCACAATGGGCACGTCTATCGGGCTATTGGACGAGACCTCATCGAAGAGGGCGCGATCGCGAAAAAAGATATCTCGCTTCAGTCGATACGGGCGTGGCTTGGAGCCAATCCGGAGCGGAAGACCGAGATAATGAACCGTAATCCGTCCTTCATCTTCTTCCGCGAGATCGCCGGCGAGGGTCCGATCGGCGCCCAGGGGGTTGCTTTAACGCCGGGCCGATCCTTGGCCGTGGATCCGAAATTTCTGCCGCTCGGCGCTCCGGTTTGGCTTGAGGCGGACTATGGCGATGAATCGGGCCGGCCGCTCAGGCGGCTCATGGTCGCCCAGGATACCGGCGGCGCGATCCGCGGTGCCGTTCGTGGTGATGTTTTCTGGGGTCATGGAGAGGTCGCGCGGGCCCTGGCTGGTCCGATGAAGGCATCGGGCCGGATTTATCTTCTGCTTCCGAAAACACTCGAGGTTGATGGCGTGAAGTGATCATATGGCTTTTGGTGGCCAGTGCTTGCATCGCTCCAGGGATTTGCGCATCCTGCCGGCGATTCCATCGGGAGAGTTGAATGTCCGCGAACGACCCTTCGGGCTCAAGAAAGCCGCCGATCAAGGTCGGATTGTTCGTAACCTGTCTCGTGGATCTGTTTCGGCCCAGCATCGGGTTCGCGGCGATCAAACTTCTTGAATCGGCGGGCTGTGTTGTCGAGGTTCCGGAGGCACAAACCTGCTGCGGGCAGCCGGCCTTCAATTCCGGCGATCGCCGCTCGGCCCGTTCCGTCGCGCGAGGCTTCCTTGATGCTTTCGAGGGCTGTGACTACGTGGTCGCGCCCTCCGGGTCTTGCGCGGCTATGTTGAGCCGGCATCTGCCCGAGCTCTTCGATGACGATCCGGCGCTTCAACACCGGGCCCGCCATCTGGCCGCGCGGAGCCATGAACTGACATCGTTCCTGGTGGATATTCTCGGCTTCTCCGGTATCTCGGCGCGTTTCGCGGGCGCCGTGGCGTATCATGATTCATGTTCGGGCCTGCGGGATCTCGGCGTGAAATCCCAGCCAAGATCCATGTTGTCCAAAGTCGAGGGGCTTGAGTTGAAAGAGCTCCAGGAAGCAGAGACCTGTTGTGGTTTCGGCGGCACATTCTGTGTGAAATATCCCGACATCTCCAACGCCATGGCCGACAAGAAACTATCTGATATCGAAAGCAGCGGTGTCTCGACGGTTCTAGCGGGGGATCTCGGTTGTCTACTGAATATGGCGGGAAAAGCCAGCCGCGAGGGTTCAAGCATTGAGTTTCGTCATGTGGCCGAGATCCTTGCGGGAGACGGATCAAGGCCCGCCATAGGACGAACCCGATAATGGCGCATGCGCCGACATCTCACGCTTTCCCGGAAAACGCGCGGGCCGCGTTGGATGATCCGATACTTCAACGCGCGCTCGGAAATCTGAAGCGGGGTTTTCCGGTCAAGCGCGCGGAGGTGGTGGCTGACTTGCCCGAATTCGAGCTGCTTCGCGATGTCGCCCGCGATATCAAGAACCATACGCTCGCGCATCTCGACGCCTATCTGGAGATCTACGAGGCCAATGTCGTCAAGAGCGGTGGGCATGTTCACTGGGCCCGGAACGCCGAGGAGGCCTGCGAAACCGTCATGGCAATTTGCCGGGAGGCCGGCGCCAAAACGGTAACCAAGGGTAAATCCATGGTGGCCGAGGAAATTGGCCTGAACGCTTATCTCGACGACCGGGGGATCGACCGGGTGGAAACCGATCTCGGCGAGTATATCATTCAGCTTCGCGACGAGCCGCCGAGCCATATCATTGTTCCGGCGGTGCATGTCACCAAGGAACAGATTGGCGAGACATTTCGCGCCGCCCATGACGGCCTGGATCCCAGGCGGGGGCTCTCGGAGTCACGCGACATCACCGATGAGGCCCGCGGCCAGCTGCGCGAGAAGTATTTCGCCGCCGAGGTGGGAATCACCGGCGCGAACTTCCTGATCGCGGAAAGCGGGTCCAGCGTGATCGTCACCAACGAGGGTAACGGCGACCTGACGCAAACCCTCGCCAAGGTGCATATCGTGGTGGCCAGTTTGGAAAAGATGATACCCACCATGGAGGACGCGCTGGCGGTACTGCGTTTGCTGGCGCGGTCATCCACCGGTCAGGAGTTCTCGGTCTATACGACAGTTTCCAATGGACCGCGCCGATCCGAGGATCTGGACGGTCCGGACGCCTATCACGTGGTCTTGGTCGACAATGGCCGGACCGCGATGCTCGGCACCGAGAATCAGGACATGCTGCGGTGCATCCGATGCGCGGCCTGTATGAATCATTGTCCGGTCTATGGAGCCGTCGGCGGTCACGCTTATGGCTGGGTTTATCCCGGACCCATGGGGGCGGTTTTGACACCGTCCCTGATGGGCGTGGAAGGGAGTGCGCACTTGCCCCATGCGTCTACATTCTGTGGGCGCTGTGAGCAAGTTTGCCCGATGAAAATTCCGCTCACCAAGATGATGCGTCACTACAGAGAGCGGTCATACCAAAATGGCCATGGAGGAAGCATCGCCAGAAATGCACTGGGTTTATGGTCATACTTCGCATCACGACCTCGACTATATGCCCCTATGGCTCGTATTGCGTCCTGGACGTTGAGATGCTTATCGTGGGATCGTGGCGTGCTCCGCTGGCTGCCTTTCGCAACGGCTTGGACGCGGTATCGCGATTTTCCCACCCCGCAAGGCGGTACCTTCATGTCCGCCTATCGGCGTGGTGATCTCGAATGAACGACGCACGTGAACAGATTCTCGCTGGAATCCGCAGATCCCTGGGGCGTCAGGCGCTTGAAGGGGAGGCGCTGGACACGGTCAAATCCCGACTGGCCCGCCCGTCTCGCCATGTTATTCCAGAACGTGTCAATCTGGAAGCACAAGGCTTGCGGGAATTGTTCATTTCCAAGGCGCGGGGGGTGAGTGCCTCTGTGGCGGAAATCAAGACAATGTCCGAAATTCCCGTTGCCGTCGCGACCTATCTGGCCGGTGAGAACCTCCCTGCGAGAGTGGTTCAGGCGCCCGCTCTAGGGGAAATCGACTGGTCCGCCACGCCCACGATGGAGACTCGTATCGGCGCCGCCACGAAAACCGACGAGACAAGCCTTACGGTCGCGGATTCTGGCATCGCGGAAACTGGCACTCTCCTGCTGTCCTCCGGACCCGCCACGCCCACGACGCTGAACTTCGTGCCGCCGACACATATCGTTGTCCTGCGGCGCGATCATGTCGTCGCGTCCTATGAAGACGCATGGGATCGGCTGCGCGCGATGAGCGCTGGATCCGGACAGCCTCGGGTCGCGAACTTCATCACCGGTCCGTCGAGAACAGGCGATATTGAACAGAAAATCGAGATCGGCGTGCATGGCCCACTTCGCCTCCACATTCTGCTGGTCGGGGAAGGATGATGGGGAAATCACGTGCGTCCCATTGGCCGTCGGAGGAGGATCTGGACTTGTTCCACAAGGTTCTGGCGGACGTGACCCCACTGCGGCCCGAAACGACGCCGATCAAGCGGGAAGCGCTTCAAAAACCCATCGTCAAAGCCGACACACCCTCCGGTTCGACCAGGAACACGCGGCCCTTAACAGCGGCAACGCGGGCCGAGAGTCGGCGATCCGATGTCATTTTCCCGGCCGCGCTCGCCGACCATGGCGCCGGGCGGACGCCGGGTTTGGACAAGCGCTCCGCCCAACGCCTTCAGCGCGGGAAAACCGAGATAGACGGCAGGATTGACCTGCACGGCATGACTCAGGCCGAGGCGCGTTCGGCGCTCACGGGGTTCGTGACCAACGGCCACCGCCATGATCGACGCTGCTTGCTGGTGATAACCGGCAAGGGACGTCGTGCGAGCGAAGGCCGGGATGCGCCCGGGAGTGATGAGGGCCGCGGCGAGCCCGGCGTGCTGCGGCGGATGGTGCCGCGTTGGCTAAAGGAAGCGCCGCTTGCCGAGCGGGTGCTCGCCTATTCTCCGGCCCAACCCAAGCATGGCGGTTCGGGCGCGCTTTACGTGCTGCTCAAGCGCCGCCGCGCCCCATGACACCCTTTGGCGCTCGGCTCCGGGCCCTGCGGGCCGAGAAAGGTGTCACGATGGCGATGATGGCCCAGGCCCTGCAAGTCTCTCCGGCTTATCTGTCGGCGCTGGAACACGGCAAAAAGGGCCGTCCGACAGTAGGACTACTTCATCAGATTTGCGCGTATTTCAGCTTGATTTGGGACGATGCCGAAGCACTACGGCGGGTAGCGGAGCTATCGCATCCCAGGGTCGTGGTCGACACCGCCGGTCTTAGCCCCAAGGCGACCGAGCTCGCCAATCGTCTCGCCGAGAAGATCGGAGATCTGGATGACTCCCGGCTAGACGCCTTGCTCGCCGAACTGAACGATCCACTGGAGACCCCTGGCCCACGGCATTAAGGGCGCGGGCACTCACAAGATAAACTTGCTGAGATCCGTGTCCTGGGCGAGATCGCCGACATGGGTTTTCACATAGTCGGCGTCGATGACGATTTTTTCGCCCGGTCGGTCCGACGCGCCGAAGCTGATCTCGTCCAAAAGCTTCTCCAGAACCGTGTGCAAGCGCCGCGCGCCGATATTCTCCACGTTGCGATTGACCTCGACCGTCAGATCCGCGAGGGCGTCGATGGCGTCGGGCTGAAAATCAAGCGTGACCTCCTCGGTTCCCAGCAAGGCGGTATACTGAATGATCAGACTGTTTTCCGGCTCGGTCAGAATGCGCCTGAAGTCGTCGCGGGTCAGTGCCTTCAGCTCCACCCGGTTCGGGAGCCGGCCCTGGAGCTCGGGAAGCAGATCCGCCGGCTTGGCCAGGTGGAACGCGCCCGACGCGATGAACAGCACGAAATCAGTGCGGACCGCGCCGTGCTTCGTCGTCACGGTGGTTCCCTCGATTAGGGGCAGCAGGTCTCGCTGAACGCCTTCGCGTGATACATCGGCGCCATGGCGGTCCGAGCGCGCGCAGATCTTGTCGATCTCGTCGAGAAAGACGATGCCGTTCTGCTCGACGGAGTCGATGGCCTGGCGGACCACCTTGTCCTCGTCCAAAAGCTTGTCGGCTTCCTCGGCGAGCAGCACATTGTAGGATTCCGCCACGGTCATGGTCCGAAGCTTGGTCTTGCCGCCGAATGCCTTTCCGAACATGTCGTTGAGATTCATCATGCCTACTTGTGCGCCGGGCATCCCGGGAATCTCGAAGGTCGGCATGCCGCCGCTGGCGTCGGCTGTTTCGATTTCAATCTGCTTGTCGGCGAGTTGGCCCTCGCGCAGCATCTTGCGGAACTTCTGGCGGGTTTCCTCCCTCGCGTTCTCGCCGGCCAAGGCTTCGATCACCCGATTCTCGGCCGCGAGTTCGGCCTGGGCGTTGACCTCCTTGCGGAGCTTTACCCGAACCATGGTGATGGCGATCTCGACGAGATCCCGGATAATCTGCTCGACATCCCGACCGACATAGCCGACCTCGGTGAATTTCGTCGCCTCGACCTTGATGAAGGGCGCCTCGGCCAATCGCGCCAATCGTCGAGCGATCTCGGTCTTGCCGACGCCGGTCGGGCCGATCATCAGAATGTTCTTCGGCTGAACCTCCTCGCGGATCGCGTCGGGGAGTTGCTGACGCCGCCAGCGGTTACGGAGCGCGATGGCCACCGCGCGCTTGGCGTCGTTCTGACCCACGATAAAGCGGTCGAGTTCGGAGACGATCTCTCGAGGACTAAAAGCGGTCATTTGAAAATCCAGACAGACGTCGCTCAGAGCGACTCGATGGTTACGTTTTCGTTGGTGTAGATGCAGATATCGGCGGCGATCTTCATGGCGCGACGCGCGATCTCCTCGCTGTCCATGTCGTCGCGATCGATAAGCGCGCGGGCCGCGGACAACGCGAAGGCGCCGCCCGAGCCGATGCCGATCAAGCCGTCCTCGGGTTCCAGGACATCGCCGGTCCCGGACAGGATGAGGGAGGTTTCCTCGTCGGCCACCGCCATCATGGCTTCCAGGCGGCGCAGATATCGATCGGTACGCCAATCCTTTGCGAGTTCGACACAGGCGCGCGTCAATTGCGCTGGATGCTGTTCAAGCTTGGCTTCCAGTCGCTCGAACAGGGTGAAGGCATCGGCGGTGGCGCCGGCGAAACCGGCGATGACATTTCCGCTTGATAGCCGTCGTACCTTGCGAGCCTGACTTTTGATCACGGTGTTGCCGAGGGTCACCTGTCCGTCGCCGGCGATCACGATCTTGCCGTTCTTGCGGACCGATAGGATCGTCGTGCCGTGCCAGGTGGAGTCGCGTTCACTCATGGTCTGTCCATTCACTCGCCGTCGGCCTTATCATCGCGGCCGGCCTTGTCAAATCCGTGATGATCCGGGTCATGTGGGGTCTAACGCATTCTTATCAAGTTGACGCGCCGCGCCGCCGGGTCATGACCGACGGCCGGGGTGGCCAGCAACGGTGGTTCCTGTTACATAGCGCGCCGAAGCGACGGGATGAAAGATCATGACTGACCAACGCACCGCGACAATCGAGCGCGTGACCAAAGAGACGCGGATTAACGCCGACGTCAACCTTGATGGCACCGGAGAATACGATGTCGTCACCGGGATCGGCTTTCTCGACCATATGCTGGAACAACTTTCCCGGCATTCGCTGATTGATCTGACGCTTCGCGCCGATGGCGACCTGCATATCGATTTTCATCACACCACCGAGGATTCGGGCTACGTGGTGGGCGAGGCGGTTCGTAAGGCGCTTGGCGCGCGGGTCGGGATAACCCGATATGGCGCCGCCAGCATTCCCATGGACGAGACCTTGACCGAGGTGTCCCTGGACATATCCGGACGCCCCTATCTCGTTTGGCACGTTACGATGCCCCAGGCCAAGCTTGGGGACATGGATACCGAGCTTTTCAAGGAATGGTTCCAGGCTTTCGCGCAATCCGCCGGGATCACGCTTCATGTTCGAAACATTTACGGCGAGAACACCCATCATATCGTCGAGTCCTGCTACAAGGCGCTCGCCCGGGCGCTGCGTCAGGCGGTGACCATCGATGCGCGCATGGCCGGGTCCGTGCCGTCCACCAAGGGGACGCTCGGCGGTGAGTCCGGCGAAGGCGGGGCGTGATATCGCCATGACCGTCGCGATCATTGATTACGGTTCCGGCAATCTGAGATCAGCCGCGAAAGCCTTCGCCTGGGCGGCGGTAAGGATGGAGGATACACCAGAGGTTGTCGTGACTTCGGATCCAGACGCCCTCGAACGCGCTGATCATATCGTCTTGCCTGGTGTTGGCGCCTTCGCCGATTGCATGGCGGGCCTGCGCGCGGTCGACGGTATGCGCGAAGCCCTTGAGCATCATGTGATCGGCGCCGGGAAACCTTTTCTCGGCATTTGTGTCGGCATGCAACTGATGGCCGACCGCGGCCACGAGCACCAAGTTACGTCTGGCCTGGGTTGGATTCCGGGCCGCGTGGAGGCGCTTGATCCGGCGTCGGACAAGAGTGGAAAACAGTTGAAAATCCCCCATATGGGATGGAACCAACTCACCGTCGCCGAACCTAGACATCCGGTTTTGGAGGGTATTGATAGTGGGTCGTATGTCTATTTCGTGCACGGATATCACCTAGTCGCGAAGTCTCCGGAGCACATCCAAGCCACAACGGATCACGGTCAGTTCGTGACCGCGATGGTCGCACGCGATAATATCGTGGGAACCCAATTTCATCCGGAGAAAAGCCAGGCGCCGGGGCTGCGGCTCATTGGCAATTTCCTGGCGTGGCGACCCTGAGGAAGACAGCAATGAATTCCGAAAATTCATCCAGCTCCCCTCCCGATATTCGCGTCGACCTTGTGGATCGCTTGAGTACGGCCGACCTGAACGACATTTGTGACGCGGCCGAGGCGGCAATCCTCGATGGCGGCGGGTTCGGCTGGCTCAGCCCCCCTGATCATGATGTTCTCGAGGCCTATTGGCGTGGCGTGATCTTGATTCCCGAGCGGCACCTTCTGGTCGGACGCCTGGATGGCGTGATCGCGGGCTCTTGTCAGATCCTGGTTCCCACCCGTAACAACGAGGCGCAAAGCTTCGCTTGTAATCTGACGACAAACTTCGTGGCACCCTGGGCGAGGGGTCACGGTCTCTCGGCCAAGCTAATCGAAGCAGCGGAAGAACATGCGCGGTCGACCGGCTTTCAAGTCTTGAATCTCGATGTTCGGGAAACCCAAATCGCCGCGATTCGTCTATACGAACGTTTAGGCTATGTCCGGTTCGGCTCGCACCCTCACTATGCGCGGGTGGCGGGTCGAGACGTCGCGGGACATTTCTACTACAAGACTCTGGTTCCAAACTCGGAAATGGATGGAACGGCCTCGTGATTCTCTATCCCGCGATCGACCTGAAGGGCGGCGCGTGCGTGCGTCTGCTCAAGGGCGAGATGGACAGCGCCACGGTCTATAACGATGATCCCGGCGCACAGGCCGCGGTGTTCCGCGACGCGGGTTGCGCATGGATCCACGTGGTCGACCTTGATGGCGCTTTCGCGGGTCGCTCGGTAAACGGCATGGCCGTCGAACCAATTCTCGCCGCGGGCGTTCCCGTTCAGCTCGGCGGTGGTATTCGTGACATGGCGGGTATCGAGGCGTGGCTCGAGCGAGGCATCGCCCGGGTAATTCTTGGGACGGCGGCGCTGCGCGATCCGGATTTGGTGATCGAGGGATGTCGGAAGTTTCCCGGTAGGGTCGCCGTCGGTATCGATGCGCGCGCGGGCATGGTCGCGGCGGAGGGATGGGCGGAAACCTCATCGGTTTCGACCTTGGATCTCGCCAAACGGTTCGAGGATTGTGGGGTCGCGGCGATTATCTTCACGGATATAGACCGCGACGGGGCCCTGGTCGGCGTGAATGTCGAGGCGACGGCGGATCTGGCCACGGCGATCTCGACACCGGTCATCGCGTCTGGCGGCGTATCGTCCGCGGCGGATCTGTTCGCGCTGCGGGAACGCGCCGAAAGCGGTATCGCCGGGGTAATCTGCGGCCGGTCCATCTATGATGGCCGTCTGGACCTCGCCGAGGGTCTGAAAATTCTCGCCGGCGCCGAAAAGGTGGAATCGTCATGCTGACCGTAAGGGTCATTCCCTGCCTCGACGTCAAGGACGGACGGGTGGTGAAGGGTGTCAATTTTCTTGATTTGGTCGACGCGGGCGATCCGGTTGAACAGGCGCGAATCTATGACGCCGAGGGCGCGGACGAGCTGACTTTCCTCGATATCACGGCGAGCAGCGACAATCGCGACACCCTGTTCGATGTGGTCGCGAAAACCGCCGAGCAATGCTTCATGCCGCTCACCGTCGGCGGCGGCGTGCGCTTGGTGGAAGACATCCGAAAGCTTTTGCTGGCCGGCGCCGACAAGGTATCGATCAATACTGCGGCCGTGCACCGTCCGGAATTCGTGCGCGAGGCAGCACGCAAGTTCGGCACGCAATGCATCGTTGTCGCGATCGACGCCAAAAGCGTGGGTCCCGAGAAGTTCGAGGTTTTCACCCATGGTGGCCGCCGGGAAACCGGAATCGACGCGGTCGATTGGGCGCGCCGAATGGTGGAATACGGGGCGGGGGAAATCCTGCTGACATCAATGGACCGCGACGGTACCAAAAGCGGTTTTGATTTGCCGCTCACCCGGGCGATCTCGGATGCCGTGTCGGTGCCGGTCATCGCGTCCGGTGGCGTCGGGACGCTGGATCACTTCGCCGAGGGCGTGACCGAGGGCGGAGCGTCGGCGGTTTTGGCCGCTTCGGTCTTTCATTTCGGACAATTCCGCATCGCCGAGGCCAAGGCTCGGATGGCGGAGGCCGGCATCCCTGTGAGGCCGCACCAATGACCCACGCGATTGACGAATTGTATCGGGTGATCGCCAGCCGACGGGGCGGCGATCCCGATTCGTCCTATACCGCTCGTTTGTTCGAACGCGGAACCTCCGTCATCGCGCGCAAGGTAGGCGAGGAGGCGGTGGAAACGGTGGTGGAAGCGCTGGCGGGCTCCAAACAGGGCCTGTCCGCGGAGAGCGCCGATCTGCTTTATCACCTCCTTGTGCTCTGGGCCGACGCGGGCGTGGATCCCGGCGAGGTGTGGGATGAATTGTCCCGCCGGGCCGGGACCTCCGGTCTAGAGGAGAAAACGAACCGGACGATGAATGGCGGAAAGTCGAAGGGATAGATTGTGGCTTATGATCCGGAAAACATCTTCGCTAGAATTTTGCGGGGCGAGATCCCCAATAATACGGTCTACGAGGACGACCATGTGCTGGCGTTTCACGACATCAACCCTCAGGCGCCGGTTCATGTATTGGTGATCCCGAAAGGGCCGTACGAGAACATGGCCGTGTTCGGCGCCCAGGCAAGCGCCGAAGAGCAAGCGGCGTTGATTCAGGGTGTCTCGAAGGTCGCGCGGATCATGGAGGTCGAGGAACCTGGTTTCAGGATTATCTCGAATAACGGACCGGACGGAATTCAAGAGGTTCCGCATCTTCACATTCATGTTCTCGGCGGCAGGCGGCTGGGTGGAATGTTGCGGCGCCCTAGCGAGTAGCCGACGGTCGAACAAGCGTCGGATCTTGAATCGCGCTCTCTCCCTAATTGGTTGAGAAACTTGACTTAATTTTACAGTGGCCTATTCTTCGCCAAGTTGGCTTAGGCACCCTTGTGGCGGGATCTCGCGTCTCGCCGTTACCGCGTACCCTCAGGCGGTGCCAGGTCCATTAACGGTCGACATTACCGTCGTCGAGTGGGGTCGGGGAATGGTCGAGGAATCCGCGAATGATCGGCTAAGCAAGGTCGTCGCCAAGCACGAGGCGTTTCTGCGGCGCTATCCTGGCGGCGAGATCGCCGATCTACGCAATCAGGACCTGCGCGGTGTCGAGCTTCCCGGTGTTGACCTGCGTCAGACCTTGTTGGCCGGGGCGAATTTGCAGCGCGCGGTTTTCGCGGGCGCGGATTTGTCCGATGCCCAGATGCTTACCTTGCGGTTGAGCCATGCGGATCTGTCGGCCAGCAAGCTCGTCGGCGCCAATCTTAGAGGCGCGTCCCTGGCGAATTGCAAGCTCATGGCGGCGGATCTTACGGATGCCGACATGCGCCCG
>JAYOIK010000012.1:0-76033 GCA_038118725.1 Alphaproteobacteria bacterium | reverse complement strand
CGTCGCCCTGACGAAAGTCAGGGCTCTTGCCGCCGGCGGTTGGTATCGAGGCTCCGTGATGACCATCTCACCCTGCCCGCGGCATCGCGGCAAGAGCCCTGACCTGCGTCAGGGCGACGGTGGTTGGAGGATCCGCCGACGCTCGGACCGGTAAAGGCGGGAGCGCTGGATCGGGAACGCCGGATAGGGCGTTCAGATAAAGTCGCTATCGCTCAGCGTGGTGACGGAAACCCCGACCAGGGTGACCGTGCTTCCGTCCACATAGGTGAGGAAGGCCCCGCCGCTGGTATCGACGAAGCTGGCGACATTCGAGAAATTGTTGATCTTGTCGCCTTCCAGCGCGCTGAAGTCGGCGATCGTGTCGTTGCCGTTGCCGGTCCCGCTTCGGAAAGTGTCCGCCCCGGCCCCGCCGACCAGCAAATCGTCGCCCTTGTTGCCGAGCAGGCTGTCGGCCCCCGCCCCGCCGCTCAGCGTGTCGTTGTCCTGACCGCCAAAGAGGGTATCCGCGCCGGAATCCCCGACCATCAGATCGGTGCCGTGATTGCCGTAGATCACATCATTGCCGTCGCCGCCGCTCAGGGTCTCGACGCCCGTGCGCAGCGCCAGGGGGTCGCCGCTCTCCACTCCACCGTTCTGGCCACCGAAGATGGTATCGTCGCCGCCCCCGCCGACCACGAAATCCAGGCCCTTGTTGCCGTAGAGAATATCGGCGGCCGCCCCGCCCTGGACCGTGTCGTCGCCGTCTCCGGCAAGGATCAGATTGGAGGTTCCGACACCGATGGTGCTGTCGGCGCCGACGCCGCCGGAGTATCCGGTGAAGTCACTTTCATCCAGGGTTTCGGACGCGGATTGGAGCAGCGCCTCGACGCTCCAATCCCCCAGGGGATCAAGGTTCCGCGCCATCTCTTGAAGATCCGAGGATCGCGTGCCGCGCGCCATGGCTACCCTCCCTCAACAGGTTATCCCATTTTTGATCAAGCCGCCCGCGGAGATCAATCGCTCGCTCCGCCGGGCCCCGGTGCTATTTCGCCAGCTCCAGGATCTCCATCACTTCCGCCGGACCGTTGATCTTGCGCGGGTTGCGGGGGATCCAGGGGGTTCCCATCGACTGCTCGGCGATGCGCGGGAAATGCTCGGGACCGATCTCCACCGCGCCGAGACTACGCGGCATCTCCAGTCCGGCGATGAACGCGTCCAGCAGGTCGCCGGCGTCCTCTCCGGGACTTCCCATGGCGGCGGCGACGAGTTCCTGACGCGTGGCGTTGACCGATTTGTTCCAGCGCATCACGTAGGGCAGCATGATGCAGGAGGTATGGCCGTGCGGGATGTCGTGGACCGCGCCCAGGACATAGCCGATCCCGTGGCTCGCCCCCATCGGCACGCCGCTGGCCAGCGGCGCCATCGACATCCAGGTTCCCATCTGACAATCCAGCCGGGCGTCGATGTCGTCGGGATTATCCTTCACCCGCCGCAGTCCGCTGGTCAGCAGCGACAGGCCCTTCAGCGCCTGGGCGTCGCCATAGGGATGCGCCTCGTTCGAGCAGACCCCCTCGACACAGTGATCCACCGCGCGGATCCCGGTCGACAGAAACAGCCATTCCGGCGTGTGCACGGTCGGCGCCGGGTCGAGGATCACCGCCTTGGGCATGATCCCGGGATGGCGGAACAGCTCCTTCACATGGGTGCGCTCGTCGGTGACGCCGGAAATCGCGCTGAACTCGCCGCCCGACAGGGTCGTCGGGATGGTGATCTGATGCACGCTCGGCGCGGCGATCTCGGGCGGCGTGACCGAGCCATCCGGGTTGACGACCGAGCGCAGCATGTCCATCGCCTCGGGGCTGTCGATATCGTTGGCGAGACACATGGAGACCGCCTTGGCGCCGTCGGTGATCGAGCCGCCGCCGAAGGTGACGATCAGATCCGCCTTGGCCTCGCGCGCCGCCCGCGTGGCCGCGATGACGTCGCCGCGCGGGGTGTGAGGCGCCATCTTGTCGAATTCGCCGACCACCTTGTTGCCGAGCGCGCGGCGCAGCTTGGCGATCTCGTCGGTCTCGCGGTTGAGGGTGCCGCTGACCATCAGGAACACCCGCTCGGCGCCGAGCCGCGCGACCTCCGCCGCGACGGCCTCTTCCATCGGCGTGCCGAAGCTCACCGCGTCCATGGCCCCGAAGGCCACCCGTCCGGTCTGTACCATCACCCGTCTCCCTTACTCGTTCCCTGGCCCGTCAATACTCAATCCGCCGAGGCCTCGGCGACACCGGCGGAAACATAGCCGCCATCCACGAAAAGAATATGGCCGTTCACATAGCCCGCCGCCTCGCCCGCCAGGAACAGCGCCGCGTCGGCCATCTCCTCCACCGTGCCATAGCGCCCGGCGGGAATCACCTTGAGATAGTTCTTGCGGGTGTTGTCGGTATGCACCTTGAGGGTCAAGGGCGTGTCCACCGGCCCCGGCGCGATGGCGTTCACCGTGATCCCGCTGGCGCCGAGATCGCGCGCGCCCTGCCGGGTCAAGCCGATCACCGCCGCCTTGGAGGTACCGTAGGCCGGGCGATGCTCTCCGGCCCGCTCTCCGGCGATCGAGGCGACATTGATGATCCGGCCATAGCCGCGCTTGACCATCTCGCGCGCCGCCGCCTGAGCGCAGTAAAAGGTGCCGTTAACGTTGATCCGCATCACCCGATCAAATTCCTCGGGCGAGGTCTCATTGAAATGGCCGAAATGCCCGACCCCCGCGACATTAGCCAGGATGTCGAGTACGCCGTGCCGGCTGATCGCCTCGGCCACCAGCGCCGTCGCGGCGTCGGGGTCGCTGACATCCACTTGCATCGACGACGCGGTGCCGCCCTTGGCGTTGATCGCCTCGGCGGTCTCGGCGACGCCGTCACCGTTCAGATCGGCGGCCAGGATGGTCGCGCCGTTCTCGGAGAACATATGCGCGACCGCCTCGCCGATGCCGCCCGCGGCCCCGGTGACGATCGCGACCCTGCCGGCCAGCCGCATGCTACAAATCCTCCTTGGTGAGCCTGGGAATGATCGGCTTCATCACTCGCATGCCCTCGGCGCCGACCAGCGGGCGAAGGGTCTCCAGATCCTCGGTCACCACGAGACCGCGCCGCTCCACATCCTTGTCGAGACCGATCGCGGTCATCCAGGTCACCTCGAGACCGTCCGGAACACCGGCCTCGCCCGCCGCCTCGACCACCAGCAGGCCGCCCCCCAGCGGCACTTCCGGCGTGGCGTCGACATCGGCGAACAGGTTGCGGCTCCAATTCGCGTGCCGGGTTCGCCACTCTCCGGTCCCCGCCGGCCCCGCCTGATTGCGATAGGGCTCGCTCTCGAAAAACCCCGGGCCGTCCACGTGGTGCAGCGCCGCGAAGGGCGCCGGCGCCTCGTGCAGGCATTCAAAGCGCTGGGTCGCGTGAAACCCCGGCATGCCCAGCAGCATCTTGGTATGGGCCAGATACCAGGCATCCCACTCGACCCGCAGGGACCGGTCGATCAGGTCCATTTCCACCATATAAATCATGCCGCCTCGCGCTCCCCTGGCCAGATTTCGATCCAGCCTACACCGGCTTATCGGAGCCAGGGCAGAGGCGCTGGGAATCCATCACCTGCGTGGTAGCATCCCCCATCACGCGGCGACGGGCGGAGAGAGGTATGGAGCAGGATCAAGAAGGCGGGCTATCGCTGTTTCTGGTTTTCGGCATCATCGTCATCGGCGCCATCGCGCTGTTCACCCGGATCCGGGAGGCCCGGCGGGCTCGAAAAGAGGACACGGCGTCCAGTTCGTCCGAGGACCAAGGTAAGCCCGGCGCATAGATGCCCGATCCCCGTCGTCCTCGCGAAAGCTCATTGCTGTCCGGGAAAAATCCAGGCGTACCGCGAAAGACACCCATATTGCCTGTTTTTTGTTCCCTGGCCGCCGTCTCGGACTTGATTTCTCGAACCGCCATTCCCGCGGCCGTCGCCCTCGCGGACGCGGGGGCCGCTGAGAGACGGAGATGGCGGAGGCCAAGTCAACCACCGGGAGGTCCCCGCTTGCGCGAGGACGACGAGAAAGCCCGGTTTTCCGGGATCCAACGCCTATCCGCCGCGCGCCTGTTCTCTCCGTCGCGCCGGGGACAAGCCTGGGCTTTTGGCAAGAGGATTTGAGCCCCAGCTTTCGCTGGAGCGACGGCGCTGGTTTTAAAACGCGAACCTATCTCCGTCGTCCTCGCGCAAGCGGGGACCTCATAACGGTTGCCGCGTCTCAGTATCTTCGTCATCCCCCCCACCAAAAAACCCCTCACCACCGTCCATAACCCCCGTGAAAGCCGGTGAACACCATCGGCGGCAACGGACAAGGGAACAACGGGATGACGGCGGAGCGGGAGCGGGTGGATCGGTTGCGGCTGATCCGGACGGAGAATGTCGGGCCGATCACGTTTCGGCACCTGATGGAAAAGTTCGGGAGCGCCGGCGCCGCCCTGGACGCCCTGCCCGGCCTCGCCCGGCGCGGCGGTCGGGGACGGGCGCTCAAGCTCTGTCCACGCGACGCGGCGATCCTGGAGATCGAGGATAACGCCCGCGCCGGGGCGGAACTTGTTATTTTCGGAGACGACGCCCATCCGCCCCAATTGACGGCGATCGAGGACGCGCCGCCGGTCTTCTCGGCGATCGGCAATCCGCATCTGATGAAGAAACGCACGGTGGGCGTGGTCGGCGCCCGCAACGCCTCGGCAAACGCGCGCTCCTTCACCCGCTCGCTCGCCCGCGAAATCGGCGCGGCGGGGCATGTGATCGTTTCGGGTCTGGCGCGCGGGATCGACGCCGCCGCCCATGCCGGATCACTGGAGACCGGCACCATCGCCGTGGTCGCCGGCGGCGTCGACTCGGTCTATCCGCCGGAAAACGCCGAACTCTACGCCCAGATCGCCGCCGAGGGACTGATCATCGGCGAGATGCGGATCGGCACCAAGCCGCAGGCCCGGCATTTCCCCTCGCGCAACCGGATCATCGCCGGGCTGTCCCTCGGCCTGGTGGTGATCGAGGCGTCGAGGAACTCCGGCTCGCTGATCACAGCACGCTGCGCCCTGGAACAGGGGCGAGAGGTATTCGCGGTGCCTGGCTCTCCGCTGGACCCGAGGGCCGCCGGCACCAATCAATTGCTGCGCGACGGCGCCAACTGGGCCGAGAGCGCCGAGGACGTCATCTCGGCCCTGCGCGAAACCCGGATCGAGGAGGCCCCGAGCGACGATTATCGCGCGCCACCAGCGCCGTTCCAGCCTGTCGAAGTGACCCTGAAACAGCGCGACGCGGTGCTGGAAATGCTCGGCCCGAGCGCCGTGCCGGTTGACGAATTCATTCGCGAGTGCCAATTGTCCCCGTCCATCGTAATCACCATTCTATTGGAGGCCGAACTCGCGGGACAGGTTGAACGGCACCCTGGGAACAGGGTCTCGCGCCGAATTCGATAAGAATTTCAAGGGCGTGCGATCCTAGGCACCGCGATACGTCTCGGACGGTAAACGTCGGAGCATTTTTGGGACTCGCATGAAACTCGTCGTCGTCGAATCGCCCGCCAAGGCGAAGACCATCAATAAGTACCTGGGGAGCGACTATACCGTCCTCGCCAGCTACGGCCATATTCGCGACCTCCCGGCCAAGGACGGCTCGGTGCGCCCGGACGAGGGTTTCGCCATGTCCTGGCAGTCCGACCCGCGCTCGGAAAAGCAGATCAAGGAGATCAAGAGCGCCCTCGGCCGCGCCGATCAGCTGATCCTGGCCACCGACCCGGACCGCGAGGGCGAGGCGATTTCCTGGCATGTCCAGAACGTGCTGGAAGAGCAAAAGGCGCTCAAGGGCAAGGGCGTGCAGCGGGTGGTGTTCCACGAGATCACCAAGTCGGCCGTGCTCGACGCCATGGCCAATCCGCGCGAGCTTGATCAGACCCTGGTCGATGCCTATTTCGCGCGCCGGGCGCTGGATTACCTGGTCGGCTTCAATCTCTCGCCGGTGTTGTGGCGCAAGCTGCCGGGCTCGCGCTCGGCGGGGCGGGTGCAATCGGTGGCGCTGCGCCTGATCTGCGAACGCGAGGCCGAGATCGAAGTCTTCAAGGCCGAGGAATTCTGGACCATCGATGTCGCGCTCCGGACGGCGGAGAAGAACCCCTTCGTCGCACGGCTGACCCATGTGGACGGCAAGCGACTGGACAAGTTCGGCCTTCCGACCGAGGCCGACGCCAAGCACGCCGCGGCGCTTATCGAGGACACCAGCTACGCGGTCGGCTCAATCGAGCGCAAGCGGGTGCGCCGTAATCCGCAGCCCCCCTTCACCACCTCGACCCTGCAACAGGAAGCCTCGCGCAAGCTCGGCATGAGCGCGTCGCGCACCATGCAGATCGCGCAGAAACTCTATGAAGGCATCGATATCGGCGGCGAGACCGTCGGTCTGATCACCTATATGCGGACCGACGGCGTGCAGATGAGCCAGGAATCCGTCGCCTCGATCCGCGATGTGATCCAAGGCTCGTTCGGGCCGCGCTTCCTCCCCCAGGCGCCGCGCGAGTACAAGACCCGCGCCAAGAACGCCCAGGAAGCCCACGAGGCCGTGCGCCCCACCGACGCCGCCCGCGCGCCGAAGGAAATGAGCCAATATCTCGACCGCGACCAGGCCCGGCTTTACGACCTTATCTGGAAGCGCGCGGTGGCCTGCCAGATGGCCAGCGCCGAGCTTGATCAGACCGCGATCGTGCTGAACGCCGCCGACAAGCGCACGGCGCTGCGCGCCAATGGCTCCATCATCGCCTTCGAGGGTTTCCTCAAGCTCTATCAGGAGGATCGCGACGATCCCGCCGCCGATGGCGAGGCCAGCGACGACCGCTTGCTCCCGGCCATGAAGGAGGGAGAGGCGCTCTCCCGCGATGGGGTCAAGCCGGAACAGCATTTCACCCAGCCGCCGCCGCGCTTTACCGAGGCCAGCCTGGTCAAGCGGATGGAGGAATTGGGCATCGGCCGGCCCTCGACCTATGCCAGCATCATGCAGGTACTCCAGGACCGCGATTACGTGCGCCTGGAGAAGAAACGCTTCACGCCGGAGGATCGTGGTCGCCTGGTGGTGGCGTTCCTGGCGAATTTCTTCGAGCGCTATGTTCAGTACAACTTCACCGCCGATCTGGAAGCCGAACTGGACGGGATCGCCGAGGGCAAACTGGAATGGAAGGCGGTGCTGGAGCGCTTCTGGAAAGCCTTCATCGGCGCCGTCGACAATACCAAGGAACTCCGGGTTTCGGAGGTTCTCGACAAACTGGACGAGGAACTCGGCCCGCATTTCTTCCCGGACGGGCCGAACGGCGAGTCGACAAGGGGATGCCCGCGCTGCTCGAACGGACGGCTTAATCTGAAGCTCGGCCGCTACGGCGCCTTTATCGGCTGTTCGAACTATCCGGAATGCCGCTTCACCCGCCAATTCGCCGCGCCCAACGGCGAGGACGGTCAGGACGGCGCCGAGGGGCTGGACGAGCCCAGGGTGCTCGGGGTGTGCCCGGAAACCGGCCTTGAGGTCAGCCTGCGCAAGGGGCCCTACGGCAACTACGTTCAGCGCGGCGAGCAGGGCGAGAAGAAATCCGACAAGCCCAAGCGGGTCTCGTTGCCGCGCGGCATGACGCCGGCGGATATCACGCTCGAAATCGCGCTCGGGCTGTTGAGCCTGCCAAGGGAGATCGGCCCCTATCCGGAAACCGGCGAGATGATCCTCGCGGGTCTCGGGCGCTTTGGCCCCTATCTCAAGCTCGGGCCGTCCTATACCTCGATCCCCAGGGATGACGACGTTCTGACCATCGGCCTCAACCGCGCCGTCACCCTGATCGCGGAGAAGCGCGCGAAGACTCCGCCGGCCAAGCAGATCGGCGAGTCCGACGGCAAGCCGGTGACCGTGCATAGCGGACGCTACGGCCCTTATGTTCAGCTCAACAAGGTCCGCGCCACCCTCCCCAAGGGAGTGGAGCGGGACGAGGTCACGCTTGAACAGGCCTTGGAATTGATCGCCGCGAAGGCCGCCAAGAGCCCCAGCAAGAACCCTGGCAAGAGCCCCGCCAAGGGCAAGGCGGCGGCGAAGACCAAGGCCAAAACCACCAAGACCAAGACGGCCAAGAAGCCGGCGAGCAAAGCCAAGGCGAAAGCGAAAACCACGACGCCTAAGGCCACGACTGGCGATCAACCCGCCTCGAACGACTAGGTCCGGGACCGGCCCCGGTGGCGCGCAAGAAAAACCCGGCGAACACGCTCCCCAGCCGGGAGCAGATCCAACAATTCATCGAAGAGAGCCCCGGCCCCGTCGGGCGCCGGGAGATCGCCCGCGCCTTCAACGTCAAGGGCGCGGCGCGGGTCGAACTGAAGCAGCTTCTCGGCGCCTTGATCAAGGACGGCGAGATCGATCCCGGACGCCGCCGCAAGGTCTCGGCCCCTGGGCGTCTGCCGCCGGTCGGGGTGATCGAGGTGGTCTCGGTCGATGACGACGCCGAGGCCGTCGCCCGACCGATTTCCGGCATTCAAGGCGGCGAGGACGCCCGGATCCTGCTGCCGCATACCGGGCGCGGGCCGTCCTTCGCGGTCGGCGATCGGGTGCTGGCCCGGCTGGCCCATGTCAAGGCCGACACCTATCGCGGCTCGGTCATGCGCCGGCTGGAGAAAGGCGCGAACCGGGTGGTCGGGGTGCTGGAAAGCGCGCGGGTTGGCTTTCGGCTGATCCCCAGCGACGGCAAGAAGAACAACGACGCCCATGTGGACACGGGTGACGCGGGTGATGCCAAGGTCGGCGATATCGTCGCCGTCGAGCTGCTGCCCGGGCGGCGCATGGGGCCGCGCCGGGCCCGGGTGGTCGAGCGGATCGGCGCGCACGGCTCGCCCAAGGCGGTCAGCCTGATCTGCATCCACGAGAACGACATCCCCGACCGCTTTCCCGAGGCCGCCGTCACGCTGGCCGAACGCGCGCGTCCCGCCCAACTGGGCGGCAAATCATCCGGCAAGCGCGAGGACATGCGCGACATCCCGCTGATCACAATCGACGGCGCCGATGCCCGCGACTTCGACGACGCGGTCTGGGCCGAGGCCGATACCGCGCCGGAAAACCCCGGCGGCTGGCGCCTGCTGGTGGCGATCGCCGATGTCTCGCATTACGTCCGCGACGGCGACGCCCTGGACAAGGAGGCCCGCAAGCGCGGCAACTCGGTCTATTTTCCCGACCGGGTGGTGCCGATGCTGCCCGAGGCCCTGTCGAACGGGCTGTGCTCGCTGCGTCCCGACGAGGATCGGGCCTGTCTCGCGGTGGACATGGTCATCGACGCCAAGGGCCGCAAGAAATCCCACATGTTCCGCCGCGGCCTCATGCGCTCGGCCGCGCGGGTGACCTATGAGGAGATCCAGGCCGATATCGACGCCGCCGAACGCGAGGGAAAGGAAACCGCCCTCACCGCGCTCGCCAAGCCGCTCTACGGCGCCTATCGCGCGCTGCTGACCGCTCGCGAGGCGCGCGGCGCCCTCGATATCGAGATGCCGGAGATGCAAGTCCACATCAACGACGCCGGCGAAGTCACCGATATCCGCCCCCGCGCCCGGCTCGACAGTCACCGCCTGATCGAGGAATTCATGGTGCTGGCCAATGTCGCCGCCGCCGAGACCCTGGAGCGGCGCAAGCGGGCCTGCGTCTATCGGGTGCATGACGCGCCGAACCCGGACAAGGTCGAGGAACTTCGCGCCAATCTCGAGGGCTTCGGCATCAAACTCGCCAAGGGCCAGGTACTCCAGGCGCAACTGTTCAACCGGGTGCTGGCCCAGGCCAAGGACCAGGACTTCCAGCAATCGGTCAATCTGCTGGTCCTGCGCAGCCAGAGCCAGGCGGTCTACAGCCCCGACAATCTCGGCCATTTCGGCCTCGGGCTCCGGCGTTACGCACATTTCACCTCGCCGATCCGGCGCTACTCAGACCTGCTGGTGCATCGCGCGCTGATCGAGGCGCACGGCTTTGGCCCCGACGGCGTCGACCAGGGCGCGTCCGGCGACCTCGCCGACATCTGCGCGCATATCTCAATGACCGAGCGCCGCGCGGCGGCGGCGGAACGCTCGGCGATCGACCGGTTCTCGGCGATGTTCATGGCCCGCCGCGTGGGCGAGGAGATCGAGGCGGTGGTCACGGGAGTGCTGCATTTCGGCGCCTTCGTGAACCTGGCGGGCGGCCTCGCCGACGCGCTGCTGCCGGTCCAGGAACTGCCCGACGACTATTACGATCACGACGACAAGAGCCACGCGCTGCTGGGCCGGCATTCCGGTTTCAGCATCAAGCTCGGCCAGACGCTTACCGTCCGGCTGCGCGAGGCCGACCCGATCAGCGGACGCCTCAGGGTGGACTATATCAGCGGCGGGACCACCGGACGGCCCGTTCGCCGAGCCGGCGGCGCCGGCTCGGGCCGGGGTTTCAGACGTGGGCGGCGGCGGTAGCCATTGATTCCGCGCGATTTTTTAGCCACATTTCCCTGTCTTCACCGCGTTTTCCAAGACCATCCGGACCCCCGGCCTTGACAGTTTCAGCCAATATCCTCGCGCATTCGCCCCGCTTCTCGACTCCGAGGATGGCGGCGCGATCGGTGGTCAGGGGCTTGGCGGTCCTGATCCCGGCGCTCCTCGTTCTGGCGTCCTGCGCGGTACCGCCGCCCACGCCGTCGAACAAGTTCGTTCGCGAGGACGCCGCCTCGCTGTTTTCCGCCGGCTTCGACACGGTTCAGCTTTACTACGTCAAGGAACCGGACATTCCGCGGATGATCCTGCTGGGCCTCAACGGATTGTCCGACCTTGACGCGGCCTTCCGCGCCGATCACGCCGACGGACAGGTCCGCCTGTTCCTCGACGAGGCGCCGATCGCGACGTTTCAAGCGCCGTCGGACAGCGACGTGGTGCGTTGGAGCTACCTCACCGCCGCCGCGCTCGAAACCGCCCGCATACGCTCGCCCGAGATCGCCAAGACCGATATCGAGACGACCTATAAGACGATCTTCGACGCCGCCCTGACGGAACTTGACCGGTTTTCGCGGTATCAATCCGCCAAACAGGCGCAATCCAGCCGAGCGCACCGTCAGGGTTATTCCGGAATCGGCATCTCGCTCGGCAATAGCGACGGGCGGGTGACGGCGCTGGAGGTGTTCGAGGACACCCCCGCGGCCGAGGCCGGGATCCTCTCCGGTGATGTGATCCACGCGGTGAACGGCGCGCCGGTCGCGGGTTGGCCGCTCGCCAAGGTCGCGCCGATCCTGCGTGGCCCGCACGGAAGCCGAGTCGACCTTACCTTGATCCGCGGCGACAAGCGCCTCTCCCTCACCCTGGAGCGCCGGGAAGTCATCGAGCAAACCGTCTTCGCCTCCATCGTCGAGGAAACCTCGGTCGTCCGGGTAACCGGCTTCAACGAGCAGACCTCGTCCCGGATGCGAGAGCGGATCGACGCGGCCCGAGCCGCCCTCGGCCCGGCCCTGAAGGGCGTGATCCTCGACCTGCGCGGCAATCGCGGCGGCATGCTGGATGAAGCGGTCAATCTCGCCGATCTCTTCATCCCCGACGGTAACATCCTGACCACCATCGGGCGGCACGAGGACGCGTACCAGAACTTCGGCGCCGAGCCCGACGACAACGCCGAACAACTGCCGCTCGTGGTGTTGATCGACAGCGGTTCCGCCTCGGCCTCCGAGGTCGTCGCGGCGGCGCTTCAGGATACCGGGCGCGGCCTGGTCATCGGCGCGCGCTCCTACGGCAAGGGCACGGTTCAGCGGGTACGCGACCTGCCGAATAACGGCGCGCTCAATCTGACCTGGGCCGAGATGCGGGCGCCGTCCGGCTACACGCTGTCGACATACGGCGTGTTCCCCACCATCTGCACCGGCGGAGAGCTCGCCAGTCCGAAATCGGTTCTGGACCGGATCCGCCAGGGCGAGGTCCTCGACGCGAATATCGGCCCGCTCCGGCGCGCGGCCGCGGGTCTGGACGAGGCGGCGCAATCCGCCCTGCTCAAACGCTGCGGCGACCGCCCGCGCGGCAAGGTCGACCGCGATTTCGACATGGATCTGGCGCTCGGCCTGCTCGACGCGCCCGACCTGTTCAAGCGGATCACCGAAAAGGCGATGATCGCCATGCGCGGCGCCGCCTCGGAGTAGGATCTGCTTGACTTCGCCAGTCCGGCATGTCATTTCCCGGTCTTCCAAACGCTAAAAATTCGGATGAGTGACCATGGCGAAGCCGGCAACCGTTTTGATCAAGCTCGTAAGCAGCGCCGATACCGGCCACTATTACGTGACCAAGAAGAACCCCCGGACCCAGACCGAGAAGCTCGAACTGAAAAAGTACGACCCGGTGGTCCGCAAGCACGTCATGTACAAGGAAGCCAAGATCAAGTGATCGCCGGCATCATCGGCTGATCAATGACGCGCCCCGGTTCTCCGGGGCGTTTGCTTTTTGGGGGATCGCGTTGGATTTGATTGTCGCGGCAAGCCGCCGTGATGGATTTGGGAGTGGTCAAACCGTACCCCCGACGAAAGTCGGGGTCGACGCCTGAAGCGTTTCCATGTGACGTTTGGCGGAGCATGCCCACCGATCAGTCGGAATGATCCGGATTTCCGTCACTCACCGTCGCCTCAGGCGTCGCCCCCGGCCTCCGCCGGGGATACGGAAGTATTTTTCAAACCGTTCCGTCGCCCTGAACTTGATTCAGGGCTTGCGCCGCCGGCGTTTCCGGCACGATGGTCGGTGGATCTCCCGCCACCATCTCTCACCGCACATCCTCCAGCGGCAAGAGCCCTGAACCAAGTTCAGGGCGACGAGAAATTCTGGTTTCAAACAGACCCTGGCTTTCGCCAGGGATTCGAGCGTTGTTTAACCGTATCCCCGGCGGAAGCCGGGGTCGAAGCCTGAGGCGTTTCCACGTGACGGTTGGCGGGGCATGACGACCGCCCCGTCAAAATGATCTGGACTTCCGTCACTCACGGATGTCTCAGGCGTTGGCCCCGACCTTCGCGGGGATACGGTGAAAGCTGAGAACCTTCTCCCCCAATCCCGACCCTATACCCGGACCTTACCGAGCACCGCGTCGATCACCACGGCGAGCGAGGCCGCGCTTTCCTCCGGGGTCTTGCCGCTGGTCGACAATTGGGCGTCAGCCTGGGCGTAGAGCTTGTCGCGAGCCTCCAAAATCCGGCGCAACTCGTCCATCGCCTGGGGGTTGCCGGCCATTGGCCGCTCGTCACCCTGAGCGCGGACCCTCGCCATGTGTTCCTCGGGGCTGGCGCGCAGCCAGACCGTGTGAAAACCGCCGAGCAGCAGATCGAAGTTTTCAGCCTCGCCGACAATGCCGCCACCGACCGCCAGGATCACGCGCTCGTGCTCGGCCATCACCGCCTCGATGCGGTTTTTCTCAAGCCGCCGATACCCGGTATCGCCGTAGAGCGAGAACACCTCGGGGATCGAAAGACCGAATTCCGCCTCAATGGCGTGGTTCAACTCGACAAAGGGCACGCCCAGGCGTTCCGCCGCCGCCTTGCCCAGGGTGCTCTTGCCGGCGCCGCGAAGACCGATCAGCGCCACCCGCCGTCCGCGCGGATCACCACCTCCACTCTCGCGTCGCAGCGCCGTCAGCGCGTCCATCAGATGCATGCGTTCAACCGTCGTCGCGCCCCGGATCGCCGCGACCAGGCCGAACGCGTCTGGATCGGTGTCGGCGACCAGATCCTCCACCGACACCTCCAGCGCCCGAGCCACCGAGCGCAGGTTCGAGATCGACGCGTTTGCGCTCCCGGTCTCCAACTGCGCGAGGAATCGCATGGACACGCCGGCATCATGGGAGAGATCCTGACGCGACAACCTCGCCGCCTTGCGCGCCGCCCGCACCCGCGCGCCGAGCCCGGCGAGGTAATCTTCGTCACTGTCGGCGTTGCTCATGGGTTGGCTATCCGAAATTCACACGTCATCCCGGCGAAGGCCGGGGCCCGTTCCACTAGCATTTCCAACGCCTTATATATCAATCTTAAGATCCTTTATGCGCGTGAGAGAGCGCATTAAATGGCCAGATAGGCGGAATGGGTCCCGCCGCTTGCCCTCGTGTAAACGGGGGGCGGGATGACCGGACATCTTAACTCCAGGCCTTACTGCCGCCGCCCCTATTGCAACCGCACATACTCAAAGTCACCGGGCTGGTTGTTGATCCCGGCGCGCGGCGGAGCGATCCAGCCGGCATAGTGGCCGGGCTCGGTCTCCTGGTGCATGAGAGAGGCGACGAAATCTCCGTCGGCCTGGGTCGGCAGCCACTCGTCCCGGCGGGCCTCGAAGACCTCGGCGGAGATGATCTCGCCATCCGGCGTCGCCTCGACCGGCGCGAAAACCCCGATCGCCCGGTTGAACGCGACATTCGGCAGGACGATCCGGAAGTCGATGTTGTAGCGCTCGATCTCGCGGTTCCAGCGCTTGATGCCCGCCGTGGTGTCGGCGGTATAGTCGTCTCGCAGCCGCATGTTGAGGGCGGTCAGCGCCGGCTCCTGGGCCATCTTGACCTCGCCGTCCACCAGCTTGAGAACCGGATAGGTGTCGTTCAGCAACTGGTGATCATCATCCAGCTTGTCCTCGCGGTACCGACCCTTGAGGCCATTGGTGAAGGCGTTCGCGGCATTGGTGGAAATCTCCGAACCGAACAGATCCAGCGATAGCGAATAGTGCAGATTGGCCTTCTTCTGGATGGTCGGCAGATCGATCACGCCGAGCGCCCGCACCGCCACGATATCATACGGATCCTCGATCCCGGCCTCGCGCATCGCCTCGCAGGTCCGCTTGACCACCCGGCCGACGCCGGTGGCGCCGACGAACATGTGATGCGCCTCCTCGGTCAGCATGAACCGCGTGGTGCGCGAGAGCGGGTCGAAACCGGATTGCGCCAGACTCTCCAGCTGCATCTTGCCGTCACGATCGGTGAAGAAGGTGAACATGAAAAAGCTCAGCCAATCCGGGGTCGCCTCGTTGAACGCTCCCAGCATCCGGGGCTTGTCGGCATCGCCGGAGCGGCGCATCAGTAGGTCTTCCGCCTCCTCGCGGCCATCCTTTCCGAAATATTTCTGCAACAGATAGACCATGGCCCAGAGATGGCGGGCCTCCTCGACATTGACCTGAAGCAGGTTGCGCAGGTCATACAGCGAGGGCGCGGTCAGCCCCAACTGGCGCTGCTGCTCGACCGAGGCGGGCTCGGTATCGCCCTGGATCACGCAAAGCCGGCGCAGGGCCGCGCGGTATTCACCGGGAACCTCCTGCCAGGCCGGCTCGCCCTTGTGCTGGCCAAAGCCGATGGTCCGCCCCTCCTCCTTGGGCGCCAACAGCACGCCCCATCGGTATTCCGGCATCTTGACGTAACCAAAGGTCGCCCAACCCGCTGGATCGACGCCGACGGCGGTGCGCAGATAGACCAGCGATTCCTGGAACCCCTCCGGGCCCATGGTCTTCCACCAGTCGA
Organism: Alphaproteobacteria bacterium; assembly: GCA_038118725.1. Taxonomy (GTDB): domain Bacteria; phylum Pseudomonadota; class Alphaproteobacteria; order Thalassobaculales; family Thalassobaculaceae; genus JADHLJ01. The sequence continues at coordinate 60,526 of JAYOIK010000012.1, read as the reverse complement.
GATAACCCGGGTGCCATTTCTCCAACGCCTTCAGAACCCGGCGATCCTCGGACAGGCCGACATTGTTGGGGATCGAGGTATCGTAATTCACGGCCATCGTGTCGGTCATTGGATTTGCTCCTGGTTACCTAACTTCGTCATCCCGCCAACAAGACCCTTCGAGACGCGGCTTCGCCGCTCCTCAGGGTCAGTCGTATTGTTTCCCGTCACACTCACCCTGAGGAGTGGCCCTCGGGTCACGTCTCGAAGGGTCTTGTTGGCCAATAGCGCCACCCCCATCACACCCGCCGCTTGTCGAAATCGGCGCCTTGGCCGCTGCCGTAGCGGCCGAGGGCGCCGGCGTCGCCGACCGCGTTCGGGCGCTGGAAGATCCAGTTTTGCCAGGCGGTCAGACGACCGAAGATCTTGGTCTCCATGGTCTCGGGCCCGGCGAAGCGGGTATTGGCCTCGAGCCCGGTCAGCGCGTCGGGCGAGAAGCTGGCGCGTTCCTCCAGGAACAGCCGCACCTCGTCCTCCCAGTCGATATCATCCAGCGCCGCCGTCACCAGGCCGAGGTCATCGGCATCCGAGGCCTCCAGCGCCTCGCCGATTTGTGCCTCCAGTCCCTCAAGCGCCTCGGGCTCGCCCAGGAACCGGGTGGCCAGGCGCGAGAGGCCGTTGGACATCGGGTGGGCGCCGAAATTCGCCGCGCTCAGGGTCAGCGTGGCCTCGGGCCGGTTGTCGCCGTCGAACACCCCGTCGGCCATGTAACCGCGATCGGCGGCGAAGGCGAGCTCGGCCAGGAAACCGGCGAAACAGCTTCCAGGCTCCAGAAGCGCGACCAGCGAGCGCGAGGTGAGATCCACCCGCTTCATCACCCGGGTCCAGAGCAGCCGGGTCTCGCGGACCAGCCAATGTGTGTCATGGGCTTGCAGGAAGCCGTCAAAACCCATCACCGTCGCCGGGTCACCCTCGGCCTTGAAGGCGATGACCGCGACTTCCAGCTCGTTGAACCGCAGATGCAACAGCGCGTCATCCAACTCCCGCGCCAGACGAAGCGGCCAGAAGCCGTCGCCCTCGGCCAGCATCGCGGCGGCATCGGCGGGCGGGCCGGCATCGGGACCGGCGATCGTGATGGTGGCGAGCCGCGCGCTCCGGTCAATCTCGACGCCGAGGGTCGAATAGGAAAGTCGATCGGCCTCGATCGTCCTATCAAGGGGGCCGAGCGGAATGCCGGTTTCCCCGGAATTCCTATCTCCACCTATCGTTTCCCGGACCTTCGCGTCGACCGCGTCGTCGAACTTGGACGGCGGCACCACCTCATCGACCAGGCGCCAGTCCAGGGCGCGGCGACCGCGGGCCCCCTCCTCGGTCGAGCAGAAGATATCGGCGCGGTCCCGGCGCACCTTGCGCTTATCGGTCACCCTGGTCACCCCGCCGGTCCCCGGCAGCACCGCCAGGAGCGCGACCTCCGGCAGCGAGACCGAACTCGCGCCATCGTCAACCAGGATGATATGATCGCTGGCGAGCGCGAGCTCATACCCGCCGCCGGCGCAGGCGCCGCTCACCGCCGCGATATAACGCTGGTTCGAATGCGCCGAGGCATCCTCCATCGCGTTGCGGGTCTCGTTGGTGAATTTGCAGAAATTGACCTTATGGGCATGGGGCGCCCCGGCGAGCATTCGGATATTCGCGCCGGCGCAGAACACCCGCTCCTTACCCGAGCGCAGCACCACGGCCCGGACCTCGGGATGCTCAAAGCGGAGCCGCTCGATCGCGTCGCGCAACTCGATATCGACTCCCAGGTCATAAGAGTTGAGTTTCAGCTCATAGCCCTCGAACAGACCACCGGTCTCATCGACATCCATGATCAGGTCGGCGCGGGGGCCATCGATCTCGATCCGCCAATGACGATAGCGGGACGGATGGGTCTCGAAACCGATGCGCATGGAAACTGTCCTCCAAAACCCGGTTTTGCCGCGGTCCGATATCAGACGCAGCATAGGGAGGCGCGATTTCCCGTCAAGAAAAATGCGTTAAAATGCACATTGCCTTATAATTTATGCATTAAAATGCACAATCTAGCGCGTGTAGCCGTAATCCCGCGCTACCGCCGACTCCGACACATAGCCGTCCGCCAAATCACGTTCGATGGATTCCACTTGGCGCTCCTCCGGTGGACCGTATCCCCCGGCGCCGGAGAGGGTGAAGCTCAACACATCCCCCTTGCGCAGGGGCTTCACGTCCTTGGAATGCAGGGTGATCTTTTCATTCCCCCGATACAGGGTACTTTCCGCCAAAGAGCCCGGTTTTCCGCCAAAAACCCCATAGGGCTGGACCGTGTGCCGGTCTCCCAGATGCGAGAGAACCGCGCTGGAATTCAGCAGCTCGATCTCCTTCAACATGCCGCAGCCACCGCGCCACCGCCCGGCCCCGCCGGTATCGGCCAGCAGCTCCATTCGGCGGACCCGGATCGGGTTATGGGTCTCGTGCACCTCGACCGGAATATTGGTGCAGTTCATCACCGGGGTCATCGCCTCGGGCCCATCCTCGCCATGCCTACCCCCGTAACCGGCGAGGCCCAGGTCATACATCACGAAGGGCTTGCCGGTCCGGTCATCGATGCCGCCGATATTCGGGTTCGACCAATGCGAGAACGCCCCCATGGCGCGCTCCGGCAAGGCCTTGGCCATGGCCCCGTTGATGGTGTCGAAGATGCGGATCTGAAGGATCGCCCGACCGCCGGAAGGCGCCGGAAACCTTGGGTTAAAGAAGCATCCCTCGCGCGCGGTGATGCTGATCGGACGCATCGCCCCCTCGGTCTGGGGCTGGCGCGCGTCGCAGAACACCTTGATCGCGAACAGGGCATAGGCGCGGGTATAGTTGATGTAGGAATTGATCGCCGCCGGCACCTGATCGGATGAGCGGGAAAAATCCAGCTCCACCGAACCCTTACCGTCGAAGGTGATATCGACGGCCATGATCACCGGCTCGGTCCCCGGCCCGTAATCATCCATCCGGTCCTCGAAGCTATAGGTCCCCGCCGGAACCTTGGCCAAGGCCTCGCGCATCGCCGCCTCGGAGCGGTCGAGAATCGCCTCATACGCTCTCTCGACGGTCTCGCTCCCATGCTCGTGGAACAGCAAGCGAAGCCGCTCGGCGGCGGTGAGATTGGCGGTATGCTGGGCCAAAAGGTCGCCCCGGACCTTCTCGGGCATGCGCACATTGCCGAGCACGATACGCAGAATATCCTCGTCGATCACCCCACCGCGCACAAAGCGAACCGGCAGGATCCGAAGCCCCTCCTGAAACGCCTCGGTCACCCCGTGAACCTTCTGCGAGCCCGGCGCCGCGCCGCCCATGTCGACCTGATGCGCCGAGCAGGCGACATAGCCGATCAGACGGTCGGCCTCGAAAACCGGCATGATTTGGAAGGTATCGGGAAAATGGCCGGAGCCAATGAAGGAATCGTTCAACAGGATCGAGTCCCCCGGCCCCAGGCTCTCGGGGGGAATATACTCCAGCGCCCGCTTCACGCAGGTCGGCATGGCGCCGAGATGGCCGGGGCTGAAATTACCCTGGGCGATCATTAAGGCATTGGAATCAAACAAGGCCGTGGAGAAATCATCCCCCTCCCGCACGCCCTCGGAAAAGGCCGTGTGACGCAGGGTCGTGCCCAGTTCCTCGGCGATGGACAGCATCGTGTTCCAGATCACCGTCAGGGTAATCGGGTCAACCTCTCCCGCCTTGGCCATCACTCTCCTCCACCTGGATTCACAGCTCTCAAGAGCCTAGGCCATCACGGCCTAGCGCGCCAGAAACGCGGCGATCGCCTCGGTCTGAACCGGCACGTTCAAGGCCGGCGCGTGGCCGCAGCCGGCGCATTGAAGCACCTCGGTCCTGGGCCCACGACGGGTCATTTCCTCGGTCATCTCGGGGCTAAGAAGGTCGGAATACTCGCCGCGTAGCAAGAAGGTTTTGGCGGTGATCGAGTCATAGCGATCCCAGAGTCGCCAATCATCGGGATGGGTGACGAACTGGCGCGCGATCCGGGGGTCGTAATGCGAGGTCACCCGGCCGTTGGGAAGTCGGCGGAACGACGCCTCGGTCATCGCCCGCCACTCATCGCCGGGGATATAGCCGAAGGGCGCGTAAACCGTACGCAAATAGCGCTCAAGCTCGCCCACGGTCTCGAAATCCGGCGGGTTTCCGAGATAAGTAACGATCCGGTCGATCGCGGCCTGAGGAAGCTCGGGGCCGATATCGTTGATCACCAGATGGCTGATCCGATCCCGCATCGCGCCCCCGGCGAGCCACATGCCGAAGCTGCCCCCCATTGAGGTGCCGACCCAGCGCAGACTCTCCATGCCCAATTGATCGCAGAGATCGATGGCGATTTTCTCATAAACATCAAAGCAGTACTCGGCGTCACCCTGGGCCGCGCCGTCCTCGACCCACTGGCTGAGGCCGCGGCCGATCGTGTCCGGCGCGATCACCCGATAACTCGGCGCCAACTCTCGCGCCAGGGCGTCGAAGTCGCGCCCGACCCGGGCAAGTCCATGCCAGGCGACAACCGGCGGCAGATCGGCGGCGCCCCATTCGAGATAGTGAATCTCGCGACCGGCGCAGGTCAGATATTTCGAGACGGGCGGATCACCAAGCATCGCGGAAACTCCAGGAGACATTCAGATCCGTATACTAGAACAGGATACCAGCGGCTGTGAATGACCGCGCCAACGCTAATCTTGCCCGGTTACTCGGAGGTCGCTCGCAACCTCTCGAGAAACCGATCCCGCGCCGCCGGCGGGGCCTCGCCTTGGGCGCCGAAAACGTGGCGTTCCAGGAAGAACCCGGTGAGCTTCATGCCGGCCAACAGATCCTCTTGCTCGCCGCCGCCACGGCCGATCAGAAAGTCAGGCAATTTCAGCAGTTTCTCGCGATACGGCTCGCCCGCCGATAGCGAGACCGCCCGGCCCGAGCGCGGACTGACATAGGCCAGTTCGTCATTGTTGCCGGTCACCGCGCAATGCTCGAGATCCAGGCCAAAGCCAAGCTCGGCCAGAACACCCAGTTCCCATTTCACATAGGCCGCGACCCAGGCGGAACCGAGTTCGGCCATCTCCATGGCGCCGATCAAGGCGTTGAAGGCATCGTGGATCCCCGGATGCGGCTCTCGCTCCGGCAGCGCGCGTTCCGCCACCGCCGAGGCCGAGGCCAGACCGGCGAGCTTCAGCGCGTCGTCGAATAACTCCGGCGCGTGACTTTCCTTCAGTTCAATCCGGTAGGAGCCGAGATGCTCGGCCAGACGCGCCGTCCACGTCGCCTCGACCCGATTGCCGGGCTGCAAGACGCCTCGGGCCCGTGGCGAGGTGGCGCCGCGCACCAAACCGGCGTGCCGCCCGTGTTCCGCGGTCAGCAGCACCACCACGGCCGCGGACTCGCCATGCGGGCGCGAGGCCAGAACGATCCCTTCATCGGTCCATTCCATGGCGTTGCGCGGCTCCCTCAGGCGTTGGGATCAAGCCCCCAGATGGCGTAACGGTCGGGGTCGTCCATCCAATTCTCGCGCACCTTCACGAACAGGAACAGATGCACCGGCCGCCCCAGGAGTTTTCGAAGCTCGGCGCGGCTGGCGCTGCCGATCGCCTTGATCATCGAGCCGCCCTTGCCGAGCGCGATCTTCTTGTGGCCGGGACGGGTCACGTAGAGCACCTGGTTGATCACGACCTCGCCGTCCTCGCGCTCGGTCCATTGCTCGGTCTCGACGGTGGCGGCGTAGGGGAGTTCCTGATGCAGACGCAGCAGTACCTGCTCGCGGGTTACCTCCGCGGCCAATAGACGCTCCGGCAGATCGGACGCCTCGTCCTCCGGGTAGAGCCACGGCCCCTCGGGCATGCGCCCCGCCAGATAGGACAGAAAATCATCGCAACCCGCGCCGGACTCGGCGGAGACCATGAAGGTTTCCTCGAAAATCTCCTCGGCGTCAAAGGCGGCGGCGAGCGGCAGCAACTCCTCGGGGCGCACCAGATCCACCTTGTTAAGCACCAAGACGGCCTTGCGCCCGGTTTCCTTGAGACCGTCAATGATCCGCTGGGTATCGGCGTCGATCTTGCGCTTGCCGACGTCATAGAGCAGCGCCACGACATCGGCGTCTCCGGCGCCCTGCCACGCCGCGTCGACCATCGCGCGATCAAGGCGGCGCCTGGGCTCGAAAATACCGGGAGTGTCCACGAAAACGATCTGCGCCGGGCCGGCCATGCAGACGCCGCGAATTCGAGTCCGGGTCGTCTGCACCTTATGGGTCACAATCGAGAGCTTGAACCCGACAAAGCGGTTCAGAAGCGTCGATTTACCGGCATTCGGAGCGCCTATCAGCGCGACGAACCCCGCCCGGGTGGCGTTCGCATCGGTCATGCCGGCTCCCCAGCGCTTAAGTCCTCCAGAAGCAAGGCCGCCGCCGCCTGTTCGGCATGGCGCTTGGAGCGGCCCTTGGCCGTTCTCGCGGGAAAGTCCGCCACCGTTACCCGGATGGTGAACTCAGGCGCGTGCGACGGCCCCTCCTGGCCCACCATCACATAGGACGGCAAACCATGACGGCGCGCTTGCGCCCATTCCTGCAAGGTCGTCTTAGGGTCGCGCGGCGGCTCCAGATCCGCCTCCAGCAGGGGTGTCCAATGCTTGACGACGAAACGCCGCGCCACTTCGAGGCCGCCATCCAGATACAGAGCGCCCAGTATCGCTTCCATGACATCGGCAAGGATACTTTCGCTCTCTCGCGCGCCAACCTCTTCCTCGCCCCTGGAGAGCACGAGATACGCGCCGATATCGAGCCCCCGCGCGACCTCGGCCAAGGTTTCCTTGCGAACCAATTGCACATGACGACGGGCAATCTCGCCCTCGCGTTCACGGGGGAATCGCTCCAGCAATTGGTCGGCGACGATCAAGCCGAGCACCCGGTCGCCAAGGAACTCGAGCCGCTCATAGGCGTTCCAGACTTCCTTGGCGGCGCTTGCATGCGTGATGGCGCGTCGGAGTGTATCGGGGGCCTTGAAGTCATGCTCCAGGAGCTTCTCCAGCTCGCCGTCGCTGTCGTGGCACCGTGTCATTCGATGAATTTCAACAAACGGCTGAACCGAATTGCGCTCGGCCAGTTCCAAATCTCCCACCAGGACCCCTCTCGACCGTCCCATGCCCAAAACAGGATCTCCGCTCGACCAACGAGGTTCTGGCGGGGCACCATGCCGACGCTCGAATCCCGGCTGTCGACCGAGTTGTCCCGATTGTCGCCCATCATGAAATAATAGCCGTCCGGCACGGTGAAAACTCGGGTGTTGTCGGCGCCACCGGTATCGCCTCGAGCCTCGAGGATCAGGTGTTGAACACCGTTCGGCAAGGTTTGGACATATTGGCGCAGCCCGCGATCGCGCCCGAAACCGTCCCGGACCTTGAAATCCTCGACGGCCCGGCGCGGGACCGCCACGCCATTGATATGCAGAATGCCTTCTCGTACTTGAATCTTGTCGCCCGGCAATCCGATCAGGCGCTTGATGAAATCCGTGCTGGTATCGGACGGTTTCTTGAAGACGATGACATCGCCACGCTCGGGCTCGGTAAACAGCACCCGGCCCGGAATCACCGGCGGCGCGAAGGGGAGCGAGTAGCGGCTATACCCATACGACATCTTGGAGACGAACAGATAGTCACCCACCAGCAGGGTCGGCTTCATCGACCCCGACGGGATGTTGAACGGCTCGTAGGCGAAAGTTCGAATGCTCAGCGCGATCAGAACCGCCACGACCACGGTTTTGACAAGTTCCCGGAACCCGCCGGTCTTACTGGCTGTTGATGCGATCATGCGAATATTTCGGCTAGTTGGAAGACGATCCAGCGATCCCGTGACGGAAACGGCGTTCGAAGGGCGGAGATCGTCGCGAGGCGTGATCTATGCCGCAAAACCCAGCGCGCGGCAAGCTTCGACCGTTGTGGTGGTTCGGATCATTCAATCCGGAGCGCGGCATGAGACGGTGGTTCCGCGGAGATGACGACGAATGCCTGGGCCAGGGGCGGCTCATCCGACAGACTGAGATCAATGCGCGGCTCCATGCCCGCGGGCGTTAGGTCGGACAGACGTTGGGCCGCGACTCCGCTCAAGGTCAAACGCGGCTTGCCCGAAGGCTCGTTCCCCACGGCGAGCTCGCGCCACGCCACGCCGAGCCGAGGCCCCTCCCCCAATGCCTTCCAGACCGCTTCCTTGGCGGCAAAGCGCTTGGCGTAGATTGCCGCCCAGGTCGCCTTGCCCTCGGCTCTGTTCCGTTCTTCCTCCGTGAAGACCCGGTTGATGAAACGCTCGCCGAAACGATCCAGGGTTCGCGCGATACGGTCGATATCGACGATGTCGTTGCCTATCCCGATTATCATGCCCGAGCCTCTAAGCGCTGACTTGGCCGGTCGCGGCGGCGCGCGCGTTATCCATCAGCGCCCGCATCCGCTTGATGCTGCTTTCCAAGCCACCGAAAATCGCCTCGCCGATCAGGAAGTGACCGATATTCAGCTCGGTCACCGTCGGGATCGCCGCGACGGGAGCAACGGTATCAAAACTCAAGCCATGACCGACATGGCATTCCAGACCGAGCGTTTCCGCGATCTTGGCCGCCTCGACAATGCGCGCGAGTTCGGCCGGTCGTTGATCCTCGTCCACTTCGCAATAGGCGCCGGCATGGATCTCCACGACCGGGGCGCCGAGGCTGGTCGCCGCCTCCAGTTGCCGCCGGTCGGCCTCGATGAACAGCGAAACACGGCACCCGGCGGCGCCAATCTCCTCGCAATAGCGTTTCAGCCGGTTGTGCTGACCCGCGGCATCGAGTCCGCCCTCGGTGGTCACCTCCTCGCGCTTTTCGGGCACGATGCAGACGGCGTGGGGTCGGTGGCGGAGCGCGATTTCCAGCATCTCCTCGGTCGCGGCCATCTCGAAATTGAGCGGCAGGTCAATCTCATTCACCAGCCGCTCGATATCATGGTCCGAGATATGCCTGCGGTCCTCTCGAAGATGCGCGGTGATCCCGTCGGCGCCGGCCTCGGCGGCGAGACGCGCGGCGCGCACCGGATCGGGATGGAGACCACCGCGCGCGTTTCTGATCGTCGCGACGTGGTCAATGTTCACACCAAGCCTGAGATACCCCATGCCCTCTGCTCCGCTTTATTAAAAGTACCGCGCGTTGTCCTTAACCACGCGCGCGTTCCACCGAGGTGATCAAAGGTGTCGCCCGCAGGGCGGCGATGATGTTGGTCAGGTGCCGTATGTTCCCGACCTCGACATCAACCTGCATCTCGAAAAAGTCCACCGAGCGGTTCACGACCTTCAAGTTCACGATATTGCCGGCGTTCTTGCCGATAATCGTCGACAAACCGCCAAGACTTCCCGGCTCGTTCAGGAGGATCACGCCCAGCCGACCGATATGAGTCTGGCCGACCTCGTCCATGTCCCAGGCGACGTCGAGCCAACGTTCGGGCATTGATTGGAAACCCTCCAGGGTCTCGCAATCGATGGTATGGACCGTCACCCCCTTGCCGGTGGTCACGATCCCGACAATACGCTCGCCCGGCAGGGGATGACAGCACCGCGCGTAATGCACCGCCATGCCGGGAATAAGACCCTTGAGCGGTATGGTGGCACCGCCGGTTTTCTTCTTTTTCCGCTCCCGGTTCAGAGGAACAACGTTGTCGGCGTCGCCCGCTTTCGGTTCACGGTCCGGCATCGCCACCTGTAGTACCTCCTTGCCGGTAACGACCCCTTCCCCAACCGCCGCCAGCAAGTCCTCGATATGCTCATACCCCATGGGTTCAAGCGCACGCGAAACCAGTTTCTCGGAATACCGAACGCCTTCCTGACGCAGGGTCTTCTGGAAGATCGACTTGCCGAGATTGAAAAACTGCTCGCGTTTCTGATGCCGCACGAAACGCCGGATCGCCGCCTTGGCCTTGCCGGTGACGACAAATTGCTCCCATGTCGGCGACGGGGTGGAGTTCTTGGAGGTCTGGACCGCTACCTGGTCCCCGTTGCGCAGTTCCGTCGTCAGGGGGCGCAGGCGCCCGTTGATCTTCGCGCCGATACAGGTATCGCCGATTTCGGAATGGACAGCATAGGCGAAATCAACCGGACAGGCGCCACGCGGCAGCGAGATCAGATCGCCCTTCGGCGAGAAACAGAAGACCAGGTCCTGGTACATCTCCAGCTTGGTATGTTCCAGGAACTCCTCCGGACCCGAGGCGTGGTCCAGGATCTCCAGCAATTCCCGTAGCCAACGGTATTGCTTGCCCTCGGTCGCGCCCGCCGCGCCCTGTTTGTAGATCCAATGCGCCGCGACGCCGAGTTCGGCGATTTCGTGCATCTCTTGGGTACGGATCTGGATCTCGACGCGCTGGCGCTTCGGACCAATGACGCCGGTATGTAGCGAGCGATAACCATTGGGTTTCGTTGTGCTGATGAAATCCTTGAAGCGACCGGGGATGACCGGATAAGCGCCATGGATGATACCGAGCGCCCGATAACAATCCTCGACGCTGGGCACGATCAGGCGAAAAGCGACGATGTCGGACAATTGCTCGATCGGCATGCTCTTGCGCTGCATCTTGAGCCAGATCGAGAACGGTGACTTGCGCCGCCCCGTGATGATCGCGTCCAGGCCGGACTCCTTGCAGGTCTCCGTCAACTCGCCGGCGATATGCTCGACAATGTCGCCGCCTTCCTCGGTGAGAAAGTCCAGACGCGTGGTGATCGTCGCGTAAGCATCGGCGTTGAGCTCGCGAAAAGCCAGGTCCTCAAGGGAGTCACGAATACCTTGAACGCCGATCCGTTCCGCCAGGGGCGCGTAGATATCCATCGTCTCGGCGGCGATCCGCTTGCGTTTCTCCTCGCTCTTGATGAAATGCAGGGTCTGCATGTTGTGCAGACGATCCGCCAGCTTGACCAGGAGGACACGAATGTCCTCGGACATGGCGATCACCAGCTTGCGCAGATTTTCCGCCTGCTTGGTGCGGTCGGATTGCAGCTCGATACGGTTGAGCTTGGTCACGCCGTCGACCAGACGCGCGACATCATCGCCGAAGAGCTTGCGGATCTCGGCCAGTGTGGCGTCGGTATCCTCGACCGTATCGTGCAACAGCGCCGTGATGATGGTGGCGTGGTCGAGCCGCATGTCGGTCAGGATGCCGGCGACTTCTATCGGATGGGAGAAATAAGGATCGCCCGACGCCCGAGTTTGCACGCCATGGGCTTGCATCGCGTAGACATAGGCACGATTAAGCGCGTCTTCGTCGGTCGACGGATCGTAGGCTTTTACGCGTTCAACCAGTTCGTATTGGCGGATCATAGCGAGACCCGCCAGTTTCCGTCACGGGCGGCGGTTCCGACCGCGGAAGAATACCACTTATCATTCGTCCGCGAGAACCGACTCGTCGACGTCCTTGAACCCTTGGGCATCGTCTTCCGCACCCGCCTTAATCCGCATTCCCATACGTTCGGCCATCTCATCATCATAGGATGATGGATCGGGAGAACGCGAAGTGCCACTAATTTCGCCGCCAAGGGACATTTCCTCGCCCATCAATTCCTCGATGGAGTCGTCTTCCGGCTCGTCGATCTCGACATGGCGCTGCAAGCCGCGCACCAGGATTTCCTGCGTCGCTTCGATATCGATGGTCAACTCAGCGATCTCGCGCAGAGCCACGACGGGGTTCTTGTCGTTGTCGCGGTCGAGCGTGATCTGCGAGCCGGCGGAGACATCGCGCGAGCGCTGCGCCGCGACCATCACCAGATCGAAACGATTGGGAATTCTTTCAACGCAATCTTCAACGGTAACGCGGGCCATGGGGCGCTATCCTAACAGCTTGGATTTCGAGGTTGCGCCCTATATACGGCGGAACGCCCGCCACGACAAGGCTGAAGAGAGATCGCGCCCCTCCCTGCAGGACGCGGATCTACTCCGCCGGATGCAGGCCCCGGTCCACGGGCAGATGCTGGTCGCCCAGCATTTCGGACAACACGACGTCCCGCGCCTCCTCCGGGTTAAGTCCGTTGGCCTCTATCAGAGGCGTCGACGCGGCGACGATGGCGTCCGCGTCGGCCATCAGCTTCAAGTGCTTGAACAGATCGGGACGGCTGATCCCCATGCTCTCGCCGATCAATTCCATGTAGTTGACGACCTCGAAGGGCCAGGCCTCCTGGTGGCCGGAAAACTCACGGTGGTCCGAGTGATAGACCCCGACCAGGGTATCGACCCCCGCCGCCTCCGCCGCCGCCAATCCCTTGGCGACCGAGTTCTTGTAGTAATTCTTCATTGGCAACAGCGCGGTGCTGGTATAGCCGATGCTGGAATGTCCCATGTCGACCACCTCGAGCCCGGGGATCGCGCCCAGCAATTCTCGCACGCCTTCCATGACACCCAGGGCACCGGCGTATTCATAAACCGCCACCCGCTTGCGGACGGGGTTGACCAGATAGGGGCGCAGTCTCTCAAACTGGGTCGCGAGAAATACCGGGAACATGGTCATGTCGATCCCGGTTCCAGTAGCCTCTTGATAGCTGGGGATCATGGTCTCGCCGAACTGGATCTGACAGGTCGGACACCAGGAGAGGACCTGGCTCGCCCCGGTCTTGGCGAAGCGGTCCATCGTGGTAAACGCCTGACGCGCCGCGTTCGGCATGTCGCCGGGACGGGTTTGCAGGATACCGCAGCAGCTGCCGGGACCGCCATGCACCTCGTAGGTGAGTTCGAGCTTCTCCAGAACATCCAGGCAAAGCAAACCGATATGCGGGGTCTTCAGCATGTTGCAGCCGGTATAGAACACCACATCGGCGGGCTCGGCGCGCTCGGGATGTGAACGGGGGCTGAGTTTCTCGAGGATCTCCGGCGGCATCGACAGGCGGGAAAGCACCCGCACGCCCCGGCTCATTTTCTGGAACGCGGCCTTGCCGGCGGCCTTGCGTTCGGCGGCGTCGTTCCGCGCGGTCATCGCCCGGCGCGCCATGTTGAGCATGAAGCGCGGGTTGATACCGTGCTCGCACACCGTCAGGCAAAACCCGCTGCCGCAGCAGGTTCGCGCCCATTCCTCCGAAGCATCGGGACCGACCTCGCCACGCAAGATGTCGAGAACACCGCCGGCGAGCGCGCCCGGATCGGACGCGTCGATGTCGGCGACCGACGGGGTCGGGCAAACCGCCGCGCAAGCTCCGCAGGACGTACACGCATCGAGGATCTCATCAACCCGCGCGTCGAGGGACTCCCGGAACTTTTCCGTCAAATCGCTCATGCCACCCCCTCCGCGTCACCCGCCGCCGATCCACGCTTGGAACCATCATACACGATACCGTCCAGGCGAACCGTATCATCGCGCCAATCGTAGCTCAGCCGCGGCTTGAACCGGGACACATCGCGGTGCAACAGCGCGTTCTCGGTATAGCCGCCGTCCTGGTCATAACCGAACATCGCGACCTCGCGCGCCCATGTCCTCCAGGCGAGATCAATCAAGGCGTCATCGTAGTAGCCGCGCCAATCCTTGCTGACTTCCTTGTTCAATTGGCCGACGCCGCGATACGAGAACCGGCGGATCTCGCACATCCTCGGCAGATCGTCATCGACCTGTTCGGTTCGGTTCAGCCAGTCGATAAGGAACTGGCCGCTCGCCCGGTCAAAGAAAGGCGCGAATATGAACCGGCGCGAGATCCACGGCGTATCCTGGCTCGCGATCCGTCGGATGAAGTCGCCGAACGGTTCTTGCCGCGCCGAGCGCACGAGACCGATCATCGTCGGCGACGCGAAACCTCGACGGCAATGCTCATAGAAACTCACCAGCAGGGGAAGCAGGTGCCGGGTATTGGAAAACAGGAAGCGCCTGTCCAGAACCTCTTTCCTGATCAGGATGTTGGGCGCCACCCACGCGGAGTAGTAGCGATCCTCCTCGGTGGGTTCCCGCTCGATCCAGCGATGCCCGATACTGGTGCTGAAGGCATAGGTGCTACGCTGAATGGAACTACCGGCGGTCTTGGGCACATGCACGTATATCGCCGGCCGTCCGGAGGTTTCGACGCCGCTGGCCAGACCCTTGGCGCGATCCGACGCCATCACCCGCAACCAGGTCGACGATGTCTCGCAAAGGGTGAGATCCTCCTTGGTAACCGACGCCTCGGACAAGGTCAGCAGAGCATAGCTGTTGGACGGCGTGATTACCGCGTAGCGCTTGGCGCTTTCGATCGCGCCGTCATGATTTCCCAGCTTCAACTCGGAACGCGCGAGCGAACCCTGAAGCTTGCCGTCCAAGGGGCTGATCGTCAGCATCTGGCGCGCGACCTTGACCGCCCCGGAGGTTTGGCCAATCGAGGTCCAGGCCGATACCAGGGCCGAGCCACCGCCTTCCGCCGTGGGATGCGCGCATAGCAACCGCCGAGCCGCGCGACCGATTAGGCCGTGATGCCCCTTTCGCGTGAGAACCTCGACCATGTTGGACAAGGCAACCACATTGTCCGGTCGGATCGTCCGTGCCTTCACGAAATACGGCCAAGCGCCGTCCATGTTCAGGGCACCGAACTCGGCGGCGCCGGCGGTAAGATAAAACTCAATGTTCTCGGGCGAGCCGCAGATCGCGCGCCGGCTCCAACGCAAGGCTTTTGGGTAATCCCTCGCCCGCGACTCGTTCACCGCGACATCGTGAATCGTGCTCGAGGCATTGAGTTGGACAATCACGGCGCGGTGAAAACGAGGGCGCGCGCTTATCGGATGCGAGGTTCGGGCCGTCGCGACGGCCAGGTTGCGGAGCGGCGCGGGCTGCGCTGGTTGGATCAGCAACATCAGTCGGCACAAGCGGGCGACGGAGGCCCAATCACCCGCCCCACCCGATGCCGCGACGCGACGCTGGAGGGTTCTCAGCGCATCCGCCTCGGGCGTGACGGTTACAGTCGCGGGCGCGGTGGCTTGGGCCGCGCGCGGCGCGATCCTGGTTCTCGGACGCCCGGTCGCGATCACCGTCAACAGACCCTCGACGAAGACCGGCTTGCCATCCACGTCGGCGGTGTTCTCGTCATAGTGTTCACGGCATTCGATATCGTCCGCCCCGGCCTCGCGAGCCTCCCGCGCCGCTTGTTCCATCAAGAAGTCACGGGCGTATTGAAGGGCGTCGTCCCGCCGCGCGAAGTCCTTGGGAGCATCCGTTCCCTGGACGCGATAACCACCCTCCTCGGTCGTCAGGATCGTGACTTCGCGCCGGATCTCGACCCGTCCCACGACGGCGCCGATCGCGTTGGCGACATCGGCGTGTTCCGGAATATCCGCCTCGGCGCCCAGCATGCGCGCGACGTCGGGGTAATATACCGGCGCCGAGGCCCCGAGACCGATCACCGGGAGCCCGACGCCGATATCGACCCGCGCCGCCGAGCCGGTCCGGTCCAGGGCCATGCGTACCAGCTTCGAGGTCGCGGGATCTACATCGTCAAGACCATCTCGAGTTAGCGCGGCGGCCAGCACGACCTCGGCCGAGCGGCGCTTGACCGCGGCCACGACCCTCTCGGCGAGCGCCGCGCCCGATGCCGCGCGCGGCCGGCCAAGGGCGTCGCGTTGTCGCGCGACGAGCGCGGCTGCTTGGCTCGCCGCGGCGCCATCCCAAGCGTCATGCAATCCCGCCACATGGGCCGCGTCGGAAGGCGTGAAACCGGAAACCCGCACGAGGCCGAGAGAAATCAGGCGATTGAGCGATCCGACTTGCGGGCTTCGAGTGATAACCTTGTCCTGCGCCGCCACTCCCTCGCCAATAGCGTCGATGATGCGCCGTTCACCCGAGCGGAGCTCGGTCCCCCGCTTAAGCAAACGTCGGTTCAGCACAAGGAATCGGGCGTCGAATTCCGCCGGGTTCTCGCGCTTCAATTGCCTCCTCAACGCCGTCGAAACGGTTTCTGGATGATCACGCGCGAGCAGGCTAACCGGGATCAGGCGCCGGGGGCCGATCCGCGGCGGCGCCGTTCGCGATTGATCGTCAAACCAGACCTCGCTATCGCCGCCAAGCCCAAGCGTGACCATGTCGATGGCCTCGACCATGGTCTGAAAGCCGCCGACAACCGCGCCGTTGGGACTGAGCTCGGGCCGGCCGTCCCGCAGGACCGCGATATCCGTGGTGGTCCCGCCGATATCCGAAATGATCGCGTCGGACCGCCCGGTCAGATGCGCCGCGCCGATCAGGCTGGCGGCGGGGCCCGACAGGATGGTCTCGATCGGTCGGTTGCGCGCGAAGGTCGAGGACACAAGCGAGCCGTCGCCGCGCACCAGCATAAGCGGCGCGACGATGCCGCGATCCTTCAACGTGGCCTCGACCGCGTCGACAAGCTCGGCGATCATCCCCACCAGCCGCGCGTTCAGCACGCAAGTCAAGGCGCGCTTCGGGCCGTTCAGCCGCGCCGATAGCTCGTGCCCACAAGTAACCAGCAAGCCCGTGATCTCGCGAATGATGTCGCGGGCTTGGATTTCATGTTCCGGATTGCGCACCCCGAAATGCGAGACAACCGCCAGCGCCTCGACAGAGGGCACGATGTCGGTCACCGCCGCGCGCAGCCCCTCCACATCGAGAGGCGCCATGGCCTCGCCAAGCGGGGTATGGCCACCCTCCAGGCGGATCACCGGGTCTCCACCCAGCGCCTCGCGTAAACCGGCGCGGTCCAGATCGGAGTCACTGAACCCTATGAAGACAAGGCCAACGCGACCGCCCTGGCCTTCCACCAAGGCATTTGTTGCCAAGGTCGTCGATACCGAGACCAGCGCGATATCGGAGGCCACTTCCCCGTCATGGACGAGAACGTTGTCGATTACCGCGCCGATCCCGAGGGCCAGGTTTTCGCGCGTCGTCAGCGCCTTGGCCTTCGCGATCACGCCCGGTTCGGGGCCGCTCCCTGAACCGACATCGCGATAAAGCACCGCGTCGGTATAGGTCCCACCGGTATCGATGCCCAACAACAAACTCATGCGCCGCGTTCCCGTCGAAGCTTTACAGCCGCAAGAATATTGCAGCGGGAGTATGCCGGGACGCCGTTGTATACAAGCGAATTCAACAACACGCCCGCGGGCTATTCCGCCGCCGGGCTCAGCGGATCCCGCAACGGCGTCATGATATCCGCCGCCGCGTGGTGGCTCGATTTGGCGTTCTGATCCTGATCGGTCTGGATGATGGTCTTGCCATAAGCGACGACAACCGGCGTCTCCTCCGCCGAGAGCGGCGCCATCTTCTTCTTCCGCGCCAAGGCCGCCTCGATATAGGGCGCCAGTTCCTCCGCTTTCTTGCGTTCGCGCTCTTCTTCCGCCGCCTTGAAATGCGGCATCACGGATTCCGAGAACAGACGCAGCGAGTCACAGATATGCGCGTGCTGGTTCTTGCCGCTCTGCTGGATGAAGATCACCTGATCAACGCCGACATCGGCGAATTTCTGGAGATGCACCTTGACCTGGGCGGGGGTGCCGACGCCGCGACCGGCGCCGACTTCCTCGAGATCGGGCTGAGCCTTCTTGAAACGCTCCCAGATATTGGTCTGGCCGGGCTGGTGATGGCCATAGACGTAGTAGTGGCCGAGGCTGTAACCGAAATACTGGAAGCCCTCGGCGCCGCGGCGCTTGGCCTCCTCCTCGTCCTCATGCACCGAGAAACCGGTACACATGGCGATGTTCGCGTTCACCGAATGGCCGATGGGAACGCATTCCTCCGACTTGATGATGTCATAGTACTCGGTCACCCATTTCGCCGCCTCCTCGGGATCGACGAAGGCGAAGGCGAGCGCGCCGATGCCGTTGCGCGCGGCGGCATGGATGGTCTCACGCCGGGAACAGGCGACCCAGATCGGCGGATGCGGTTTCTGATAGGGCTTGGGAATGACGTTCCGCGCGGGCATCGAGAAGAACTCCCCCTCGAAGCCGGGATAGGGGTCCATGACCATCATGTTCGCGGTCTGCTCGGTGCATTCCGCCCACATCGCCTTCTTCTTGTCGGGATCGACGCCATAGCCTTCCAGCTCGACGCGCGACGCGCTCTCGCCGGTACCGAAATCGACGCGGCCATTGGAAATCAGATCCAGGGTCCCGATCCGCTCGGCGACCCGGGCCGGCTGGTTGTAGCCCGGCGGCGAGAGAACCACCGCGTGCCCGAGCCGGATTTGCTTGGTATTGCGCGCGCAGAAGCCGAGGAACACCTCCGGCGCCGAGGAATGGGAGTATTCCTCGAGAAAATGGTGCTCATTGGCCCAGATGTAGTCGAAGCCCAGCTTATCCGCGAGTTCGATCTCGTCGATCGCCTCGTGCAATTGCTGGTGATCCGACCGCTCGTTCCAAGGCCGAGGAAGCTGCATCTCATAAAGGAGACCGAATTTCATGACCTGAGTCCTCCCGATTCATCTCGCGCGCCACGGCCACCGGATGGCATAACGCCGCCAAATTTAACCGGACCATGGCCCACAAACCCTGGCTCTCGCAAGAGCCCCGGCAAACCCCGCCGTCTTGACCCGCTATGTGGGATTGCCGCGCCGCGCGTCGGCGCTCGCGAGATAGCCCGCCGTGGCCGCCGTTCCGGTGATCACCATGCCCCAGATCATGTCGACCACCGACACCGTCAGCGACCAGCCGACAAGCGTCGCCATATTCGTCATGTCATAGGTGGCGTAGGTCAAAAGTCCGAGCAGCGCGCCGCGCTTGGCCGCCGCTTTCCAACCCGCGTCGGGCCCCGTGGCGAGAACCGCGAAATAGACCACGCCGGCGATATAGCCGAGATAGAACACCCCCGCCGCCGCCCATTTCGGATCCTCGCGCAGCAATCCGCCCAGGCGGTCGAAATAGAAATCCGTGGCGACCACGCCCAGCCAGACCGCGTCCATGACACAGAACGCGACCAGCGCGCCGAGATAGGCTCTAATCCAAGGTGCCATTCGATCTCCACTGCGAATTCCGTCAACCGGCCTCCATGAAAGGCAAGCTCCAGTTTAAACCGTCGCCCTGGCGAAAGGCAGGGCCTCCGGCTCGGGACTGTCCGTTTAACGGATGCCACCCGCTTGGGCGGCCCATCGAGAGGTCCCGCCTTGCAACGGTGGCAGGCCCTGCCTTGCGCCAGGGCGACGGAGAAAACAAGGTAGCCCCACCCCCGTCGCCCTGGCGAACGGCAGGGCCTCCGGCTCGGGACTGTCCGTTTAACGGATGCCACCCGCTTGGGCGACCCATCGAGAGGCCCTGCCTTTCGCCAGGGCGACGGTTGAGTATATCGTGCGAATTTTAAGGAGAAATCGATACCTCAGCCGCCTTGCTTGGCCGCGATCTTGTCGCGGATGGCGAGGATGCGCTCGGCCCGGGCGACCACCGGAACGTCGATCATCTTGCCCTCGAAGGCGATCGCGCCGTCGCCCGCCGCCATGGCCGCGTCATAGGCCGCGACCATGCCCTCGGCGCGGGTGATCTCCGCCTCGCTCGGCGTGAAGGCCTCGTTCAGGATCGGCACCTGGCGGGGATGGATGCAGGCCCCGCCGTCAAAGCCCAGGCGGCGCGCCTGCTCGACGTTGGAGCGGAACAGGTCGAGATCGGTGAACTCGGCAATGGAACCGGGATAGCCGATCGGCATCACGCCGGCCTCGCGCGCCGCCACCTGCACGCCCTGATAGTAGCTGAGCAACGCCATGCCCTCGGGCTCGACCATGCCCATCTCGGCGGAGAAATCCTCCTGCCCCAACGCAATCGCGGCGAGCCGGGGCGTACTATGGGCGATGGCGCGCGCGTTGGCGTAGCCGCGCGGCGTCTCGATCAGGATCATCAGCTTGGTGTGACCGACGGTCATGCCGCGCTCGGCCTCAAGCTCGTCGATCATCTCGCAGAGAAACTCGACATGCTCGGCGGCATCGACCTTGGGAAGCACGAGTCCCCCGACCTCGGGCCAGATCGAGGCCTCGATATCCTTCACGGCCATCGATACCGGGCGGTTGATCCGCACCAGCACGTCGGCGCCGTTGCGGGAGACCGACTTGGCGACGTCGCGGACCAGGGTGCGGGCCCTGGGCTTCTCCGCCGGCGCCACCGCGTCCTCCAGGTCGATCTTGATCGCGTCGGCGCCGCGTTCATGGGCTTTCTCGACGAATTTCTCGCTCGTCGCCGGCACATAGAGCATCGAGCGCCAGAGCGGCAGATCCTTGCTTGCATTGTCGGTCATCAGACCACTCCCTCTTCCTTGAGTTTCTCCAGCTCGGCGTCGGAAATCCCAATCGCGCCATAGATTTCGCCATTGTGCTGGCCGATATCGGGGGCCGGGGTTCGCATTCGCGCCGGCGTTCCCGACATTCTTGGAACCGCGGCATGCATCGGCAGGCGGCCGCCGGGCATATCGGCGTCCGGCACGCTCATCAGCGAGCCCCGCTCGCAGACATAGGGATGGCTCGCGAGTTGTTCGACATCGGCGACCGCGCCGACGGTCACGTCGGCGGCCTCAAAGATCTCCAGGCATTCGGCCTGGGTCCGCGCGCCCATGAATTCGGCGACGATCGGGTCGAGGATATGGTTGTTGGCCAGGCGGTCGGTATTGGTCCTGAAGCGCGGATCGTCGATCAGTTCGGGCCGGCCGATCGCCCGCATCAGGCGCTCGGACATGGCCTGCATCGACGCCGACAGCGCGACGAACTTGCCGTCCTTGCATTCATAGACATTGCGCGGCGCCGTCGTCGTCGAGAGCGAACCGGTGCGCGGAGGGATCTCTCCGGTGATCGCGTGGATAGCCGATTGCGGGCCGAGCACCGAGAGGATCGGCTCGAACAGGGAAAGATCGATCAGCTGTCCCTTGCCGCCCTTTTGCTCCACCTCTCGGACCGCGACCATGACCGAGAACGCGCCGTAGAGCCCGGCGATCATGTCGGCCAGCGCCAGTGGCGGCAGCACCGGCGCCCTGTCACCGAACCCGTTCATCGCGGCAAAGCCGCTCATCGCCTCGACCAGACTGCCGAAGCCGGGCTTGTGGCTCCACGGCCCGGTCTGTCCCCAGCCGGAGATCCGCACCACCGTCAGCTTGGGATTGCGCGCCCACAAGACGTCGGGACCCAGCCCCCATTTCTCAATCGTGCCGGGCTTGAAGTTCTCGACCAGGACGTCGGCGCCCGCCGCGAGTTCAAGCAGCATCTCGCGGCCCCGTTCCTTGCGCAGATCGAGGCTGATGCTTTTCTTGTTCCGGCAATAGACCTTCCAATGGGTGCTAATGCCGTCGGATGTCCAGTTGCGCAGATCATCGCCGACGCCGGGACGCTCGACCTTGATCACCTCGGCGCCGTAATCGGCCAGCACGTGGGTTACCATGTTGCCCGACACGAGACGCGAGAGGTCGAGGACCCGTATGCCGTCCAGCGGGACCGAGGCCTCGGGGTTGAAATCATGCTCCGGCAGACTGCTGCTCATTTCGATCGCTCCGCGAACCGTCACTATTCCTCGTTAACCTTCATCCGGGGCTTGACCCCGGGCCTACCGCCTTTGACACTGCCGCCCGAAACTACACGACACATCATTCAATACTAAATCCGGGAGACCGATGATGGCGGGCGCCAAGGTCCAACATACCTTCGAAATACAGGAAGATGCTCTGGCCATGCTGGACGAAGCGGTGAAGAAACACGACCTTGATAGTCGCGACAAGGCGCTGCGCTGTTTGCTCGACTTTTGCGCCGAGGATGGCGATTGGGACGACATCTTCGAGACCATCCGCTGCCGGCGCTGCTAGCCGAGCCAGGGAATCGGTACGCGGGAATCGGCGCGCGGTGAACGCTAGGAGGCCGACCGGGCGGTCTCCAGGAAATACGCCACGTCCTCCGGCGAGGTGTCGAAGCTGGTGACCAGGCGCGCGGACATCGCGCCGTTGTTTTCTCCCCAAGCATAGAAAACACAGCCCGCGTCGTTTAGCGCCGTCACCATGCTCGACGGCAGGGTCAGGAACAGGATGTTGGTTTCCGCCGGGAACCAAAGGCTCACTCCGTCCACGCCGGCCAACCCCTCGCCCAGCGCCGCCGCCATGGCATTGGCGTTGGCGGCGTTCTCGATCCATCGTCCCTGCTCGAGATAAGGCACGAGTTGCGCCGACAGAAACCGCATCTTCGAGAACAGATGCCCGCCGCGCTTGCGACGGAATTCGAAGTCACCGGCCATCGCCGGGTCCATGAACACCACTGCCTCCGCCGAGAACGCCCCATTCTTGGTCGCCCCGAGGGACAACACGTCGACCCCGACCTTCCAGGTCATCTCCGCGGGGCTCGCCCCCAGCGCCGCGATCGCGTTGGCCAACCGCGCGCCATCCATGTGCAAGGCCAAACCGTTATCGCGGCACACCCCGGAGATCGCCTGGATCTCGTCGATCGTGTAGACCGCGCCGACCTCCGTCGCCTGGGTGATGCTCACGGCCGCGGGTTGCGCGTGATGCACCGGCGGCGCCGGCGAATCGACCTCAACCTTGGCGCGCAGGCTTTCAGCCGAGAACTTCGCCCCCTCGCCCTCCAGCAGCGCCAACTTGCCGCCACCCATGTAGAACTCGGGCGCGGCGCACTCATCTTCCTCGATATGCGCCGCCTCGTGACAGAACACCACCCCATAGGGCGGCGACACCGTCGCGAGCGACAGCGCGTTGGCGGCGGTGCCCGTGGCGACTGGAAAGATCGCGACCTCGCGCTCGAACACGTCGCTCGCCACCTCGCCCAGGCGGCGGGTATGAGCGTCGTCGCCATAGGGCATGGCCGGCGCGGCGGCGGCCTCGGCTAGCGCGGCCATTACCTCGGGCATGGCGCCGGCTGTATTGTCGCTGGCGATATTGACATGTCGCTTGGTCAACACCGGACCTCCAGAAAATCCTATTGCGCGGGATCGAAGCGTAACTCCCCGAGGACCTGGCCGGTGGCCCCATCCAGAATCAGTACCCCGGCCCCGGTCTCGGCACCTTGATGGTGGATAAACAGGCGCCCCGCGTCGGCGGAGACCGAGACGATTCGCGCGCCCGTCGGCAGCGCGTGCGTGACCGTGCCGATGGGGTCGATAACCGCCGGCGCCATAACTGGCATCGTCACTGGATTCGGAGCTTGGAGACGGGATTGGGACGGGGCCGACGCCTCGGATTTGGCGTTCAACCGAGAGATGATCGTCGCGACGATCGTTACCACCCCGGCGACAATCAGAACTCCCATCACCACGACGAGAATTTTCAGCACCCTCAGGGTGGTCGGACTCATGCCCACGCCCCAGCTATTCGGCGGTCTCGAATCATCGGTATTCAGCTTGGCCGCGGTTTGGTCTAGCTTGCCCGCCATGACATCTCTCAAAAACACGCGCGTGATCATCAACGCCGACGATCCGGCCTTCGAGTATATCGCCGGCGACTCCAACCAGGACCGGCTTGATCGCTGGCTGGCGGAGCGGGTCGCGGTTCTGCCCGACGCGCCGGATCTCTCCCGAAGTCGCCTGAAGGCCCTTATACTCGACGGTCAGGTTACCTCGGGCGGCGAGACGATAACCGACCCCTCGGTGGCGGTCAAACAAGGCCAGACGTTCGAAATCCTGGTCCCACCGCCAATCGCCGACACGCCCCTGCCCCAGGATATCCCGCTGGATATCGTCTTCGAGGACGAGCATCTAATCGTGGTCAACAAGCCGCCGGGGATCGCCGTGCATCCGGCGCCCGGATCCCTGGACACGACCCTGGTGAACGCCCTGCTCGCCCATTGCGGCGATAGTCTTTCCGGCATTGGCGGGGTGCGGCGGCCTGGGATCGTGCACCGGCTCGACAAGGACACGACCGGGCTGATGGTGGTGGCGAAATCGGACGAGGCGCATCACGGCCTGGTCCATCAATTCGCCGCCCGCACCATCGGGCGCAGCTATCTCGCCCTGGTCTGGGGGTTCGTTGCCCAGTTCGAGGGCCGCATCGACGGGCCGATCGGGCGCAGCCGGCGCAACCGCAAGAAAATGGCGGTCACGACCAGCGGCGGGAAGTCGGCGGCGACCAATTACAAGGTCCTGAAACGCTTTCGCGAGATCGCCACCCTGGTCGAGTGCCGTCTGGAATCCGGTCGCACCCATCAGATCCGCGTCCACATGACCCATATCGGCCATGGCCTGATCGGAGACCCTCTCTATGGTGGCGGCGACCGGCGCAAGGGCTCTTCCGATCTCGAGGTCGCGGCGGCCAAGCGCATGGGCCGTCAGGCCCTGCACGCGAACTCCCTCGCCTTCATCCACCCGGTAACAGACGAGGAAGTGTCGTTTACCAGCGAGTTGCCGGATGACTTCAACCTCTTGGTGTCGGTGTTCGAGTGATCCCGCGCCCGAGCGAACACATCCATCCGCCTTGCGTTGAACCGACGCTTTAATTCACATGCGCGCACGCCGGGCCTCTTGCTAGACTGGGCCATCGTCCACGCCGCTTCCCAGGAGCACCGCCATGAATGCCGAGAGCGATCTCGCGGATATGAAATACGCCGTTGGCCAATCCGTCCCGCGCACCGAGGACCCTGTTCTTCTCCGTGGCGAGGGACGTTACACCGACGATCTGTCCCTGCCCGGCCAGGCCCACGCGGTGATGGTGCGCAGCGTCCATGCCCATGGTGTCATCCAGGAGATCGATACCTCCGAAGCCCTGGACATGCCCGGCGTGCTGATGGTGCTGACCGGCGCGGATCTGAAGGACTATAACGGCATATTCTGCGGCATGAAGATGCAGAGCCGGGACGGCACGCCGCTGCTCAAGCCGGCCCGGCCCTCCTTGGTTCTGGACAAGGTGCGGTTTGTCGGCGACCCCGTGGCCTGTGTGATCGCGGAAACCGCCGCCCAGGCCAAGGACGCCGCCGAGGCGGTATTGGTGGATATCGACCCGCTTCCCGCCGTGACCACCGCGCGGGAGGCCGCCGCGCCCGGCGCGCCCATCCTTTATGACGACGTGCCGGGGAATCTTGCGCTGGACTTCCACTACGGAGACGAGGCGGCGACCAAGGCGGCCTTCGATCGGGCCGCGCATGTCACGCGGCTGGACATCCGCAACAACCGGATTGTCGTCGCAACGATGGAGCCTCGTTCGGCGCTGGCCTCCTACGAGCCCGCGGACGAGCGTTTCACCATGCGGCTCGGCTCCCAGGGGGCCTTCCCGATGCGCCGGCTGCTGGCCAATCTGCTGAATGTCGAAGCGGAGAAAGTCCGGGTCCTGACCGGAAATGTCGGCGGCTCCTTCGGCATGAAGAGCTTTGTCTATCCGGAATATATCTGCCTGTTGCACGCGGCACGCGCCCTTGGGCAACCGGTGAAATGGACCGATGAGCGCTCGCACAGCTTCCTGTCGGACCAACACGGCCGGGATCATGAGGTGCTGGGGGAGCTGGCCCTTGACGCCGAGGGTAGGTTCCTCGCGGTTCGCCTCAACATCCACGCCAATCTCGGAGGCTATCTGGCCGGTGTCGGGCCGAACATGTCGACCAATAACGCGGTCAAGAACATCACCAGCGTCTACACGACGCCGCTGATCGAGATAAACACCAAATGCCTGTTCACCAACACCACGGTGATCGGCGCCTATCGCGGCGCGGGACGGCCAGAGGCCAACTATTACATGGAGCGGCTGATCGACACCGCCGCGCGGGAAATGGGCATCGACCGGCTGGAGTTGCGGCGGCGCAATCATATTCAACCCACGCAAATTCCCTACAAGGCGCCATCGGGCCAGACCTATGACAGCGGCGACTTTCCCGCCGTCATGAGCCACGGCCTGAGCTTCTCGGACTGGGACGGTTTCGCCGCCCGGCGCGAGGCCAGCAAGGCAAAGGGATTGCTACGGGGTCTCGGCATCAGCACCTATCTGGAGGTCACCGCCCCGGTCGAGACCGAAATGGGCGGTATTCGTTTCGACGACGACGGCGGGGTGACGATCATCACCGGGACCCTCGACTACGGTCAGGGCCACGCCGCGCCCTTCGCCCAGGTGTTGGTCAGCCATCTCGGCATTCCGTTCGAACGTATTCGTCTCTTGCAGGGAGATAGCGACGAATTGATCACCGGTGGCGGCACCGGCGGCTCGAAATCGATCATGGCCTCGGGCGGCGCCATCGTCGAGGCCAGCGGCGAGGTCATCAAAAAGGCCAAGCAGGTCGCCTCGCATGTCCTTGAAGCCGCGGTCGAGGATATCGAGTTCGATACCGGCGATCTGGTGGTCGCCGGCACCGACCGGCGGGTCAGCCTGCTCGATCTCGCGGCCCAGTTGCGCGACGGCCTGAAACTCCCCGACGGCATGCCAGACAGTTTGGACGTTCGTCTCAATCACGGCGGCGTCCCCTCGGCCTTTCCCAACGGCTGCCATGTCTGCGAGGTCGAGGTCGATCCGGAGACCGGATGCATCAAGGTGGACCGCTATGCCATGGTCAACGACTTCGGGGTCCTGGTGAATCCCCTGCTGGTCCAGGGCCAAAGTCATGGCGGCGTGGTGCAGGGTCTCGGTCAAGCGCTGATGGAGCATGTCGCCTATGACGAGGACGGCCAGATCCTGTCGGGTTCTTTCATGGACTACGCCATGCCCCGGGCGGCCGATGTCCCGAGCTTCGGTTTCGACAGCCACCCGGTGCCCGCGACCACCAACGCGCTCGGCGCCAAGGGCTGCGGCGAGGCCGGTTGCGCGGGGGCGCTACCAGCGGTGATGAACGCCATCGCCGACGCGCTCTCGGAGCTTGGCGTGACCCATGTCGACATGCCCGCCACCCCGGAACGGGTCTGGCGCGCGATTCAGGTGGCGCAATCGGCGGCTGACACTGGCGGTCCCAACTCTCATTGAGATGACGCGGTGTTTGATTAGGCGGGAGGCGCGGCGCCAATACCGGCGCGACGGGTTCACAAAGTCACGCGCGGCGTTGAATTTCTCCCGGACAGCAGTGAGCGAAAGCAGGGACCGAAGCCTGGACCCGGTCAGCGTGACGAATGGGGCAAAATGTGGCCGGCCCGTGGAATTGCTCGGATGGTCTTCGCGTGGAAGCGAAAAAGGCGTCGGTCCCTGCTTTCGCTGGGAGGACGAGTTGAGAGTGGCGGCCAATGCAGGCGGTTGCGGCGGCATCAACGCGCCCCTTCGAGGGTCCGTCGTCCTCCACCGCCGCCAATGCCTTCACGCCTCCTGAGCGATCTCCACCACCAGATGCCCGGCCTCGCTGATCCGCGCCGTGTCACCCGGTAGCACGACCGTCGTGCTGTCCGGATCCTCGATGATCGCCGGGCCGGTCACCGCGCCTTCCCGCGCCAGATCCGCGCGGGAGAGGATACGGGTCTCGACATAGCCGCCGGCCTCCGGGAACCAGGCCATGCGGGACTTTGGACGCCCGTGGACCGCCGCCGGTTCGTTGGGACGACCGATCCCGCTCTCTCGACCCGAGGGCACATGCGCGACCAGGGTCCAGTCCACCACCTCAACCGCCGCGTCCGGGTCGAGGAACTTGTTCTTGCCCTCATAAGCCACCCGGAACGCCGCCATCGCGGCCTCGGCATAGCCCGTCTCGATCGGCCCGGAAGCCAAGTCCACATGTACCTCGAAGCCCTGCCCGGCATAGCGCATCTGGGCATAGCGCGACCAAACCGGCGGCGCCCCGTCGCCGAGTCTCGGCAGATCCACGCGGGCGCGCTGTTCCAGGTCTCGATAGAGGTCGGCGATCGCCTCCGACGCGCCGGGTTCGAGACGCATCACCCGGGTCGCCGATACATCGATCCTGGGCTCGGCCTCCATCAGGCCGATCGCCGAGCCGACACCGGCGCCGCTGGGCACGATGACCTTGGGAATGCCGATGGTGCGGGCCATCCGCGCGGCGTGCAGCGGCCCGGCCCCACCAAAGGCCACCATGGCGTAACGGCGCGGATCACGGCCCTGCTCGACCGAGACGATGCGCATCGCGTTTTCCATGTTCGCGGTGGCGACCAGATGCACGCCCCAAGCCGCCGCGCCGACGTCGAGACCGAGAGGCTCGGCGATCTCGCGCTCGATGCCTTCACGCGCCGCCTCGGCGTCCAGGGTCATCGCGCCGGCATTGAACCAATCCGGCGCGATATAGCCGAGCACCACGTTCGCGTCCGTAATGGTCGGGCGCATCCCGCCATTGCCGTAACAGATCGGCCCGGGATCGGCGCCGGCGCTCTCGGGCCCGACAACGATCATTCCCATTTCCACCCGCGCGATCGAGCCGCCGCCCGCGCCGATCTCAAGCAATTCCACCGAAGGCACGTTGATCGGCAGACCGCTGCCTTTCTTGTATTGAACGTGGCCGACCTCGAATGTCGGCATGATCGCCGGCGCGCCGCCATCCACCGCGCCCAGTTTCGCGGTGGTGCCGCCCATGTCGAAGGTGATGACGTGCTCCGTCCCCTCGGCAAGGCCGACACCCGCCCCCATCAGGACTCCCGCGGCCGGGCCGGATTCGATGATTCGGATCGGGTAGTCCCGGGCGATATCCGTCGACACCAGGCCGCCGCTGGATTGCATCACGAAGAGCGCGTCGCGGAAGCCCCGCGCCGACAAGGCGGCCTCCAGATTGGCGATGTAACGGTCGACGATGGGCTTCACATAGGCATTGGCGACCGTGGTACTTGTCCGCTCGTACTCGCGAAATTTCGGCGAGATCTCCGATGAGAGAGAGACCGAGAGTTCCGGCGCGCGCTGCTTGACCCGGTCCCCGATAGCCTGCTCATGCGCGGGATTCGCGTAGGCATGCATCAGGGACACGGCCACCGTCTCGCGCCCGGCGGCGAGCATCGCGTCGATCGCGCGGTCGACGGATACCATGTCGAGCGCGGTTACGACCGAGCCGTCGAAATCCAGCCTCTCGGTCACCTCGACGATATGGCGGCGCGCGACCAAGGGTTCGGGCTTGTTGATGTAGAGGTCATAGGTCTCGTACCGCTTTTGCCGCCCGATGATCAGCACGTCGCGGAAGCCTTCGGTGGTGATCAGCCCGCTCGCCGCGCCCTTGCGCTCCAGCACCGCGTTGGTGGCGACGGTGGTGGCGTGCAGCACCCCGCCCACGGCGGAGGCCTCGATACCGGCCTTGGCCAACAGCACCTCCAGCCCGGTCATCACCGCGGCGCCCGGATCGCGCGGCGTGCTCGGCACCTTCAGGAAATGCGTGCCGCCCCCCTCCGCGTCGTCATGCAGGACGAAATCGGTG
Organism: Alphaproteobacteria bacterium; assembly: GCA_038118725.1. Lineage (GTDB taxonomy): Bacteria > Pseudomonadota > Alphaproteobacteria > Thalassobaculales > Thalassobaculaceae > JADHLJ01. The sequence goes on along the minus strand of JAYOIK010000012.1, from coordinate 31,353 downwards.
AAGGTGCCGCCGATATCAAAAGCGACGCGGATCATGGCTGGCTCCTCTAGCTGGGTCCAAACAGGGTAGCCATGCCGAGTGGACTGGCAAGGGTGTTTGCGGATGTCCGACGATCCAATTCCACGCCATACCCCGTCCCTGATATCAACCGGGAAACCACACCCACCAACCAAATACGCGCGTTGCTGGATTGCCTAGACCAAGGACGCTGGATATCGTGACATGGGCGGATCCGCGGAAGAGCCGGAATGTCGCCCATTGCCCGAAGGACCATTATGGCGTCAATCAAACCATCACCAGAGGTTGAAGCCGTCGTGTGCCGCTGGCTTGATGCGCACAGTGACAAACAGGCGCGTCCACTCACCAACCTGCTCTCCACATCCGAGCATCTGCGTTATCTGGGAACGGCCGCCGAGGAATATTGGGCCGGCGTCTTGCTACGACAGGGTTTGGCGAAACACCTCTTCGAGGTTCCCGATTGGACCGGCAGCGGTGCCGTGGTCGAGGGATTTGAGCAAGGCGAGGTCGGCTGGGCGGTTTGGCGCGCCGCCATGATATTCGCCGGTCGCGACCAGGTTCTGGATGTCCGCTTCTCGTTCGTGCTCACATTGGATGACGGGGTCTGGCGGATCATCAATGTTCATTGCTCCATGGCCCAGCCCAATCTGGATTTCTCCGGTATTGAACACAATGCCTTCGCCGAGTTGATCGAAGCCGCGAAGCAGGGGGAAACCTTGGTGGGCGATGAAGGCGCGGCGGTCATCATGTTCACCGACGTGGCGAATTCAACCGAGATCGCCAACGCCATGGGAGACCGCGAATGGGCGCTTCTCATCGGCCGACATCTGGACCAACAGGCCCAGGCCATCTCCCGGCACGAGGGAAGACTGGTGAAGACCTTGGGAGACGGCTCCATGTCGAGCTTCGCCAGCGCCAGAAGCGCCTTGCGAGCCGCCTCGGAGATTCAAACCGAGAATCGTCGCGTGCAATCGGAGACGGCGCTTGGCCTGCGGGTCGGCATACACGCCGGAGACGTGATTCAAACCGAAGGTGATTTTTTCGGCACGGTTGTCAACAAGGCCTCTCGTATCACGGCCCTGGCTCAGCCCAACGAGATCCTGGTCTCGGACGTCGCCCGCGCCTTGGCCGGGGATCACGGCGATTTCGAGTTCGGTGACCCCTTGGTGGTCGCGCTCCGTGGGATCGAGGGCCGGCATAATATCAGCAATCTAAGGTGGACGCGTTAAAGCGTTGATTTCGAACGGTATTCCCGTGCCATAACCGCGACATGTTCATCGCGTTCCCTTCAGCTTGGAGCAACCATCATGACCGTCACCGCCGATCTGCGGACCCTGATCGCCTCCGGGACCTTTCTGCACCTGCCGTCGGTCTATGACCCGATCACGGCGCGGCTGGTGCAACAGGCCGGGTTCGAGGCGACCTATGTGGGCGGCTACGTCTCGGGCGGCTCCAAGGCGACGACCGAGCCACTGCTGACCATGACCGAGCAAGTGGCGATCGCCGGAGAGGCAGCGGCGGCGGTGAGCATTCCAGTGCTCGCGGATGCCGGGGCCGGGTTCGGCGAGCCGCTGCACACCATGCGCACGGTGCGGGAATTCGCGCGGGCCGGGATCGCCGGGATCCATATCGAGGACCAGCTCTATCCGAAACGCGCCCACTATCACAAATACCAGGTGCACGCGATCAGTCCCGAAGAATTCGGAACCAAGATCCGCTATGCCTGCCAGGCCCGCGACGAGGTCGACGAGGACTTCCTGATCATCGCCCGTTCCGATACCTGCCGGGAGCTTGGGTTGGACGACGCGGCGGGCCGGATCAACCGAGGCGCGGAAGCCGGCGCCGACATGGGGTTGCTGTTTCCGAGAAGCCAGGAAGAGGCCGAACGGGCGCCGGAGGTCTGCGATGTGCCGCTGGTCTATGTGCAAAGCCGCGGCAATCGGGATGGGCGCCCCCTCTTCTCCCGCCAGGAGTTGAAGGACATGGGCTACGTCATGTGCATCGACGCCCAGGTGGTGCTGGCCACCGCCTTCGCCGCCCAGCGCGACATGCTGCGTGAGCTGCGGGAAACCGGTGATTTCTCCGGCCTCTCCCCCGACGACTTCGTGCGGGCTCGCCAGGAGATCGAGGATATCATCAGCCTCGACGGCTACTACGAGATCGAGGCCGAGACCGTCGAGAACGGGTGATCCTGGCCGTCCGCCCCTGGGGTCGCTACCGCAGATGCCTTAGCAGCGGCATCACCTCGCCCGCGAAACGATCGATCTGCTCCATGCGTTTCTCATAAGGGCCGACCAGGTCGATGACGATATGGCGCACCCCGACGGCGTGGAAGGCGTTGATCTTCTCCGCCACGTCCTGGGGCGAGCCGAGAGCGGCGTAGCGTTCGGCGGCGCGGCGGAAATCCATGGCATAGCGCTTGGAAAGCGATTCCGTCGCCACGTCCAGCGCCGTCTCGTAATCGTCATCGACGCGCGTGAAAACCAGATGGCCGGTGCCGAACCGCTCGATCGCCCGGCCCGCCTCGCCGGCGGCGTCCTCGATCTTGACCAGGGCGTCCCGATACATTTCCGGGGTGATGACATAGGAGACATAGCCGTCGGCAAGCCGTCCCATGCGCCGGAACGCGGCGTCGCGACGCCCGCCGCACCAGATCGGCGGCCCTCCGGCCTGGCGCGGCGGCGGGGTCATCAGGACATCCTTGAAAGTGTAGTGCTTGCCCTCGAAGCTCGCCGGTTCCCCCGACCAGAGCGCGCGCATCACTTGAATACCCTCGCTAAGCCGCGCGCCACGTTCGTTGATCGGCACGCCGGCGACCTCGTATTCCTTTGGGAACTCCCCGCCGATGCCGACACCGAAGATGAAGCGCCCCTCGGACAGATGATCCAGGGTCCCGGCCTGCTTGGCCACCGGCCCCGGATGCCTGAGCGGAAGGAGATAAACCCCGGTGCCCAGCAACAGCCTCGGGCTCGCCACCGCCGCCTGGGCCAATAGCTGAAACGGGTCGAAGAACGGCAGCGGCATGGAGAGATGATCCCCGACCCAGAGCGAGTCGAAACCGGCCTTGTCGATGGCCTGAACAAAGCTCACCAATTGCTCGACCGTCGGATGCCAGGGGCCGCTCTGGTTATCCGGCTGGCGGTGGATGGTCTGCATGCCGATCTTGAGGCCGGGGTCGAGGGGAAGAGTCATGGATGGGGTCTCCGATCTGGTTTCTATTTCTAGGCCCTTCCCAACACCGGGGCGACGGTTGCGGGAGCGTGATGGATACCCTCCGTCGTCCTGGCCAAAGGCAGGACCTCAATCCTCCGAAAGCCGAGACGAAGATACGTCCAACGTTAGGACATACCGGTGCCGGAGGCCCTGCCGTGCGCCAGGGCGACGAAGGACTCTCACGCATCACACTTCCCTCGCCACCACGAGACCCGAGGCCGTCATCGCGTCGATCTCGTCTCGGCCATAGCCCAGTTCGGCGAGGACCTCGTCGCTGTGTTGGCCCAGGATCGGCGCGGGCCTGGGCGCGACGGCCGGGGATTTCTCGAAACGGGCGGCGGGGCGGGCCTGCCTGATCATGCCGACATCCGGCTGATCCAGTTCGTGGACGGTCCGGTTGTTCACTACCTGCGGGTGCTCGAATATCTCGCCGCGCTTGAGCACCGGGGCGTTCGGCACGTCGTTCCTGTCCAAGGCTTCCAGCCAAAGGGCGCTGGGTCGCGTCTCGAAGACCTCGGCCATGTCGCCGTATCTCTGATCCTTGTTTTGGTGCCTCAACGCCTGCGTGACATAGCGCGGATCGGTCAGCCATTCCGGCCTCTCAAGCGCCGCGCAGACACCACGCCATTCCGAATCCGAGACCGCGCCGGCGGTGATATGGCCGTCGGCGGTCTCGAAAATCCGATCGTGACTCGGAGGCGGTACCTTGCCGCCCTCGGCGACCACGGTGAAGGGACCCATCGCCTCGGCCCACATCATCGAGAGCATGGCATCCAGCATGGCGAGGCGCACATGCTGCCCTTCTCCGGTGCGCTCGCGATGAAACAGGGCGGCGGTCACCGCCTGGGCCGCGTAGACGGCGGTGGTCTTGTCGGCGATGACGGTTCGGATCATCTTCGGCTGAATGCCCTCACCCTGCATGTCCGCGAAGCCCGAGACCGCCTGGACCAGCGGATCGTAGACCCGCTTGCCGGCATAGGGTCCAGTCTCGCCGAAGCCACTGATCGAGCAATAGATGATACCGGGATTGCGGGCCCGAACCTCAGGCTCGCCGAAGCCGAGGCGTTCCATCGCGCCGGGACGAAGATTCTGCACCAGCACGTCGGCGCGTTCCATCAGCCGCCAGAGTATATCGGCGGCCTCGGGGCGCTTCAGATCGATCGAGAGAGAGCGCTTGCCGCGATTGCAGGTGATGAACATTGGCGGCAGGCCGGATTCCGCTGATTTGCGGATCAGATCGCCCGCCGGGGGCTCGACCTTGATCACATCGGCGCCCTGGTCGGCCAGTTGCGCGGCGCAGGACGGCCCGGCGACGACATTGGTGATATCGACGACGCGTATGCCCGCCAGCGGCCCGCTCATGCCGGCCAATTGAACCGTGATGCCTCGACCCAGCCGGGACGTTTCGAGAGCCGCTCCACATAGGCCTGGAACACATCGGGCAAGGGCTGATTGTATTTGATCGCCCAGTCCAGGGTCGTCATCATCAGAATATCAATGCCGCTGAACGCCTCGCCCAGCATGAACGGACGGTCGTCATCGACCAGCTTGGCGGCGGCGTTGATCATCCGGGCGAAATATTCTTCCGAGGCCTTATTGGCGACCGGCGAGTCTCCGTAGATTTGCGGCAGGGACCAGTGCCGGCGCAGGACATAGAGGCTGGTGGCGTCCAGCTCCATGGAGATGAAGGACATCCATTCCAGGTACTTGGCCCGAGCCGCCCGGTCCTCGGGGACCAGTTCGACGCCTCGGCCCCGATAGTTCTCCCCGAGATGCATAACGATGGCAGGGCTTTCGGCGATGACGACCGGACCGTCCTTCAGAACCGGGATCTTGCCGCGCGGGTTGAGCGCGACGAATTCCGGCGTCTCGGTATCCGGTGTGCGCGTGCGCACCACTTCCGTGCGATAATCCAGGCCGAGCTCGATCAAGGCCCAATGCGCGCGAATGGTGCGCGACGTGCCGATGCCCCAGACAATGCGTTCATCGCTCATGCGCGCTTCACCGTCCCCGTGATCAAACCGAGCACAACCATGCCGCCATCGCCCGTGGGGTTCAATCCGCGGCCCCATGACATCCGGCATGTGTTCACCACCCCGCGCGGCGTGCTAACAAATGCGCCGTCCGGACCGCCAGCGAGAGATCACCACCGTCATGACCAAATCCGATACCCAGGCCATTCTCGACGCCCTGCTCGATCGCTGCGAAGTGATCGCCACGCCTTGCGGCGACGGCCACATGACTTGGCGCGCCTGGAACGCTGGTCGGTATGACCTGCCTATCGTCGTGCTCTTGCACGGTGGCTTCGGTGGCTGGAACCACTGGGTTCGGAACATTCCCACGCTCGAGAAGACGCATCGGGTCATCGCGGCGGACCTTCCGGGCTGCGGCGATTCCGCGGAGGCGCCGCGACCCTATACCGGCGCCAGCCTGGCCGAGATCCTTTCCACGGGGCTGGATATCGCCATTCCGGGAGAGGAGGCCTTCGATCTGGTCTCGTTCTCGTTCGGCGGCATCGTCTCCGGGCTTTTGGCGCATGCCCAGGCGCGCCGCATCCGAAGCCTCACCCTGGTCGGCTCACCGGTTCTCGGGCTCACCGGCACCGGGCCGGCGAATGATCTGGTGGAAGTGCCGCGCGATCTGCCGCTGGAGGAATCGGCGCCGCTGTACCGCCGAAACCTGCAAAATCTGATGGTTCACGCCCCCGAGGCGGTGGACGAACTGGCGATGACCCTGCACATGGCGAACATGGCCAAGGCGCGGCTGCGGTCCCGCGGCATCGCCCGGACCTCGGTGCTGGCCGACAGTCTGGTCGACCTGCCCTGCCGCCTGAATTGCATATTCGGCGCCGGCGACGTGACCCTGCATCCCGATCTCGAGGGCGTGCGCGCCTATGTGGAGGAGATCCACCCCGGTGTCGACTTCCGCGTGATCCCGAATGCCGGCCACTGGGTGCAATACGAGGCCGCGGACGCCTTCAACGAGGTCCTTCCCGAGGTACTCGACCGCTAAACCTAACGAAAACCGGCCGCTCGCGAGGAAGCGGCCGGTTCCGGTCTTTGGTTGTCGAGACCCCGATCAGGCCAAGGTGCCGCGGATCGGATAGTCGTTCTTCTTGATGTGGGTGATGCCCCGGATGATCAATTCCGGCTCCGGGCGCACGAAGGGCGCGTTCGAGATATCGACGATATGCGCCTGGCCCTTCTCATTGACGACGAAGAGGCCCGGCTCGGGAAACGGACGATCGGTTTCGGTCGGTCGCGGATCGGAGATATACAGGCCCATCGCCCGCATCTGATCGACGCTGAGGCTATGCGCCACGGGAAGCTTCAGCCCGACCTCGTCGGCGAAGCTCTTGGCCTTCTCGGCGTTGTCACCGGAGACAAAAAGAATATCCGTGTCCAGCGCGTCGAACTGATCCTTCAAGGCCTCGACCTTCGCCGTGTAGTTCTTGCAGATCGGGCAGTGCAGGCCGCGATAGACCACAATCATCTGCCAACGATCCTTGGCCCCACCGATCGAGACCTCGCCGCCGTCAACGGTGGGAAGGGTGATTTCCGGCATTGCGCCGCCGGCGGTAAGCTTTTCCGACATATTTAGGTGTCCCGCTGAGTTTCGATGTCGGCAATGTGGTGGCCGTGCCCCGGCAAGGCAAGGCACGACACTCGTTCCAAATGCTCAATAACGCGGATGTCATCGGCCCGGCGCCCGAACCACGCCTCCACGGCGCGGCGTTTCCTCTCCGTGAAATCATAATGGGCTGAAATAGCTTGTGCTCGGGCGGGAAAAAGCGTCCCCTAATGGGCATCCTTGACCAGCGCGAGCCCTGTCCTTGCTTTACTCTCTCTATGACGTCAATCGATCGATGATGACCCCCCTGCGGGCCGCCGCCCGTACCAGCCTCGCGCTTTCCAAGCACCCGATACTCTCGGACTTCACGGAAGTGATGGGCCGGGGGTCGGAAGCCGCCCTGGAGGTGGTCGAGGGGATGATGCAGCGCCGCGGCAAGCCGGACTGGCGCATCAAGGCAACCACGATCGACGGCGCGCGAGTCCGAGTTACGGAACAGGTGGTTCTCGAAAAGCCCTTCGCGAACCTGCTCCGGTTTCGCCGGCAAGGCACACATGATGATCCCAAGGTCCTGATCATCGCGCCGATGTCCGGGCATTTCGCAACCCTGCTGCGCGACACGGTGCGCGCCCTGGTGCCCAGTCACGATGTCCATATCACCGATTGGAAGGACGCGGCCCGCGTACCACTTCTGGAAGGCGGTTTCGGCGTCGATGATTTTGTCGACTATCTTCTTGAATTCATGCGTGAAATGGGACCGAACCATCACGTGATGGCGGTCTGTCAGCCGGCGCCCCTAACCATAGCGGCGGTGTCCTTGTTAGCGCAAATGGATGATCCCGCGCAGCCGCGCACGATGACGCTGATGGGCGGGCCGATCGATACCGCCGCCGCGCCCACCACACCGACGGAGCTTGCCAATCAACGCTCCATGAGCTGGTTCGAGAACCACTGCATCACCACCGTGCCGCCGACCTATCCGGCGGCCCACCGGCGCGTCTATCCGGGCTTCCTTCAGCTCGGCGCCTTCATCGCCATGAACGCCGACCGCCACATGAACGCGCATCTCAGGATGTTTCGCCATCTGGTCGAGGGTGACGGAGAATCCGCCGCCGCGCATCGCCGGTTCTATGACGAGTACATGTCGGTCATGGACATCACGGCGGATTTCTACCTCCAAACCCTGCAACGGGTGTTCAAGGAACGGTGGATCGCCACCGAACAGTTCGTCTGGCGCGGCGAATCGGTCACCCCGTCATTGATCAAGCGGACCGCGCTGCTGACGGTCGAGGGGGAAAAGGACGACATCTCCGCCCCCGGACAGACCATCGCCGCCCACGCGATCTGTTCCGGCATCCCCGAGGATCGGCGCCGCAACCACCTGCAGAAGGGTGTCGGGCATTACGGCATCTTCAACGGACGGCGCTGGCGCGAGGAGATCGTGCCGGTGGTCTCCCGCTTCATCCGGGAGATGGCGGATTAGCTTCTCCATCGACGCTGTCGAGACCGAAGCCTTTACCGGCAAACTAGCCTTCGGTCCAATCCCACGCTCGCCGTCCGATGCCAAGGCCATCGCGGATTGGGGCGCGGACTTGGTGATCTCATTGGTCACCCAGGAAGACATGGCGCGTTACGACGCGTGTGATCTGCCCGGCTGGATCGCCGACGCGGGCCTGTCGTGGCTGCATCTCCCGATCGAGGATTATCAAGCGCCCGAGGCCGCTTTCGAGGCTGCCTGGCATGAACATCGATCGCGGATCCACGAGATTCTCCGAGACGGCGGCAGGGTCTTCGTACATTGCGCCGCGGGTCTTGGGCGCAGCGGCACAGTGGTCGCGCGGATCTTGATTGAAGCGGGTGTCTCGCTGGCTGAGGCTCTGGAAGTGACTCGAGCCACTCGCCCCGGTGCGGTGGAGACGGTCGAACAGGAAATTTATTTGACTAACATCAAAAATATTTTCCGATAAATCAATAAATTATAAATTTTTCTTAATCTAATTTATTAAAAAAATCCACCCTCAAACCCGCTGATAACGGTACCGTTCTTCTTCATCGAGATCGCGGGAAAGCTCGCCCTTGTGAAGCAGATTGTTGATATGGGCCACCGTCTCGCCGATCGCGAAACGGGTCTGAAACGCATCGAGCTCCCGGGTGAACAGCGCTTTCATAACGTCGCGCCCCGTCGCGGGCGTGGCGCATGTGTCCAGGGTAACCGCCAAGCGCTCGACATGGTGATCGCCGAGATCGGTGACCCGAGTCCTAAGCTCTCGATAGGGCCGGTTATGGGCCGGCAGCACCAGCACGTCGTCGGCGATGTGGCCGAGCGTGCCGAGGAAATCGAGATACCCCGCCAGGGGGTCACCGTCCGGCTCCTGCCACCAGACCGCGATGATCGGCGTGATCCTGGGGAGCAACATGTCGCCGCCGAGTAGGATTCGATCCTCGGCGCAATAGAGCGAGATGTGATCCGGTGAATGGCCGGAACCAAAAATCGGCACCCATTGCCGCCCACCGATTTCGAACACCGTCGCCTCGGTCACGCGTTTGTAGACGGCTGGAATGGGCGTCACCATGCTCCGGTAATCGTTGCCGAGTTCCTGATAGGCTCGGAGTTCCGCGTCATCGAGTCCCGCGCGATGATAAAACCCTCGCATCTGCGCCGAGGAGGCATCCTCGACATCCAGATAGGCCTGTCGGGCGCTCAGCCACTCCAACTGGGTCATCCAAAGCTCGGCCCCGGTCTTGTTCTGGAGCCAGCCGGCCAGGCCCACATGATCGGGATGAAAGTGGGTGCCGATGATGCGCCGGATCGGCCTTCCCTGTAGCTTGGTCGCCAGCAGTTTCTCCCAGGTCGCGATGGAAACGGGATCGCCGAGGCCGGTATCGATCAGGACCCAGGCATCGCCATCATCGAGGAGGTAAAGGTTGATATGATCCAGCGCGATCGGCATCGGTAGCCGGATCCACAAGATCCCTGGGGCGATCTCAATCGGCGAGGCGGGTTCGGGGACGCGCGCGCCCAAGACATAGTCGACATTGCTTTCCATGGCCGGACCATAGTGCGCGGATTTCGCAATGCAAAGCGCCGTTGTGCGCCGCCACATATCTGATACGGTCGGGCGGCGGCAAGGACCATGCGGCGAGAAACAAAAAATGACCGGGAAATGCACCCTCTGGCTGATTGTCGGGCCCAGCGGCGTCGGTAAGGACAGCCTGCTAGACGGCGCGCGGGCGGCGCTGGCCGATGATCCGGGGTTTGTCTTTCCAAGACGCGAGATCACCCGTCCCGCCGCCGCCGGCGGCGAGGATCATATCCCCGTCTCGATGGCCGATTTCGAGGCCCGCCGCGCGGCGGGTGACTACGCACTATGCTGGACGGCCAATGGCCATGGTTACGGCGTGCCCCGGTCTATCGACGCGGATCTCGACGCGGGCCGAAGCGTGATCGTCAACGGCTCTCGCGGCGCCTTGGACGAAGCGCGGTCGCGCTACGCGGATCTCAAGATTATCGCGGTGACGGCTCCGCCGATCCTCCTACGCGCCCGGCTCCAGGCGCGCGGACGCGAATCGCGAGAGGAGATCGAGGCCCGTCTTACCCGCGCGGCGGCGCTTTCGGTCGATGGAGAGGACGTGATCCATTTTAGCAACGACCGACCGCTTGAAGAGGCTGTCCGCGCCTTCATCCGGTTGTTCAGATAGCCCGGCTCCTGATCGGCTCGCATTGGTCGGCGCGCCCGTCGTGCGCTTATACCGAATTGCGGTATTGGTGACTCCCGTTGAGACATCTATTTACCGTCGCCCTTGCGAAGGCAAGGGCTTGTGCCGCGAACGTGACCTCGCGGGAGACTCCCAGGAGGACAAATCCGCCGTCGACCATCGACGCCGGCGGCAGGAGCCCTGACTTGCGTCAGGGCGACGGTGGAGAGAGGATCGCCAAACGGGACGCGGGTTCTGGTCAAACCAGTTTGGTATCAGTAACGCGCCATCACATGCTTCGCGAAATCATCGAGATTGCGCCGCGCCGTCGCGGCGGCGGGCAGAAGCGCGATCTCCCGCAGCCCCATCGCCTCGCGTTCGCGAATCATATGGGTAATCTCCTCCGGCTCGCCGACCAGACCGCCCGTGGCCCGGATCAGGTTCTCGGTAACGAAGCGGCGCTCCTCGGGCAAGGTCCAGGCGCAGTGGCCGAGATGGATCTGCTGATAGCGCTTCTCGAGCGGGATCTCCATCGCCTCGGTGAAAGCCAGATACTCCTCCCAGAGATCCTGACAGCTGCGGGCGATGGTGCTCGTATCGCCGTTCATCTGGTAGAGCTCCCACCAGTAATGCAGGGTGGCGATGGCCATTGACCCGATTTCGTCGATCACCCGGTCCGAGGTGATGCTTTCGCCGGGCTTCAACACGCAGGCATAGGTTAGCGCAGTTGTATGGAACGGCTCCGGCGGGGTGCGGCCAACCTCGGCCGCCCCTTCCCGCATCTTCTCGAGACTTTGCTGAAGATGCGCCTTGGACTGGTTGTGCGAGCAGACCCGACCGTCGCCATAGGCCCCGACGGCCTTTAGCGCCAGCGGCCCATCGGCGGCGACATGGATCTCCACCGGTTGCTCGACATTCACGAAACCTTGTGTCTGGTGCAGAAAGCGAATATCGCGGGTCTCTCCGTCGAGGGTAAAGTCCACCTCCTCGCCATGCAGAAGCGCGCGGACGACCCTCAAATATTCGCGAAACTTGCCGGCCTTCATCGGGTTCATGCCCATGACCCGCATCGCGGTGTGCCCGGTGCCGAGCGCTAGAAACGTCCGCCCCGGCGCGAGTTGGTTGATGCTGGCGATCGAATGCGCGGTAACCGGCGCCAGGCGCGTGGGCGCGATCGCCACGCCGGTGCCGAGCCGTATGCGCGAGGTATTCGCCGCCGCCAGGGCCAGCACCGCGTAACAGTCGGAATAGATCATCTGCGAATCCGGCGCCCAGGCGGCGTCATACCCCATCTCCTCCAGGTCCTTGAACATCCGCCAGTCGGAAATGTTCGGCGCGATCATGGCTCCGAATCTCATGGGGTCTACTCCTTGGAAGTCTTGAAACGGTCGACCGCGTCGTCTCTCAGATCCGCCTTGCGGATCTTGCCGGACGCGGTCATGGGAAAGGCGTCCACGAAAACCACGTGGCGCGGAATCTTGAAACTCGCGACCTGGCCGCGGCAGAACGCGATCACCGCCTCCTCGGAAAGGTCGGTTCCCGGCGCGCGTTCGATATAGGCAACGGCGACCTCGCTCATCGCGGCGTCGGGCAAGCCGACAACCGCGACCTGATGAACGCCAGGATGTTCCAATAGCAGTGCCTCGGTCTCCATCGGATCGACGTTCTCGCCGCCGACCTTGAGCATATCCTTGTGGCGGCCGACCAGACGGATATAGCCCCGCTCCAGCCACATCACCGTGTCACCGGTCTTGAACCAACCGTCGTCGGTATAGCTGGCGGCGGTTTCCTCGGGCTTGTTGTAATAGCCGAGCATCAGGCTGTAACCACGCACCTGAAGCTCTCCCGGCTCGCCAATCCCGCATTCGGCGTTCGTGTCGGGGTCGGCGACCCGAATCTCATAGCCGATCCCGGGATAGCCGGAAGTTTCGCAACGATGATAGGCGTCGTCGTCGATCGAACAGAGCGCGACGCCGATCCAGGTCTCGGTCATCCCGAAACCCGAGATATTCTTGATCGGGGCCAATACCCGCGCACCGCGCGTGGTGATCGGTGTCGCGCTCAGCATCCCGGCGGCGAAGATACCGCATCGAAGGCTGGACAAGTCCCGGGGGCCGGCCTCCTGCGCCTCGGTCAGGCCCTTCATATGCGCCTCGAAGCCGTGAATCACCGTCGCCCTTTCGGCGACAATCAGATCAAGACATTCATCGGGATCAAACCCTCGGGTCAGAACCTGCTTGGCGCCGGTGATCAGCGACAACAACGCCCCCTCGGAGTAACCGAAGGCATGAAACAGCGGCAAATAGTTGAGGATCACGTCATTGTGGCTCATCCCCATGCGATAGCCGCGTTCCTCGACATTGCGGATCAGCTTGTGGCCATGCATGACCCCCTTGGGAAAGCCGGTGGTCCCGGAGGTATACATGATGAAGGTGACGGCATCGGGATCGACGGTCGCCGCGCGCTCGACCAGAACTTCTCCCGCGACACCTTTCCCCGCCACCTCCAGATCGCGCCACGCCTGGGTGCCGGGGGGCGGTTCCGCGTTTTCGTCATCCTCCACGATGATCACACCACGCAGACGCGGGAAGTTTGCGTCGGAAACAACAGTTCCGTTCATCGGGAGAGCCACCGCCTCGCGTACCATGTCGAGATACCCGACCGGCCCCGAGACATCGTGCGTGATCAGCATCACGCTGTCCGACTGGCCCAGCACATAGGCGAGATCCCGGGTGCGGAACCGGGTGTTGAGCGGGACCAGGACCGCGCCGATCTTCTGTACTGCGAAGGCGATGAATATCCACTCGGCCTGGTTGTTCAGCCAGAGCGCCACGTTCTCTCCGGGCGCGACGCCGGCGGCGATCAGGCGCTTGGCCGCGTCGTCAATCCGCGCCGCCAATTCGCTGAAAGTCAGGCGCAGATCGCCGTCGACCAAGGCCTCGGCATCGGGAAACCGCGCCGCCGTCTCGTCGGCGAGATCACCAAATCGACGTTTCGGATACCACTCCATGCGCGCGTTCCACCATCCGGACGCAAAACGCTAGCATGCTCGCCGCGGCGCCGAAAACCCGGCCCGGAAAGCCAGCGGCAGCGTGATGGAATCCCGGCCTCCTAGGAACCGCCAAACAGTCGCCGGAACATCGACTTTATCGCGAGGCCGAGCAAGGCCAAGCCGTTCAGCGAGGACGGAGCCTCGGCCGCGGAATCAGCGCGCTCTCCCCGCGCCTCGCGTTCGATCGCCCCCGAAACCTGTTTCAGCAGGCGGTCGGCGATTTCCGCCACCAGTTCCGGGCGGCCGAATTGCGAGAGCGGCCCAGCCAAGCGGTAGCGCATCTCCAGGTCCAGCCTGCTCCCATTCGCTCCCTCGTCGCGGATCGTGAAGCCGAGGCTACCCTCCAATCCGGTGCGAGAGACCGTATCCCTCCCCCTGCCGACCAGGCGTCCGGCCTTGTTCTCCGCATCGAACGACACCAACCCACGTCCCTGGAAGGTCGCCTTGATCGGGCCGACGGCAACAAGGATTGCGCCGGTCAAACCACCGTCTTCAACGGGGCTCGTAAGCGTCGCGCCTGGAATACAGGTGACGACGCGCTCCGGTTTGGACAGAACACTCCAAGCATCGTCGGCGCCGACGCCGAGGAAAATTGAACGGTTCAAACCGGGAGCACCCTCAAGGGAAATCGTCTCCAATCCCCCTTTCGCGTCGTCGGTGGCGCCGTCCGCTTGAACCGGCGCCGACGCGCCTTCACCCCGCCGGTCTTCAGTGCTCGATCCCGCCGGGATGGTTCTCGGCATCGGCGCGAGCGCGGCGGCGGGTGGCTCGCCCGCGAGAACATCCTCGATCGCGGCGACGATACCCGCGTAACCGGTGCAGCGACAGAGATTGCCGGACAACTCCCGCCGGATCCGCGCGGCATCCGCCTCCGGCAAGCGTTGCGCGATATCATAGGCGGTGGCAAGCATCCCCGGCGTGCAATAGCCGCATTGCAGCGCGTGATGAGCGGAGAAAGCCTCGCGTATCCGGACCATGAGCGGATCATCGTCAAATCCCTCGACGGTCCGCACATCCGCGCCCTCGCAAGAGGCGGCAAGGGTGATGCAGGACCGGGTGGGCCGCCCGTCGACAAATACGGTACAGGCACCGCATACGCCCTGCTCACAGCCGAGATGGGTGCCGGTCAGCAGCAATTCCTCGCGGATGAAATCGGCGAGATGCGCCCTCGGTTCCGCGCTCCCGGAGACCGCCTCGCCGTTCAGGGTAAAGCTGATATTCCGCTCACTCATGATGCCTCGCCATCGCTTTTGGCTTGCGCGATCGCGCGCTCCAACGCCACCGCGTGCATTGCCAAGCTAGAGACCGTCCGCTCCGGCAGCGCCGCTTGCACCGCCGCGCCGGCGGAAATGCATCCATCAAGGATCGCCTCGCTATCGGACAGCACCAGGGGCTGGCGGCCCAGCGCGCCGACGACACAGCGCCGGATACCCTTGCTTGGGTCGATATGGACCGCCGCGCTTGCCTTCGCGAAATCGCCGACTTGGCGAACATATTTCCAATAGCCCCACCGCGCGCCCGGACCGGGCTTGGCGATCTCCACCATGGTTAGGATCTCGCCTCTCTCCAAAGCGGTCAGGTAGGGCCCGATGACGAATTCCTCGACCGGTACCCGGCGCTCTCCCGCCGGTCCTTGGATGATCGCGGTCGCGCCAAGTGTCGTCATGACGATCACCCAATCAGCAGCGGGATCGGCGTGACAAAGACTACCGCCCAGCGTGCCGCGGTTTCTGACCGCGCGATAAGCGATATGCCCCGCCGCCTCGCGCATCCAGCCACCCGTCGGGTCCGTGACCTCGCCGTCCTCGATCTCGGCATGGGTGATCCGCGCGCCGAGCCTGACATGGGTGTCGGTTTCCTCGACCGCGCGCAGATCGTCGAGCGAGGCGAGATCGATCAGCGCTTCCGGACGCGCGAGGCGCAGGTTGAGCATCGGGCCGAGGGATTGATTTCCCGAGACCAAGGACGTGCCCGCCACTCCGAGCCCCTTGATCGCGTCGGACAGGCTGGTCGGGAAACGGTGATCGAAGGCGACGGGCTTCACGATACGCCTCCCCCGCCAGGCGCGGCGGCCAGCGCGGCCAACACCCGTTCCGGCGTCATCGGCACATGGGTGACCTCGGCGCCGAACTCGGCGAGCGCGTCGTTGACCGCGTTGGCGATCGCGGCTGGTGGTCCGATGGCCCCGCTCTCGCCGATCCCCTTCTGGCCGAAACGGCTAAGCGGTGATGGGGTCTCCATGTGGATCAGGCGGATCGGCGGCATGTCGCTGGCCACCGGCAGGTGATAGTCCGCCAGGGTCGAGGCCAGCGGCTGTCCCGAGGCATCGAAGGGCATTTCCTCATGCAAGGCGGTACCGATGCCCTGCACCGCGCCGCCGAGAACCTGTCCGTCGACAATCGCCGGATTGATCATGGTCCCGGCGTCCTCGACGATCACGTAGTCCATCAACTCCACATGCCCGAGATCCAGATCGACACGCACCTTCACCGCGTGACAGGCATAGGAAAAGGTTCCGGTGTCCTGGGTCGTCTTGTAACCCTCGGTGACTTCGAGGCCCCTCGGATCCACACTGTCCGGCAAGAGCTGTGGCTTCAGATACCAGGTCCGTCCCACCTCCTCGACGCTGACGGCGGCCGAGCCGATCATCGCCTGACCACCCGACAGGGTCACGGCATCGGCCTCTCCCTGCAGCAGATGCCCGGCGATCCCCTTGATCCGTTCCGCCAGCGCGTCGCAAGCGGCGGCCACCGCGCCGCCGGCCATGACGATGCAGCGCGAGCCCCAGGTTCCGGTGGAATACGGCGTATAGGCGGTATCGCCGTGCACCAGCTTGATCTTGTCCGGCGCGATGCCGAGCCGGTCATGGGCGATCTGCGCGAGGCTGGTCTCAAGCCCTTGGCCATGACTGTGCACGCCGACCCTCAACTCCAGCCCACCATCCGGCGTTAGGCGTGCCGTCGCCTGCTCGAAACCCGGGACCATGGGGATGCCCCAGCCGTGATAGACCGAGGTGCCATGCGCCCCCTGTTCGCAAAAGACCGAGAGCCCGACGCCGATCCGCGATCGTTCGGTCTGGCTCTTTTGCTCCGCGCGAATGCCTTCGACGTTGATCGCCGCGACGGCCCGGCTCAGGGCCTCCTGATAATCGCCGCTGTCGAAATACTTGTTGGTGATATTGGTGAACGGCATCTCGCCCGCCTCGACGAGATTGCGGTGCCGGATCGCCTCGGGCGTCAATCCGAGATCGCGGGCCAGCGCGTCCATCATCGATTCCATGGCGAAGCAGACACCCGTGCGCGCGACCCCGCGAAACGGCAGGATCGGCGGCTTGTTGGTCGCTACCGACCAAGTCTTGCAGCGATAGCCGCGCATCTTGTACGGCCCCGGCAGAATGCTCGCGACCTGGGCCGATTCCAGGCAGGCGGAAAACGGGTAGGCGGAATAGGCGCCGGCATCAACGATCGCCGAGCAATCCACGGCGAGCAGTTCCCCATCCGCCGCCGCGTATCCGGTCACCTCGTAGTAATGCTCGCGGCAATTGGCGCCACCGGTGAGGTGCTCGCGACGGTCCTCGATCCAGCGGATCGGGCGGTCCAGCTTCATCGCCAGGAATCCGGCGCAAACCTCTTCGGCCAGCAGGATCCCCTTATAGCCAAAGCCACCGCCGACATCCGGCGCGATCACTCGGATCTGTCCATGGTCAAGGCCCAGGCACCCGGCGAGGCCGGTTCGCACGATATGGGGCATCTGGGTCGCGGAATGCAGGGTCAGCACCTCAAGCGTGCGATCCCAGACCGCGACCAACCCCCTGCCCTCGATCGGCGCCATGCATTGCCGCGCTGTCTGGTACTGTCTTGTGACAACGGAGGCCGCGTCCTTGATCGCCGCCTCGAACTCGATATCAACCGCGCTCTCTAGAAAAACGTTTTCGCCCCAGTCGTCGTGCAACAGCGGCGCCGAGGCGTCACGGGCCTTTCTCAAATCGTGGACCGCCGCGATTTCGTCAAAGTCGACCCGCACCAGTTCCGCCAGATCCTCGGCCTTGGCGCGGGACTCGGCAAGGCACGCGGCGATCGGCTCGCCGACATGGCGGACCTTGGTGTCGGCGAGGATGGGCTGGGTCGAGCTTTTGAAGCCCGGCAGTCCGGAATCGGCGCGAATACCGTTCACGCCCACCAGGTCCTGGGCGGTGAAGACACGGGTCCCGGCATCGTCGGGTTTGGAGATGCCGGAGATATGGCCATGCGCGATCGGACTGCGAAGGAATGCCATCTCCAGCATGCCATGCAGCCTGATATCGCCGACGAAGCGGCCCTTGCCATGCAGCAAGCGATGATCCTCGCGCCGCGTCGCCCGGGCCCCGATCCCAAAACCGCCGCCTTCGCCGAGCGCCTTCACGTCGCCATCCATTCGTCGCCCCTCCCCGGCCCGTTAACCCATCCCGGCCATGAGTCTGATCATATCACCCCACAAGACAACTTTTGTTTTCCGGAGCCGGCGCGATCATACTAATCAAGAGTCTGGACATCTCAGGGGGAGAGCATCGATGAGCGGCGCGGCGATGGAAACCATAATCGAAAACGGTCGGCTGATCGATCCCAAGGCGGGGCTCGACGGACGCTACGACGTGGGCGTGCGGGACGGCAGGATCGCCGCCGTCGAACCGAGCCTCAAGGAGGTAAAGGCGCTTCAACGCATCGATGCGTCGGGTAAGCTGGTCATCCCCGGCATGATCGACACTCATGCCCATGTCTATCATCACGTCACCGGCAAGTTCGGACTTGAGCCGGACCTGGTGGGTGTTCGCTCTGGCGTCACCACCTTGATCGACCAAGGCGGGCCGAGCTGCATGACCTTCGGCGGCTTTAGAAACTTCATCGCCGAGCCGTCCGCCAGCCGTTGCCTTGCCTTCATTTCCGCCTATCTGGTCGGCGGCATGGAAGGGCATCTCTACCCGGATCTCTATGGGCCGACCGGCGTCAATGTCGAGCACACCGTGCGGGTCGCGAAGGAGAACCTTGATTTGGTGAAGGGCATCAAGGCCCATGCCGAGATCGGCGGCCAGTCGCGTTGGGGCCTGGAAGTCATCAAGCTCGGCCAGGCGATCGCCACCGCCACCGACCTGCCCCTCTATATCCATCTGGGTCAGCTTTGGCCGACGGATGACTCAGGACGCATTCCCGACGCGGACGAGCTGATCCGCGAACTGATCCCGGTCATGAAGCCAGGCGATATTCTGGCCCATCCGTTCACCCGGCACCCCGGCGGCTTTGTCTCCGAGAACGGCGAGATACACCCGATCCTCCAGCAAGCGATCGACGAACGCGGCTTGCTGGTCGATGTGGGGCACGGCTCTCATTTCAGCTTCGACGCGGCCAAGCGGATCATCGATGCCGGGATCATCCCGGATACGCTCGGCGCGGACATGCATGGCTACAATGTCTCGGTGCCGGATGCCGGAGACGACAAGATCCGAGGCGAAAACCCGTTCTTCGGGGTCGCGCCGTTCAATCTCACCATCGCCATGTCCGAACTCATCCATCTCGGTGTGCCGCTCGACCGGGTCGTCGCCATGGTGACCTCGAACCCCGCCAAGATGCTGCGCATGGAAGACCAGATCGGCACCCTGGGGATCGGGATGATCGCGGATATCAGCGTGCTGAGCATGGAAACTGGACGCTTCCAGCTTTCCGACAACAGTGGGGCCGTGGTGACCGCCGAGTGCCTGTTGCGCCCGGCCTTCTGTCTCAGGGCCGGCGTCAGGCATGACGCGGATTCGGTGTTCATCCCCGACGCCATCGCCGCGTGACGGGACTCAAATTTCCTGGTTGAGCCGGGGTTTCCAGAACGGGCGGAACAACTCGATCTTGGGGCAGCGGTTCATCACCACCTTCATGCCCGC
Source organism: Alphaproteobacteria bacterium (assembly GCA_038118725.1). GTDB lineage: Bacteria > Pseudomonadota > Alphaproteobacteria > Thalassobaculales > Thalassobaculaceae > JADHLJ01. The sequence continues at coordinate 11,899 of JAYOIK010000012.1, read as the reverse complement.
GTCCTCGGCGATGCGGGCGGCCTCGTCATTTCGCACGCCGATCTGGCCCCACAACACCTTGGCGCCGATCGCCACCGCCTCGCGCGCGATCTCCGGCAGATCCTCTGGGCGGCGAAACACCTCGACCATATCCACTGGCCGGTCTATCGAGGCGAGAGACGGATAGACTGGAAGCCCCCGGATTTCCTGTCCCGCCAAGGTCGGGTTGACCGGGATCATGTCATAGCCGGTCTCGTGCAGCACCCTTAGCACGCCGTATGAAAACTTCGTCCGATCGGCGCTGGCGCCGACCATGGCGATGGTTTTGACGGATTTCAGAATGCCGGCCAGATATTCCGGCGCGTATTCCTGGTCATGGTCCATGTAGCTCATAGCGTGTCCTCGAGAGGCGTGGCGATATCGGCTTTCAACTCGTGCGGCGCGAGCGGGTCGAGAAACGGATTGCGATAGAGCTTGTCGTGACTCTCGGCACCGATCTCCAGAGTGCAATCCGTGACCGGCCGAGCGACGCACAGGATCACATAGCCGTCGTTGATCTGACGGTTGTTCAAGGCCTTCTGGGCGCGCTGGTCAATCTCGCCGGCGGTCAGCTTGGCCGCGCAAGTGATACAGCCGCCGTATTTGCAGCCATAGGGCAGATCCACCCCCTGCTCCCGCAGGCTGTCCAGGAGCGGGCGTCGGGCGCTGACCCTAAATGTCGCGCCGGCCCGGTTGGCGAGGGTCACCACCCGCTCGCTCATAGCCAGATGTCGCTGGTGCAATCGCCGCCCAGATAGCGGGTTTCGTGACAGCGGGACGGACCGTTCGGCTCCTGGCCGAAATCGACGATGAAATTCGGATCGATTTCCATACCGCCGTTTTCGGAGTCGCAATTGACCATCAGCATCACCCCGCCCTTGGTGCGGATCTCGGGGTAGAACTGATTATCCCAGGTGGAGAAAAGCGAGGTGGTCACATAGAGCCGCTTGCCGTCGAGGCTGAGCTGGATCATCTGCGGGCCGCCAGCGACCTCGCGTCCGTTCACCACCGGCGCTTTTTGCAAAAGCCCGCCCATCCAGACCTGTCCGGTCAGCTTGGCGTTATGCGGGTCCGAGATGTCGTATTGCCGGATGTCGCCGTGCAGCCAGTTGCAGAGATACAGAAACCGGTCATCCATGGAGAGCAGGATCACCGAGATAACGCCGGGAATGGGGATCGGCCATTCAGGGTGCGGCTCGTTCCCGACATCGACGATCTTCTCCCATTGCCACTCGCCCGCCTCGTCCTTCCACCAGTGAATGATATTGGCCGACAACGCTGCGCCGACGAAGCCGTGGCTGGAGGCCGGGTCGTGATGGAAGCGCACCTCCAGCGGAATCAGGCCGTCCTCGCCGAGATAGAAACTCTGCTTGGGTTCCTTCTTCTCGAAATCCCAGAGATGCAATTCGCGCCCGTATTTGAGATGCCCGACTTCCTCGAGATCAAAGCCCGGCATGAAAGTGTTCGGGGCCGCCCATTCACTGGTGACCATGACGTTGTGGCGCGGCTGATACCAGAAATCGTAGGAGAACTTGATGTCCCCCATCGAGTTCTCCCAGCGCCCGACGATCTCGAAATCCTCATTAAGGTGCAGATAACCGCCGGGGGCGTTTCCCTTGGCGTCGCCGAGCATGGAAATGATGATATCCGAGCCGAGGCAATGCACCGTGTGCGGGGCGGAAAGGTTGGTGCGCGCCTTGATCTCGTCGCCCTTGATCACCTTGTGCAGGCGCGGGTTGCGCGGATCGGTCACGCAGTCTACGATATGAAGGTTCGAGCTTCGCACCCCCGGAACGATCAGATAACGCCGCTCCTTGCTGGCATCGCCATGACAGGATGAACAGGCGTTCCAGCCCATGTGGTGAAGCTCGTCGCCGATCCCCGGCATCTCCAGCCGGCTGATCACCTGGCTATAGGTCGGGCTATCGGGATCGGCGTCGATGGTCGCCAGGTAATCCGGCTTTTGAATGCCCGTGCCGACATAGATCGCGATCGTATAGAGCAGCTTTTCACGCGGCGCTTGCATCGCCTCGGCGGGCGAGGCATAACCCGGCCCGCAACAGGCCACGGCGCTGTCCGTATTCATCGTCACATCCCTCGAATTAGGCGTTCATTCCGCGGCGCTAACCCGCGATCCGTTCGGCGATCGAGATAATGCGGTGCATGTCGCGCAGCACCGGTTTTTCGATCAGCTTGCCATCCACCACCACAAGACCGGTATCGGCTTCCTTGAAGGCTTGGATGATCCGTCGGGCATGGGCGATGGAAGCCTCGTCTGGCGTGAAGACCTCGTTCAGAATGCCGATCTGCTTGGGATGGATCGAGCCCTTGCCGCTGAAGCCCAGATCACGGACAAGTTCCGCCTCGCGGCGCATGCCCTCGGGGTCTTCCAGATCGAGATAGGGCACGTCAATCACGTCGAGGCCCTGCCCGGCCGCGGCGTGCACAATCCGCGAGCGGGCGTAGAGCAGCGGCTCCCAGGCGTTCTTACAGCGTAGTTCCGCCGCCATGTCGACACCGCCGAAGAACAGCGCATCGATCCGAGGGCTGGATTTAGCGATGTCGTAAACCGCCTCCAATGCCGCGTTGGTCTCGATGATCACGTGCAGGCGGGTGTCATGCCCGCGCTCGGTCAGCAGATTATCGAGCCAGACCACTTCATCGGCCGTCCGCACCTTCGGCAGCATCAGGGCCGGCGGCGGGGTATCGGTCGCGAGCACGGCCTGCACATCGGCGAGACCGAAAGCCTCGCGCAGGCAATTGATCCGAACGATCCGCTCCACGCCGTCATCGGCCTGGGGTTCGGCGAACAACGCGATCGCGTTGCGCCGGGCGGCCTCCTTGTCCTTCGGCGCGATGCCGTCCTCCAGCTCGACACAGACGATATCCGTGCCGCTGGCCAAGGCCTTGGGAAACATCTCCGGCTTCAGGCCCGGCGAAAAGATAAAGCTGCGACGGGGGCGGACAACACGTTCAGTGCTCATTTCGCTTCCTCTTGACTGACCAAGGCCTGTTTCAGCTTGGCGACTTCATCCGCGTTCATTTTGTAGGTGTGATCATCATCCGGAAACGCCCCGGACCGCACATCGGCCGCGTAGGCCTTGAACGCCTCGACCGCGACTTCAACCACATTCCCGTAACGCTTGGCAAATTTCGGCTTGAAGGTATCGAAGGCGCCGATGAGGTCGTAACCGTTCAGCATTTGACAGGTCCCGGCGGCCCCGGCTCCGATCGAAAACGTGAAGATCGAAACCGCCTCGTCGATGGCCTTGCCGACTTCATAGGGCACCGCCTCGATCTCCAGGCCGATGGCGCCGGCCTCCTCGATCGCCTTGGCATTGTCGATGATGGTCAGCGCGGCCTCCGCCGTGCGGCCCTGCATGCGAAAACCGCCATGCTTGTGCACGTGATGGGGAACCAGCCCGACATGGCTCATCACCGGCACGCCGGCGTCGGAAACCGCCTTGATGATGTCGAAGATCTCGCGCCCGCCCTGCAGCTTGAGGGCGTCGGCGCCGCTCTCCTTCATCATGCGAATGGCGTTGCTCACCGCGATGTCCTTGGTCGCGTAGGAGCCATAGGGCATCGCGCTGAGAGCGAAGGTGTTCGGCGCGCCCCGGCGTACCGCGCGGGTATGCTCGATCATCTGGTCGACCGTGATGGCGAGCGTGTTCTCATGCCCGTAGAGCGTCATACCCAAGCTGTCGCCGATACCGAGAATGTCGATGCCGGCGCGTTCCGCCCAGGCGGCGCTCAGGACTTCTCCCACCGCGACCATGACGAGCCGTTCGCCCGCTTCTTTCTTGGCCTTCAAGTCGGGGATTGTCAGCTTCTTGCGTGCCTCTGCCATACCCTGTTTCCCAGTCCCTTAATCTAACAACTCAATAGCGTTTACCTTCGGAAACATCGACTCCCTCGTAAAGGACTTTCCGCCTGATTTCGGCATCCGCGCGGCAAAGCGCGAGATCCTCGTCCATTAGCCGCCCACGTGGCGCGCCCACGACCTTGAAGTTGCCGTGCCGGTCCTCTCCGCTAGCCAGCGTCACCAGAGTCTTGTCGCCGCTGCTTTGTTTCATCGATGGCTTAATGAAGCGCACCACCGCGCCGATCCGACGGTCCGACGTACGGTTCGGCCCCGATGAGTGAAACAGATGTCCGTGGTGCAGCGATGCTTGGCCAGGCTCCAGAACGACGCTCACCCCATCGCCCTCATCGACATCCACCGCGATTTCCTGGCCCCGCGACAAGAGGTTGTTGTCCGAGAATGTATCCACATGGGGCACGAGCCGCTTCTTGTGGCTGCACGGCACGAAACGCATGCAGCCGCTTTCCTCGTTCGACGCGGATAGCGCGACCCAGGCGGTAACCTCTTCCGCGTCATCCAACCCCCAATAAGTCAGGTCCTGATGCCAGCTCACGATATGGGTGGAATTCGGTTCCTTGATGAACAAGGCTGAACTCCAGACCAGGAGATCCTCGCCGAGGATCGGACGGACGGCGTCGAGCAATGCCTCCCCTCAGATCAGCGCGTCAAAGGACGGCAGCAGTCGGTCGGGATAGGCACGCAGGAGGCCGAGGCGCTCGGGGTCCTCCGCCAATTCCGCCTCCGCGGCTTCAAGATCACTTCGAACCCGGCCCGCGTCATCGCGGGAAACCGCCTCGATCGGGAACACGAACCCATCGGCTTCGTAGCGTTCGGCGAGATTGGAATCGCCGCCATTCCGTGTGTCGATTGACATTGCCTTCATCGAACCGCGCCTCCGGGACATCACGACAGCTATCGCGCGACGCACTGTCCTTGAGTTCAATACATCTGTAAAATTGATATTTATGATGAGTTAACATCGATTTCGTGGATGAAATGTCATGCGCTTGAACGGCTTCGATCTTAACCAGCTCGTTTGTTTGGAAGCCTTGTTGTCCGAGGGCAGCGTCACCAAGGCCGCCAACAAACTGCATCTCAGCCAATCTGCGATGAGCGCGATCCTGGCGCAATTGAGAGAGCATTTCGGAGACCCACTATTGACGAAGTCCGGGCGCGGCCTGGTGCCGACGCCGTTCGCCCGCGGCCTGCTCGGCCCGGTCAACGCGCTGATGTCCCACGCCCGGGAGTTCATCGCCCATTCGCCGGCCGGCGATCTCGCTTCGGTCGACCGCACGCTCCAGATCGTGGCCTCGGACTACATGCTCGAAGTCGGCCTCGCCAACGCGATTGGGACACTCACGGCGGCGATGCCGAATCTCCGGTTCGACATTCTCCCGCTGACCGAAAACTCAGGTGAGCTGATCCGCTCGGGAAGCGTGGATCTGCTTTTGGCCGGTCAGGCTTTCGCCATGGATCAGGCGCCGAACCTTTTGGCCTTCGAGGACAGGTTCGCCTGCCTGACCTGCGCCCACCAGGGTATCCAGGCCGGTGCATTAAACAGGGACATCTACAATCAAAGCCGCCATGTGGTCGTCCGCTATTTCGAACATCAGATGACCTTCGAGGACGATGAAGCGATGCGGCGGCAAGGGGTTCGCCGAACAAGGCGGATCTCGGTGTGGTCTTACTCCCTGGTCCCGCATTTCATTCGCGGCACGAAAATGATCGCCACCGTCACCGAGCGGGTCGCCAAGGAACTCGCCCAGCGTTGGCCGGTCGCCATCCACCCTTTCCCCTTCGAGCAGGACCCGATCCGGCTCTATGGGTACTGGCATCCGAGCCGCGACGGTGATTTGGTCTTGCGCGAGATCGTCAAAACCTTGAACGAGGAGATGGCGGCGAGGTCACCATCTCCGACACCGTTCGAAGCCGCGTAGACCGGCCGCTGGCGATCCTACCGGGTCTTGGGAATCTCCACGCCCGCCATCTTTTCCAGGGTGCGCGCCAGATCGGTCAGATCCGCGTCACGCCCGACCTCGGCGATACTTTGCATGAAGAGCGTGCGGATATTGGACCCTAGCCACATCGGCGTCTGATAGGCCTCGGCCTCGCGGCGCCAGAGTTCGAGATCCTTTTCGATGATGTACATCGCGCCGCCATAATCGAATTTGCGGTTCAGCACATGGTTCGGGATCTTGGTTTCCGTCGCGCTGTTGCGTCCGGAGGAGGCATTGATCACCTCGAGCATCTGTTCGGGGTCAAGACCCGCCTTGGCCCCGAGTGTCATCGCCTCCAGCGCCACCGAGAGATTGCCGAAGGAAATGATATTGTTGACCAGTTTCATGGTCTGCGCCGCGCCGGGCTTGTCGTTGAGATAGACGAGCTTGCCGGAAATCGCCTCCAGCGCCGGTTTCAAGGCCTCGAACGTGGCCTGATCGCCCGAGCACATGATCCCCAATGTCCCCGCCTCCGCGCCCAGCGGTCCGCCGGAGATCGGCGCGTCGAGAAAGGCCTTGCCCTCGGCCGCCATCGCGTCCGCGACATCGCGGGAATAGGCGCTTCCGGTGGTGCCGAGATTGACGAAGGCCTTGGCGCGTCCGCCTCCGACCGCGCCGTCGGCCCCGATCGCGACGGCTTCGGCCGCATCGAGATTGGGCATGCAGGCGAGCACGAAATCCGCGCCGTCCGCGACCTCCTTGGCTGTCCTAGCGACGGTCGCGCCCCGTTGGGCGAGGATCGCGGTCTTGCTCTCGTCGGTATCGCAGACAACGAGACCATATCCGGCGTCGACGAGATTGACCGCCATCGGCCTGCCCATCGCTCCCAGTCCGATAAATCCAATATCCATGCTCCGGCCCTTCCTCGCGACGCCGACCGCCGCGCTAGTAATTCTTCCAGCCCCAGTGTGACCGACTTATATTGGCCGCCCAATAGCGTGGTCAAATTCATCTCCTGGCGGGTCTTCGACCGGTATCCGTGCAAGCGACAGGCCGCGAAGGAATGCCTCCTCGATGTCAAATGATCTGAACCTCAAGGATCTGACCTTCATGGTGGCGGACCCGAACCAGCATGTTCGGGCGATCGTCAGCGGCATTCTGCACGGTTTCGGCGCGCGCAAGGTCCATGAAGTCGCCGCCGGCGACGTGGCGCAACGCGAAGTGCCGGTCCGAGGCATTGACATGCTGTTCTGCGAAATGGCGGTACCGGTGGTCAGCGGCTTTGATGTCGCCCACGCGATCCGCGCCGATATCAACAGCTCGACCCGCTTCATCCCGATCATCTTTCTGACCGGCCACGGGCGCGAGCGCGACATCCTGCGCGCGAGGGACGCCGGCGGTAACATGATCATCGCCAAACCTCTGTCCCCGACTCTGATCTACGATCGCCTCGCATGGGTCGCGAGCGAGCCGCGCCTGTTCGTGCAGAGCGAGAGCTATATCGGCCCCGACCGACGTTTTCACCACGAAAGCATGGCGCTGGGCGCGGGCCGGCGCCATGACGACGAGGACCAGCAGGCCGGGGGAGACGATGCGCACGCGCCCGAGCCCGGGTCCGAACCGGTGGAGAAATCCACCTGACCCCCACGTCATACCCGCTGTTTGATATCTAGGAGGCGAGACCGCGCCGCCGTCGACAGCGCTCCTTCGCCTGACTACTCTCCGCCGAAACCGCGCATGCTGGGAGTGCACTCGAAATGGCGAAGCAGACCGTCGCGGCCGTGATGGCCGATATGTTCAAGGCCTATGGCGTCACCCATGTCTTCTATCTGCCGGCGGTGCTGCGCCGAATGCTAATGGAGCTGGAGAAGCGCACGGACATCAAGCGCATCCACGCCCATTCCGAAGCCGGCGCGGTTTACATGGCCGACGGCTATGCCCGCGCAACCGGGCGTCCCGGCATCTGCATGGCCCAGATCGTCGGCGCGCTCAATCTCTGCGCGGGCATTCGCGATGCCCATCTCGCCAAGGCGCCGCTGATCGCGCTTACCGGCGGGCGCGAGGCCGATCACCGTGATCGCTGGGCCTATCAGGAGGTCGACGATCTGCCCGCCTTTACGCCCTATACCAAGATGAACGCCGCCATCGATGACCCGAACCGGCTTCCGGACATGCTGCGCCAGGCGTTTCGGATGTCCACCGCCGGCAGCCCCGGCCCGGTCCATCTGCAACTCGCCGGCAATACCGGTCAGGCGGTCGAGGGCGCCGAGATCGACTGGGACGAAGTGACCGAGCCGCGCTACGGCCAGGTGCCGCCGGATCGCCCGCAACCGGACCCGGAGCGGGTGCGCGAGGCGGTGGACCGGATCGCGGCCGCCGAACGTCCCGTCATCGTCGCCGGCGGCGGCGTCAGAAGCTCCGGCGCCAACGAGGCCCTGGTGCATCTGGCCGAGCAGATGCAGGTCCCAGTCGCGACCTCGCTCAACGCCAAGGACGCGATCCTCGAGGACAACCCGCTTTCGGTCGGCGTCGTCGGCACCTATTCGCGCCGCTCCGCCAATCAGGTGGTCGCGGCGGCTGATCTGGTGATCTTCATCGGCACCCGGGCCGGCGGCATGACCACGCATTTCTGGACCATCCCCGCCGAGGGTACCGCGTCCATTCACATCGACATCGATCCGGGCGTGACCGGACGCAACTATCCGACCGACGTCTCGGTTGTCGGCGACGCCAAGGCAACCTTGGAGCGGATGGCCGAGCACAATACCCCCGTCCCCGCCGGCCGCGGCGCCTGGATCGAGAAGGTCCAGGAGATCCGCAAGTCCTACAAGGACGACTACGCCGAGACCTATCGCTCCGACGCGACGCCGACCCACCCCGCGCGGATCGTTCACGAGCTTTCCGAGGCGATGCCCGAGGACGCCATCGTCGTCGTCGACACCGGCCATTCCGGCATGTGGATGGGCGGCATGTTCGAACAGCGCCATCCCGGTCAGAGCTATATCCGCAGCGCCGGTCATCTCGGCTGGGCCTTCCCGGCGGCGATCGGCGCCAAATGCGGCGCCCCGGAACGTCCGGTGATCTGCTTCATGGGAGATCTCGGCTTCTGGTACCACATGGCCGAGGTCGAAACCGCCGTGCGCAACGGCGTGAACACGATCACGGTGATCAACAACAACCACTCCGGCAATCAGGCGCTGAACGGCATGATCCGTCTCTATGACGGCAAGCCGACCGAGCGCTCCAACGAGATGTGGGTCCAGAACGAGACCAACTTCGCCAAGATCGCCGAGGACATGGGCGCGCTCGGCATCCGCGTCGAACGACCCGGCGACATAGCCGAAGCCTTCCAGACCGCGCTCAAGGCAAACCGGCCGGTGGTGATCGACGTGGTGAGCGACATCAATGTTGTCGCGCCCCTGGCCTGGGAGGCGGGAGCTTGAGTTTGAACATCCTCTCTCTAACCCCACTGCCTCAGGCGATTCAGGACGAGATCCAGGCCGTCTCGCCCGATGTCTCGCTGACCATGGCGCCGAACTGGTTTGACGGCGAGATCCGCGAGACCTGGCCGGAATTCACCTCCCAGCGCTATGTCGCCGAGGGCTCGAACGGTCAGGGCACGCGCGGGGAGCGGGACGCTTTGTTGGCCCAGGCGGAGATCGTGATTGTCGGCTTCCCCTTCCCCCTAGATCTAAGGGCCCGGGGACCGAAGCTGAAATGGGTGCATCAGCGGCCGGCCGGAAGCTCGAACATGTTGCGGGGTGATCTCTGGAACTCCGAGGTGGTGGTAACCTCGAGCCGCGGCTACGCCCATAACCTGCCGATCGCCGAGTATACGCTGGCCGGCATCCTGCACTTCGCCAAGGGCCTGCACGTCGCCGAGATCGAGCGCGGCGAGAAGCGTATGCGGGCGCGGGAGTACAAGCCCATGCAGCTTGCCGGCAAGACGGTCTGCGTGGTTGGCGCGGGCGGTATCGGGCGCGAGGTCGGGCGGCTCTGCGCGGCGGCGGGCATGCGGGTCGTCGGCACGCGGCGAAGCGCGGCGGCGCCGACCGAGGGCTTCACCGAGATCCGCGCCGCCGACGGGTTGCATGACCTGCTGGTCGAGAGCGACTTCGTGGCGGTGTGCTGTCAATGGACGCCGGAGACCGAAAAACTTATCAGTGACGAGGCCTTCGCGGCGATGAAGGACGGGGCGGTGGTGCTCAACATCGCGCGCGGCGAGATCATCGACGAGGAGGCGCTGATCCGCGCGCTGGCGGCCAATAAGCTGCGCGGGGCGGTGCTGGATGTCTATGTCGGGGAATTCGACCGCCCCCCGGACGACCGGTTATGGGACGACCCCCGGGTCCTGATCACGCCGCACATCTCGGCGGCGGCGGATATCAACACCCACAAGGGCAACGCGCTGTTCGTCGAAAACCTCAAGCGCTATGTCGCCGGGGAATCGTTGGAGAACATCATCGATTGGGAACGGGGGTATTGATACCGAGTCGCGGTATTCAATCGCCGAGACGCTTGTTTACGTCGCCCTGACGTAGGTCAGGGCTCTTGCCGCCAGCGTTGGCGGTCAACGGGAGATCGATCCGGTCGGAAATCTCCCGCGTGGTCAACGTTCACGGCACAAGCCCTTGCCTTCGCAAGGGCGACGGTGAACTTGAGGGGGCCAAACGGCACCCGGGATCCACGAGCTGTAGGCCCTGCCTTTCGCCAGGGCGACGGTTACCGCCTTTGGCTGGCGTCTATTTCAGCTCGCCCACCACAATCCCCGTCAAATCCACTCGACGTCTTCCTTGGCGGCTTCCATCGCTCGGAGCGCGTAGAGTACTTCGCGGCGTTTCTGCTCCAGATAGGTGTTCGTGTACGGCGCGCCGTTTAGCCAGGAGCGGATACGCTTGAAAGTTGCCTCCATGGTCTCGTCCTTGACCACATAGTCGTCGGCGCCCGCCTCGAAACAGGGAATCAGCGCGTTCGGATCACGCACGCTGGTGACCACGATCATCGGCATCGTGCGGGTGATCTCGGCGCGGGCGGTGGCAATGAATTCGATGCCGCCGCGGTCGTCGAACTCCTCGCCCTTCAGATAGACACCGAGATCCACGACGCAGAGATCGAACTTGCGGCCCCGGAGATGACGAAGCGCCGTGGCAACGTCCGGACAGGTCATCATGTCGCCGACGCCGCGCTTAACCACGGATTCGAAGATCAACGCCCGGACCGGATCGTCCTCCAGCAACAGTACCTTATGCTTTCCGGCGGGCATTCAGGCGGTCTCCGTCACCCGGTCTCGGCCATGGAGCGCAGAGTGCCGAGCACGGTTTCGGCATCCGCGAGGAACGCGCCGCGCCGCGGCGGCTCCAGGGTCTCTCCCCCTCCCAAGGCTTCCTCCAGGTCGCGCGCGCGTCGACCGAGCGAGACGAAACCAAGATCATGAGAGAGCGAGACAATCCGGTGAAAGGCCCGGCGTTGGTCGTCGCGCCGCTCCGCCTCTCGTCCAATCACCGCGAGATGGCCGTCCAGGCTGGAAACCGCCTGAGCGATCACGGCATTGAAATCATCCTTGTCCATGACCCGACGCAGATCCTCGATCCGGGTCGGATCAAAGCCGTCGCTGAGGAACGGGTCCTTCGACGCGGGAACGCCCGTGTGCTCCGGGTCCAGCACGCCGCATTTCATCAGCATTGCGGAAAGCGCGTCGCGGCCCAGCGGTTTAAGGAGGAAATCGTTCATCCCCACGTCCAAACAGGCCTGATGGTTCGCGGAACTGTCACTGGCGGTCAGCGCGACGATCGGAACGGCGCTCGACGCCGCGTTCTCATTGCCACGAATGACCTCGACCGCTTCCAAGCCACTTAAAACCGGGAGAAAGAAGTCCATCAGGATGAGATCGTAGGCGGTCTCCGTCGCGCGCGCCACGGCCTGGGCGCCGTCCGTCGCCAGGTCGACCTCGAATTCAAGATCCTCTAGCAGCACACGCACTAGTTCCGCGCTTAACGGTTCGTCCTCAACAACCAAAATTCGGCGCCTAGAGCAGGTTCAATGATCATAGAATCGTAAGAAAGGGATTCCCCTGGGCCTG
>JAYOIK010000011.1:19155-77974 GCA_038118725.1 Alphaproteobacteria bacterium | reverse complement strand
TGTTGAGGCCGCGAGCCGAACGTTACCGGACATTATAAAAATCGATGTCGAAGGTTATGAATTGGACGTGTTGTCCGGAGCGCGCGATATGCTCACTGCCAAGCTCCCCATCATTCTTTTCGAAACAAGCCGTGATAGCGAAGCCATAAAGACGCTTCTTTCTGGGCTCGGTTACAAGTTTCGCAACGCTGATACCGGTGAGCCGATTGAGACGTTGACGCATAACACCTTCGCGCTAGCTTCACATCATCGCTGGCCCGAGTAACCCCCGGTAAACTATTGCGCGTCGTGGAAGATCACGCCGAGCGTGTGGCGGGTGCCGGACCGAAGTCGACTGACCCCATGGCGCATTGAAACCCGGTAGGAGCCGCGCGTTCCCCAAACCGGGCGTTCGTTCACCGCGAACAACACCGCCTCGCCCCGGCGAAGACCAACCACCTCGCCGCGTGCCTGCATGCGGGGGCGGTTCTCGACCAGCATGAACTCACCACCCTCGAAATCTTCCGGGTCACTCAATAACACGGCCATCTGGATCGGAAAGGCCAGCGGACCATAAAGGTCCCGGTGCAGACGGTTGTAATCACCGGGCCCGTAACGAAGCATCAAAGGCGTTGGCTTGCCCTGTCCGGCCTCGTGGCACCGTCGCGTGAAAGCATCCATACTCGCCGGATATCGATGTTCCAAACGCATGGTTTCGGCCCAGCGGTTCGCCAGTGGCACGAGGCGCGGATAAACGCCCTGGCGCAAATCGGCGACGATATCGGGCAGCGGATACTGGAAATACTTGTACTCGCCAAGGCCGAACCCGTGCCGCGCCATGACTACGTGGCTTCGGAACAACCGGTCATCGTCATAACCGTCCGAGAGGGTGTCGCACTCAACCTCGGAAAGCAGCGGCCCGGTAACCGCGAAACCATCGGTGTCCAGTTCCGTCGTGATACGGTCCCACTCCAAAGTGGCCAGATCCCTCATGCGGTGTCCCCATCCGAAAGCCAACGCCGAAACAGCCTGCCGTCGATTACCGCCAGACCGAGCGCGATGAGCCCCATGCCGGCGAGGGCGCTGACTTGGATTTCCTCGCCTAGAATGGATACGCCGAGTACCATCGCGCTTGCCGGGATCAGCATCGTGACCAACAGCAGATTGCTTGCGCCCGCCGCCGCCAGGATCCTGAAATAGAGGAGATAGGCAAGCGACGTGCTCAACAGTCCGATGCCGAGCAACGCGCCCCACATCTCCATGCCTCCGGGTAACTCCGGCATCCCCTCGGAGGCAAGTGCCAGGGGCACCATGATCACGCTGGAGGCCAACAACATGCCCGCGGCGGCCGGGGTCGATGCGAGACCCGAAAGCCGTTTACGCCCCCACACTCCCGCGAAGGCATAGGATATCGCGGCGAGTAGAACGGCGGCTTGTCCTTCGATTGTTTGCGTCAGACCCTCCACCGCGGACGGTCCCGCCAATACCGCCACACCGATCACGGCAAACCCGATACCCGCGATCTTGGCGCCAGTCATACGCTCGCCGACGAGTAGAAAATGAGCCAGCAGGATCGTGAAGAACGGTGTCGTGCCATTAAGGATCGACGCGGTTCCGCTATCGATATGAATTTGCCCCCAAACAATCAGCGAGAACGGGACCGCGTTGTTCAGCGCGCCCATGACGAACAGATCACGCCACGCGGCGACGCGCGTCGGCAGGGATTGGCCGAGCGCGCGGACAAGCATCACGAGGCCCATGGCGCCGATACAAACACGGATCGCGACAATGGTCATCGGCCCGTAGGCGCGGAGCGCGATTTCAGCGAAGAAGAACGATCCGCCCCACACGACGGACAGCGCGATCAACATCAACCACTCGGGCGCGCCCATTCGAAGCTCTGACATTGATGGTTTCTCCGTGAATTCGCGATCAAGAAACCACGGGCACCCAGCCTTGCGATATCCGTTGCTTGCTTCCGAACAATCCTGGGACGAGGGTTAGCTACTTCGTAAGGGATACATAGACGCCGTCCCAATCGGCGCCAGGCGGGTTTTCCTCATAGTCATCAACGCGCTCGGCGTAGAGCTCGTAGGTTCCCTCCATCGGTAGGTCGGCTTCGTCGGATACCACGCGCGCGCGCGCGATTTCCTCCCGCGCCGCCGCCCAGTCCTGGGCTCTGTAGTGTTCCAGCATGGCGCGATGATGTACTTCCAGCGCCTTGAACCCGGCGCTTTCCGCGAGGTCCTCCTCTCCCACCACCGTGAAGATGCGGATCGGCTCGGTCTTGCCCTTCACTTGGATCAAGTCAAGTTCCAGAACCGCCATGTCCTCGAGACCCTGCAAGGTTCCCTCGCTGATGATCACCTCGACGCCGTAGGTCTTGCACTGGCCTTCCAGGCGCGCCGCGAGATTCACCGTATCGCCGAGGGCCGAGTAGTCAAACCGCTGGTCCGAACCGACATTACCCACGCAACAGATACCGGAATTGAGCCCGATCCCGATGCCGAGCTCAATCGGCGGCTCATTCTTGGCCGCGCTCTCCAAGGCCAGTTCGGAATTCAGGGCCACCAGGCGTTTTCGCATCTGGAGCGCGGACCTGACGCCGAGGCGCCGATGCTCCGGCACGTTCAGTGGGGCGTTCCAGAATGCCATGATGCAGTCACCCATGTATTTATCGATCGTGCCCTCGGACTCCATGATGATTTCGGTCATCGGGGTGAGGAACCGATTGATCAACTCCGTCAACTCATTGGCATCCAGGCGCTCCGAGATCGTCGTGAAGCCGCGGATGTCACAGAACAACAGCGTAAGATCCCGCATTTCGCCGCCGAGTTTAAGTTGACTGGGATCCTCGGCCAGGCGGTTCACCAGGCTCGGCGTCATGTAATGGCTGAACGCCGAGCGAACCCGGCTGCGCTCGCGCTCGGTATCCAGGAATCTCAAGAAGGACGTGCCGCTATAGACCAGGACCCCGACGATGCTGGGATACATCGGATCAAAAAGCATCTTCAGATCGGTATAGGCGTACCAGGAAAACCCGATGGCGCCGAACACCATGGCGCCGCTGATGACACTCGCGCCGGCGGTGCCGAGTTTGGGAATCCAGAACACCGCCAACATGATCAGGCCCATGAACAGCATGAACAGCATTTCCACGCCGTCGGCCCAGTCGGGACGCTCCAGAAAATCACCAAGCAGTATCTGCTCGATCATCTGGGCATGCAGCGTGACCCCCGTGGTAGCCTGATCGAGCGGTGTCGAATGCTGATCCTTAAGGCCGGCGGCGCTGGTTCCGATAAAGATCACCGCGCCTTCAAGCCGTTCCGCCTCCGCGCTCCCGTCCATGATCGTCCAGGCTGGTATCATGCGCCTGGCGACCCCGCCGGTGTCGCGCAGCCACATCGCCGCCTGGGCATCCGTCGGCACCACGAATTGGCCGATCTTGATCTGGTTGACACCGGTGTTTTCACCGAACGCCGTCTCGCCACTGGCGCCGGAGGACTTGATGATCATGGATGGCGCGCCCTGCGCCACTCGCAGGGCTTCGGCGGCGAGCGAGGGATAGATCTGTCCACCGACCAGGACGAAGAGCGGCACGCGCCGGATCACGCCGTCGGAATCAAAAACCGGGCTCAGGCTGCCACCGCCCGCCAAGGCTTCGTCGATTTCTGGGATGTTCGCGATGGCGCCGGGATACGCCCGCAGAAAAGGCTCGGGATCATCCCCGGAATGGGCCAGGCCTGTTTTTACAAGGGGGAGACGCTCCGCCTTACCGTTTGTCGGGATAAAACCCCCGACGGAGGGGCCTTGGGAGAGGACGTCCGCCAGGATCGTGTCATGCTTGGGGAGCTCCCCGGAGCCGATCGCGGCGCGCACCAGTTGAGCGGCGGGGCCGTCGCCGAATCCGGCCACAAGGTTCTCCGGCGAGGTTCTGTCCGATTCAGCGAACACGATATCGAGTGCCACCACCGCCGCGCCGGCGTTCATCAGGCGCGCCACGAGTTCGGCGACGACCGTTCGAGGCCAAGGCCATTGACCGTGTTTCGCCAGCGTCTTGTCGTCGATATCCACCACCAGCACCGGCATGTCGGTGTAAACCCTGGGCGAGAGCCGCTGATAGTTGTCGAAGATCCGGTAACGGAACTCCTGCAGCAGAACCGGGTCCTGGAAACGCAAGGTGAGCGCGAGCAAAAGAAATGCCGCGGGGATGATCAGTTTAAGCCATCGAAGCATGCCGGTACGGCTCCAAGTCCAGATCGTCGACCATCTACTCCCGTGCCGACCTATTTAACGCGCGGGCCTGACTCTCCCGAACCGGAACCCTGATTGCCGAAACCGTCCTTGTAGACGATGTCAGCGCGAACCGTCTGAGCGATGATGCCGTTGGCGTTGCGCACCTCAATCGTCGATCCGCTAACCTCGGGTGGGTCGATGCCGTTAGGATCGAGAACCTTCGAGGCGAGGCCCGTGTCCTCGAGATAAGACCTTTTTTGAATCGGTGACACGAAATTGATGTTTCCGCCGTTCTGAAGCGTGTTGAGGTTCAGCGAGGAACCTCCGCCGCCAAGCGTACGAGCGCCAAAATCAAAATCCAGGCGAAACTTCATCTTGCCTTGAATGTTCGAGTCCGCGCCACTGAGACGACTCTGCCGGAATGGCGCATCGATCTCGTAGGTATGAACCCCGGTCCGGATCCGCCGCAACTCCTCGAACGTCGCCACCCCGTTCTTCACCGGCGGCAACTCGTTGAGCGGGTCGCCCTGGGTCGCGTCATTGACCAGCTTGTCGCCGTCCTGCGCCGCGCCGCCGGTGTTGATCGTGTTGTTGGCGTTCTGGTTCGCGGCGACCTGGCCCTCTCCGGCGAGACTTCCGGCATTCCCACCATTCTCTTGGGGGGGCGGCGTGATGGTGGTTTGAGAAGGGGGCGGTGTCGTGCCTTGGTTTTGTTGGTTGCCGTTGTTCGGACCAGCATTGCGTTGTTGGTCGCTTTTCGCGTTGGGTTGGCCTCGCCGGGTGGTGGTCGTGGACCGACCCTCCCGTTGATCGCCTGATCGCGAACCGTTTTGACCCCGCTGAGTCTCGGTATCCTTGCCGCCCTTGTCCCGTAGGGATGCCGCGCCTTGATCGATTGCTCGGGTGAGCGCGCGCAGATCGGCCGCCGGCAGCCGGAACGGTTCAATCGGCGGCGCTCCCACCCCGTCGATCCGGGTCGCGAAGCCGGCGCGGGAAATCTCCACCGTCTGTCCGGCATTGCTTACCAGGATGCGTCCAAGTCGCTCCTCGGTATCGGTATTCGCGCCGGGGCCGAGCAAGACCACGAGGCTGGAGTCGCCGTCGACCCGGCCCGCCACGATGGTGCCGCGGACCCCGATGGCGCCGACCGGAAGCTTGACCGCCATGGCGCGGGGTTTTTGTTGGGCTATGCGTCCGGTCACGAAACGGAACGTGCCCCGGACGACTTCCGCCGCCACCGTGCCGGTATCGGTCGTGGGGTCATAGACAAACTCATCGATCGTGATCGCGCTTTGGGCACCGATCGTGAAAACGGTCTCGTCCAGCAACAGCACCTGCATGCCGGCATTGGCGCCGGAGCTAATCCTGTCGCCGAGAAAGATGTCCTCTCCACTTTTCGCGATCCGGCCGACCTCGGCGCCGAGCGAGGCGACTTGAATCTCGCCCTTCACGGCCGCTGATACCCCCGCCTGGACCTGGCCTTGCGCGAAAACCGGCGCGCCTTGAACGGACAGCACCGCCAGCGCGGCGAGCGCCAGATATCGTGGGATACGACTACATGCGGTCATGTCACTCTCCCATCTCCCTAGAACCGCCAGCTCTTGTTCAGCAGAACCCGCGCGCGCGCGTTTTCATAGGTGCAGTTCTCGATATTCGAGCGAGCGGCGAAATATTCGCCCGAAAGCAGAACCAGGAAATCCTCGAACAGCTCATGCGCCGCCGCCTCGGATAACAGCCCGTTCACCGGCAAGCCCACGGTGAGACGCGCGCGAAAGCTCTCGTCGCGTCGTTTTCGACGACTGTAGAAAGTGTCCGGCGCGTCATAAAACCGCACCGTCGCCGTCAGATCCGAGGACAGGAAGCGGCCCTCGCCAAGCAGCCAAACGACGCGCCCGGAGACGGCGTCGGCGTAGTACTGATTGTAGGATTTCTCGGCCCGCTTGTCCGTGTGGCGAAGGCTGGAACGCAAGGTTAGATCCGGCGCCAGGAGATATTTCACGGCGATCTCGGCGTCCACTTGCGAGCCACTGTTCTCATTCGCGCTGGTGCTGACCGAGATGCTGTCATAGTCCTGGAAAACGCCCTCGATCACGCCGCTCAGGCGCCATCGCCGGTCCAGCCGATAGTCGGCGCTAACCCGGCCACCCCAGGACAGATAGTATTGCTGGTCGGCGAGGTTCACGTCGGTGGCTAGAAGTTCCGCCGAAACATCAAGATCCTGAAAGCGGAAGGTTAGGCCGGCATTGAGAGCGGCGGCGTTAAGATCGAGGCTCTGCTCGGTAACTTGATCGGTGGCCGCGAAAGTCGCGCCGCCGAACAGGAAGTGCCCTGCCTGATGCCCGAGATCATGCGTGAAGCCGAGGCGGGACTGGCCGATCCGGGCAAAATCGTCATCCGAGGAATCGGTGGCGACGGCGATATCGCTAACCAGCAGCGAATTGCCGGCGGGGGTCGCGCTCGGGTTGCTGTCATACTGACCGCCGGCGGCCACGGAGAAGGTGAAGCGGGTGCGTTTACGCCGGTCGGCGATAGCCTCCCGGTACCGGTCCCGCTGTGCCTCGATCTTGGGATCACCGGTGTTTTTCACCAGGTCGATTTGCTGTTCGGCCTCCTCCAAACTGTCGAGGCGAATCAGCACCGCGGCATAAAACAATCGCACCACCGGCAGATCCGGTTGAATGAGGAGTATCCGCTCCAACGTCGCCGAGGCGCCCTTGACGTTGCCGTCGGCGACCTGCTGGCGCGCGAACTTGAAATTGAGCTGAAGATTGTCCGGGTCCTTCAGAACCTCGGAGTATTTGATTCTCGGCGTCTCCAGCGGTTCCCGTTGAGCCAGGCTCTCGGTGATCCAGCCGGCGACAAGCACCATCGCCATCATCGCGACGACAACACCGCGCCAAAATCGCGCGGCTGGCCCGCCGATCAAGCGGGACCGCGGCTTTGTTTTCAAGCGCGCTGGCATGTCATTGTCGCTCTTTGCTTTCAGTTCAGCTTTCAATTAGCCAGATTCGACCCAAGCCAGCAATGTCGAAGTCCACGAATTCAGTGGGGTTTGCCACCCGTCGAGATTGAACACCGCAGCGTCACGATGGATAATCGTCGGCATGAATGGAAGAGAAGATGCCTGATTCCGGCGGCTTTGCGGAGGTTTTGCTGGCGCGTGGCCTCGTGGATCACGAGACGATCGTGGCCGCGTCTCGACTGGCCGAGGCCGATGGCGGGGCCCTGCACATGCTCTTGACCCGCCAGGGGTTGGTCGATGAACGCGAGATGGCCGCCGCGTTGGCCGAACATCTCGACCTGAAACTGCTGGCGCCCGGCGACTTTCCCACGCAAGTCGTGAAGACCCGGGAGGTCAGCGTCCCGTTTCTGCGCCGCGCCCGAATGTTGCCGATTTTCGAGGATGACGCCGTGCTTGGCGTGGTGATGGCGGACCCGTTGGACGCCGACGCGCTTCATTCAATCGGGATGCTTGTCGGTAAACCGATATCGGTTCACGTCGCGGCGCCGGCGGATCTCGATCGCGCCCTGGACCGACTATACGGTGCGGCGACAGGCGACGCGGGAGATGGCGCCAAGGCGATCCGGGCTCCGGTGGAAGCCCCTGGAGACGCGCCGGCGATCCGCGCGGTTGACGATCTGATCGGTCGCGCCATCGGACATGGGGCCTCGGACCTGCATTTGGAGCCGCGTGGCGACGGGCTCCGGGTGCGCTATCGCATCGATGGCCACCTCATCGAACTGGGCGCCGCGCCGGAGTCCTATCTCGCGCCGATGCTGATCAGCCGGATCAAGGTGCTCGCGGATTTGAACATCGCCGAGAAGCGGCTCCCCCAGGACGGACGCGCCAGCCTGATCATCCAAGGCCGCGAGATTGATATCAGGGTCTCGACGGTCCCGACCCTGGACGGAGAGAGCGTCGTTCTCCGCCTGCTCGACCAGTCCGCGGCGCCCCGGGATATCGATGCGCTGGGATTGCCCGCGTCGGTGTTGGAGCCCCTGGCCCAGGCCCTCGCCGCGCCGAACGGGCTGGTTCTGGCCACTGGTCCGACGGGAAGCGGCAAGACCACGACGCTCTATGGCGCGCTCGGTCGGGTGAACGCCGAGAGCCGCAAGATTCTGACCGTTGAGGATCCCGTCGAGTATCGTCTCGGCGGCATCAACCAGATCCAGGTAAACGCGCGCATCGGCCTCGGCTTTCCCAGTCTGTTGCGCTCCATCGTGCGTCAGGACCCGGATATCATCATGGTCGGCGAGATCCGCGACGAGGAGACCGCGCGGCTGGCCGCCCAGGCCTCGCTCACCGGACATCTGGTGCTCTCGTCCCTGCATACGAATGACGCCGCCAGTGGCGTGACACGGCTTTTGGACATGGGGATCGAACCCTATCTTCTGGCGGCTTCCTTGAGAGCCGTTTTGGCCCAACGGCTGGTCCGCGGGCTCTGCGATGCCTGTAAGACCAGCGGGCCCATTCACGACGCCGAGCGTACTCTTCTCGGCGACGCGGCGGCGGTGTTGAAGGAGGTGGCGCGACCGGTGGGTTGCGCCGAATGTCACGGCACCGGCTATGCCGGGCGACTGGTTCTCTCGGAGATCCTGACAATGACGCCGGCTTTGCGCCAGGCGGTGAATGAAAATGCGCCGCCGTCCAAGCTGCGGGCGCTGGCCGGCGCGGATACCCGAGGTGGCACGCTTCTCGGGAACGGAATCGCGGCATTGCGCGACCAGCGGACAAGTGTCGCCGAAGTGCTGGCGGCGGTTGCCCCGGAAGACGAATGACCAGCCCGCCCACCGGATCAGGCCCCCGTCGCGCCGTCAATCGCCGTCAGTTGCGGGTTTTTCTGCGCCAACTCACGACGCTTCTCGAAGCCGGGATGCCGGTGGACCGTGCACTGGATCTTCTCTCGCGGCAAAGCGACGCGCCTCGAGCCGCCGGGCTTGGCGACAGGCTTGTCCGGCATATCCGTCAGGGCGGGAGCTTTTCGCAAGCCATGGAGGCCGAGACCGGGGTTTTCGATACCCTGGACCTTTCGGTTATGCGCGCCGCCGAGAGCTCCGGACGCATCGCCGAAGCGACCGGACGCTTGCTCGACTATCACCAGCGCCGCGACGCGGTTGCGGATCGTGTTCGTTCGGCTTTGCTGTACCCACTGGTTCTGGTGATCGTGGCGGTATTGGCGATCGGAGTGTTGTTCGTCGTCGTCGTGCCGGGGCTTGAGCCCCTCTTGACGGAAAGTGATCGCGCGCTTCCAGCCTCGACCCGCATGATCCTGGCGATATCCGAGTTTCTGAGGCATCACGGCTGGACCGTGCCGGCCGTGCTGATCGTCGCGCTGGCCGCCGGATCGCTCTCCAGCGCGAAAGGCGCGCGGGACCGGCTGGTGCTGGCTCTGCCGCTTTTCGGCCCTTTATGGACCAAGATCGAGACCGAGCGTTGGCAGCGGGGGCTGGGCATTCTGCTGGCCAATGGGGTTTCCCTGCCCCAGGCGACGCGCGTGGTCGCGAGCGGGTTTTCCAACCGAGTTCTACGGGCTTCGGGCCTGCATATCGCCGAGGCGGTCCCCCAAGGCCGTGGCCTTGCCGTGCTCATGGCCGAATGCGGCTGTTTCACATCCATCGCGGTACAGCTGGTTCGGGTCGGCGAGGAGACCGGGAAACTCGACGAGATGTTGCTCCGCGCCGCCGATCACCAGCATGACGAGGTCGAACAGGCTTTGACCCGGCTGGTGGCGCTGATCGAACCGGCGCTGATCCTGCTTATCGGCGCGGCGATCGCGGCGGTGGTGCTGGCCTTGCTTGGCACCATCACCGCGCTCAATGAAGGCCTGATCGGCGCATGAAATCGCGCGAACGACGGCGATGGGCCGGGTTCACCTTGCTGGAGGTTCTCGTCGGCTTCGTGATCATCGCGCTAGCCGCCACGATCGCGTTGCAATCCAGCTCGCTTGCCATCGACGTTACCGGCAAATCCCGGGATGCCGCCCGCGCCGCGCTGCATGGACGGGCGCTGCTCGCGGAACTCGGTATCAGCGCGACGCTAAGCGAAGGTGAATTCTCCGGACGTCTCGACGACGCGAGTGAATGGAAATTGAGTGTCACCCGCGCGCCGTCGCCGACCCCGCTGCTCGCCGCCCATGATATCAGTTTAGCCGTTACCACGGGCCGCGCGCGGGTGGTTCTGCGCACTCACCGGATAATCGCCGTCCCGGAACAGCCATGAGGCAGGCGGGGTTCACGGTGCTGGAGCTGCTCGTGGGCTTGACCCTCATGGGCCTGCTCGCGGTGCTTCTGGCCACCAGCATTCGATCCGGCCTGAACGTCACCAACCGGGTCGAGGCGAGGGCCACCGACACGGGGTCGATGATCGCGGCGCATCGAGGTTTTCGCGACCTCGTTGAAACCGCGTTTCCGCTTCGCGCCGATGATGCCCATGGCGCGAACGCGCGTTTTCAAGGGGGCGTGGCGTCCCTCGATCTCGTCGGGCCGGCGCGCGCGGAGCCGTCGGGCGGATCGCTCGCCGGTCTCGTGGCCTATCGCCTCGATCTCGCCGACAACCGCATGACCCTGGTCGGCCCTCGGGGGGACCGCCATCTGGTTACCGCGCTGCCGGATGGCGCGTCCCTGGCTTATTTCGGAGCGCCGAGCCGCAACGAGCCCGCGCGGTGGCTCGCCGAGTGGAAGGGGCGAGCGGAGTTTCCGCTGTTGGTCCGCTTGCGGGTGCCGGGATGGCCCGACGCGGTCGGCCGCCCACGCTCCAGGGAGGCGATCCGATGAGGCAAGGGAATGCCGCGAAGAGCGGGCGCCAGGCCGGAATGACCCTTGCCATCGTGCTGTCGGGCCTGGTCATTCTGGCGATGATATCGGTGGCACTGCTCTCGCGCGCCGATCGCGACGTGACGCTGGGCGGGATCGAGGTTGACCGGGCCAAGGCCGTGGCGCTTGTGGAGGGGGCCGTTGACGCATCGATCCTGGCGCTGTTCGCCTCGGATACGCGAAACGCACTGACGCGGAATGATGGGGAGTTCCGAGTCGAGATCGCGGGCATCGACATGATCAGCCGGGTTCGCGACGTCTGTGGCCTCTGGGATCTCAACCACGGGGCGATGCCGGTTTTCATCGGTCTGCTCGAACGCCTCGGCGCGCCCGCCCCGTCCTTGACCGCCGAGGCGCTTTCGACGGCTCGTGGGGTGGAGGCGGGGCTGCTCTCGCGACGGCAGATCCGCGCCCTACCGGGCATCGATGCGGAATTGTATCAAAGGCTCTCCAGCGAGGTGACGGTCAATTGCCGCGCCGACCGGATCGACCCGGGCTTCGCCTCGCCCTTGCTGCTCTCCGCCATCCCAAATCTCGGGCAAGGTAGCGTCGAGGCGATCGTGGAACAGCGGAGGAACGGCGAGGTGCCGCGGGATATCCTAGTTTCCCACGCCGCCTATCTGGCGCCTGGCCCGGGCCAGACCTACGTGATCACGGCGACCCACGCCTTGGGGGCCGGAAGCCGGGTGTCCCGCCGTGTCGAGGTAACCCTGACGCACCGCCCGTCGGAGCCGTATCGGATCCTTGCCTGGTCCACCGTCGAGTAAAGGAATTCATCGAAGCGAAGGGTTTCACCTTCGGGGCCCGAGGCGATAAGGTTTACGTTCCGGCGTGCGCCGGTGATGGCACGGACAGGAATTCGATGCGGCCTATTCTCGACTTTCTCGCGGCTTGGGGCGGCGTACTTCGCGACAGTCTTCCAGCCGGCGTCCAGCGGGTTTTGGGGCTGGGGCGCCGATTCGCGGTGATAGAACCGAGCGACGATGGTTGGTCGGTGTTCCAGGCCCAGGGGGCCACGCTTGTCCCCCAGGGCGGGTCAACGGGCGGTACCGAGATTTCGGATCTCGCCGACCGACTGCGCCAGGTGGAGGGACCTGTCGTGCTTGTGCTGCCCCGGGATTTGGCGATGCGTCCGGCGCTGACCCTACCCGGATCGGCCGAACGGTCGTTGGATCAGGTCCTCGACGTGGAGATCGAACGCCTGACCCCCTTCAAGGCAGGCGATGTAACGGTGGCGCGGGAGATCCAGCCGGCCGCCGACGGACAGATCCGGGTCGATTTGACCATCGTCCCACACGCGCGCATTGCCGCGCTCACCGGGCCGCTTGGCGAGGCCGGCATCCGGGTCGACCATGTTATCGCCGATCGCGAGCGGGTCGAGCGGGCGCCGGCGCTCGGTCTGACAAGCCCCGCCACGGGATCCGCCGATCGATCCTTTGCTTGGGCGCCGGCGCTGGTGACCGCGGTTCTGATTGTCGTGGCCCTGGCCTCGCCTTTTGTCGCCCAGGAACAGCGGTTGCGTGGTCAACGATCCGAGATCGAGCGATTGGCTCCCGATCTCGCGGCGGCGCGGCGTCTCGCCCGAAGGGTCGAAGCGACCGAGGCACGGGAACAGGCGCGCCAAGGCTTCATGCAATCCCGCGTCTCCATGACCGTTCTTCTCGAGCAGGTTACCCGGACGCTGCCGGACCACACCTGGTTGGTCTCGCTGCAAGCCGCCGATGGACGGTTAACCCTGGAAGGTCGGTCCTCGGAGGCGACATCGCTGGTGACCCTGCTTAACGCCGCGCCGGGGTTGAGCGACGCGCGCTTTGACGCGCCGGTGACCCGCGATCCCGTGACCGGCGCGGATCGCTTCCGTCTCGGCGCGACGATCGACATCCCGGCGAGCATCGAATGAACCGGCGGCCCACGCCCTTCATGGCCTGGGCGCTGGTCGCGCTCGTCCTGCTGGCGGCCCATGTCGCGATCGCCAATCCGTTGTTGGCGGAATACGCCGCGCGCGAAGCCCGCTCCGAGGTCTTGGCGGAGGTGATATCGCAACGCAAGGCGCTGATCGCCGGGAGCGCGAGGCTGACGGCGCGCTTGGAGGCCACCAGGGCATCTGGCGTGGATGACGGCGCGATCATCCCCGCGCGGGATACCTCAGCCGTGGCGCTTTTGCAGGAACATCTTCGCCACGCCGCCGCCGAGCGCGGACTTCGCGTGGATACGTTGAGAGTTCTCTCGGACCGCGCCATCGATCCGATGCGGGAAGTCGCGGTCGGGGCGTTGCTTAGAGGTACGGTCGTCCAAGTTCGGGACCTGATGCATGGTCTAGAGACCGGCGCGCCGGCGATCCGGATCTCGCGCTTCAGTATTCTTGGACGACCCGGAACGTCGGATCTGGAAATCACTCTTGAAATCGCCGCCTTGGCGGAAGGGAAGAGTGATGCGGATTAAGGGACGCGTCGTTCTAATCTGGGTAATTCTCGCGGCGGCGATCGCCGCGCCCTGGATCGGCGAGGAGAGGATTCCCCCAACCTCGCCCCTGATCTCGTCCCCGGCCTCAGCCCCGCCGGCGGCCAATGCCGAGCCAGAGTCGCCCACGCCGAATGTCAAGCCGGTGATCCCCGCGCTATCCAGCCTAAACGAGACAATCGCCCGGCCGCTGTTTAGCGCGACCCGCCGCCCGCCCGCGCCGGAAACCGCGCCGAAGCCCGCGCCCGCCAAGACGCGGCCCGCGCGGCTTGTGGGCTATCGCCTGACGGGTATAGTGCGTTCTTCGAGCCATCGCCTGATCCTGTTGACCGAGGAGAAGAGCGGACGGGTCGTGGAATTACGCGAGGGTGAACAGGTGGACGGCTGGCGGCTCACATTGATCGGGACGGACAATATCAGGCTGTCGCGCGACGGCATCGAGTTCAATCTGCTTGAAGCCGCCGCTCCGCCGCCGGTCACCCGCGGCCGTGACACGCGCTGGCTTCCCAGCGGCGGGGACAAGCAGTGATGCTCCACCATGCCGCTCGCTTTGTGGCGCGCCTTCGGGCGGCACGTCGCATCTTGTACCTTACGGCTCTCTTCGCCGCGGCTACCTTGACGGCCTGCGAACGTCAGCTGCCCGAGGCCGCCAGTTCGCCGGTGCCGGCGGTGGCCGACGCGGCGTCCGGCTCGACGCGTACCGCCACCAGCGACACCAGACGCGACGCCGAGCTCAAGACGCTGGAGAAGGCAGAGAACAAACCGATCGACGAGGTATACCCGGCGCGGCCCGCGCGCCAACCCGCGCCGGCCACCATCGAAGCCGCGCCCATCGGCGATCTATCGGTGAGTTTCCAGAACGCGGATCTGGCTCAGGTGTTGCGGGTGATTCTCGGCGATCTGCTGCGGCTCAATTACCTGTTGTCGCCGGATATCCAAGGCCGGGTCACCCTGCGCACGACCCGGCCCCTGACCCGCTCGCAGATGTTGCGGGTCCTCGATCATCTTCTGGCCGGCCACGGCCTCAAGGCCATTCATGAGCCGACGGTGACCCGCGTGGTGAAGAGCGCCGAGGGCGGCGGGACCTTGGCGGGTGCGGGCGCCCCCGGCCACGGGATTGAGATTCTGGCGCCGCGCCATATCGGCGCCGCTCAGTTGCAAAGCCTGCTCGCGCCGGTCTTGGGGGAGGGGCGTGTCCTGGTCGCGGATCCGAGCCTTAACCTGATCATTCTCGCCGCCGGCGCCGGCGAGCGCGAGGCCGCGCGCAAAACCATCGAGGTCTTCGACGTCGACCAGATGGCCGGCAAGGGCGTGGCGCTGATCGGGTTGGAAAACACCGAGCCGGAACCCTTGATCGAGGAACTACGTCAACTCTTCGGCGACGGCGCGAAGGGACCGCTGGGTGGTTTGGTTCGCTTTGTGCCGGTCAAGCGGATGAACGCGGTCCTGGCGATCGCGCGTCAGCCTGATTATCTCGAACAGGCGCGGGTCTGGGTCCGGCGTCTGGATCGAACCCGCGACGCGGATAAGCGACGTCTCTTTGTTTACTTCGTCAAGAACGGCGTCGCCGGTCAATTGGTCAAAACCCTGAGCGGCGCCTTTGGGGGGCGGGACGCGGTTCTTGGCGGCTCGGGGACCGAGAGCACCGAGGCGAGCGGCGGCGGAACTCTCCCGGCGCCAACGCCTGCCCAAGCCCCGACACAGACCCCGCGTTTCATGGCGGATGCGTCAAGCAACGCGCTTCTGGTCTGGGCGACACGGCGCGAATACGACGTCATCTCCGAGGTCCTAGCAAAACTGGATATCTCGCCGTTGCAGGTACTCATCGAGGGCACGGTGATCGAGATCACCCTGCGCGATCGACTGCGCTACGGGTTGCAATATTTCCTGGAAGTCGGCGACGTGTCGGCGATCTTCACCCGCGACGACAGCCGCACGACGGTAAACCCGACCGTGCCTGGGTTCGGGGTCACGATCGAGGGTTCCAACAATTCCCGGCTGGTCATCGACGCGCTCTCGGACCTCACCGATGTTCGGGTGGTCTCCTCGCCACAACTGCTGGTGCTCGACGGCGAGACCGCGCGGCTTCACGTAGGCGATCAGGTGCCGATCGTCACCCGCTCCTCGTCGACGGCGGTCACCGACGACACGCGGGTGGTCAACGAGATCGAGTATCGCGATACCGGAGTCACCCTGCACGTCACGCCGAAGATCAAGTCCAGTGGCCTGGTCGCGCTGGAGATCATCCAAGAGGTCTCCAGCGTGGTGCGCACCAATAGCTCGAATATCGATTCCCCGACCATTCAACAGCGCCGCATCAACAGCACGGCGGCGGTGGAGAACGGCGCGACCGTTCTGCTTGCCGGTTTGATCCGCGAGCGCGACGATGACCTGGAGAACGGCATTCCCGGACTGCATACCCTGCCGGTGATCGGCAAGCTGTTCGGCACCACGGATTCGGATCGTCGGCGTACCGAACTTATCGTCCTGATCACCCCCCGAGTGATTCGCGACCAGGACGACGCCAAGAATGTCACCCGCGACTTGCTGCGCCGCTACGAAGGCGTGCTTGAGTCGGTCGGTGGGGACGCGAAATTCACCCAGCCGGCGCCCAAACCCGTGCCAAAGCCGGCGGCCAAGCCGACGCAATAGATGTAGGGGCCGCGCTCGTCCGTGAAGCGGCGGTGATAGCCCGGATTACTCCCCAGCCGGTTTTGGCGGCAGGGCCGGACGGATCGACAATTCGCGCAACTGATCCGGCCGCACCTCGCTCGGCGCGCCCATCATCAGGTCCTCGGCCCGCTGGTTCATCGGGAACAGAATCACCTCGCGGATATTCGGCTCGTCGGCGATCAGCATGACGATCCGGTCGATGCCCGGCGCGAAACCTCCATGCGGCGGCGCGCCGTAGCGGAAGGCGTTGAGCATGCCGCTGAACCGCGCCTCAACCTCGTCGGCGCCGTATCCAGCGATCTCGAAGGCCTTGAGCATCACCTCCGGCAGATGGTTCCGGATGGCGCCGGAGGAGAGCTCCACACCGTTGCAGACGATGTCGTACTGATAGGCCAGGATGTCCAGCGGATCCTTTGTCTCCAGGGCTTCAAGGCCGCCCTGGGGCATCGAGAACGGGTTGTGCGAGAACTCGATCTTGCCGGTCGCCTCGTCCAGCTCGTACATCGGGAAGTCGACGATCCAGCAGAACCGGTAGATCCCCTTCTCGCAGATATCGAGATCATTGCCGAGCTTGATGCGCGCTTGCCCCGCGAGCCGCGCCGCCTCGCCTTCCTTGCCGGCGGCGAAGAAGATGGCGTCGCCGTCATCCATGCCGGTGCGTTGCTTGAGGGTGGCGAGCGCCTCGTCGCTGATCCGCGATGCGATCGGGCCCCGGCCACCGCCGTCGCCGAGAATGATGTAGCCCATGCCCGGCGCGCCCTCGCCCTGGGCCCAGGAATTCATCCGATCACAGATCGCCCGGCTGCCGCATTTCGGGCCCGGCACGGCGCGCACCACGCCGCCCGAGGCGACGGTCTTGGCGAAAATCGCGAAGTCGCTGCCCTCGAACACGTCGGAAACGTCGCAAATCTCAAGCAGATTGCGCAGGTCAGGCTTGTCGGAGCCGTATTTCAGCATCGCCTCGGCAAACGGAATACGCGGGAAGGGCTGCGGCACTTGCCAATCGGTGAATTCCTCGAACACGCCCGAAAGCACCGGTTCAATTTCGGTGAAGACATCCTCCTGCTCGACGAAACTCATCTCCAGATCGAGCTGATAGAACTCACCTGGGGAGCGGTCGGCCCGGCTGTCCTCGTCGCGGAAACAGGGAGCGATCTGGAAGTACCGATCGAAGCCGGACATCATGACCAGCTGCTTGAACTGCTGCGGCGCCTGGGGCAGCGCGTAGAACTTGCCGGGATGCAGGCGCGAGGGCACCAGAAAGTCACGCGCGCCCTCGGGCGAGCTGGCGGTCAGGATCGGGGTCTGAAACTCGGTAAAGCCGCGCTCGACCATGCGCCGACGGATCGACGAGATCACGTTGGAGCGCAGAACGATGTTGTTGTGCAGGCGCTCGCGGCGCAGGTCCAGGAACCGATAGCGCAGCCGGGTTTCCTCGCCGGCATCTTCCTCGGCGTTGACCTGAAGCGGTAGGACCTCGGCCGAGGACTGAACCTCGAAGGAGTCGATCCGAAGTTCGACCTCGCCGGTCGGCAGACGTGGATTGATGGTCTCCTCGTCGCGGCGCACCACCCGACCGGTGATCGTCACCACGCTTTCGACCCGAACCTTTTCGACCGCCTTGAAGGTCTCGTCCTCGATATCGACCACGCATTGGGTGATGCCGAAATGGTCGCGCAGATCCAGAAACACCAATTGCCCATGATCCCGGCGCCGATGAATCCAGCCGGAAAGGCGAAGCGTCTGACCGACATGTTCGACGCGCGGTTCACTACAATTATGGGTGCGATAACGATGCATGATCTGGTTCCGAATTCCGTGAGCAGCCTGAAAAGGCGCGGCGGCGTTACCTAGCGCGCTACCCCGCCGGGGGACAAGGAAAAAGGCGGCATCGGGCTCGGCCGGGCTTTGCACGGGACATGGCGATCTATATTAAAACCTGGCGCGATGGTGTTGGCTTGGACGCGCCGTCGGACGTGAGCAATCACGACATCGCGGGTACTGGTTTGAAGACGTTGGAAAATCACCTATCTTCTATTGAGGATCACTCCGGGAGTACCCAGTCATCGGCGAGTTTCTGAACATGGGCGGTTACGACATCTACATTTGGCCGGCCTACGGTGTCGCGGCGGTGGTGATGATTGGCCTGCTGGCGGTGTCGATCCGCGCCTCGCGAGTCAACACACGCGCGCTGGCGGAACTCGAATCCAGCGGTCGCGGCCGACGCCGCGCGAGACGACCGGAGCGGGCAACCAAGGAAACCGACGATGACCCCCAAGCGTCGTAGATTGAGCATCGTCCTGATCGGGTTGGTCATGCTGGGAACCGCGGCGGCGCTGGTTCTGACGGCGTTCGAGGACAATCTGGTTTTCTTCTTCAGTCCGACGGATCTTCAGACCAAACAGATCAGCCCCGACCAGCGGATCCGGATCGGCGGTTTGGTCGAGGAAGGTAGCTGGAAGAAATCCGAGGACGGCCTGGTCTCGACCTTCCGCGTGACCGATCTCGATAACGTCATCCCCGTCACCTACAAGGGCGTCCTGCCCGACCTGTTCCGCGAGGGCCAAGGGGTCGTGGCCGAGGGACGATTCGCGCAAGGCCGCTTTAGTGCCAGCGAGGTATTGGCCAAGCACGACGAGACCTACATGCCCAAGGAGGTCGCGGACGCGCTGAAGAAATCCGGCAAGTGGCACGGAGACGAAAAAAGCGGGGGCGAGAAGCAATGATCGCCGAACTCGGCCACTACGCCCTGGCCCTGGCGCTGTGCATCGCGGTGGTGCAGTCGACGGTGCCGCTATATGGCGCGGCGCGGCGCGATGACATTCTGATGTCCCTGGCGCGGCCCGCCGCCTCGGCCCAATTCCTGGCGATCCTGGTGGCTTACGGTGCCCTCACCCACGGCTATGTGACTTCCGACTTTTCGATCCTGAACGTCGCCCAGAACTCTCATTCCCTGAAACCCGTGCTCTACAAGATCAGCGGAGTCTGGGGTAACCATGAGGGCTCGATGGTGTTGTGGGTGCTGATCCTGGCGCTGTTCGGCTTCGCGGTCGCCGCCTTCGGCAACAATCTGCCGGCCTCGCTTCGGGCCCGGGTGCTCGCGGTGCAAGGCATGATCGGTGTCGGCTTTATCGGTTTTATCCTGCTGACCTCGAACCCGTTCGAGCGACTGATCCCGGCGCCGCTGGACGGGCGCGATCTCAATCCCCTATTGCAGGATCCGGGTCTCGCCTTCCATCCGCCGATGCTCTATCTCGGCTATGTCGGGTTCTCGATGGCGTTTTCCTTCGCCGTCGCCGCCCTGATCGAGGGGCGTGTCGATCCCGCCTGGGCGCGCTGGGTGCGGCCCTGGACCCTGGCCGCCTGGACCGCGTTGACCGGCGGCATCGCGCTCGGAAGCTGGTGGGCGTATTACGAGCTGGGCTGGGGCGGCTGGTGGTATTGGGACCCGGTGGAGAATGCCAGCTTCATGCCCTGGCTCGCCGGGACCGCGCTTTTGCATTCGGCGATCGTGGTGGAAAAGCGCGACGCGTTGAAAAGTTGGACCATCCTGCTCGCCATCATCACATTCGGGCTAAGCCTGATGGGCACTTTCCTGGTCCGCTCCGGGGTTCTGACATCGGTGCATGCCTTCGCCGTGGATCCGGAACGCGGTCTCTACATTCTCGGACTGATGACCCTGGCGGTCGGCGGGGCGTTGATCCTCTTCGCGATGCGGGCGCCGTCGATGAAGCTTGGTGGGATGTTCCAACCGATCAGCCGCGAGGGAGGGTTGGTGATGAACAACCTGCTGCTGTCGGTGGCCACCGCCACGGTGTTCATCGGCACGCTTTATCCGCTGTTCCTGGACGCGACCACGGGCGAGAAGGTTTCGGTCGGCCCGCCCTTCTTCAACGCCGCCTTCGTGCCGGTGATGATGCCCTTGGTTCTGCTTGTCGCGATCGGCCCGATGCTGGCCTGGAAGCGCGGCGATCTGCCCGGCGCCATGGCCCGGCTTTGGACCGCCGCGATCCTCTCGATCGCCGCCGCCGCCTTCGTGTGGAGCCTGCAAAACGATGTCGCCTTCGGTCCGATCATCGGTTTCGCCTTCGCCGGATGGTTGGCCGGTGGGTCGATAACCGAGTGGGCGGAGCGGATCGCGTTGTTCCGGGTACCCCTTTCGACCTCGCTGTCCCGCGCGGCGGGCCTACCTCGCTCGGCACATGGCATGACCCTGGCGCATCTCGGCTTGGCGATCTTCATCTGCGGCGCGGTGGCGGACAGCTTCTGGCGCCAGGAAGTCGTGGTGAACGCCAAGCCCGGCGAGAGCGTCTCGATCGCCGGCTTCGAGCTTACCCTGGACAGGATCGAGCGCGCGCAAGGGCCGAATTACCGGACCGAAACCGCGCATCTGAGCGTGACCCGCGACGGCGCGCCGGTCACCACCCTCACGCCCGAGCGGCGGTTCTATCCAGTTCAGCAGATGCCGACCACGGAGGCCGCCATCCACAGCACCTTCCTCGCCGACCTCTACGCCGCAATCGGAGAGGGTGGGGATCGTCAGGGATGGACCGTGCGGGTCTGGCACAACCCACTCGTGCCCTGGATCTGGGTCGGGTGCCTGGTCATGGTGATCGGCGGACTTGTCTCCTTGTCGGATAGACGGCTTCGGGTCGGTGCGCCGAAACGACGGGCAAGCGCCACGCCAACCGCGCAAGCCGCCGGGGCGGATTGATCATCATGTCGCGCTTGCTCTACGTGCTTCCCTTGATCCTATTTCTGGGCGCCGCCGCCTATTTCGCCGCGCCGATCCTGCAAGGCAAGGACCCGCGCACCCTGCCCTCGGCGATGATCGACAAGCCCGCGCCGGCGCAAGAGCTGCCGCCGCTGATGTCATCGAAACAGGGGATCGATCCTGGCAGTCTCACCGGTGACGTGCGGCTGGTTAATTTCTTCGCCTCCTGGTGCGGACCTTGCCGGGTTGAGCATCCCCTGCTGATGGAGATCGGCGCGAGCAACGCGGTCCCACTCTATGGCATTAACTACAAGGACGCGCCGGGCGCGGCGGTGAATTGGCTGGCGCAACTTGGCGACCCGTTTCAGCGCATCGGCCGCGACGGCGATGGCCGGGTGGCGATCGAATGGGGGGTCTACGGCGTTCCCGAGACCTATGTCGTCGACAAGGCCGGGCGCATCCAGTACCGCCATGTCGGCCCTTTGTCGCGGGAAGATTATCAAGAGGTTATCCTGCCGATCGTCGAAAAACTGCGGAAGGCGGGCTGATGGGTCGGTTCCTCGCGGTTTTGGCGGTGTTGTTCACGCTGGCGCCGGTGTCGGAGCCGCTGGCCGTCGAGCCGAATGAGATACTGTCGGATCCCGCGCTTGAGGCGCGCGCCCGCGCGCTCAGCAAGAATATCCGTTGTCTGGTTTGTCAAAACCAGTCGATTGACGACAGCAACGCATCGTTGGCCCGAGATCTAAGGGTGATCGTGCGGGAACGGTTGGTCGCGGGCGAGAGTGACGAGGCGATTCTCGATTATCTGGTCTCGCGCTATGGGGAATTCGTGCTCCTGAAGCCGAGGGTCACGACGGCGACCTATGCGCTTTGGTATGGACCCTGGGTGGTATTGGCTTTTGGGGTGCTTGGAGCGGCGTTGTTTCTGAGCCGTCGGCGTGGCGCCCAACAGGCGGCGCCCCTGGACGAGGCCGAGGCCGCGCGGGTCGCCGATCTGCTGCGGGAGACGGACTCGGATCGGGAGTCGCGGTCATGATTTTTTGGCTTGTCGCCGGTGTTTTGACCTTCGGCGCTATTCTGGCCCTGGTCTGGCCGATCGTGAACGGTACTGAAAATCAGGGCGATCGCGCGGAACATGGGTTACGGGTCTATCGCGACCAGTTGGACGAGCTTGAGCGGGATCATACCCAAGGGCGCATCGGTTCGTCGGAGCTGGAGGCGGCGCGGATCGAGATCCAGCGCCGCATGCTCGCCGCCGATGCCGAAGCCCGGCAAGCGGCGGAACAGGTTGGCGCGGGTCTATCGCCCTCGCGGCGCATGCTGATGGTGGTCGTCCTGGTCTTCTTCGTCCCCGCCGCCACGTTGTTGACTTATATGCATGCCGGCAGTCCGACCACGCCGAACCAACCCTATGCCGACCGCGCGGATGAGCGCCTAGCCGCCCAGAAAGCCCGCGAGACGGAAGCTGCCCGCGCGACGGGCGAGGCCGGGGGGCAGCACGAGGGCATGGGCGAAATGGTTGCCCGACTCGAACAACGCCTCAAGGACAACCCGCGTGACCTGGAAGGCTGGGTGCTGCTCGGGCGCTCCTACTTGGTGACCCGCGACTATCCCAAGGCCGCCGAGGCACTGAGGCAAGCCGTCGGCCTTTCGCAGGGCGACGCAAGAACATTGGCGGCCTATGGCGAGGCCTTGACCATGGCCGCCGGCGGCTCGGTTACACCCGACGCCTTGGCGGCGTTCGAGAAAGCCTTGGAACAAATGCCGGGAGAGCCTCGGGCGCGCTTCTATATCGGGCTCGCGGCCTCGCAGCGCGAGGATTTCGAGGCGGCGTTGCGGACCTGGGTATCCCTCGAGGCCGACACCCCATCCGGCGCCGGCTGGGAGGCCTTGCTGAAAAGCCATATCGACCAGGTCACCCAACAATCTGGGATCGATGTCGCCGCGCTCCGCCTTGCCGAGCGTGCCAAACGCCCGATACCCCTACCGGGTGGGAAGGCTCCGGCAACAGCCGCCACGCCGGCGACACCACGAGGGCCGACACAGGATCAGGTCGCCGCCGCCAAGGACATGGCACCGGAGGATCGCCAGGCGATGATCCGTGGCATGGTGCGGCGTCTCGCGACACGGATGGAACAAAACCCGGAAGATATCGACGGTTGGCTGCGTCTTGGCCGTTCCTACGGGGTGCTGCAACAGCCCGATGACGCGCTCAGGGCTTTCGCAAGCGCCGCCGAACGGGCGCCGGACCGGGTTGACGCGCAGCTCGCCTATGCCCGCGCGCTGTTTCCGCAAGGCACGCCGGAAAACGCCATGCCGCCGGCTTTCAAGACCGTGATCAAGCATTTGTTGACCCTCGACCCGTCGCTACCCGAGGCCATGTTTTACGGCGGGATGATCGCCGCCAATGAGGGAGACAAGGCGGCGGCCCGGGATCTTTGGGGCCGTCTGCTGGACCGCCTGGGTCCGGAGGCGCCGGTCCGCGCGGCGCTTGAACAACGCTTGAAGGCGCTGGACGCGAACTAGGCCGAGCGCGTACTTGTCTTGCCTCTTGCCGATTGACAGGACACGGCGGCGGTGGCCTAAACCAAGAGGGCATTGGCCCTAGGGGTCTACAACAACGGCGGTTGAACCGTGCACCTGAGAAACGCCGGCTTGCTTATCCTGCTGTGTCTGGCGCTTTATCTGCCGGGACTATCGGCTATTCCACCGCTTGACCGTGACGAGGCGCGCTTCGCTCAGGCCTCTAAACAGATGGTCGAGACCGGCGACTATGTCGACATCAGGTTCCAGGAAACCCCACGCTACAAGAAACCCGTCGGCGCCTATTGGTTGCAGGCCGCCTCGTCCAAACTCTTCGCGAGCGACGCGCCAACCGAGATCTGGGCCTATCGGATCCCCTCGCTTATCGCCGCGGTGCTCGCGGTGTTGCTGACCCACGCCTTGGCTCGCCTGTTCTTGACCGAGACCGCCGCCTTGCTCGCGGCGGCGCTTCTGGCCTCCAGTCTCTTGCTCACCGTCGAGGCGCATCTGGCCAAGACCGACGCGCTTCTGCTGGCCACCGTGCTCGCCGCGCAACTCGGACTCGCGCGCGCTTATACCGACGCAAAGGGAGTGGGGACCTGGCTGGTGTTTTGGCTCGGCATCGGATTCGGACTGCTGATCAAGGGGCCGATAACGCCGCTGATCACCGGCCTCACCATTGTCGCGTTGGTTATCGCCGACCGCCGGGTTCGTTGGCTGATGGCGCTGCGGCCGCTGATCGGCCTGCCGCTGGCGGCGTTTCTCGTGGTTCCCTGGATCGTCGCGGTGCAGTTGCGGTCGGGCGGCGCGTTTCTGGAAAACTCGGTGGGCGGTGATCTGTTGCCCAAGCTTCTCGGCGCGATGGAATCGCATGGCTCTCCACCAGGATACTATCTTTTGCTGGTGGCGTTGACCTTCTGGCCCGGCTCGTTGCTGATCTGGCCGGGGCTGGCCAGCGCCTGGCGCACCCGATCGGAGCCGGCGGTGCGCTTCCTTCTCGCCTGGCTGATCCCGACCTGGTTGCTGTTCGAGCTGGTCCCGACCAAGCTGCCACATTATGTCCTGCCGCTCTATCCCGCCCTGGCAATCCTCATCGGCGCCTGGATCAGCCGTTTCGCCGCCGCGACCGAGAAGGCCGCTGGAGAACCACCGACGCTACCTTGGGGAACCCGGGTCGCGAGTTGTCTGTGGCTTACAATCGGCCTAGGCCTCGCGACGGCGGCGGCCGCGCTTCCGGTTCTCGGCATCGGCCCGAGCCATCCGTCGGCGGATCTTTCCACGACCGTTACGGCGGTGGAACGGGTTGTCGGACAAATCCTGCAATCCCTCGCCGTCGCGCCGGAAGCCTTCATCGCCGCGCCGCTCGCCGCGCTGACCGTCATTCTCGCGGCGACCGCGCTGCTGCGCCGCGCGCCGCGTCGTGCCGCGATTTATTGCATAGGCGGGTCCGCTCTGTTCCTGGCTTGTCTCGCGCAATTCACCGTGCCGTCGCTCTCCCATGTGTTTCTTTCTCCCCGGATCGCCACCGCCCATGAACGTATTCGAACCGATACCGCGCGCCCGCTCCTTGCGGTGGGATTTCATGAACCCAGTCTGGTGTTCCTCGCGGGCACGGGAACCCGTCTGATTTCGCCAAGCGACGCGGTCAAGGCGCTGGTCGAAGAACCAGGGACCGTCGCGGCAATAGCCCGGCGTCATCGCGAGGAAATGTCAACGCTGGCCCGCGAGGCCGGGATCACTCTTGAAACGAGGGAAAGCCTTCCAGGGCTCAACTACTCCAACGGACGCGAGGTGATCATTGATATTGTCACCCGCGAACCCGCGCCGTGACCGAAATGATTTCGGTAGTCATGGCGCGCCTTGCCGGCGCCTGGCGCTGTTTTCTGGTGGACCTGCCGCGACCGCCGCTCGGCTGGCTATTGCCGTTGGTCCTGGCCCTGTGTGTTTTCATCGGGGTTCTGGTGGACCGCGCGGTGATACGCGCCGCCGCCGAGATGGACGAGACTTATCGACGTTTCTTCGAGATCGTCACCAAGTTCGGTGACGCCGTCGGCTGGCTGGTCTTGCTAATCGTCGGCATCGGTGTATCGGTCCTGATCGCCAGAAGGGCCATCGATGAGGAAACCAGAGCCCGCTTTCTAGCTCACGCCCAGAATCTTTGGTTCGTGGTGTTGACGGTTCTTGTCTCCGGCGTGCTGCATCACATTCTGAAAATTCTGATCGGGCGATACCGGCCGCGCTATCTGTTCTCGGAAGATCTTTACGGCCTCTCGCCGCTCAATTTCGAGATCGCCCGCAATTCCTTCCCGTCGGGACATACCCAGACCATCGTCGCGGTTTGCTTCGCGCTGTTTCTCGTCTACCCGCGCCTCGCCGCGCTCTGGCTCCTCATCGCCGGTTTGGTGGGCATAAGCCGGGTCGCGGTTCTCGCCCATTATCCAAGCGATGTGCTGGGCGGCGCCTATCTCGCGATCTGTACCGCGATCCTCCTAAAACGCCACTATCT
Organism: Alphaproteobacteria bacterium; assembly: GCA_038118725.1. Classification (GTDB taxonomy): domain Bacteria; phylum Pseudomonadota; class Alphaproteobacteria; order Thalassobaculales; family Thalassobaculaceae; genus JADHLJ01. The sequence goes on along the minus strand of JAYOIK010000011.1, from coordinate 52,070 downwards.
CGACCCGCGCGCGACAAGGGTGTTGAAACCCGTGGAGTCCGGGCGCTAAGAAGGCACGGACGAAGCCATTCGCCAGGACCACGCATGTGAGCGAGGCAAACAACCCAGTCCAACCGGCGGCGCAAGCGGTTCAGCCACCGCTCCTGTCGGTCGTCGTGCCGGTTTTGAACGAGGCCGACAATATCCGCCCCCTGGTCGATGAGATCGTGGCGGCGCTGGACGACGTGTGTGATTTCGAGATCGTCTATGTCGATGACGGCAGCACGGACGGCACCCGTAACACCCTGCTTGCATTAAGAAAATCCGAACCTCGCCTGCGCGTGATCATCCATGACAAATGTGCCGGACAGAGCGCCGGCCTGCGCACTGGCGTGATGGCGGCGCATGGTGATCTGATCGCCACCCTCGACGGGGACGGGCAGAACGACCCGGCGGATATTCCGAAGCTTCTGAAGGCGTATCAGTCCGAAAGCGGGGCCGGACGCCTGATGGTCACCGGGCATAGGGTGAACCGGCGGGACAGTTGGGCCAAGCGCCGGGCTTCGCGAATCGCCAACGCGATCCGCCGTGCCGCGCTGCGCGACGACAATCCGGACACCGGTTGCTCCCTCAAGCTCTACCAGCGCTCGTTGTTTCTACGCTTTCCATATTTCGATCACATGCACCGCTATTTGCCGGCGCTCGCCAAGCGCGAGAATTGCGCGGTCCGGGTGGTTCCGGTAAACCACCGACATCGCACCCAGGGCCGATCGAAATACACCAATCTCGGCCGCCTACTGGTCGGCATCCCCGACCTCTTGGGTGTGATGTGGCTGATCCGGCGCTCGCCCGGCGCGTTGAACAGCAAGGAACCCCGGTAATGGAATCCGCGATCAGTGGGATCGTAAGCTGGTTCTTCCCGAACGGCATCGACGCGGCGGAAGCGTTTCTGCTGGTCGTCGGGCTGGTTGCCCAGGCAATGTTCAGCGCCCGCTTCCTGGTGCAATGGCTGGTCAGCGAGAAACGCCGCGAAAGCGTGATACCGCTGGCGTTCTGGTATCTAAGCCTGTGCGGCGGGGTGATGCTGTTTTGCTACGCGGTCATGCGCAAGGACCCGGTGATCATGCTGGGGCAGGGAACCGGCATCTTCATCTATTCGCGCAATCTCTGGCTGATTTATCGTAAGCGGCGGGCCGACGCCGCCGAGGCCGCGCCTCCAACCACGCCGCCTTCCACGCCATCCGCCGCCTAGATCGTTTCTTGTCTTTTCGGAAACGCCGGGGCGCGTGCTAGCCTGAGGTCGAGCTTTTGAACCTCGACCTCGGAGTGGAACATGTCGGAACAGCGCCTCGGCATCATCATGAACGGCGTCACCGGACGCATGGGTACAAATCAGCATCTGGTCCGCTCGATCCTGACGATCCGGGCCGAGGGTGGGCTGCGGCTCAAGAACGGCGACCGAGTGATGCCGGACCCGATCCTGGTCGGCCGAAACCCCGAGAAACTCCAGAAACTGGCCAATGATCATGGGCTCTCGCGCTGGACCATGGATCTCGAGGCGGCGCTTGCCAATCCGGAGGATACGATCTTCTTCGACGCCGCCTCGACGGGGCTTCGCGCGGGTCTGATCAAGCAAGCGGTCACGGCGGGCAAGCATATCTACGTGGAGAAACCCGCCGCCGAGACCCTGAAGGACGCGCTGGACGCGGCCCGCGCCGCCGAGGCCGCGGGGGTCAAGCACGGGGTGGTCCAGGACAAGATCTTCCTGCCGGGGTTGCGCAAGATCAGGATGCTACGCGATTCCGGCTTTTTCGGGCGCATCCATTCGGTGCGTGGCGAGTTCGGTTACTGGGTCTTCGATGGCGAGTTTCAGGAGGCGCAACGGCCAAGCTGGAACTACAAGAAATCCGAAAGCGGCGGCATCATTCTCGATATGCTTGCCCATTGGCGCTATGTCTTCGACAACACCATCGCGCCGGTCCAATCGGTCTCCTGTCTCGGCGCGATCCATCACCCCCGGCGTTGGGACGAGAACGGCGAGGAATACGCCGCCGACGCCGATGACGCGGCCTATGCCACCTTCATGTTGGAAGGCGGGATCATCGCGCAGATGAACTCTTCGTGGTGTACCCGGGTGCGCCGCGACGACCTCGTGACCTTCCATGTCGACGGCACCCACGGCTCGGCGGTCTGCGGGCTGCACAAGTGCTGGACCCAGTCGCGGATGAACACCCCGCGCCCGGTCTGGAACCCGGATGTGCCGCAGACCATGACCTTCGCCGATCACTGGCAAGAGATGCCGGATCCGCAACATTACGACAACGGTTTCAAGGAACAGTGGGAAGGCTTCATCCGCCATGTCCTCGAGGATGGGCCCTGGACCAACACCTTGCTGGAGGGCGCCAAGGGCGTACAACTCGCCGAGGCGGGTCTCAAGAGCTGGGCGGAACGACGCTGGATCGATCTAGAGCCCTTGGCGCTGTGAGATTGTTTCAAGGGTCATGCCGGAAAACGAGCACGCTGGAGAACAGAAATGACATCCCTCACCCTGCCCACCGCCGAAGGAAGGACCGAAAGCTACACCCCCGGCCCACCTGCCGCCTTTGAACACAAGGCGGCGGGAGCGCTTCCCCGTGTCGCCTTCGCGGCGGCGCATGTGGTGGCCGACCCGTTGGCCGATTGTGACCCCTGGCTGGACGAGGCCATCGACTGGGACGCGACCATCGCCTATCGCAGACATCTTTGGGACCTGGGCTTGGGCGTCGCGGAGGCGATGGACACCGCCCAGCGCGGCATGGGGCTTGGTTGGGAGGTCGCTCAGGAACTGATCCGCCGTTCCGTCGCCGCTTCCAGGGATTACGACGGCGAGGCGATGATCGCTTGCGGGGCCGGGACCGACCATCTGGCGCCCGATCCGTCGCTTACGATCGACGACGTGATCCGCGCCTATGAGGAACAGTTCGAGATGGTCGAGGACGCCGGCGGGCGGATCATCCTGATGGCCAGCCGGGCCTTGGCAAAGTGCGCGCGAAGTCCGGACGACTATGCCAAGGTTTACGACCGGCTGCTTTCCCAGGCACGCGAGCCGGTGATCATTCACTGGTTGGGCGAAATGTTCGACCCGGCGCTGGCCGGCTATTGGGGAAGCGGGGATCACATGGCGGCGATGGATGTCGCGGTCGACGTGATCAATCGCAACGCCGCCAAGGTCGACGGAGTCAAGGTCTCGCTTTTGGATGACACCAAGGAGATCGCGATGCGCCGCCGGCTGGCCAGGGGCGTGCGCATGTATTCCGGCGACGATTTCAACTATCCGGACCTGATCGCCGGCGACGAGGAAGGCTATTCCGACGCGTTGCTGGGGATCTTCGACGCCATCGCGCCGGCGGCCAGCGCAGCGCTCGCCGCGATGGCGCGACAGGACATGACGCTCTACCACCAGATCCTGGCGCCGACGGTGCCGCTTTCAAGGCATATCTTCAAGGCGCCGACCCGGTTCTATAAGACCGGCGTGGTGTTCATGGCTTATCTGAACGGCCATCAGGACCACTTCACCATGGTCGGCGGACAACAGAGCGCTCGGTCGGCGGTGCATCTGGCCGAAATCTTCCGGCTTGCCGACAAGGCCGGATTGCTGAGCGACCCGGACCGCGCAAGCCGTCGCGCCGCCACGGTGATGGCGCAATACGGCGTCGCCTGATATCACGTGGCGTCACTTCGACATCGCCCCAGACGAGGACCCAACCCATGTTCCAGAATTTCGAGACCGTCGATATCACCACGCCCGATCGCGGCTTCGGCTCGGCCAAGATCCATCTGGAGCATGGCGGTGACGGACCGCCCCTATTGCTGATCCACGGCAACCCGCTGACCCATGTGTCCTGGCACAAGGTCGCGCCGCTGTTGCAAGACAAATACCACCTCTACTGCGTGGATCTGCGCGGTTATGGCGATAGTGTCGGCCCGGAAGACGGCGGCCCCGAGAGCATCAATTATTCGTTCCGCGCCATGGCCCAGGACCTGGTCGACGTGATGGCCTCCTTTGGTCACGAGAAATTCCTGGTCGCCGGTCATGACCGGGGCGCCCGGACCACCCACCGGATGGCCCTCGACCATCCGGACAAGGTGCTGAAGGCCGCCGTTATCGACATCCTGCCGAGCCATCATATCTGGACCAATGCCTCGGCCAGCTGGGCGAACTCGTCATGGCACTGGGTGTTCATGATCCAGCCCTACGACATGCCCGAGAGGATGATGGCCGGCGTTCCGCCGGAATACTACATGGAGAAAAAGATCTCCAAGCCGGGCAAGGGCCTAACTCCCTTCGCGCCCGAGGCCTTCGCGGAGTATGTACGCTGCTTCAATTGGAAGACGATCCGTGGTTCCTGCGAGGATTACCGGGCCTGCGCGACCTCCGACCTTAAGCTCGATACCGCGGATTTCGACGCCGACAACCGGGTTAAGTGCCCGCTATTGGCAATCTGGGGCAAGGACAGTCACACCGGCAAGGTCTATGGCGATGTGCTGGCGGTTTGGAAGAACTATGCCGGCGGCGAGATCCAGGGCGGGCCGATTGATGCCGGCCACTACGTGATCGAGGAAAAACCCCGCGAGACCGCCGACTGGCTGCTCAAGCATTTCGGGTGAGGATGACTAGTGCCTACTCCTTGCGCCAGGGGCCGAGCTTGAGCGCACCCGCGATAAAAAGGCCGTAGAACGTCATCGCGATCGCGACAACCGCGAACAGGGTCCGCTCGGTCAACATGTCCAGCGCCAGAAGAGTCGCGCCTCCGCCAACCAGGATCAAGAGGCGCAGGATCGTGCCCAAAACCGGGAAGACCAGAGTGTCCAATCCCTGGCTGGCGAAATACAGCGCCAGACCGAGGCCAAAGAAGCCGTAGACGGGTCCGACGATCCCAAGATAGGTCGCGGTCGTGACGGCCACGGATGGGTCATCCGTTAGAATGTCCGTCCATAGGGAAGGCAAGATCGCGGCGACGATCCCGATCCCCCCGACCAAGGCCGCGGTGGTTAGGGCGCCACGCCAGGCGATTGCAATCGCCCGATCTCTTTGACCCGCGCCGACATTGGCGCCGACCATGGCAATCGCGCCACTGCCGACACCGAAAATGATCGGGACCATCAGCAATTCCAGCCGCACGCCGATGCCGTAACCGGCTAGCGCCGAGACACCCAGCCGACCGACCAGGCCAGTGACGATTAAGGCAAGGCTGATGGTCACCACGGACTGCAAGCCGGCGGTCAGGCCGGAGCGCAGCACCGGTGGGACAACAGCGAGATCGATGCCGCGCCCTGGATGTAGCCGCACCGGCGCGCTCGGGCGCGAAAGCACGATCAGATTCATCAACGCCCCAACGCCATAGGCCAGAACCAAGGCCAGAGCCGCGCCGCGTAGGCCCATGGGCTCGACAGGTCCAAGACCCATCACCAGCGCCGCCGACAGACCGGCGTGCAGCACGGTTACCAAGGTCATGGTCTTGGTCGGGATCATCATGTCGCCGCCGCCACGAATCACGGCGGCGGTCATATTGTACAGCCAGACCGCGACAATGCCGGAGAACAGCAGGTCCGAGTATGCGCGCGCGCCGACCAATACCTCACCCTTGCCGCCCAGGAAGCGAAAGATCGCCGGCCCCCACAAAAACATAACCGTCGCCATAAGCCCACCACCCGCCAAGGCGATGAGGATCGACAGCCGCAGGATCATCTCCGCCTTGGCTTGATTGCCAGCCCCCAGGGCGCGCGCGGTATGCCCGCTCACCGCGCCACCGATGGCGCCGGCGGAAAGCATTCCCGCGAGCATGAAGATCGGGAAAACCAAGGCCACGGAGGCCAGGGGAATCCGACCGAGACCGCCAACGAAAAAAGCCTCGACGACACTCATCGACGCCTGGATTACGCTTGCCGCGACACCGGGAATCGCTAGCCGAGCGAGCGTGCGACCGATCGGCGCGGTAAGAAACGGCGAGACCAGTCGTTCGGTCGAACTCATTCGATTCCTCGTAACATGTCGAGTCTGGCAGCTAATGAATTCGCGATGAAACTACTCGTTCCAATTTCGCATGGGTGAAAGCCGGGCCCGGGGTCCGCGTCGCGCTTTACCGGCGTCCCTCGAAAAGGTCGCGTCCGGCCACGAGGGCGCGGATCTTGGCGTCGGCGATCGGTCGCTTCAGCATCCAGAAACCGCAATCCGGATGGATATGAGTGACGCGGCCCTCGCCCAGCACCGTGGCCGCGCGCTCCAGGTCCCGGGCGATTTGTTCGGCGCTCTCGACTTCCGTCGCCTTGATGTCGATGACGCCCAGCCCCATGCCGATCTCGGGTTTCAGATCCCGAAACACGGCCAGTTCCTCGGAAGGCCGGTTGCGGCATTCCATGACGATATGATCGACATGAAACGCGTTCAGATAATCCATCAATCGGTCCCAGCCGCCGGATTGAATGCGCTGGCCGCCGTAATTGCCGAAACAGAGATGCACGGCCGCCGTGCCCTTGACCGCGTCCAGCACGCGATTGATCGCCTCGGCGGCCCATTCCGATTCCTCGGGATTGCCCGGCAGATTGGCCTCGTCAAGCTGTACCACCGGCGCGTCGATATGGCTTACCTGTTCAGCCAGAACATCGGCGATCGCAAGCGCCACGTCTTCCACCTTGCCGTATTGCTTGTCGATCAAGGTCTTGGCCAGCATGTGCGGGCCCGTGAGAGTGAATTTCAGCGGCTTGCTCGCCAGCATGTCGGCCCGGCGCCAGGCTCCGGGTAGATCCAGGGTCCCATGGCCGATCGGCCCGTCGATCACGCCGGGCGGTTGAAGCCTGAAACCCATGCCCGGTTGCGCGCGATAGTCGACCAGTTCGGCGAAATCGATCGCCGTGCGGATCCCGGACATGGGGCGCACGAAATACTCGATCATTCCGTTTGTCGCGGGATGATTGATATCGAAACGGTAAAGCTCGCCATCGCAGACGATATCGATACCGGCCTGTTCCTGAGTGTGTAGGACCACGCGGGTGGCATCCACCAGGGCTTGTTCGCTCGGCGCGGCGGTCAGCCAGTCGGGTACCGGGTAACTGCCGACCACCGTGGTTTTAATTTTTGGCTCGGTCATCGATTCAGCTCCCTTGTCACTGGCCCAGCGGTGGACGGAACCCTTCGAGATCCTGAATCAATTCCAGGACAGGCACCACCGCCTAGAACCACTCGGCGCGCATATCGTGGACGGTGTCATCCAGGTTTTCCAGCAATTCGGACAACGGCTTCACGGCCGGCAGCTCATGTCGCTGCATGTAGCGGCACGCATGGACCTTGCCCTCCAGGAAATCGCGGGTCGCGGCGTCCGGCTTCGCCTCCAACCGGTCGACCGCAACCACCGCTTGCTCAAGCCAAACCCATGCCATGATCACCAGTCCGGCCATCTCCATGAAGGCCGAGGCGTTGGCGAGGCCGCGCCAGGCGCCGATTTGCTCCATCGCCCCGTGGATCTTGGAAGCCGCCGTCAGTAGCCGCTCAAGCGCCGCGCCGAGCGCCACCGCGTCTTCCGTCAGCGCCGGGACCCCGCCGGCCCGCGCGATGGTCGTCCAGATCCGACGCTCTAGCAGCGCCAGACCCGCGCCGTCGCGCATGATCACCTTGCGGCCCAGAAGGTCGATAGCCTGGATACCGTTGGTCCCCTCGTGGATCGGGTTCAGCCGGTTATCGCGGTAGAACTGCTCGACGGGATGATCGCGGGTGAAACCGGCGCCACCAAGAATTTGGATCGCCGCCTCGTTCGCCGCCAACCCATGGTCCGAGATCCAGGATTTGATGATCGGAGTCAGGATATCGAGCAGCAACCCGCTCTCGTCGCGGATATTTGGTTCTGGGTCCTGACGCTGGCGATCGACCAGTTGGGCCGCCATGAGCCCGAGCGCCAAGCCGCCCTCGGCTACGACCTTCTGCTTGAGCAACAGGCGGCGGATATCGGCGTGCTCGATCAGCATGATCTGCGGCGCGTTCGGGTCCTTCTCGCCGGGGTGCCGGCCTTGCGGACGCTCGCGGGCGTATTCCAGGCTGTGTTGATAGCCGGCATAAGCCAGCATCGCCGCGCCGACGCCAACGCCGATCCGGGCTTCGTTCATCATATGAAACATATAGCCGAGACCCTTGTTGGCCTCGCCGATCAGCTCGCCCCGGCAGTCCCCCGCGTCACCGAAACTCAGCGCCGTGTTGACGGTGCCACGATAGCCCATTTTGTGATTGAGGCCGGCCAAGATGACGTCATTATCGGCGCCGATCCCACCGTCGGGTTCGAGCCGATAGCGCGGTACGATAAACAGTGACAATCCCCGCACCCCGGCGGGGGCGCCCTCGATCCGGGCCAGCACCAGATGAACGATATTCTCCGAAAGCTCATGGCTACCGCCGGAGATCCACATCTTAGAGCCGGAAAGTCGATAGCTTCCGTCCGGCATCGCCCGCGCCGTGGTCCGAACGTCCGACAATGACGAGCCGGCATGCGGCTCGGACAGCACCATCGTGCCCTGGAAGCGCCCCTCCAGCATCGGCGCCATGTAACGAATTTTCTGACTATCGGAGCCATGGGCGTGGATCAGGTTGGCCGCCGCGACGGTAAGGAAGGGGTAGGCGGCGGTGGAGATATTCGCGGCCTGAAAATACGCGAATGCGGCCTGCTGGACCGTCCAGGGAAGCTGCATCCCACCCAGCGCCGCGTCATGATGCGCCGCGCCGAATCCGGCTTCGTAAAAGGCCTGGATCGCTGGGCCGACATCGGGATGTGTCTCCACCTTGCCGTCGACCAATCGCGGCTCGGCGAGATCGGCGGCGCGGTTATGAGGTCGAAACTTGTCCTCGGCAAGCTGCCGCGCGGTTTCCAGCACCGCGTCGAAGGTCGCGCGGTCATGTTCGGCGAAACGCGGATAGGCCGTCAGTTCCTCGACCTTGAGCCAGTCGTGCAGGAGAAAGTCGAGGTCTCGCGCGTTGATCAGGTCCGCCATGGCGAGTCCAGCCTAGCGGATGACGAAACCGCCATCGACGGTGACGACGGTTCCGGTCATGAATTTCGAGGCGTCCGATGCCAGCAACAGCAAAGCGCCGTCCAGATCCTCGACCTGGCCGAGCCGACGCGCCGGCACCGACTTGACCAGTGCCTGACCCGGTGGTGACTGGAAGAAATCACTGTTCATCGGGGTTTCGATATAGCCCGGCGCGATGGCGTTCACCCGCACGCCGCTCCGCGCCAGTTCCAGGCCCATGGCCGCGGTCAATTGGTTCAGCCCACCCTTGGAGGCGCAATAAGTCGTCAGCGTGCCGATCGGCCGGGAGCCGAGGACCGAGGAGATGTTGATGATCGAGCCGCCACCCCGCGCCGCCATGCCCTTTGCGACGGCCTGGGCACAAAAGAAGCAGCCCTTGAGATTGGTGCCCAGCACCGTGTCGTAGTCCTCCTCGCTGACATCGAGGAACAGCTTGTTGATGGCGAGGCCGGCATTGTTCACCAGCACGTCCACCGGCCCCAGCGCCGTCTCGACTTCGGCCACGCCTACATCAATGCTCGCGGTCTTCATCACGTCCATGGCCACGGCATGGGCCGCGCCACCCTCGGCTTCGATCTCGGCCTTCAGGCTCTCGATCTTGGAAACTTGGCGCGCCGCGAGGCCGACCTTGGCGCCGTGCCGTGCCAGGGTCAGGGCGAATTGCCAGCCGAGGCCTTGAGAGGCGCCGGTTACCAGGGCGACCTTGCCGGTCAGATCATGGGGGTCACTCACGCGTTTTCTCCAACTCTAACGGTTCTGTCTGGCATGGAAGACATAGCCGATCAGGTTCATCAAGACCTGGGCCGCCAGGATCGAGGTGAGACCGGCCGGGTCATAGGCCGGGGCCACCTCGACCAGATCGATACCAACCACCTCATGCGCCTCGCTCACGCCCTTCAGAATCTCCATGACCTCATAATACTGGAACCCGCCATGGCTGGGGGTGCCGGTGCCCGGCGCGATGGAGGGATCGAACCCGTCGATGTCGATGGTGATATAGCAGCGCGCGCCGGAAGGGATGGTCGCCAGTACCGCCGCGGTTCCCATGGCGCGGATCTGGCGGACCGACAGTATGGTCGAGCCCGCCGCGCGCGCGTCGTCGTAATCAGCCCGATTCGAGGATGAGACATTGCGGATGCCGAACTGGCTGAGCCCGGTGACATGACCCATCTCCGAGGCTCGACGCATGGGGTTGCCGTGGCCGTACCGCACGCCGTGCCGCTCATTTACGAAGTCGAGATGGGCGTCGATCTGGACCACGTGGATCGGGCCATGCTGGGAAAACGCGGCGATGTTCGGGGCCGAGATCGCGTGATCACCGCCGAGGATCACCGGCATCGCGCCCCTGGACAGAATCGCGCGGACCGCCGCCTCCGTATTGGCATGGCTCTTCTGGGTGTCGGTATGGACAATATCGGCGTCACCGACGTCGACGATGCGCACGTCGTCGAGATAGGTGACGTCGTCCTCGTGGTCATAGGCGCCGGCGTGACCAAAGGAGAACAGGGTCGAGGCCTCGCGGATCGCCCGCGGCCCCATGCGCGCGCCGGACCGAAACTGAGTGCCCATGTCATAGGGCACGCCGAGCACGGCGACATCCGCGTCGATACCCTCCCAGTCAAGGCAGGGCGGGGCCTTGGCGAAGGTGGCATGGCCGACAAAGGGCAGGTTGAGCCGTCCGGTCTCGTAGCTGTTTGTGCTCATGTCGTCTCCTCGCGCAGCCGATCAACCAGAAGGCGCTTCATCAGTTTACCATTGGCGTTTCGCGGCAGCGGCCCGTCGGCGAAGGTGAAGCCGTCCGGTACCTTGTAATCCGCCATCCGTTCCGCGCAATGCCGTTTGAGCGCCGCCACATCGGTGAAACCATCTCGGGCAAGGACAAAGCAGTGCACCCGCTCTCCCAGCACCGGGTCGGGGGTCGGAACCGCCGCCGTTTCCACGACGCTCGGGTGGTATGACAAGACGTTTTCCACCTCGGCGCTATGGATCTTGTAGCCGCCGCGGTTGATCAGATCCTTCTTGCGATCGAAGACCCGCACGAAACCCTCGGCGTCGATCGCGCCGAGGTCGCCCGACTTCCAGTAGCCGTCGATGAAATTCTCCGTCGTCGCCGCGGCGTTGTTCCAATAGCCGGGTACCACCATTGGGCCCTTGATCAGGATCTCGCCGGTCTCGCCCGGCGTGACATCGCGGCCCGCGTCGTCGACCACGCGGATCTCGCCGCAGGGGACCACGAGACCGACACTATCGCCTCGCGCGCCACCGAGACCCGGCGGCATGATCGTCGTCGGCGAGGTGGTCTCGGTCGCCCCATAGGCGTTGGACAGGCCAAGATTTGGCAGCTTCTCGGCCAAGGTCGCGATGGTCGCCTCCGGCATCGGCGCGCCGCCATAGGCGCCGATCCGCCAGGCGGAAAGATCGAAGGCGCCGAAATCCGTTCGCATCAGGCAAAGATTGTACATAGCCGGCACCATGACCGTGTGAGTCATCTGCTCCCGCGCCGCGGTTTCCATGAAGTCCTGGGCGTTGAACGCCTCCATCATGATGGTGCAGCCGCCGGATCTGATCATCGCGAGAAGGATCGCGACGACGCCGGTCACATGGCTCGCCGGTACCACCAGCATCGAGCGATCCTCGGGACCCAAGGCGAAACAGGTCTGATAGTGCAAAACGCTGTGCACGATGTTCAGATGCGTGAGCATCGCGCCCTTGGGATGCCCCGTCGTTCCCGACGTATAGAGCAGGATCGCGGTGTCCTCCTCGCCCGGGACATGAGGCTGGTCGACCTTGGCCCCGCCCTCAACCGGACCGGAAATCAGTCGGTGAAAGGAATCCTCACGGTCTGGGTCACCTCCCACCACGACCCGGTGCAGGAGGGACGGAACCCGCTCCGAGGTGGGAAGTCGGTCCCGCAAGTCGTCTTCGAGAATGACCAGCACCGCGCCGCAGTCATTCAGAACATAGGCCAGCTCGTCGGTTTGCTCGCGGATATTGATCGGCACCGCGATCGCGCCCAAGCGGATCGCCGCGAGAAGCGCCACCGCGAATTCCCAGCGATTGGCGAGCAGGATCGCGACACGATCACCGGGTCCGATTCCGACTCTTCGAAAGCCGACCTCGGCGGCGGCGACAAGCCCGTCGAGCTCGGCGTAGGTAAGGCGCCGCTCCGGGGTCACGATGGCTTCGCGGTCCGGGTGATCATGAACCACGGCCTGGAGTAGAGCCGAGACATGCGGCGGGCGGTCGGCAAAACAATACACTTCCCGACCGTCGAAATGCCGTTCACGCACGATCACGGCGTCCAGCGCCGTGTCATTCCAGGCATTTGGATTGTTCACGATACCGCCCCTCAACCGCCCGCGCCCGCGCGGTCCGTGCCGCGCGCGAAGCGGCCTATGCTCAGGTTAGGGGAATGTCGAGAACATGTGTCTTGAACGGCTCGCGCTGACACAGCCGATCGTACCAGGCATCCAGGTTCGGCACCGACGGGCGGTCCTCGACCAACGCCACCCAGCGATAAATCTGAATGGCGGCGGGAATATCGGCCATCGTGAAGCTGTCGCCGGCCAGGAAAGCCCGGTCCGCGAGCGCGTTGTCCATGATCTTCGCCAGTCCTTCCATCGCCGATTTGGAGGACTCGACCAGTTTCATGTCACGGTCCGGCTCGGGCGTGCGCACCAGGTTCCAGAAGATTGGCGTCATGGTCGGACCCAGTGTGGTCTGCTGCCAGTCCATCCAACGATCGGCGTCGGCGTGCTGGCGCGGATCCGACGGACACAGGCCGCCCCGGTCATGTTTGTTCGCGAGATAACGCACGATGGCGTTGGATTCCCAAAGGATGAACCCATCCTCGTCCATGGTCGGCACCCGCGCGTTCGGGTTCATGGCGAGATATTCGGGCGTGTTGACGATGCCGAAGGCGCCGCCGGCATCGGTGCGTTCGTACGGCACCTTCATCTCGTTCAGCGCCCAAACGACCTTCTGAACATTCGAGGAGTTGTTACGACCGTGGATCGTCAGCATTTTGGTTCTCCGGATTAGGTATTTCGTTGAGTTCAGACGCTTGCGCTCTCGCGGCGCTCCGCCCAGCCGTCGGGATCATCGAGAAAGTCCCTGACCGCGGCGAGTTGATCCGCCGTATAGCCGCGGGTCTCCGCGACGTGCAGCACGTCCCACCACGTGCACAGCCCATGCAGCGCGACGCCGCGCTCGGCCAGACTTTCGGTGCTCGCCGGGAAGTTGCCGTAATGGAAAACCACGAAGCAATGGGCGATCTCGCCGCCGGCCTCGCGGATTGCGTCGATGAAGCTGAGCTTGCTGCCGCCATCGGTCGCGAGATCCTCGACCAGGAGAACCCGCGCGCCCTCGGGAAAGGTGCCCTCGATCCTGGCGTTGCGGCCGAAGCCCTTGGCTTGCTTGCGCACATAGAGCATCGGCAGCCCCAGAAGATCCGCCACCCAGGCGGCGAAGGGAATACCCGCCGTCTCGCCGCCGGCGACCGCGTCGAAGGCCTCGACGCCGGCATGCTGGTTCAACTGCTCGACCCCCATGCGCATCAATTCGGCCCGGGCTCTCGGAAACGAGATGATCCGACGGCAATCGACATAGACCGGCGACAGGCGCCCGGAGGTGAAGGTGAAGGGCTCGTCCGGGCGGATATGGATCGCCTCGATATCCAAGAGGATACCCGCGGCGATTTCCGCCGGGGTCTTGCGCGTGTCGGGGGTCGGCGCACCGATCATTGTCAACTGCTCCCAAGAGATGGCGTCACGGGGTTTCTAACCTGAAAACGTCCGGGGGGTAAGGGCGTGTTACACCCCCACGAGCATCAGGGTGGCGATCCGCTCGGCGGTGATGTCGGCCGCGGCGCCCGCATGGGCCGACGAGCCACGAGACAGCACCAGAACCCGATCGGCGACATCCAACGCGGGTACGACATTCTGCTCGGCCATCAGCACGCCCGTTCCCTCCGCCGCGATGGCTCGGACGATCCCGAGCACTTCGGCGATGATCATCGGAGCGAGCCCGAGGGTCGGCTCGTCCAGCAGCAGCAGACGCGGCGCGTTCATGATCGCCCGCGCGATCGTCAGCATCTGCTGCTGTCCGCCGGACAGCGACCAGGCCCGGTCCCTCCGTTTCCCGGCCAGGGCGGGAAAGCGATCGAACATCTCCTCGACCCGTGCCCGTCTTGCCCGGCCCGTTCCCTCGAAGACCACGGCGAGGTTCTCCTCCACCGTCAAACCGGGAAACAGTCGACGGCCCTCTGGGCAAAACCCGATGCCGCGCGCCGCGCGGTCGCGGGGCTTGAGAGTTGATATGTCCTCTCCGGACATCAGGACGCGACCGGCGACGGCCTCCTCCAGCCCCAGGATCGCGCGCAGCAAGCTTGATTTTCCCGCGCCGTTGGCCCCGATGATCGACAAGACCTCACCGCCGGAAAGCGCGGCATCCAAACGCGTGACGGCCTTCGCGCCGCCGCGATCGACCGATAGAGCTTGGATCTCAAGCAAGAGCCCGCTCATGGCGAGGGCCCACCGAAATAGGCGGCGATGGCCGCTGGGTCTCGCGCGATCTCCTCGGGTGCTCCCTCGGCAACCACGGCGCCGGACGCGAGGCAGACAACCCGGTCGGCGAGCGGCAACAGAAAGTCCATGCTGTGATCGACGACCAGCAGCCCAATCCCATCCTTCGCGAGGCTTTTCAGGCACCGCGCGAGATCGTCCCGCTCGTTCGGCGTAAGCCCGGCGGCTGGTTCGTCCAGTAACAGGATTACCGGTTCGCTCGCCAGCGCCCTCGCGAGATCAAGCGCCCGGGCCCGTGACGGTCCCTCGCTCGGCCCCGCGGCCATATCGGTGATTCCGGCCCTTTCCAGGCAGCGGCGCGCCAGGGTGACGGCGGTGGGCTCGTCGAGCGTCGCTGGGCAGGCCGCGAGGACCGTGCGCAAGGGTGCCAAGCCAGGCACGGTGGCGGGGGCCTGAAAAGTGCGTGCCAGACCGGCGCGGGCGCGTTCATGTGGCGGGCGCCCGGAAAGGTCGAGATTTCCCAGATGGACCGCGCCTGTCTCCGGACGCTGCAATCCCGAGACAAGGTTGATCAAGGTCGACTTACCGGACCCGTTCGGGCCGATCAGACCGACGATCTCACCCGGTTCGACGCTAAGCGAGACCCCGTCGACCGCGACAACCCCGCCGTAGGATTTTCGCAGATCCCGAAGACCGAGCGTCGCGCCTGTCCGAGCCGGTTTCCTTCCAATTGTGTCGTCGGGATCGGGGGCGGGGGGCGAGCCGGCATCGGCCCCACCCAACCATTCCTCGAGCCGTCCCACGAATCCATTCGGCATCAGCACGATCGCCAATAGCAGCGCGGCGCCGTAAGCGATGAGGTAGTGGGACTCAAGAAAGCGGAACCACTCGGGAAGATGGACCAGCAAGATCGCGCCGAGGATCGCGCCGGCGGGGTGGCCGCGCCCGCCGATCACGGTCATCGCGAGAATGGTCACCATGACCTGAAACTCGAGAACCGCCGGAGAGACCACGCCGATCGAATGTGCTTGCAACGCCCCGGCCGCGCCGCCGAAGGCCGCGCTGGCGACAAACAAGGTCAGTCGGCTGGCGCCAATGTCGATGCCGCTCGCGGCGGCGGCCTCCGGGGCCTCGCGCAGCAGCGTCAGACGATGAGCCCGTCTCCCCTTGATGAGATAGCCATGCGCCAGCACCGCGACGGCGAGCGCGCTCCAAACCATCAGCAGCAGGGCTTCGGGTGAATAGAGTGACGCACCGGCGATCCTGATCTCCGGCACGCCGTACAAGCCGTTGGCGCCGCCGGTGACTTCCGTCCAGTTCACCCCGACCAGCAACGCGATCTGCGAGATGCCGAGGGTCGCGAGCGCGAAATAATGCGATTCCAGGCGCAGCACGGGGATCGCGACGATGCCGGCGATCACGGCGGGCACCACCAGCGAGGCGAGAAAGCTCGCCGGGAAACTCCAGTCCAGATGCACGCCGGCCAGGCCGGTGACATAGGCGCCGATGCCCAGGAAACACCCCTGGGCGAGGGACAGCGCGCCGAGCCGACCGAAGATCAATTGATAGCCCAGGACCGCGATCGCGTAGATCCCGGCCAGGGTCATGATCCGCTGTTCATATCCGCCGAGCGCCAGGGCCACGAGCACCGGCGCGATCAGGAGGGCGGTCATGACCCAGGTGGAGCGGCCCCCGATCATGGTGTCATGTCCGCCGCTGAATGGTCTCGCCGAGCAATCCCGACGGTCGGAAAAACAGGACCAGCAACAGCCCGCCGTATAGCAGCGCTTCGGCCGCCACATAGGAGACGTAGGCCGCCATCATCACCTCGAAGACACCGATCAACAACGCCGCCAGCGCGGCTCCGTCAAGTCGGCCCCACCCGCCGAGGGTTACCGCGATATAGGCCTTGAGCATGAACAGGCCGCCATCGCCGGGAGCGACAAAGAACTGGTTGGACAGCAAGGCTCCCGCCGCGCCGGCGAGCGCCACCGCCAGCATGAAGGTGAGCGCGACGCAGCGCGCGCCGTTGATGCCCATCGCCTCGGCGATCTCCGGGTCTTGGGCCACGGCGCGGAGCCGGCGCCCAAGCTGGGTGCGCGAGAGCAGCGCCCCGGTACCCGCGATCAGCAGCCCCGCCGCGCCGATTACCGCGATTTGTTGAACCGAGAGCACGACGGATCCGAAACGCAGGGTATCGGCCTGGAGCAGGGCCGGTCCGATACGCGGCTCCGGGCCGAAACCCGCATTGGCGGCGTGATGCAGTATCAGGCCGACGGCGATCGTGCTGATGAAGATCGAGACCGGTGGACGTCCGCGCAACGGCGCATAGGCAAGCGCCGAAAACAGCAGCCCAAGCCCCGCCATGACCAGCATCGTAAGAGGCAGAACCAGCAACCCCAGGGCCGGGACCGCGTCGCCGAACCCGGCGCTCAGCGTTTCCGCCAGGATCACCGCCGCGAAGCCGCCGGCCATCACGAGATCGCCTTGCGCGAAATTCACCGCGCCCACCGCGTTGATGACCAGCACGAAGCCCAACGCGATCAACGCGTAGGCGGCGCCGAGCGCGATCCCATTGACCAGAAGTTGCGGGATCGCCTCCGCCATGGACGGCCTACAGCACGCCGTCGACGTTGTGGAACCGCTTGGCCACCGAGGGTACCGGCGAGGCGCCGTCATAACAGACGATCAACGCGTCATGCGCCATATTGCCCTTGCCGTCGGACTTGTAGGTCATCGCCAGGCCCTCGAAGACATGCGACGACAACCAGGCGCGCACGTCCTCGGCGGTCTCGGCGCCGTCCTTGATAGAGGCCAGCACCATATTGATCCCGTCATGCTGAGCCAGCGCGAAGGCATCGGGCTCGGTTTTGAAACGGGCTCGAAACTCCTCGGTGAAGGCGACGAGCTTCGGATCGCTCTCAGAGATCGGCGAGGACGCGCTCTCTGCGCAAACACCCTTCAGTTGTGCCGGTGTGAGCAGTTTGGCCGTGGTCGGCTGATGCATGGCCGAGCCCGCGACCACCGGCAAGTCGATCCCGGCCTCGCGCGCCTGTCGGATCGCCAGTGCCGTGGGGCCGGAATGCAGATGCAGCAGGATCACGTCGGGATTGGCCGCCCGCAGCTTGGTTAGAGCCGGCAGCATGTCCTTCACCGACGGCGCCAGGGCTTCCTCGAAAACCAGCGGCGCCCCTAGACCGTCCAGGATTCGCTTGAGTTCAGCCCGACCGCTCTGACCGTAGGAGGTGGTTTGATAAAGCAACGCCGGTCGCTTGGCGCCGAGCGTCTCCACCGCGTAGCGCGCGTGGGCCACCTTGACCACCGCGTCACCGGGGAAGAAACGGAAAATATAGGGATTGCCGAGCTCGGTCAGCTTGGCGGTGCCGGAAACGGTGATCAACGGTACACCGGCCCGCTTGGCGATCGGCGCCATCGCCAGCATCTGGGTTCCGAAGATCGAGGCGGCGGCGGCGACCGGCTTGCCGCGCTCAAGCGCGCGTGTCAGCGCTGTCACCGCGACCTCGGGCGAGGTCGAGGTATCGGAAACCTCATAAGTGACCGAGACCCCGTCGGGCGCGTTCTCCAAAGCCTGAATCGCGCCATTGCGCTGGGCGGTGCCCTCGATGGCGATGAAGCCGGTGATCGGCACCAGGATCGGGACATAGGCCTCGGCGGCGCGGGCCTGACTGGGTATGCCGCTCCCCATGCACAGGATCGACAGGGCGACGGTGGAGGCGTAGGCGAAGCGACGGATCATCGCGTTTCTCCCAAGGATTCGGTTCACCGAGATCAAGGGCGAGACTTCCATCGGGTCGGGGGCGGACATGGCCGGGATCGGCGGCGCTTGGCCCCGTGACGTCTCCCTCCGCGGGTATGACCCAGGTCAGGTTCGATGGGTATGGTCTCAGTCCCGCGTGGATCGCTCCACCCAGGGCACCCCAGCATCACGATGATGCGAATGTGAAACTCCCATGGCAGGATGTCAACCGGAACACCACGGGCCAGGAAACCCGCGTCGCATGATTCTCGAAGCACTCACCTATCTGATCACACCCTGTCCGCCAGTCGCCCGGCGTCTCGGATTCGCGCGCGAGATGGTTTCGATCATCAGCCGCCATGGCCGTTGCCGCGGCGCCTGGGCTTCCCATCTGGAGAACAGTTGGAACGTGGTGCGCCGGGCGATCGGGAAGACCAAACGCCGACGCCGCGCGGTCATCCTTGGCGCGGGGCTCGGATACGACCTGCCGCTCGCCGATCTCGTACAGGCATTCGACCAGGTCCTGCTCGTGGATCTCGTGCATGGCCCGCCGGTCCGGCTCGCCGCGTGGCGGGACCGGGCCGTGCGTCTCGTCACCCATGACGTCACCGAATGCTTGGAGGATCTCGTGAACGGCGGCGACCAAGTCACCGAACCCAACCGGTTTCTCGATGATCCCTCTGTCGACCTGGTGGTCTCGCTCAACATCGTCTCGCAACTGCCGACCCTGCCCGGACATTTCATCGAGGACCGGGCCGGCGGCGACGAGGCGACGGCCGACCTTATCGGGCGCGCCCTTGTCGAGGCGCATGTTCGGTACCTTTCCAGGTTTGCCGGCGTGGTCTGTGTGATCGGTGATCTGGAGCGTGAGATCCTGGCGGCGGACGGAACACTTGTAGAGACAATATCGGCCCTCAGGGGCGCGACACTTCCCTGGAAGGGGGAGACCTGGCTGTGGGATATTGCTCCGCTCGGCGAGGAGGACGCGGGTTACTCCGTGCGCAATCGCGTCCTCGGTATCCCGAGCATTTCCGAAGCGTCGCCGGTGCCGTAGGTTGCGGGGAAATCCATTCCTCTCAACGATCTTGAAATTGAAAGTCGATCCATGTCCGAAGTCGTACTTACCGAACGGGACGGTCCGCTGGCGACCGTCATTCTGAACAAACCCGAGAAGTTGAACGCGCTGGACAAGGCGATGTGGCGCGGGGTCGGCGAGGCATTCACCGCGTTGGACGCCGACGATACTGTTCGTTGCGTGGTGCTGCGCGGCGCCGGCGAGAAGGCGCTTGGTCCGGGCGCGGACATCAAGGAATTCGAGAATGAACGCGCCAATGCCACTCAGGCCGCCGACTATGGCGTGCTGATGCACCAGGCCATGTCGGCGATCGCCGATTGCCGACATCCCGTCATCGCCCGCATTCAAGGACTATGCATCGGCGGCGCGCTGGAGCTTGCTTGTGTATGCGACCTCAGGCTGTCCGGCGAGAGCGCGCGTTTCGGCATCCCGGTGAACAAGCTGGGCCTGGTGATGTCGCACAACGAACTGGCCGGGCTGATCTCCCTGGTCGGACGCTCGACCGCGTTGGAGATCCTGTTCGAGGCGCGTATCTTCGGCGCCGCCGAGGCGATGGCCAAGGGTTTGCTCACCCGCGTGGTTCCAGATGATCGCCTGGACGCCGAGCTATCGGAGATGACGGCGCGGATTTGCGCCGGCGCGCCACTGGTC
This sequence comes from Alphaproteobacteria bacterium, assembly GCA_038118725.1. Lineage (GTDB taxonomy): Bacteria > Pseudomonadota > Alphaproteobacteria > Thalassobaculales > Thalassobaculaceae > JADHLJ01. The sequence goes on along the minus strand of JAYOIK010000011.1, from coordinate 32,035 downwards.
AACCGCTGGCACAAGGCCTTCGCAAAGCGCATCACCCTGGGCCTTGCCGAGGGACGCCCTCTCGAGGACGCCGAGGTGGCGGAAGGCTTCGCTTGTTTCGATACCGAGGATTTTCGGGAGGGTTACAGCGCTTTTCTCGAAAAACGCCCACCGGCGTTCAAGGGACGGTAACAGCTATTCCGCCGCCTCGGTCGTGGCCGAATCCTGACCCTGGACAGTGAAGAAGGACGCCGACTTCGGTTGCTTCGGCAACTCCACCTGGAAATCTATCATCCGCGCAGACAGGCTGGCCTCGCCCCGAAGGATCAGGCCCTCGTTGGGATTGGCCATGGGGTTGCGCGCCAAGGGCACGGCATCGGCGGCGGTATAGACGCAGATGTAAAGCCCGCGTGGCCGTTCCGAGGCGTTCGGGGCCGAGCCATGCGCCAGACGAGTGTGCATCAGACATACCGAGCCCGCCGGGCCGGTGATCGGGATTTGCCGGTCCCGCAACGCCGCCTCGGTCTCGTCATCCACCTTGCCTACGAAGGTGTCGCCCTCGAATAGCGAGTACATCGGCCCCTTGTGGCTACCAGGCACCACCATCAAACAACCGTTCTCGGTGGTCACGTCGTCGAGCATCAGCAACGCGGTGACCACGTCATCGTTGCAATGCGGCGTGAAGGCAAAGTCCTGGTGGTAGTGGACGGTCGTATTGGCGCCGGGGCACTTCTGATTGATCTTGCAGTGATGGAATTTGACGTTGGGGCCGACCAGATCGGCAACCAGATCGACGGTCCGCGCATCGGACATGACCTCGTAATAGGTATCCGAGATATCCGAGGGGTTGTTGACCCGGCGCAGCGCCGGTCGCTCGGCCGTGTGCTCGGTTCCCATGTCGAAGCGCGCGCGGCCATCGATGGTCGGCGGACCGTAGGGCTCGGAATGTTCGCGGCTCTCCTCGACCCACGCCGTCATCTCCGCGCGCAGGCGAGTCAACTGGTCGTCCGTCACGGCGTTTTCGACCACGAGATATCCGTCGCGGTTATAGGCGTCGATCTGTTCCTGGGTGAGGGCGTTCGGCATGGCTGTCCCCAATCGTCCAAGCGGCGAGAATACGTTTCCAACCTGTTTTACTACCGAACGGTCAAAATGTCGCGCATGGGTTCTTCTTGGCCCCGGGCCGCCCATATGGCAGGCTCGGAACGGATTGGAGCGGGGCCATGAAACAGGTTCTTTTGTTGTTCGTCGTACTCGGCGCCATGCTCGTGGCGGCGATTTATGGGGCCTGGGATATCTGGTTTCATGAGGGCGCGGACGCCGATATCGGTTTTCACGGAACCTTGGCGCTGATACTCGGCGCGGGCGCCAGCTTGGTCATCGGCGGCGGTCTCATGGTGTTGATCTTCTTCAGTTCCCGCCGAGGCTACGACGACGAGGTCGGGCGCTAGGCTTTTATGGTGCTTGTGTCGCGGCGTCACGCGACCGGCGGGTGATCCGTTTCACAAAGCGCATGGTCCGACAGAGCCTGAACCACGCGACATTCCGCCACGGTCTGGTGGGCGCACGCGTCCACCATCCGCGTTAACTCCGTCTCCAACAAACGCAAACCCGCGATCCGTTCGCGCACCGCTTCCAGATGCGTTGTCGCGATGGCGTCGATCTCCTCGCAGGTGCGTTTCTCGTTGGCCGACAACTCGAGTAACTCACGAACCGCGTCGAGCTTGAAGCCGAGGGTCCGGGCATGGCGTATGAAACCCAGACGGGCTACCGCGTCGCTGTCATAAACCCGCTGATTCCCGAGCGTGCGGATAGGAGGCGCCACCAGGCCGATCCGTTCGTAGTAGCGGATTGTCTGCACCGTGCAGCCGGAGCGCCTCGCCGCCTCGCCGATGGGGTGATGCATGGTCATCGATTTTCTCCCTTGAACCTATAGTTACTATAGGTCTCATCATCGCCCACGACGATGCCGAAGATGACCGAAGGGCTGGGCGATGAGTGGATGTTGCGGACACGAGAAGGCGGTTTTCGATGGCATGTCCGTGCGTTATAGGCGGATCCTGTGGTGTGTGATCGCGATCAACGCGGTGATGTTCGGAGTCGAGATGCTCGCCGGACACCATGCCGGATCCCAGGCCTTGAAGGCCGACGCGCTCGACTTCCTCGCGGATAGCGTCACCTACGGGATCAGCCTCTGGGCCATCGGAAAAGCCGACAGGACCAGGGCCCTGGCGGCGCTCGGTAAGGGCGTATCGTTGGCTCTGATCGGGCTTTGGGTCCTGGGGTCGACCGGATACCAGGTCCTGGTCCTCGGCATGCCGAACGCGACAATGATGGGAGCCGTGGCCTTGCTCGCCTGCGCGGCGAACCTGCTGAGCGTGCTGTTGCTGATCCGCTACAAGGACGGTGACGCCAATGTCCGCTCGGTCTGGCTATGCAGCCGTAACGACGCGCTGGGCAATCTCGGGGTCGTGGCGGCGGCGGGATTGGTGTTTGTAACGACGTCGGGTATTCCCGACCTGCTTATCGCCGGCGCGATGGCGGGGCTATTCTGCTGGTCGGCGACGGAGATTATTCGCAAGGCATTAGGGGAGTTGCGTGCATGTCGCGCGGGCAACGCGGCGGCCTAGGCCACGCTCGGCGCTAGTCTTCTCCCAGGCCGGGCGCCTTGGATGAATCACCCGCGCGTTTCCCATCGAAGCTGATCGGCAGGCCGTGATATTGCCCGGCGCCCTCGCCATGGGGTTGAAACATCATGCCGAGCGCGGCGGTCTGCGCCAGTTCAAGCACTTCGGGAACGCTGTTCAAGGGGCCGTTGGGAACTCCAAGCGCATAGAGCTTGCCGGCCCAATAGGCGCGCGGCTTCTGTCTCATGATCTCCTGGACCATCGCATTGACCTCGTCGCGGCGGGCCACCCGCACCGTGTTGGTGGCATAGCGCGGGTCGGTGATCCAGTCCGTGCGTCCCAGGGCCTCGGCGAACTTCTGGAACAGCCTTTCATTCCCCGGACAGACCATCAGCGGGCCGTCCGCGCATTCAAAAGCCTGATAAGGCGCCAGGGACGGGTGCCCCGAGGACAGCCGTCGCGGGGGAACACCGCTGGCGCTGAATTGCGCCGCGTGGGTCGACACCCACATGAGCCCGGTCTCGAACAGCGAGGTGTCGACAATCGTGCCCTTGCCGCTGGTCGCCCGCCCGGCCAGTGCCGCCAGGATGCCGATCGCGGTCCACATTCCGGTCGAAAGATCGATGATCGATACCCCGACCCTGGCGGGTGGCGCGACAGGATCACCGTTTACCGACATCAATCCCGCGACCGCCTGAATGATCGGCTCATAACCAGGCCGATCCGCCCAAGGCCCCTTGTGACCGAAGGCGCCGAGATTTGCGTGAATCAGCCTCGGGAACCGCTTCGTCAGGCTCTCGGCGTCAAAGCCGAAGCGCTTAGGGACGTCGGCTCTCAAGTTATGTACGAACACGTCCGCGCCGCCGATCAGATCAATCAGTGCATCGCGCTGATCATCCTCCCGCAGGTCGATCACCTTGCTTTTCTTGCCGCGATTGAGAGCGACGAAAATCACCGCGGGGGCGTTATCGTCCACGCCCGCGAAGGGCGGGCCCCAACGCCGCGCGTCATCTCCCTCCGGGCGCTCGATCTTGACGACCTCGGCGCCGAGAAACGCCAGGATCTGCCCGCAATAGGGCCCGGCGAGGTTTTGGCCGAACTCAATGACCTTGACGCCGGCAAGCGGTCCGCCAAGCGCTTCCTGGGTCATGGAAAACCTCCCGTCGGAAGGACCGCCGTCACCTCAAATCAGCCCGCCGGAGACATCGATGGTCTGGCCGGTGACATAGTCCGCGTCGGACGAGGCCAGGAAGCAGACCACGCGGGCCTGGTCAACCGCCTCGGCCATGCGACGCAGTGGGATGCCCTCGATCGCGGCGGCCTGATCATCCGGGCTGCGTTGCTCGAAACGCGGGCGGATACGCTCGGTCAGGGTCATGTTCGGCGCGATCGCGTTGACATTGATGCCGAAGGGGCCGAGCTCGCGGCCAACCTTCTTGGTGAAGGCGATCACTCCGCCCTTGGCGGTGGCGTAGGCGCTGCTGCTGGCGTCGCTCATGCCGCGCCCGGCGATCGAGGCGAGATTGACGATCTTGCCGCCGCCCTGTTGCTTCATGATTGGGATCACCGCCTTGCAGAACAGGAACATGCCGTCGAGATTGAACCCGTTTATCGCCTGCCATTCCTCGAGCGTGAGCGCGTCCGTGGGCGCGGCGGCATTGGCGATGATGGTGCTACCGCCGACGGCGTTGACCAGAATGTCGATACGTCCGTGATGCTCCATCACGCCGGCGATGGTCCCGTTCACCGCGTCCCGGTCGGTGGCGTCGGTATTATAGACCGCCGCCTTGCCGCCGGCGCCGGTGATCTCGGTCACCATCGCTTCCAGGCGCTCGTCATTGACGTCGACGGCGATTACCGTGCCGCCTTCGCGCGCGATGATATCCGCGGTCGCGCGGCCAATCCCGCTCGCCGCCGCCGTGATCAGCGCGACCTTGTTCTCAAAGCGCATGGCAGGTTCTCCTTGGCTAGGCACTTAACCCATTTCAGGGCGGAAAGGACCCTTCGAGACGCCACTCCGTGGCTCCTCAGGGTGAGCGCCCTTTTGCCATAAGGTCTCACCCCGAGGAGATGCGGAGCATCGTCTCGAAGGGTCTTGCTTACCGAATTGAACCGAGCGTAGGCGACCAACGTCCCCCACAACAATCGAAAGGGTACGACAAATCACGCATTGGATCGCCGGAGATGGACCGGCGCCCGATGTCAGTCAGCGGCGTCCATGTCCCGATCCGGAATGGTGATCACCGGCTCGACCTTGCGCAGCTCCTCAAGGTCGATGTGGCAGGCGATGGCGTGGCGATCGCCGGCGAATTGTACCGGAGGCACCTCGTTATCGCAGATCGCGCCGACCTTGCGCGGGCAACGCGTCGAGAACGGACATCCCTTGGGCGGGTTGAGCGGGCTCGGCAGGTTGCCTTCCAGGACGATCCGCCGCTTTTCCACCTTCGGATCCGCGATCGGCACCGCCGACAAGAGCGCCTCGGTATAGGGATGGTATGGCGGGGAGAAGACCTCGTCGGTCGAGCCCCGCTCCATGATTTGACCCAGATACATGACCACCACCCGGTCCGCGAGATAGCGCACCGCGGAGAGATCATGGCTGATGAACAGCAGGGTCGTGCGGTGCTCTCGCTGGATATCCATCAGCAGCTCGGTCACCGCCGCCGCCACCGACACGTCGAGCGCCGAAATCGGCTCGTCCGCGATAACGGTTTTCGGGTTACCGGCGAAGGCCCGGGCAATGCCGATCCGCTGTTTCTGACCGCCGGAGAGCTGTCGAGGCTTGCGATTGGCGAAGGCCCTGGGAAGTTTGACGGTATCCAGCAACTGGAAGACCCGCTCCTGAATCTTCGCTGGATCGGACTCGATGCCGAACCGTTTGATCACCCGCCCGATCTGATAACCGATCGTGTGTGACGGGTTGAGCGTGTCATTCGGATTCTGGAACACCATCTGCAACGAGGCCAGCTGCTCCGGCGTGCGGTCTCCGACCGCGATCTCGCCGAGATTGGTTCCGCTGAGATTGACCTCTCCCTCGGTAGCGGTTTCCAGCCCCATCAAAACCTTGGCGAAGGTCGACTTGCCGCAGCCGGACTCGCCGACGATGGCCACGGTCTCGCCTTCACCGGCGCGGAAGCTGATGCTCTCGTTCGCCTTGACCTGCTTCACCTCGCCGCCGGAGAAAAGCGCGGCGAGCGAGCTGTCCTTGACCTCGTAATACTTGCGCATCTCCTTGACCTCGAGGACTGTCTCGCCGACCGGGATGACCTCGCGCTTGGCGGTCTCCTCGGCCACGAAACTGCCCGGGTCGACCTCTTCCCAACGCGCGCAGCGCACCCGATGCGCCGGGTCGTCATCGGTGTGAACTGCGGCCATGGAAATCTGCTCCTGGTCGCAGGTGCCGGGTTTGAAGAACTCACAGCGCGGCCCGAAATAGCACCCTTTCGGGCGCTGATGAGGAAGCGGCAACTGCCCCTTGATCGCGGTCAGCGGCCGCGCGTTCTTATCCGCGTGCGGCAAGGGAATGCAGCCGAACAACCCATGGGTATAGGGGTGCGTCGGCCAGGAGAAGATCGAGTCGATGTGGCCTTCCTCGACCACCTCGCCCGAATACATCACGCAGATCCGATCGCACACCTCGAGCATCAGCCCAAGGTTATGGGAGATGTACAGCAGCGAGGTGCCGGTCTCCTTGCTTAGCTCGGCGATCAACTCGACGATGCCGGCCTCGACCGTCACGTCCAGCGCCGTCGTCGGTTCGTCCAGCAATAGCAACGCGGGCTTCGAGAGCAGGGCCATGGCGATCACCACGCGCTGCTGCTGTCCGCCGGAAACCTGATGGGGATAGGAGTCCATCAGGCGTTGCGGGTCAGGAATATGCACCGCCTTGAGCATGTCGAAGGACCGTTGATGGGCTTCCTCGGCGCTCCCGCCCTCGTGGTTCATCGGCACTTCCATCAGCTGTTGTCCGATGGTCAGGCTCGGGTTGAGCGAGGCCATCGGCTCCTGATAGATCATGGCGATGTCCTTGCCGCGTAGACGGCGAACCTCTTCCTCGGACATCTCGGCCATGTCGCGGCCCTTGAACTTGATGGTGCCGCCGACGATTCCGCCGTTATTGCCCATGTAGCGCATGATGCCGTTGGCCACGGTCGACTTGCCGCAGCCGGACTCGCCGACCAGGCCGACCGATTCTCCCTTGGCGATCCTGAGATCGAAATCCATGACCGCCGGAATCTCGCCAGCCCGCGTGTAGTAGCTCAGTCTCAGCCCCGTGATCTCGAGGACTGGAGTTTCGTCTTGATCGGACATCCTAACCTCCTAGTCCCGCAAGGACACTTCGCGCAGGCCATCGGCCAGCAGGTTGAAACCAAGAACCAGCAACGACACCGCGCAGGCGGGGAAGATCGCCATATAGGGGAAGCCGCCGGTCACGAAGGAACGGGTCTGGGTGATCATGCCGCCCCAATCCGGGTCGGGCGGCGGCAGGCCGAGGCCAAGGAACCCGAGGGCCCCGATGGTGATCGTCGTGTAGCCCATGCGAAGACAGAAATCGACGATCAGTGGCCCCCGCGCGTTCGGCAGGATTTCCACCAGCATGATGTACCAGGCGCCCTCGCCCCGTGTCTGGGCGGCGGCGATGTAGTCGCGGGTGGCGATATCCATGGTCACGCCGCGCACGATACGCATGATCCCGGGCGAGGAGGCGAAGACCACCGCGAAGATGATATTCGCGCCGGACGCGCCGAGATTGGCGATGATCAGCACGTAGAGCACCATGATCGGGAAGGACAGGATCACGTTCGCGAAGAATGAAATGATCTCGTCCAGATATCCCCGGAAATAGCCGGCGGCGAGCCCCATCAGGATACCGACGATATAGGCGCTGACCGTCGCCAGTGTCGCGTAGAACAGCACCCTCTGTCCGCCCCAGATGATCCGCGAAAGGATATCGCGGCCAAGATGGTCGGTGCCGAACAGGAAGATACCGCCATCCGGAGCCTCGGAACCGGGGAAGGCGAAGGGCAGCAGCGGCGCGTTCGGATCGAAGGGCGCGAGGACCGGCGCGAAGACCGCCAGTACCACGAACATCAGCACGATCAGCCCGCCGATGGTCCCTACCGGGCTCTCCCTCAGGAGCGCGATCGATTTGAGCGCCGACACCAGCATGGAGTCCGGCTTGGCGATCGGTGCGTTATTGGTTGTATCGGTCATGATCGCCTCCCCCTACTTGAACCGGATTCTCGGGTTCAGATACGTGTACCCGAGGTCACCGATGGTTTGCGTGAAGACCGCGACGAAGACGGCGGCGATACCGCAAGCCTCGATCACGAAGATATCCCGGCGCAGCGCCGCTTCTAGGAGCAAGGCGCCGAAGCCCTTGTAGCCGAAGGCGAACTCGGTCACGACAACGCCGGAGAGCAGCCAGTTGATCTGCAGCATGATCACCGTGAACGGCGCGATCAGCGCGTTGCGCAGGGCGTGTCTCATGATGATGTGCTTGTAGGGCAATCCCTTCAGCACCGCCGTGCGGATATACGGCGTGGTCATCACCTCGGCCATCGAGGCGCGGGTCATCCGGGCGATATAGCCGAAACCATAGAGCGTCAGCACCATCACCGGCAGGATCAGCTCGACGACGTTGAAGCCCGAGGTCATTGACGAGGTGCCGGGGAGCCAGCCGAGCCAGAACACGAAGATGCCGGCGAGGATGACCGCGCTGGCGTATTCCGGCACCGAGGTGGTGGCGATTGAAAGAACCGAGATCACCCGATCCTGGGGCGAGCCTTCCTTCATGCCGGCCAGCACGCCGAGCACCAGGGCGACGATCACCATGATCACGAAGGTGACGCCGGCTAGAATGCCGGTATTGCCGAGCCGATCCCAAAAGATCTCGCTGACCGGACGCTTGTAGATGATCGAGTTGCCGAGATCGCCGGTCAGAACCCGTCCTATCCACTCGAAATATCGTATGAACATGGAACGGTCATAGCCGTTCTGTTCGATCCAGAGTTGGAGCTGATCGTCCTGCGCGTATGGTCCGAGGACACTGCGCGCGATCAGCCGTGGATCGCCTTCGTTGATCATGAATAGCAACAGCGCGACCACGAGCATGATCAAGATCATCATGCCGATGCGTCGCATAATCAGTTGGAGCATGGTCGTCTTCCGGTTCCCCATTCGAGTGCGATTCTCGCGCCCTCGTTGTCTCGTCGACGTTTTATTGGTTTACGCGGATGGCTTGCCGCGGGGTCGATCGAGAAAGCAACACGGGGGCTCGAAAGCCCCCGTGTGTCGTCGTCTTGGTCTTAGCTGTCCAACCAGACATCCTGGAATTGATGGTACAGCGTCGGGTGGGTTGTGAAGCCCTTGACCTTCTTGTTGGTCGCCTTGAAGACCGAACGCCAGAACGGCTGCGGGATGATCGCGTCGTCTTGGATGAGCTTCTCGCAAACCGCCATTTTCTTCTTGCGCTCGTTGACGTCGAGGGTGCCCTCGGCATCGTCCAGAGCGGCGTCGAACTTGGGATTGTCGTAGGCCGCCTCGTTCCACGGCACGCCCTTGCGATAGGCAAGGCCGAGCACCATGGTACCGAGCGGACGATGGGTCCAGGCCGTGTAGCCCCACGGCGCCTTGTCCCAGACTTCCCAATACTGGCTGGCCGGCATCTTGTTGATGTTGATGGTGATACCGGCGGCCTCGGCCTGGCTCTTGAAGATGGCGCAGGCGTCGGTCATCCAGGAGCCCTCGGTATCGCCATTGGCGATCTCGACGGTCAGGCCACCGCCATGGCCGGCCTCGGCCAGCAGCTTCTTGGCCTTCTCGATGTCCCGCTTGAGCGGCGGCAGGGCCGCGTAGTCGGGATGGATCGGGCAGACATGGTGATTCTCGGCGATCTGGCCGAGACCCTTGAAGGCCTTGTCCAGGATCTCCTGATGGTCCATGCAAGCGGCGATCGCCTGACGCACGCGGACATCGTCGAACGGCTTCTCGGTGACCCGGAAGCGCATGACGGCGGTCTGCGCGGTGGTCGCCTCGTGGATGTCCACGAAGGGTAGGCGCTTGACCGTCTCGATGGCGTCATTGGGAACGCGATAGACCATGTCGACCTGCTGCGAGGCCAGGGCCGCGATCCAGGCATTGGTGTCCTCGCCGTGATCGAAATACTGGATTTCGTCGAGGTGGAAGGCACCGTCGTGATAGGCGCCGGCGCGCTTCTTCAGGATCGCCCGCTCGCCGATCGAGAAGTCGGCCAGTTCGCACGGGCCGGTGCCGATCGGGTTCTTCGACAGATCGGCGTCGTAATCCGCGCCGAAGCCCTTGTGCACGATCGCCGTCGGGTAGTTGTAGAAGTTCTCCGGCATGGCCAGCGCGGCCTGCTTGAGGTTGAACTTGATGGTGTGGCTGTCGATGACTTCAACGGCGTTGGCGATGCCGCGCTTCTTGCCGTCCGCGCCTTCCTCGACCATGGCGCCGAACAGGCCCAGGTTGGAGGAACCGGTCGCCGGGTCGAGCCAGCGGTTGACCGTGTGCGCCACGTCGGCCGAGGTGAAGTCATCGCCGTTCGACCACTTCACGCCTTCCTTCAGGTGGAACACCCAGGTCTTCAGATCATCAGAGGCTTCCCAGCTCTTGGCGAGGTAGGGCACCGTCACGTTGTCGGCCCGGGTGCGGGTCAAATGCTCGACGATGAAGCGCGCGACGTTGGATTTCTCGACCCAGTCAAAGCTGGCGGGGTCGGTCATTTCCTGCACCCGCATGGAGACCTTGAGGGCACCACCGGCCTTGGGCGTCGCCGCCTGGGCCGCCTTGATCGGCGCGTCTCCGGTCAGCACGTCGGCCATCGCGTAGGCGGTGGTCGCGGTCATGCCCAGGAACGCCGCCTGACGCAGGAAGTCGCGCCGGTCGATCTTCTTGGTTTTCAACTGATCGCACAGTTCCGGCAGATAGCTGTGCGTATCCGCCCCGTACGCGCGTTCGGTCGCTAGCGTGTAGCGACGCGCATCGCGGCTTAGGATTCTCTTGTCACTCATTGAATCACGCCTCCCTTGGCATTTTTATCCGCCTAGTTTGAGCAAACGCCACACGTTGGAGTGGCCCGAAACCGGCGGAAATTGTCAAATTCCGACAGTCCTATCTGGCTGGGTCACGCGGGCCACACCGGCGTTAACTACGTCGCCGTGCCCCCACGTTCACCAACTCCCGGCGCAAAGCCTAGAACATCGAGCCCCGTTCTGTACAGGTGTGAATGGAAATCGGCGCGGGATTAGCCCTCAATGGTCACGATGCGGTTACCAATTCTCAATCTCCAAGAAACATTGCTTAAGTCAGGTATTCTCGCCGGAAGACGGAATTATCGGAGACGGTAATGCGCGCGCTTTTCATCCACGGTTTAATCCTCGCCACGCTCGCGCTTCCCGCCTCCGCCCAAGACACCGCAAGCGTGCGAGAATTGTCGACGCGCACGCTCTACGCCGAGGATGAAACCCGGCTCGAAGCGTTGAAGACCCTGGCGGATAGAGGCAATCCGGATGGCTTGGCGACGCTTATTCTCTCGCTACGCTATCGAAACGATTACGAGGCCGAGGTCCTCAAGACGGTGCGCGCGGTCACCGGCGCGGATATCAAGGATTGGTTCGGCGCCATGCTTTGGCAGGAGGCACACCCCGAGGTGACCCCGCATCCGAGCTATCGCGAGATCAAACTGTCACTGTTCAAGCGGATCTATCACGAATTCGGTCGATTCCTGGACGATGAACTCTCGTTGCCAGAAAATCTGAAAATTCGCCTGGAGGAGATTACCTGGGGCGGAGTCAGGGTCGACGGCATCCCATCCCTCGACAATCCCAAGCGCATCCCAGCGGCCGAGGCGACTTACCTGCGGGCCGACGACCTGGTGTTCGGCGTGTCGGTCAATGGCGATTCCCGTGCCTATCCGCTCAGGATCATGGGATGGCACGAGATGTTCAACGAGGTGATCGGCGGGGTTCCGCTGGCGCTGGCTTATTGCACGCTCTGCGGATCGGGTATTCTCTTCGAGACACTGGTGCCGCCGCGCGAGAAGCCCTTGATCTTCGGCTCGTCCGGGTTTCTGTATCGTTCCAACAAATTGATGTTCGACCGTGAGACCGACTCGCTATGGAACCAGTTCACCGGCAAGCCGGTATCGGGCCCGCTTCGCGACAGCGGCATAGAGCTGAAAATTCGCCCGGTGGTCATCACCACCTGGAAGGACTGGCTGGATCGTCACCCCGATACTACGGTCCTGTCCCTGGATACCGGACATCGCCGGGATTACGGGTCGGGCGTGGTCTACAAGCGCTATTTCGACAGCCCGGACCTGATGTTCCCGGTGGTGGTCGAGAACGAGGACCAGGTCAAGCGCAAGGATTATGTCTTCGGCGTCAGAACCGCCGGCGGCGCCAAGGCCTGGCCCGTGACCGCTTTCGAGGGCGGCGCGGTGATCAATGACAGTGTCGGTTTATTGAACGTCGTGCTGGTGGGGGACGCGTCCGGTCGCACCGTGCGGGCCTATGAGCGTGGCGAGCGGGACTTCTCCGCCGGTTCGAACGCCGAGAATCTGATCGCGGCGGACCAGACCTGGAAAGTGACGGAGGATGCGTTGGTCGGCCCCGACGGGGCGCGCCTTGGCCGAGTAGCGGGCCACATAGCCTATTGGTTCGCGTGGGACGGCTATCTGGGTACGCGAAGCGACCTATACCAGCGCGAGAACTGACAGCTCGGCTATTTGGTTCCCTGGATCGCCGAGGCCAGGATCATTGTCATCATCTTGTCCAGTTCCTTGCCCATGACGGTCAGTTCCGGCACCTCGTAGGCACCGAAGACATGACTTGGCAGGCGGTAGGTGACGGTCGCGGTCCGGTCACTGTTTTCCGTCACATAGAATCGCACCGGCGCTTCGATGCCGGCGGCGGTGCTGGCGGTGAGCATGCGCGCGGCATAGCGTGGCGCGAAGAAGAAAAAGACCCGATTGCCGGGAACCGTCTTGCCCATTGATTTGACCGCGCAACTGCCGCAGGCGACGCCGACGATGTTGAACTTGTGCTTCTTGATCGCCGGACGGACGGCTTTCACAAAGTCCTTGAACGGCTTTCCGGTCTCGACCGTGACCATGCCGGAATACGGCGCGGGGTTTTCCGCCCGCGCGGGCGCCGTCATTAGAACCGCCAGAACGAGACTGGCGCAAATCGCTTTCATGATGCTCCCCCATTGCACGCAACTAGACCTCTACCGATCTTCGGGCGATCTTCGGG
>JAYOIK010000011.1:10718-19055 GCA_038118725.1 Alphaproteobacteria bacterium | reverse complement strand
GGGTAAACACCAATTGAACACTTCGTGAGGCGACGTGATCGATAGTTCCCGCTCTCGACGGTTGCTATCATCCGCGAAAGCAAAGCTTCGGGGGCGCGCGACGATTTGGTCTTGGCTTGCGGCGCGGTATGGTTACCCTCGCAAGCGCATGGATAGCAGCGAGACCTGATACGCCGCCAAAACGGGAAGAAAGTCATGACAGCCGATCTGAATGGAAAAACCGCGATCGTCACCGGAGCCGGGCGAGGCCTCGGTCGGGAATACGCCGAGAAACTGGCGGCGGCCGGCGCGAATGTCGTGGCCGGTGACGTGCTGGATTGCGCCGATACGGTCGCCGCGATCACCGCCGGTGGCGGCAAGGGTATCTCCGTCGACCTGGATGTTCGCGACCAGGCGAGCTGCGATGCCATGGCCGAGCGGGCGATGGCGGAGTTCGGGCGTATCGACGTTCTGGTCAACAACGCGGCCCTCTACGGCTCGCTCAAGGGCGGACGTTTCGAAAGCCTTCCGACGGACGAGTGGGACGCCTGCATGGATGTCAACGTCAACGGCATCTGGCGCTGTTGCAAGGCCGTGATCGGGCCGATGAAGGCCCAGAAATCCGGCTCGATCATCAACATCTCCTCGCTCGCGGCGGTCGCCGGCCTGCCCTACGGGCTGCATTACTCGACTTCCAAGGCGGCGGTGATCGGCATGACCCGCTCGCTCGCGCGCGAGCTTGGCCGCGACTGGATCCGGGTCAACGCGATCGGGCCCTCGGCGGTGATGACCGAGGGAACCAGCGAGTTCTTCGGCGATCGGCTCGAACGGGTCGCCGGCGTGATCGCCGATCAGCAGACCCTGAAGCGCAACCTGCAACCCGAGGATCTGTCCGGTACCGTCCTCTACCTCGCCAGCGATGCCTCCAAATTCGTCACCGGCCAGACCCTGATGGTCGATGGCGGAACCGTTTTCCTCTAGTAGGCCCGCCATGGACCAGCCGACACAAATCGCGCTCTCGAAACGCATCCTCGCCCATCTCGAGGCCAAGACCACCGACACGGTCGACGCGATCGCTCATAACACGGTCGAGGCCTTCACCTGCCCCGACCGCCTGGATCGCGAGTGGAAGCAATTGTTTCTCGGCATGCCGCAATATGTCGGTCTCTCTTGTCTGATCCGCGAGCCCGGCGATTTTCTCACCAATGACGATCTCGGCGTGCCGATCCTTGTCACCCGCGACGTCGATGGGCGCGCGCGCGGCTATCTAAATGTCTGCCGGCATCGCGGCGCGCGGCTGGCCGAGGGTTGCGGCAAGGCGGGCCGCAGCTTCACCTGCCCCTACCATGGCTGGACATACGATACCCGAGGGCATCTCATCGGCATTCCGGACCGGCGCAATTTCGACGGAGTGGAGCAAGCGCTTTACGGGCTGACCGAGCTGCCGCTGGAAGAGCGTCACGGCATGATCTGGGTGGCGCCGCGACCGGAGATCTCCGCCAATCCAAGCCCTAATCTGGAAGGACTGGACGCGGAGTTCGCCAGCTACGACTTCGCCGGCTATCACCATCACGACACCCGGGTCGGCCATTGGAAGATGAACTGGAAGATCGCGATCGACACTTTCCTCGAGCCCTATCATTTTCCGATCCTGCACAAGGAGACCGTGGGGCCGATCTTCTTTCCCAATCTCTGCGTGGTCGACGGGTTCGGCCAGAACCTGCGCGAGATTTTTCCACGCCGCGGCATCGTCGAAATGCATGATCAGGCCGAGGCCGATTGGGATCTGGTGAAGCATTCCGCGATCGTCTATCAGCTTTTCCCCAATACCGTGGTCGTGGTTCAGATCGACCATCTCGAGATTTGGCAGATCTATCCGGTCGAGGGCAAGACCGATGAATGCAAGGTCTATCTGGAGTTCTACATTCCCGAGCCGGTGACCAACGACAAGGCGCTGGAGCATTGGCGTCGGAATCTCGACCTGGTCCTACGCACCGTCGAGACCGAGGATTTTCCCGCCGGCGAGGGGATTCAATCGGGCATGCTCTCTGGCGCCCAGAAGCACATCATTTACGGTCGGAACGAGCCGGCTCTGCATCATTTCGAAAAGGCCGCCGCCAGGGCGGTTGGCGCAACCTTATGACCGACCTAATCCAGGAGTAGAGAATGACCGTCACCCATGACTTTTCCGGCCGCGCAGCGGTTATCACCGGCGGCGCCCGGGGTATCGGCCTCGCCGCCGCCCACCGTCTCGCCTCCAGCGGCGCCAAGGTTTCGCTCTGGGACATGGACGCGACCCGCCTCGCCGAGGTCGCGGCGGGATTCGAGGATGGGGTGGATACCCAGACCGTCGACATCACCGATTGGGCCTCGGTCGAGGCCGCCGCCAAGGCAAGCCACGCGGCGATGGGGGGGCTCGATATCCTGGTCAACAGCGCCGGTGTCGCCGGTCCCAACCACATGACCTGGGAATATCCGGTCGAGGAATGGACCAAGGTCATCGATATCGACCTCAACGGCACCTTCATGTGCTGCCGCGCGGCGGTTCCCTTCATGCGCGAGGCGAATTACGGGCGCATCGTCAATATCGCCTCGATCGCCGGCAAGGAGGGCAACCCCACCGCCTCGCCCTACAGCGCGGCCAAGGCCGGCGTCATCGGCTTCACCAAGTCGCTCGGCAAGGAACTCGCCAACACGCCGATTACCGTGAACTGCATAACCCCGGCGGCGGTCCGAACAGAGATCTTTGATCAGATCAGCCAGGCGCATATCGACTTCATGCTCTCGAAAATCCCGATGAACCGTTTCGGCCTGGTCGAGGAGATCGCCAGCCTGATCGCCTGGCTCTCCTCCGAGGAATGCTCCTTCAGCACCGGCGCGGTCTTCGATATCTCCGGCGGTCGGGCCACCTATTGAGGGCGGGCGCGCGATCATGAGCGAGGAAGCCGCCGTTCTGTTCGCCAATGACGCGTTCTACAACGCCTTCACCACCCGTGACCTCGACGCGTTGAAGGCGCTTTGGTCGCGGGACGCGCCGGTGGTCTGCATCCATCCGGGCTGGGCGCCTCTGTCGGGCCATGAGGCGGTGATGGAAAGCTGGGCAAATATTCTGTCGGGACCGGGCTCGCCGAATATCGCCTGCCAGGGGGCCAAGGCGCGATTTCTGTCGGACGATGTCTGTTTCGTGACCTGTTACGAGTTGATCGGCCAGGGCGCGCTGGTGGCGACCAACATCTTTGTCAAGGAAGCCGAGGGTTGGCGCATGGTGCATCATCAGGCATCGCCCGCGGCCCGCCCGCCGGCGCCCGAGGAGAGCAGTGGCCGGCGGCTGCAGTAAGGCCTTCGGAAACCCGAGACCGGCTGGATTGCCGATCCAGCCATCGGAGCGAGACGAAAGCATGGTCACCACCTCCCAATCCGACTCCGGCGGAGGCCCCGATCCGGACGCGGCGCGCGCCGCGGTGGCCGGGCTGTCCAGGAGTTTCGCCACCGGTGACTATCCGCGAGCCGAAAGCCATGCTCGGCTTTTGCTGGAGCTTGTCCCGGCGGATCCGAACCTGCGCCGCATCCTGGCGGCGACGCAGCTCGCGCGGGGGATGACGGACGCCGCGTTGATCAACCTGCGGCGCGCGCTGGTGGTCGGACCGGACTATCTGGAGGCACGCTACAATCTCGCGAATACAATGGCGAGCCTCCAGGAAACCGATCAGGCGGTCAGTCATTATCGCCGGGGATTGAAACTGGCGCCGGATCACGGCGAAAGCCTGATTAATCTCGGTGGCTTGCATTTGACCGGTGGTCGGCCGGACCGGGCGCGGGCCTGTTTCAGGCGGGCCGCGGTGTTCGAGCCGGGCTCCGGTCTGGCGGCCGGTAATCTAGGTGTGCTGGCCTTGGACGAGGAGTGCCCGGAATCGGCGATCCGCTTTTTCGTCCGATCCCATCGCATCGCGCCGCGCGCCGTGGAGACCAATCTCTTTCTGGCGAACGTGCTTCGTGACGCGGGGCGGTTGACGGCGGCGATCCCGTACTACAGCCGGGCCGTTGCCCTGGCTCCGGAGGCGCCGAAGGTCCTGGCCGGGGCGGCGGAAGCCTTGGCGAGGCTGGAGGGAGACGCGGCTCGGAGCGAGACGGTCCGCGCGCTTCTGATCACCTGTCTTCGCAGCCCCGATGTCGAGAGCAATACCCTCAACCAGGTTACCCAGCCGCTGATCTGGCGGGATCTGCTCGACTGGTTCGGCGAGGAGAGACGGCGCGCCGCCCCCGACGGCCTGCCCGCGATACCAGAGGCAAGCGATGATCTGCTTACCGCGCATCTGATGGACTCGTTGGTAAGCGATCCGAATCTGGAAGCCGACCTGGTGATCCTTCGGCGGCTGATTCTCATGGCGTATACCCGCTATCGAGTCCTTCCCGCTGGATACGCGAAACTAGCCAGGGCGCTGGCTCGGCAAGGGGTTCTGAACGAATATCTTTGGCCCGTCGACGCGGAGGAGGAGCGCGCGCTGGACGCGATGCTGGCCGATTTGGTCGCGACAATCCAAGCGGGGGACGATCCCGATCCCGTCGCGCTGCACCTGATTGCCGCCTATCGGGCGTTGACGCCGATCGAGGCAGCGCGGCTTTGGGCGACGGCGGGGCGGCGGCGCGTCCAGGCGGAGCTGGCCGAGGATCTCGACATCCTGATCCTCGACCGCGCCCGCGAGGAAGAAATCGCGACAACGATTCCGGATCTGACTCCGATCGACGACAGTGTTTCCGCATTGGTTCGGGCTCAATACGAAGACAATCCCTATCCACGCTGGAACAGTCTCGCGCGTACCGAGCCGATCGACCCGGCGGCGCAGATCCTGGGCGAGATCCTACCCAACTCCCCATCCCTCGCGCCCTTGCCGGAGCGGCCCCGGGTTCTGATCGCCGGTTGCGGCACCGGTCGGCAAGCGGTTCAGGCGGCGATGGCCTATCGCGGCGCGTCGATCCTGGCGATCGATCTCAGCCGACCCAGCCTGGCCCATGCCAAACGCAAGAGCGCGGATCTCGGGATCGACTCGATCCGTTTCGCTCGCGCCGATATTCTGAGGCTTGCCGATATCCCGGAGCGGTTCGAAATCATCGAGTGTACCGGAGTTCTGCACCATATGGCGGAACCGGATGCCGGGTTGAGAGCGCTCCTCTCGGTGCTTGCGCCCGGTGGGGCGATGAAAATCGCGCTCTATAGCGCCGCCGCCCGCGCCAACGTGATCCGACTGCGCGGATGGATCGCCGAGCGGGGGTATCCGGCGACCCTGGACGGCATCCGCCGTTTTCGCGCGGAGCTTCCCGTCAGCGGCCATCCCGACGCCGAGGCAACCCGCCGCTCGATCGACTACAACGCGACCTCGGCTATACGGGACCTGTTGTTCCATGCGCGGGAACACCGGTTCACGGTTCCCATGCTCGAGCGGTTGTTGGTCGATAACGGGCTCGAGTTTCTCGGCTTTCTGTTCAGTAACCCCAGGGTGAAGGCGGCCTATCGCGAGAGATTTCCGAGCGATCCCAGCTGTACCGATCTCTCGAACTGGGCGGTGTTCGAGGCGGATCATCCCCTGACTTTCGTCTCCATGTACCAGTTCTGGTGTCGTCGATACGGGTAGGGGATCGCGGCGTGGCTTCCCAAAGTCCGTATGTAACACTATAACGTCCAGAGATTTTCGCTTACCGCTTCGGATGCCGTCATGGACGAGGGCCTTCAAGGGTCTTTCGCGGACCCCGAACATGACCACGCCCATTGCGTCACCGGCGCCATGGCGAGCGCGGAGACGATCTGCCGGGTTCGCGGCGCGCGCCTGACCGGTCATCGCCGCCGGGTGCTGGAAATCATCTGGAAAAGCCACGTGCCCATTGGCGCCTACGATATCCTCGCGGCCTTATCGCCGGATGATCGCGCGGTCGCGCCGCCGACGGTGTACCGGGCGCTGGAGTTCCTTCAGGCGCATGGGCTGGTGCATAAAATCGAATCGCTCAAGGCCTATGTCGGTTGTCAGCATCCGGGCCATGACCATGTCGGTCAGTTCCTGATCTGTCAGGATTGCGGCAACGCCGCCGAGATCGACGACCCGAAGATCGACCAGGCGATCCAGGGACGCGCCGCCGCCGCGGGCTTTCGCGTTACCGAGACGACGCTTGAGGTTCGTGGGATCTGCCCGTCCTGCGCCTCGGATCAAGACGCGCTATGACCGCTCCCCTTATCGAGTGCCACGGCGTAACCGTGCGCCGGGGCGGCGAGGCTGTCCTAGACAATGTCGAGATCGCCGTCATGCCCGGCGAAATGGTCAGTCTGATCGGCCCGAACGGCGCCGGTAAAACCCTGCTGCTGCGGGTGCTTTTGGGCCTGCTTCGCGCCGACGAGGGAAAGATAGATACCCGGCCCGGTTTACGGGTCGGCTACATGCCGCAAAAGCTGGAGCTCGACGCGACCCTTCCCCTGACGGTGCGCCGTTTCCTGTCGCTCGGCGGTCCGGTGCCGGCGGGCCAGCGTCGCGAGGTGCTGGAGGAGGTTGGAATCAGCGCGCTTGCCGATCGACCGATGCGGGCGCTATCCGGTGGCGAGACCCAGCGGGTTCTGTTCGCCCGCGCGCTGCTCCGCGACCCGGACCTTCTGGTGATGGACGAGCCGGCCCAGGGTCTCGACATTCACGGTCAGGACGAGTTGATGGGGTTGATAGAGGACACCCGCCGGCGTCGGGATTGCGGCATCCTCATGGTCTCCCACGATCTACATGTGGTGATGGCGGCGACGGATCGGGTGGTTTGTCTTAACCACCACATCTGTTGCACCGGTCATCCGACGGATGTCGAAATCGACCCAAGCTATGTCGCCTTGTTCGGCGAGCGCGGGGCCGGGCATCTGGCGGCTTATCAGCATCACCACGACCATGTTCACGGGCTCGCCGGCGAGGTGGTGGAAGCCGACGGTGGCGCAGGACATGGCCACGCGCATCACGATCACTCTCACGACCACTTTCATGGTCACGGGCATCACGATGGATGAATTTCTGATCCGAGCCCTGCTCGCGGCACTTGGTGTCGCGGCGATCGCGGGGCCGCTCGGCAGTTTCGTGGTATGGCGCCGAATGGCCTATTTCGGCGATACCTTGTCCCACTCGGCGTTGTTGGGGGTGACCCTGGGATTCCTTATCGGCGTGGATCCGACGGTCGGGATCGTTGCGATCTGCGCCGCCGTGGCTCTGATCCTGGCATTGGGGCAACGCCAGAGTCTGCTCGCCTCGGATACCCTGCTTGGAATTCTCTCGCATGGCGCGCTGTCGCTGGGCCTGGTCTCGCTGGCCTTCATGGAGACCTTGCGGGTCGACCTGATCGGCTATCTCCTCGGCGACGTGCTGTCGGTCACCTGGAATGACGTGGCGGTGGTCTATATCGGCGGGGCCTGTGTGCTGGCCAGCCTCGCCTGGCTGTGGCGTCCACTTCTCGCGATCACCGTGCACGAGGATCTGGCCCGAGTCGAGGGAGTGCCGGTGCGCCGGGTTCAGATCGCCTTCATGATGATCATCGCGGTGACCATCGCCATCGCCATGAAGGTGGTGGGGATCCTGTTGATCACCTCATTGCTGATCATCCCCGCCGCCGCCGCCCGTTCGCTCTCGCGAACCCCGGAGCAGATGGCCTTGATCGCCGGCGTGATCGGCATGCTCGCGGTCCTCGGCGGTCTCGCCGGTTCCTTCCAGTGGGACTTGCCCTCCGGCCCGGCGATCGTCACCGCCGCCGGCTTGTTCTTCGCGCTATCGCTTCTCGCCCGGCGGACAACGGCACGCTAGCCTTCGAGGCAGACCACCAGCGCAAGCGCGAGTTCGCGCATCATCTCGACATAAGCGTCCGGCCCGGCCGCGATCTCCACGCCGAGCGGGTCGAGGGTGCTGAGTCGGGCCGTCGTGCCTTCCCGCGCGGTCTCGGCGAGGCGGGGCGGAAACTGCGGTTCGCTGAAGATGCACGCGGCGCCGGTCTCGACGATCCGACGGCGGATTTCCACGAGGCGTTTGGCGCTTGGGCGACGTTCCGGCGAGATACTGATCGAACCCACCGCGTTCATGCCGAAGCGCGCCTCGAAATACTGATAGGCATCGTGAAACACGACATAGGGCGTTCCGCGCGACGGGGCGAGGAGACCGGCGATCTCCCTCTCCAAGGCGTGGAGGTCGCGGATCATCCGCTCGGCGTTCGCGCGATAGGTCGCGGCGTTGGCGGAGTCCAAGGAAGACAGGGTTTCCGCGAGAACTTCCACGATGGCACGGGCATTCGCCGGGTCCAGCCAGACATGCGCGTCGAAGCCATCCCCGTGATCATGCCCGTGCTTTTCCCCGTGCT
>JAYOIK010000011.1:0-10618 GCA_038118725.1 Alphaproteobacteria bacterium | reverse complement strand
CCCGTGCTTTTCCCCGTGCTCGTGTTCGTCCTTTTCGTCGTGCCCGTGTTTTTCGTTGTGTTTATGCTCGTGCTTTTCCTCGTGGTCATGCATCCAGGCGCCGCCTCGACGCGCCGGCAAACGCGTAAGCCTGGTCAGTTCCATCAAGGTCAGTACGGTGGTCTCCGAGCGCAACGAACGGGCGGGCTTCATGAAAAACCCTTCCATCTCCGGGCCGACCCAGACGACCAGATCCGCCGCCGCGAGCGCGCGCGCCTCGGAAGGCTTCAAGGCATGATCATGCGGCGATGCGGCTCCGCGCACCAGTAGGGTCGGAGTGGCGATACCGGCCATCACCCCGGCCACCAGCGCGTGTACGGGCTTAATGGTCACCACGGTCCGTGGGGCCGCCGCCCGAACCGTTCCGCTCAGGCTCGTGACAACCGCCAGCGCGAGCGCGATGGCGAGAACAGGGGTGGATAGGCGCATTTCCATCTCGAAATGTTATATTGTTGCAAATTGAGTTTTAGATGGGCGGGATCGGCACTGTCAATCCACGCCTATCCGGTAACGGTACGGCGCACCGCGTCGCGCCATCCGGCGATCTTTTCTTGCCTCGTCTCCTCCGCCAGGGAGGGCTCGAAACGCCGCTCGAGCGCCCATCGGTGGCCGAATTCCTCCATGCCGGGCCAGACGCCGGCGCGTTGACCCGCGAGCCAGGCGGCGCCGAGGGCGGTGGTCTCCAAGATCTCGGGCCGGTCGACTGGCGCGGCCAACACATCCGCCAGGAATTGCATTGTCCAGTCCGAAGCGACCATGCCGCCATCGACCCGAAGCACGGTTTCCTCCGCCGCGCCCGTCCAGTCGCGCCGCATGGCGTCCAGGAGGTCGAGGGTCTGATACCCGACGCTCTCCAGCGCCGCGCGGGCAAACTCGCGCGGTCCGGTGTTGCGGGTCAGCCCATAAATCGCACCGCGCGCCTCGGCGTCCCAATGCGGCGCGCCCAACCCGGTAAAGGCGGGCACAAGATAGACGTTCTGCTTCGGGTCGGCCTCTGCGGCGAGGGTTCCGGATCGCGGCGCCTCGTCTATGAGGCCGAGGCCGTCCCGCAACCATTGCACGGCGGCGCCGGCGATGAAGATCGAGCCTTCCAGCGCATAGGTCGTTTGACCGTCCAGCCTATAGGCGATGGTCGTCAGCAACCGATTGTTCGAGGGCACCAGATCCGCGCCAGTGTTCAGCAGCGCGAAACAACCGGTACCGTATGTCGATTTCATCATGCCCGGCGCGAAGCAGGCATTGCCGATGGTCGCGGCTTGCTGATCACCCGCGACCCCGAGGATCGGGATCGCGGCGCCGAGAAGCGACGGAACGGCGGTGCCGAAATCGGCGGCGCTGTCCCGAACCTCCGGCAGGAGGGCGGCGGGTATATCGAGAATGCCGAGCAGTTCCTCGTCCCAGCGATTCTCGGCGATGTTGTAGAGCAGGGTTCGCGAGGCGTTGGTGGCGTCGGTGGCGTGAACCGCGCCGCCGGTGAGCTTCCAAATCAGCCAGGAATCCACCGTTCCGAAGCAAAGCTCCGTGGCCTTGGCGCGGGCGCGCAATGTCGGGTCCTGGTTCAACATCCAGGCCAGTTTGGTGCCGGAGAAGTATGGGTCGAGCAGTAGTCCCGTCTTGGCCGTGAAGGTCGCCTCCAATCCTCGGGCGCGGAGATCGTCGCAGATCGACGCGGTGCGGCGGTCTTGCCAGACGATGGCGCGACCGAGGGGTTTTCCGGTCGCCCGTTCCCAAAGAACCACGGTCTCACGTTGATTGGTGATGCCGATGCCGGCGATGTCGCTCGCATTGATACCGGCGGCCTCGATCGCCTGACGGGCGGTGGCGAGAACACTCTCCCAGATCTCATCGGCGTCATGCTCGACCCATCCGGAATCCGGGAAATATTGTTCGAACTCGCGTTGCCCGATACCGGCGACTTGCATGGCGCCGTCAAACACGATCGCCCTGGACGACGTGGTTCCCTGATCAATGGCGAGGATGTGGCCGGTCATCTGGCGTGCTCCCATATGCGTGCCCAAGCGCCGAGAATGCCACGGCGTCATCCGACCCGGAAGAGACGCGATCGACGAATCCATTAGGCGGCGGGGGCCATGCGCCGGTCGATGGCATCGCGTAGCCAGGTTTTAAGACCCTCGACTTCCTGGGCCGAAAACCGAAGCCCCAGTTTTGTGCGGCGCCAGAGGATATCCTCGACGTCGACCGCCCATTCACGCGCCATCAGATAGCGCAGCTCGGCCTCATATAGATCCGCGCCGAAGCGGTGGCCGAGATCGTCTAGGGTCCGCGCGTCGCCTAGCAGGCTCCAGGCCCTGGTTCCGTATAGCCGAACCAGGCGGATCACGTGTCCGTCTTCGAGAAAGGGAAAGCCCGCTTGCAAATCCGCGACAGTGCTCTCGAATGCCTCCGGCCCGAAATCGCCGCCGGGCAAGACCGCGCCGGCGGTCCAGGATGTGCCGCGGCGACCGAGCTTGTCCTGGATATGACCGACCGCGGCCTCGGCGAGTTTGCGATAGGTGGTAATCTTGCCACCGAAGATATTGATCAAGGTGGCATCCTCGACCGCGTCACCATAATCGAGCTTTAGGACATAGTCTCGGGTCGCTTCCTGGGCCTTGCCGGCGCCGTCGTTGTACAACGGGCGCACGGCGGAATAGGACCAGATCACATCCTCGGGTCGGGTGGGCTGGCTGAAATATTCGCTGGCGGCGGTGCAAAGATAGTCGGTTTCCTCCTGGCTGATCGAGACCGCGCCGGGGTCGGCGGCATGGTCGCGGTCGGTGGTGCCGATCAGAGTGAAGTCCCGCTCATAAGGGATCGCGAAGATGATGCGGCCATCCGCGTTCTGGAAGATATAGCAGCGATCATGCTCGAACAGCCGGGGCACGACGATATGACTGCCGCGGACCAGACGGACCGAGGCCGGTTTGTGTTGGCCAAGAACTTCGTTCAGCACCGTGTCGACCCAAGGACCGGCGGCGTTCACCAGGACCCTGGCTCGGTGGGCGCGTCGCTCTCCCTCGGATGTTTCCGTGATGATCGTCCAATATCCGCGCTCGCGCAGCGCCGAGACGACCTTGGCGCGGGTCAGGATCTCCGCGCCCCGGTCGGCGGCATCACGGGCGTTCAGAACCACGAGCCGGGCATCGTCGACCCAGCAATCGGAATATTCGAAACCTCGGGCGAAGTCGGACTTCAATGGCCGGCCGACCGGATCACGGCGCAGATCCACCGCCCGGGTGCCGGGCAAAAGCCGCCGTCCCCCGAGATGGTCGTACAGGAAAAGCCCAAGGCGGAGCAGCCAGACCGGCCGCAAGCCCTTGTGATGCGGTAGCACGAAGCGCAGGGGCCGGATGATATGCGGCGCCATCGACCACAAGACCTCGCGCTCCCTTAGGGCTTCTCGTACCAGCCGGAACTCATGGTGTTCCAGGTAACGTAGACCTCCATGAATCAGTTTGGTCGATCCCGAGGATGTCGCGCTGGCGAGATCATTCATCTCGGCGAGGCAAACCGAGAACCCACGCCCCACGGCATCACGCGCGATGCCGCACCCGTTGATACCACCGCCAATGATGAAAACGTCGATGGGGTCGGAGATCGACATGGCTTGCGTCCAGAAGTTTCGATTTCGGAGATAGCGGATGGATCGAAAAAATACGAGCATAAAATGAAAAAAACCGAATATCAATGAACGCTAAGGTTCGCAAACCGGTCGAAAAGCCATCGGTGGTTGTGTAAAGGCCGCCGCGCTAGCGTGAGTCGACGGTCAAGAACCGCATGCTGGCGCCGACGAACTCGACGGCGGTCAGCACGCCGGTGGCGAAGGCGCCGGTATCGATGCCGATGCGATGCGGGAAAATCTCCGGCCGGTCTTGTGGCGCCTCGACGGTATGGCCGTGGATCACCAGAACCTCGAAGGGCCAATCCTCGGCATGCAGAAAGGCGTCGCGGATCCACAATTGAGCATGCTCGCTTTGATCTTCCAGCGGACGCCGGGGATCGATACCGGCATGAACGAACAGAAGATCACCGACCCGGTGGTTCAAGCGCATCCCGCCCAGCCAGGCGGCGACCTCCTCGGGGAGTTTCGCGCGGATCGCGGCCGAGAGTTCGTCCGGAGCGGAAAGCGACGGAATTCCAAGGCTGTCAAAGGTCTTGTCGCCGCCGTTATAGGCCCAGACCCTGGCATCCTCCTCGCTTAGCCGGCGCTCAACCGCCTGTTTCAGCCAGGCGTCGTGATTGCCGAGCAAGGCGATGTCCTCGACGGTCGCGTTTCGAGTGAAGGCTTGCAGGCCGTCCATCGCGAGGCCCAAACAGTCGAGAGAGTCCGGACCGCGATCGACAAGATCGCCGAGCAGCACGCAGGTGGTTTCCTCGGGATGGAGCCGCGCGATATCCTCGGCCAGGGCCCTATACATCGCTTCCAGATGCTCGGCACACCCGTGCACGTCGCCGACCGCCACCACCATCCGGCGATCCGGCAGCGGTTTTGGGTTGTCCTGCCAAGCGGTGCGCGCGGCCTTCACGGGTTCTCCCCTGTTCGGGCCGTGATCATACCCGGCCGCCGACAAGCTTACCCCGCACCGCGCGGAACAACCATCGGCGCTTCGAGAAATCCGCATTTCGATTGGGCGGGTCCCCGCGTCCGGAGTAGACTGTCCCATGTCCATGCCAAGGAGGCCGTGATGCAACTCACCCGGGAACAGATCGACGCATATAAGCGGGACGGCTTTCTGGTGTTTCCGGAATTGTTCACCCCGGCCGAGGTCGCGGTTCTGCGCGAGGAGACCGAGCGGTTGCGGCATATCGATGCGGACGGCATCTTCCGCGAGGGCGAGGACGGCAAGGCCAAGACCATGTTCCGCATGCACGAGCCGGACGGCCCGACCTATTCGTCGGCCTATCGTGGCTTGTCCCGCACGCCCCGCGCGCTTGGTATCGCGCAACAGCTATTGGGCGACGAGCGTCTCTACATGCATCATTGCAAGGTCAACATGAAGCCGTCGATCGAGGGCACGGTCTGGCATTGGCACCAGGATTTCGGCTCCTGGCATCTCGACGGCATCGCCAAGCCCAATATGGCGACGATGATGGTGATGCTGGACGAGGCGACGGAGATCGGCGGCTGTCTCTACATGCTTCCGGGCAGTCACGCCGATGGGCGGTTCGCCCCCTATTACGACGAGTCCACGGTCTACAAGTTCTGGGCGACTCCGGCGGCGATGGTGAAGGCGCGCATGGAGGGAGCGCCCGATCCGGTGGCGATTACCGGCAAGCCGGGAACGGTGGCGATCTTCGATTGCAACACCCTGCACGCCTCCGGGCATAACCTGTCGGCGCGCGATCGCTGGCAGATCTATCTCTGTTACAATCTCTGCGCCAACCGTCCGGCGGATGTCGAGAGCCCGCGTCCGGACTATGTCCGCTCGCGCAACTGGACCCCGATGGAGCTTGAGGCGGACGACGCCATTCTCGCGACCCGAGCCTTGGCGGCGGAATAAGCGACGACTCGCGGGCTGAATGGTGATCCAATCGTCCAACCCGGCCGCCCTGGTTGGTAGCGGTGATTTTCACGGTTCTTGAGACCGTGAAGCCCAAGGGAGACCCGCTGTTCGGGTTTCACGAGGACTTTACTCGGCGAAGATTACCTTAAAGTCGTTCCTCATGCTCACGACCTCCCAGCCGTTCTTCCGCGCCGCCTCGACAATGTCCGAGTGGTCGTAGGCATATTCCCGCTCCGCGTCGTCATGGACAATGACGATCCCCATGCCCGGACCGTTGCGCTTGGTGGCGTATTGCAGCATCTCGAGATCGCCGATGGTGTTCCCGGCGGCGAAGATCGGCGGCTTGCCGATATGGCGCAGGATCGCGAGCGGCTTGCCCGGCCCGTAAACGCTCGGCAGGAGGCGGCCGCCGGTCTTCCAGTGAAACACCGGTACGCCCCCAGGCGGGACGGTGAATTCCAGGGGCCAGTTGGTCCCGATGCCGTGACGGTCGTCGAGATTGAAGCGGTCGTTGACGAGTTCTCGGACCAACGGCTGGGTCGATCCCGAAACGAGATGAAAGCTGAAACCATTGCTCTGAAGATACCGAGCGAGTTCCAGCATCGGTGCGTAGACCATGTCGCCGAGGGGCCGGTTGAAACCCGGATGCTTCAACAGCTCAAGCGCCTTGCCCGCGTATTTCCGATAGGCGGCCTGGGTCTGGCCGGCCAAGAGATCGCGTAGGACTTGAGTGCCCTCCAGCCCTGGGAAGTAGGCATAGTCACCGGCGCAGGCTTGCTTGAACGGCGGTTGATCGTCGCGCTTCGGCTCATTGGCGCCGATCACGCAGGCCTGAGCCATGGCGATTAGTTTTTGTGTGCTCGCCGGTTTTTCGGTGATCACCGTGCCGTCCATGTCGAAACTCGCGACGCGCTCTTCGGGAGGCACGAAGTCCGGATCGGTCGGGTTGGTGACCCGGCTTACGAAATCAATAATCGCCGCGCGGACGGGCGTGTCGGACCAGGTGGACAGGACCGTGTCGGCGGATGCCCTGGATAATGGCGACGCGACCACCGCCGCCATGAAGGCGAGCGCGGCGAGTTTCGCGAACCGGAACCCCTGATCCATGCGGCGCCTCCACGAGCATTGAGGCGACTAGCCTCGCCTCTATCATGGTTGTCGGTCAAGCGAGATGCCCATGCGCCGGAGGTGCTCAAGATGCGCGGAACGGGCGAAACCGGAGCTCACGCGGCCCGATCAGGTCTCGATTTTCAACCGCGCGTGCCAATCGGCAATGGACTTCGTGGGGTAGTGCTCGAACACTTTGTCTTCCGGCCCCTCGTGTAGCGGGACCCAGGACGCTTTGGAGGACACCATCAGATGGGTATGCTCCGGCGGCACCGGCAATTCGGTATCGATCGCCGAAGCGAACGGGTGGATCAACTCGGGCCAGCGCGGGTCCCAGAGCCAAAGCGCGCTTCCGCATAGGCCGCAGAAATGCCTTTGCGCCTCGCTGATCTCACCGTCCTCTCGCCGCGCTTGGTAGATCCGGAGGTTCTCCTCCCCGGTTACCGACAGGCTGTCCGCCTCGCCGCCGAGATTGATCGCGTAGCCGCCGCCGCCCGCCGTCTTGCGGCAGATCGAGCAATAGCAGTGATTGAACGGATAGGGATGCCGGCTCTCCAGCAAGAACCGAACACCGGCGCAATGACAGGAACCTTCGAGTTTCATGGACCGTCCTTTCGATTTCACAATCAACGGGGCCAAAAGCAAACCGGCCCGCTCGAACTCGAGCGGGCCGGCTCACGTAACGTTTCAGCCGTGTCTAGCTGTTCACGAGATTCGGCAACCAGAGAACGATGCCCGGGTATGCCAGGAACAGCGCGATCGTCGCCGCGTCGGCGATGAAGAACGGTCCGATACCCCGGAACACATCGCCCAAGGGAATATCCGGCCTGACCGCCGCCACGACATAACAGTTAAGACCGACCGGTGGGGTGATGAGGCACACCTCGCACATCTTCACGACGATGATACCGAACCAGATCGGATCGTATCCCAGCGCGATGACGGCGGGGTGAACCACCGGCAGGGTCAGCAGCAACATGCCGATCGCATCCATGAACATGCCGAGCACGGCATAGCCCAGAAGGATGAAGATCATGATCATCACCGGCGGGAAATCCAGGGTGACGATCCACTCCGCGAAGGCCACCGGCAAGCCGGCATAGCCAAGGAAACGCACGAAGATCAGCACGCCCCAGATCAGCGCGAAGATCATCACCGTCAGCTTGGCGGTCTCCAGCAGCGCTTCCTTGAGAGAGGCCCATTTCATGCCCTTGGCCAAGGCGACCACGAGGACCACGAAGGCGCCGAGAGCGCCGGCCTCGGTCGGCGTCGCCGTGCCCGAATACATGGAATAGAAGATCACCGCGACGACCACGAAGATCGGGATCGTGCCCGGGATGCTCGCGACTTTTTCCTTCATCGAGGAATGCGGCAGCGCACGGCCCAGCTCCGGCTTCCACATGCACTGACCGATGATCAGCATGGCGTAAATGATCGCCGAGACCACGCCGGGCAGGAAGCCCGCCAGGATCAGGGTGCCGACCGATTCCTCGACGATGATCGCGTAGATCACCAGGATCGCGCTGGGCGGGATCAACGAGGCGAGCGTGCCGCCCGCGGCGACAACACCGGCGGCCAATCTCTTGTCGTATCCATGGTCCAGCATATGTGGGATCGCCACGCGGCTGAACACCGCGGCCGTCGCCGTGCTGGCGCCCGAAACGGCGGCGAAACCGGCGGTCGCGAAGACACTCGCGACCGCGAGACCTCCCGGCACCCACCCCCACCAGGCCGTCGCGGCCCTGAACAAGGAATGCGTGAGGCCACCGTGATAGGCGATGAAGCCGATCAGGATGAACATCGGCAACACGCTAAGCGCGTAGTTGATCGATTTGGAATGCGGCACGGTACCGGTGATGCCGGCGCCGGCCTGCCAGCCGATGATGGCGACGGTTCCCATCATGCCGACCAAGGCCGCGACCACGAAAACGCGGACGCCGCCGAAAACCATGATCAGGAGCGCGATCGTCCCGACCAGGCCAACGGTAAATTCACTCATCGCTTGAGCCCCCCGGTGCTGACGATATCCACCTTCTCTTCCTCGCCGGCCAGACCCGCGTCGATTTCGTGCTGAGCCTGCTCGTCGACGGATTCGATGAGCGGTACGCCGATCGGCTCGGCGTCTGGATGCAGGAACAATCGAGTGAACCCGCAGAGTTGAATGATCAGCCGGATATTGAGGCTGAGAAAGGCGAAGGCGACAAGCAGCTTGCCCGGCCAGATCGGCAGTTCGATATCGATCGAGCTATCGCCGATATTCCACGCTCTCAGGAAGTGCGTGTAGGCGTACCACATGAGAACCGTACAAATGAACAGGGCCAGGATGGTCCCGATGACCTCCAGCGCCCAGAGCAGCCGGCCCTTGAAACGCCCGATGATGAATTCCATCCGCACATGGCCACCCAATTTTTGGGTGTAGGCGATGCTGAGGAAGGCGAAGATCGCCATCGCGAATTCGACCCAGTCCACATAACCGCGGATCGGCAGATTGAACGCCTTTCGGCCAACGACCTGCACAACCGCCAACAACATCAGGAAAAGGATGAGAAAGGCGGATGTCAGGTTAAACGTGCTCTCGATCTTGAACACGAACTCGTCGACCCTGGCCAGCATCCTGGCTCCGGGCGAGAGATGTGAACGATCGGTATCAGAGGTCGCCATCTTGAATTACCGTTTCGTTGGAACAGAGAAAAGCCGCCGGACACTGATGTGCCCGGCGACCTTATCAAGCTACAAAGAGGTGGCTATCAGCCGCCCTTGGCGGCGCTGAGAACCAGATCCAGCAGTTCTTGAGCCGGAACCTTGCCTTCGTTCTCGGCTACCCATGCCTTCCAGATCGGCTCGCCGCCAATCCGGCGGAATTCAGCCATCTCGTTCTCGGCGATCTTGATCGCCTTAAGCTTCGGATTCGCGGCCCACTTCTTGACGTTGACCTTGTCCTTTTCCTCATAAGCCGCCAATTGAGCGTCGATCGAGCCAGGGATCAGATCCTGCAGCAACTGCTTGTACTGATCCGGAAGCACTTCATAGGCGTCCGCGTTGAACACGGTCGGGCACGTCACCGTACCGAGGGACATGTTCGTGGTATACCAATCGGAAACCTCGTCCAGCTTATAGGCCGCGAAGGTGTAGGTGTACGGGAAGCCGATGGCGTCGACCGTGCCACGCTGTAGCGCGGTGTAGGTTTCGGAAGCCGGGACCGTCGTCGGCACCGCGCCAATCGCCTTGGCCGCGTCGCCCATGCCACCCAGGGCACGCAGACGCATGCCCGCGAAGTCGGCGACGTTCGCCGGAGGCTTACCCTTGCCCATGTACTCGTACTGAGGCAGCGGATTCGGCATGTAGAGAACCGCATTCCAAGCCTCCAAGGCCTTCTTCGCCGCCGGGTGGTTGTAAACCGCCTGATGGGCCTTGACCATCACGCGCAGATCGTTGAACGGCAGGAACGGCAGATCGAGAACATTGAGCGGACGGTTCTTGCCAGGATGGTAAGAGGCGCAAAAAGTCGCGGCCTCAAACGCGCCGACGGAGATGCCGTCGAGGTTTTCCTTACTCTTCGACAGCTGCTCGCCGTAGAAAAGCTTGACTTGGAAATTGCCGCCGGTCTTTTCCGATACGGTCTTGGAGATGTATTCCAGGCCCTCGGTGAACGCGCGGCGCTTGCCCCAGAGCGAGAGACGCCAGGTTACCTTCGGTCCCTTGACTTCCTGAGCGCCGGCTTGGGTCGGGAGACCCGTTCCGGTCAGTCCGGCGACGCCGAAACCGATGACGCTCAGGGCGATAAGTGTCTTGCGCATGGTTAATGATCCTTCCCTGCCTTAACGCAATTCGTCCTGTCTTCCGGTCGATGATTGAACCCCGACCATTCATGAAGTGGCAGAGCATAGCGTCCAAGTCGGCTGTCAGCAACTTTTGATAAAAACCCATGAATTGATCGGTCGAGATCCGCGGCGCGCGGCGTTATCATG
>JAYOIK010000010.1:69806-79669 GCA_038118725.1 Alphaproteobacteria bacterium | reverse complement strand
TCGTGATAGTTTCTCGTCCGCCCGAGAGCACATCGGAACTCGAAGGCGGCGTGCAATTGTCGGACGCGCTTTCCGAACGGCATTTCGGTCGCTTGGACTTGGTTTATAGTCGTGGAGGCTTGACGCATTGAACGTTGAAATCGAAGCTGGGACTGGGATCGCCGTCAATCCCGATGCCATGACGGAGAGAGCAAACCGTCATCTTGTCGACATGCTTTCCGTCACCAATGTCCAGACGGAGGTTACGCCGCACTTCGCCTTTCAGAACTTTCTGCCCGCGGAAATCTATGCCCTTATGGATCGATTTTGGCCTGGCGATGGCTTTTTCGAATCGTTGAATGATTCGGCTCTTGTCCGCACACGACGTCCAGAGTTCGAGAACAAATACTCGTCCAATCGTCTGGAAGAACCGCTCGGCGAACTAAGTGCGCAACTTCCATGCGAAGCCGCTGTCGTTTTTTGGCACTGGCTGGTGGGGTGGCTGAAAAGCGATTTCGTGGCGCGGGCGGTGTTGGAACGGTTGAGCGACCCAGAGATTTCGAAGGAAGCGGCGCTAGCGGTCAAAGACCTCATACTCGACACTTTGGAGACCGAAGTCGTTCTGCAGGAAGATAGAGAGGGCTGTTCTCTGCCGGTGCATCGTGACTCTGATTTGAAAATCGTCTCGATGATTTTGTATATCGCCAGACCGACCGATCCCGATCGATTTGGCACGCGTGTCTATCAACTAAAAAGATCGACTATTTTAGATCTGCGAGAGGGGAAAATACGTTTGGTGGGATATAATCCTTTTGATTTTTTTGACGAAGTGTTCGCCGCCCCGTATCGACCGAATTCCGGGTTCGTTTTTCTCAACAACAGCCAGCTTTGGCACGGGGTAAGAGAAATCGATCAGCCCGACGCCTGTCGACGGGTATTGCTCTGGAATCTCGTCCATCCCCGCGGTTGATCCAGCCTTGTCCAATCTCTCCGATGGTTTCTGGTCTAGAGTCGCTTCCCACCTAGGGGATGGTGACCAACAACTCCTTATGGTCTTCGAAAAAGGCGCTGATATACAAAGTTACTCGGGCGCGGAGCTACTTGTTCGTTTGCCGCGGTTGGCCGCGAGAATCTCGGAGGCCACGCCCGACGGGAGTCTGGTTCTGATAATTTCGGAAGACCCCGAGACGCAATGGTTGACCTTTCTTGCCGCGATGTGGGCGGGACGCGTACCGGGCCTTTTAACCCCACCCAACGCCAAAATCGCGCCCGAGCGCTACGCCGCTGAATTCCGGGTGATCGGCGAGACTCACACGAATGCGGTATTCTTGGCGGCCGGCGAGGTCAAACGTTCCATCGCGGAATCCCCCTTGGATCTAACCGTGATTGATCTCGAACAGATATTCGGTGATGACACCGCCGCGAACCTCGTCGTTCAACCAACGAGCCCGATACGGTTCTATCAACAGTCGTCCGGCACGACGGGGATCAGGAAAGGAATGATCGTCAAGGAGAGGCAACTTCTCGCACAGCTGGACTTGTATGGCAGGGCGGTCGATTGGCGGAAAGATGACGTCGTGGTGTCGTGGCTCCCACTTTACCATGATATGGGGCTTATCGCCGCAGCATTCGGCGCCTTGTTGCGAGGCTCAAGGTTTGTTTGCACATCCCCGTTTCGATGGCTTGCCAAACCTCGATGGTTGTTGGACGCTTTCGCCCGGCACAACGGAACCTTGTGCTGGATGCCAAACTTTGCGTTCGAGTTCATGGTGAATCGTTGGCGCGCCTCTTGGCGGATCCCGGACAACGCTTTTTCTTCCGCGCGCTTGATCATCAATTGCTCGGAGGTCGTTTCCAAGACGTCAATGGATCGTTTCGTTGATTGTTTCAAATGCTTCGGCTTTTCAGAGAGTGCCCTCGGGACCTGTTATGCAATGGCGGAGAATGTGTTTGCTGTTACCCAATCAGCCCATGGCGCGGCGGCAAGAGGAGAAACGGTGGCTATCGTTTCCGACGATGGCGGCCATTGGGCCGAATTGGATCCGGGAGAGCTTGGAAGATCGATTGCCAGTTCGGGTCATATTCTGCCGGGAATGCGCTTGCGCATCGATGGCAACGAAGCGCCGGCAAACCGGAAAGTTGGTCAAATTGAGATTGCCAGTCCTACTTTGGTTGAATCCTACACGGATGGCGTGCGGTTCTGGCCGGTCTCGCAAGATGGCTGGTACGCAACCAATGACCTTGGTTTTTTGAGTGATGGGGAACTTTTCGTCCTTGGACGTGGGGATGACATGATCAACCGAGCAGGCAATCTGATTGATCCGGCGGTGATTGAGCTTGCGGCGGAGGCGGTCACTGGTGTCAAGTCGGGTCGTATCGCGGTTTTCGGTATCGATCAGCAGCGAGAAGGTACACAAGGGGTTGTCCTGTTAGCGGAACCGGAGAACGCCGAGACGCCGCTGGACGAAATTCGACAAGCATTGAATGAAAGAGTAACGGAATTGACCGGACTGACTCCGACCATCGTGACAATCGTCCCTCCGGGCTGGTTGTTGAAATCGTCTTCGGGAAAGATTTCTCGTCAACGATCCCGGGAGAAATATCTCAAAGCGAATTTTGGTAAGTCATGAACGATACGGCCCTCAAAGAGATTCTGGCTCTTGTGGCGGACATAATGGGTTGCGATGTCTCGGAGCTGTCGATCGACAGTACCCACATGACTGTCGCGGCCTGGGATTCACTTCGCCACGTGGAAGTGATTGAATTGCTATCCGAGACCTTCGAGATTGAACTTGCCGAGCAGGACGTCGTCCGGTGTGTCACGATCCGCGGCATTCTCGATGTCTTGGAGGAGAAGACCGGATAGGCCTTTCGCTGGCGTGGCATCCGTATCGTGAATCAACTCGACAGTGAATAGTCACCGCATCAGAGACGGAAGCGCCAGGGTGATCTCCTGAACCGCGATGAATAGCAATAGGGCATTGTCATGTGTGGACGGCTCCGGACTTGCAAGGATTGATTTGAGTTTTTGATCGTTTGGGTTGCGGTCATGTGTCGGGCCTGTTGATGCGGCGCGATGACCGCTGGCCCGGATGAAGTCCGCTTGCCGGATCCCTGTCACACCTACGGGCTTAGCTGCCCTGACAACGCCTCGGGTTGTTCCGGCCACGGCCCCATTTTGATCATCATCACTCACATCCGTCCTCGCAGTCGTTCAGTCGGCCGGTTTGGTCACCTGGGAGCTCAGTATGTCATTGCCGGTGCGCGGTAGATCTCAGCCCTCGTCAGGACAACGGTAGTGTCCAGAATCTTTCGCACATTTGATCAGGCGACGGCTCCAGCGGTTTCGGTTTGCGCCGTGTAGAGCGGCGCCATGTTCATGTATTTCCGGGTTGCCCAGTTGGTGCCAGCGATGTGCCTCAACCTGGCCGCGGCCAGGTTGAGGCATGATTGTCCATCCGGGAAGGCGCCGACCACGCGGGTGCGGCGTCGGATCTCCTTCATGATCCGCTCCAGCGGGTTGTTGGTCCGGATCTTCCGCCAATGGATATCCGGGAAGGCATAATAGGTCAGCGTCTCGCCAATGCTTTCCTCAACCAGCGCGGCCGCTTTTGTCATTTTCTGGCGGCGCAGATCGGTAACCACCGCATCAGCCTTGTCCTGGGCCGCCTGGCGGCTCTCCTGGGCATGAATGGCCTTCAGCATGTGGCTGACCTCGCGCATCTTGGTTGATGGGAGATCGGGGGAGATCGGGGACAGCCACCGATCTCAATCCCTACCAACAGGGAACTGGGACGCGGGAATTGCCGATAATCCGTCAACCGTCCCCAAACCCGCGTCGCCCGCCCCTTTCACCGCTTCCCCGCACTCCCCGGATCCAGCAGTTCGCTGATCATGCGGTCTCCGGCGCCGGCCTCGACGGCGTCGGCGTGGATTTGGCGCAGGACCGGGTGGAGCGGGGATGCGGTTCCGGTCTGCTCGCCCAATTCGCACAGATAGTTTAGGTCCTTCAGGCAGTTCTCGACCGAGAACACATAGCCCTTGTAGTTACCCTCGACGGCGTTGCCGATAATCCGGTGCAGGCCGGCGGAGTTGCCGGAGCCGAGTTGCGCGAGCTCGTAGAGCGGCTCCCATTCGATGCCGAGGGCGCGGGCCTGCTTGAAGACCCCGATGACCAGCGTCGCGGTGCCGAGGGCGAGAAAGTTGCTGATCAGCTTGGCGCGCGCGGCGGTGCCGACGGGGCCGATGTGAACGGCCTTCTTGGCGAAGGCGCCAAGGATAGGCTCGGCGGCCTTGAAGGCGTCGATGGTGTCGGCGCCGACGATCGCGCCCAGCACCCCTTCGTCCCGGCGGAGGCCGGGAGCCACTCCGCCGAGGGTGGGGCTTGGGTAGCGTTTAGCTGTATCGGCTAGTTTAGTCACCGACCCCGAACCCGCCCGTCGTCCTGGCGTAAGGCGGGA
Organism: Alphaproteobacteria bacterium; assembly: GCA_038118725.1. GTDB lineage: Bacteria > Pseudomonadota > Alphaproteobacteria > Thalassobaculales > Thalassobaculaceae > JADHLJ01. Next base: position 75,230 of record JAYOIK010000010.1, on the reverse strand, counting down.
CCTCGCGATGGGGGCGCTTGCGGCAATCGTTTGATCGTTTGGAACCGCCCGAGGCCCTGCCGTTCGCCAGGGCGACGTGGTGGGCCGAACGTTGTGTTTTTCAGTTTCGCGCCGCTCCTTCAACCGTCGTCCTGGCGAACGGCGGGACCTCGCGATGGATGCGCTTGCGGCACTCGTTTAATCGTTTGGAACCGCCCGAGGCCTTGCCGTTCGCCAGGGCGACGGACATAGGGACGACACTCGCCGCCAATCCCCCGATGCCACTCCTCCCACGGAAACCAACTTTCATGGCGCTTCCCTGGATAGGTTTTTGAGGTGTCGCGGGTGGAGGCGGATGACGTGGGGGAGCGGTCTTCGCCTAGTCGCCCCGCTTTTGCCTCTGGCGCACCAGATCCACGATAAGCCAGAACAGCAGGGGCGGGGTGAAGTACTTGGCGGCGGCGAGGCCGGCGAAGGGGCCGCCATCGGCGAGGCCGAAACCGGCGGCGGCGAAGATGATCGCGGCGGTAAGGGCGTGGGCGACATAGAGCCGGCCGTCGGGACCGGGGAGCTTGCCGCCATCCACCCTGGCCAGCAGCCAGAGCATGGCGCGGCTGATCAGGAAGGTGCTTCCGAAGGCTCCGACGAGATAGGCGATTAAGGGGAGCATCGCTCGGGCCTGTTCCGATCCATGAGGAGGGGCATCACCTTTGGGCCGCGCGAAAGCATCGTGGCTCCGGGACCCGTGGCGCGCGCCCCTGGGATATATAGGGGGAAATATAGGGCCGGGGCCGGTCGACGCCAAGAGCGCGGTCGAGATTCCCAAGAGCCCGGTCGGGATTCCCAAGAGCGCGGGCCAGGTCGGGGAGTGGTTCGGCCGTTCCCGCCGCCCGGTTCGCGCCGACGGACGGCCCGCGGTTCGCCGTCATGCCGATAATCTTGTTTCGACCCGGCCCCGGCATCGCGGTTAAGATCTTCCCTGGATGGCCCGCCCCGTCGGGTATGCAAACGACACGTCGTGATGCTTGGATACCGGAGGGGAGGGGGCGTCCATGACATCATTCCTCGGGCGCCGCCATTGGTGGGCCATTCAATCTCGCGGGCATCATTCGAGTAAGCCGATCCGGCGGGATGACGATCGAAAAACCATCGGACGAGCGACAGTCTCGGCTCGCCAAATCAAGGAGAACACCCCATGAAGATCGGCTTTATCGGATTAGGCACCATGGGCGCGCATTTCGCGACCAACCTGCAAAAGGCCGGCTTCGACCTGGTGGTTCACGATGTCAGCCGCCAGGTCGCGCAATCCCATCTCGACGCCGGCGCGGGTTGGGCCGACACGCCCAAGGCGCTCGCCGAGCAAAGCGACGTGATCATGACCTCGCTGCCCGGCCCGCCCGAGATCGAGGCGGTGGCGCTGGACGGCGGCGACGGCCTGATCGCCGGGGTCAAGCCGGGGGCGGTGTTCTTCGATCTCTCGACCAACGCGCCGACCCTGATCCGGCGGATCCACGCCGAATTCGCCGAGAAGGGCGCGCATGTCCTGGACGCGCCGGTCAGCGGCGGGCCGGCGGGCGCCAAGTCCGGCAAGCTGGCGATCTGGGTCGGCGGCGACGAGGCGGTCTTCAACGCCAACCGCGCCTGTCTCGACGCCATGGGGGATCAGGTCAAGTATATCGGCCCGATCGGCGCCGGCGCGGTGTCCAAGCTGGTGCATAACAGCGCCGGCTACGCCATCCAGGCGGCGATCGCCGAGATCTTCACCGTCGGGGTCAAGGCCGGGGTCGAGCCGCTGGCGCTCTGGGACGCGATCCGCCAGGGCGCGCGGGGCCGGGTGCGCACCTTCGACAGCCTCGGCGATCACTTTCTGATCAACCACTACGACCCGCCGAACTTCGCGCTCAAGCTGGCTCACAAGGACATCTCTCTGGCCTGCGAGCTCGGCCGCGACATGGAAGTGCCGATGCGGATGATCAACATGGCTCAGCAGGAGATGCGCGAGGCCCTGAACCGCGGCTGGGGTCACCGCGACAGCCGCTCCTTTCTGCTGCTCCAGCAGGAACGCGCCGGCCTTGAAATCGAGGAAAGCCGCGAGGACGTGGCGGCGATCATCGCGGCGGACCCGGCGGGGAAGGGGTGAGGCGGGCTATCAGCCCCGCCCGCGCACCAGATCCGCGCCCTTTTCGGCGATGGCCAGGGTGCCGGCATAGGTATTGGCCGAGGGGAGCATCGGCATGATCGAGGCGTCGATGACCCGCAGGCCCTCCAGCCCGTGCACGCGTAGACTGTCATCCACCACCGCCGTCTTGTCGCTGGCCGGTCCCATCTTGGCGGTGCCGCAGAGGTGATAGCCGGTATTGCCGCGGCGGCGCGCGAAATCCAGTAGCTCATCGTCGCTCTCGGCCATCGCGCCGGGCAGGGTTTCGCTGTGGAAGTACCGCGCCATCTCCGGGCTGTTGAGCAGCTTTCGCGCGAGGCGTAGACCGGACAGCGTGATCCGCCTGTCGGTTTCGGCGGCGAGATAGTTCGGCTGGATGATCGGCGGGGCCGCCGGGTCGCTGGAGGCGGCGCGGACATGGCCGGTGCTCTCCGGCCTCGGCTGGGCGGCGCCGCAGGTCATGCCGGGATAGTCGTCCAGCACATAGGTCTTGCCGTCCTGATAGCTGCCGGGGGTGAACAGGATGCGCAGATCGCTATCCTCGACATCGGGATGCGATTTGCCGTGCACGAAGGCGATGGTCGGGCACATGGCCAGCACGCTCGGCTTGCCGGCGAGCCATTTCACGACCTCCAGCGGTAGCCGCGGCCAGCGGGCGTATTCATTGATGGTCAACGCGTCCTTGGCCCGCGCCACCATGCGCACGGAGTAATGATCGCGCAGATTCTCGCCGACACCGTCCAGCGCGTGACGCACCGGGACGCCGATCTCGCCCAACCATCCGGCGGGACCGATTCCCGACAAATGGAGAAGCTTCGGCGAGTTGGCCGCGCCGGCGGATAGGATCACCTCCCGGCGGGCCTTGACGACACGCTCCACGCCGTCGCCGTCGCGGAAGCGCACGCCGGTGGCGCGTTTGTTGTCGAGAATGATCTCGATGACCTGGGCACGGGTCCTGAGCTCCGTCGACTTCCGAGCCAGGGCGGGGCGTAGGAAGGCGTCGGCGGCGCTGACGCGCTTGCCGTTATGGATGTAGCGCTGGAAATATCCCGCGCCGAACTGGCGGCCGGCGTTGTAGTCGGGGATGCGCGGGATGCCGAGCCCCCCGGCGGCGTCGAGAAACGCCTCGGCGACCGGATTGATCCAGTCCATGTCGGTGATCGGAAGCTCGCCGTCGCGGCCTCGGAGCGCGTCGTCGCCGGGGCCGAGCCGCCGCTCCGAGCGCTTGAAATACGGCAACAGATCCTCGAAGCCCCAGCCGCGATTGCCCATCTGGGCCCAGGTATCGAAATCCGCTCGCTGGCCTCGGTTATAGACCATGCCGTTGATCGAGCTGGAGCCGCCGACCACGCGCCCTTGCGGGATCGCCAGGCCGCGTCCCCCGAGCGACTCCGACGGCGCGGTCTGGAACGGCCAGACGAAACGGTCGCCGTAGAGGGTTTTCACGAAACCCGCCGGGATCTTGATATAGGGGTGGCGGTCCGGCCCACCGGCTTCCAGCACGCAGACCGTCGCCGAGTCACCCTCGGAAAGCCGGTTGGTCAACACGCAGCCCGCCGCGCCGGCGCCGATGATGATGTAGTCGAAGGTCTCCATGAAGTGCCTCGCGATTTCGGGGCTGTCCGTTGAGGAAGGAAGTTAACCATTCCCGGCCCCGGTCGCCAACCAGCGGGCTGATGATTGGGCGTGCTGGTGTTCGTCATGGATAGGGATCTTTAACATGTACGATTGTTTCGACACCCCCATGCCACCCCGAACTATCCTCCCGTATCCCCGGCAAAGGCCGGGGCCGACGCCTGTGGCGCGTACGAGTGACGGATATCCCGATCATTTTTAGGGTTCGATCATCATGTTCCACTAACCATCGCGTGGAAAAGCTTCAGGCGTCGACCCCGACCTTCGTCGGGGATACGGTGGGTCGGATCGCGCTCCTGGCGGATTTCCATGCCCTGGTTGCCTTCGCCCGTGCCGGAATGGAAGCGGTGTCGTGACGCGCGCGGGCATCTCGGAGATTGATTTCGCCGCCGCGAGACCGCACTTTGTCGCCAAGGATTTGTATTTGTCGCGCCCTGGCGCGCGATCCAAGGATAGGAAAACGACACATGAGCACCGAGACCGAATACACACCGCCCGAGGTTTGGAGCTGGGATAACGCCAAGGACACCACCAGCCGCTTCGCCAATATCAACCGCCCGATCGCCGGCGCGACCCATGAGAAGGACCTGCCGGTCGGCAAGCATCCGCTTCAGCTCTATTCCCTGGCGACGCCGAACGGGGTGAAGGTCACGGTGATGCTTGAGGAGCTATTGGCGCTCGGTCACTCCGGCGCGGAATACGATGCCTGGCTGATCAAGATCGGCGAGGGCGAGCAATTCGGTAGCGGCTTCGTCGGCGCCAATCCGAATTCCAAGATCCCGGCGCTGATGGATCATTCCGGCGACACGCCGGTCCGGGTTTTCGAATCCGGCGCCATCCTGCTGTATCTCGCCGAAAAGTTTGGCGAGTTCCTGCCGACCGATCACGCCAAGCGGACCGAATGCCTCAACTGGTTGTTCTGGCAGATGGGCAGCGCGCCCTATCTCGGCGGCGGCTTCGGGCATTTCTACGCCTACGCGCCGATCAAGATCGAATACGCCATCAACCGATTCTCGATGGAAGCCAAGCGGCAGCTCGACGTGCTCGACCGGCATCTGGCGGACAACAAATACATGGCCGGCGACGACTACACGATCGCCGACATGGCGATCTGGCCCTGGTACGGCAACCTTACGACCGGCGCGATGTATGGTGAGTCGGCGACCTTCCTGGAGACCCACACCTACAAGAATTTGTTGCGCTGGCGTGATGAGATCGCGGCGCGTCCGGCGGCCAAGCGCGGCCGCATGGTCAACAAGATCATGGGTGGCGAGCCCTCGGAACGACTGCGCGAGCGGCACGACGCCGGCGATTTCGACACCAAGACCGAGGACAGGATCGGGTCTCCGGACTAACCGGCGTTGGTAACGGTTTGGATCCGCGCCCTACTCAAACGACGACGTTGCGGGCGAGGCGCGTGGTGGTGACCGTGCTCTCCCGCCTTCGTCATCCCGTCGGCGAGAGGGATTGCGACTGGTAGGGACAAGTCGTCGATTTCATCGCCCCGTCGCCCTGGCGCACGGCAGAGCCTTTTGGCGTTAGCCACGTGACCGACGCCCTCGCATGAGGCAGGCATCGCGAGGTCCTGCCTTTCGCCAGGACGACGCTTTTGAAACAGCGGTCCAATTCTGAATCAACACCATGACCCACAC
>JAYOIK010000010.1:40825-69706 GCA_038118725.1 Alphaproteobacteria bacterium | reverse complement strand
AGGACGACGCTTTTGAAACAGCGGTCCAATTCTGAATCAACACCATGACCCACACGCTCCCGTCGCCCTGGCGCACGGAAGGGCCTTTTGGCGTCAGCCACATGACCGACGTCCTCGCATGAGGCACGCATCGCGGGGTCCCGCCCTACGCCAGGACGACGGGACAGGATAGGGACGCCGGGAAGCGGTGAGCCGCCAGACCTTACTCCGACTTCTTGGCCTTGTCCTCGGGGGCTTTCTCCTTGGCCTTGGCGTCCTCGGCGTGTTTTCGCTCCCATTCGGCCTTGGCCAGCAGGCCCTCGCGGTGGACCCTTAGATAGCTAGCGGCGAGGCGGTCGCCGTTCCAGCGGCCCTTGGTCCACCAGGCCACCGCTTGGTCTATATCCTCGTCGACGCCAAAGCCGCCGGAATACAGGAAGCCCAGCATCGCCTGGGAGAAGCCGTCGCCGACCTCGGCGCCTTGCTTGAACCATTTGAACGCGGTCTCGTAGTCGCCCTGGTTCTGATGGATCTGTCCCATCGTCGCATAGGCGCGGTTGATGCCGGCGTCGATGGCGGCCTGGGCGTATTCCTTGGCCTTGGCCTCGCTGCGCTCAACCATGGTGCCTTGATTGTGCAGCAAGCTCAGATAGATCAGCGCGGTTCCGTCCTTGGCCTCTTTCGCCGCGCGTTCCAGCAGGGCGATCCCTTCCTTGGCCGCGTCGCTGCCGGCTTCGGCCTTTTGCAGGCCCAGAACCTTCATGGCGTAGGTCACCATGGCCTCGCCATTGCCGGCGTCGATCATCTCCTTGAGGACCTTGCGGGCCCGCTTGGGGCTTTCCGGGCCGACGCCGCCGGGCAGGAATTCGAGCGCCGCCTGGATGCGGGCTGAGGCATGGTCAGATTTCAGGGTCTGGATCAGCATCATCCACGCCCCCTCCACGTCTTTTTCCAGATGCTCACCGGTGCCCATGTAGCGCGCCGTCATCACCATCGCGGGTGGGTATCCGGCCTCGGCGGCTTGTTCGATAAGCTTCACCCCCGCCGGCGTGTCACCCAAGGCGAACAGGGAATAGGCGGCGTCGACCAGGACCTCGCCATCCTTTGGCGAGGCCTCTCGCGCCGCGGTGCAGATCTCGTTGGTTTTCTCGACCGCGGCGCGCACCTTGGCTCTCTCGTCCTCGGGCGCCTGGGGGTCGGTGGCCCTGATCCAGAGCCGGCTTTGCTCGAGACTGGTCTTGCACGCCTTGGCGAGATCGTCGGCGGCATGGGTCGGCGCGCCGGTCGCCGAGAGTCCGAGAAGCATCACGCCCAGCGCCAACCGCGCGCCGAAGCCGAGAGTTGAACGAAGTTGGGCCACCATTATCTCGCCTCCATTGTCGTCGAGCCCCACAGTCTAACCGATCCGTCGCCGCCCGGTATTAACGAGTCCGCGATGGATAGCCGATGGAACGGCCTTTCGTCCATGCCTGGGTGGAGTCCGACGCGATCGGCGCTATTCTAGACCGGCATTCAGTCATAGCCGCGGCCGGGAGTCGGTGATCATGGCGCAAATTCGGATACCCGCGATCTATATGCGGGGTGGTTCCTCGAAGGGGGTGTTTTTTCATGCCGCCGATCTACCCGCCGACCGCGAGGCTTGGGACCCTATCTTTCTCAAGACAATCGGTAGCCCCGATCCCTATGGCCGACAGTTGAACGGCATGGGCGGCGGGGTTTCGTCGGTTTCGAAGGCCGTGGTCATCGGCCCGCCAAGCCGACCGGACGCCGATCTCGATTATACCTTTGCCCAGGTCGCCGTCGGCGCTCCGAACGTGGATTACTCCTCGAATTGCGGCAATTTGTCCTCGGCGGTGGGGCCGTTCGCGATCGACACGGGCCTCATGGCCAAGAGCCTCGCCTCTCCCGGGACGGACAGCCGAGCGGTGATGATCCACAACACCAATTCCGGCAAGCTGATCCGCTCCACCGTGCCCTTGGAGGACGGGCTGGCGCGGGTCGAGGGGGATTTCGAGATACCCGGCGTCGGCGGGAGCGGCGCGCGCATCCAGCTTGATTTTCTCGACCCCGGCGGGACCACGACGGGCGCGTTGCTTCCGACCGGCAACCCGGTGGATCGGGTGACGGTCGAGGGCGCGGGCGAATTCGAGATGTCGATGGTGGATTCCAGCACGCCCTGTGTCTTCCTGGACGCGGCGCGCTTCGGCCTGGACGGCTCAGAGAGCGTCGCGGATCTGGAGGCGCGGGCGGATCTGATGGATCTGATTGAGAAAGTTCGGTGCGTGGCCGCGGTCCATATGGGGTTGGCGGCGAGCCCCGACCGGGCGGCGGGCGCGGCGCCGAAGCTTGGGCTGGTGGCGCGGCCGCGGGCGTATCACACCCTCGCCGGCAATCTCGTCGAACCGCAAGCCGCCGACCTCGCCGCGCGGATCTGGTCGATGGGGCAGGTGCACCGGGTTCTGCCGCTCACCGGCGCCATGTGTCTGGCGGTGGCGTGCCGCGTTCCGGGCACGATTTGCCATGCGATGGCCGGCGATGTTGACGTCGACCAGGATATCAGGCTCGCGAATCCGTCCGGCGTGCTGCCCCTGGATGCCCGGGTCGAGCGCGAGGGCAATCGTATCGTCGCGCGCCAGGTGACGGCGTATCGCACCGCGCGTACCCTGATGGAAGGTAATGTCCTGATCCCGGCGAGCGGGTAGGGGCATCAGTCATACAGTTCCGGGACGCGCTCGCGATGCGCCGCGCGCAGCGTGTCGGCCTTGGCGATGAGCTCCAGATACCAAGCGTATCGCGCCTGATAGTGGTCGGCCATCATTCGGTTCCTGGCCACGTGCTCGCGTGCGCCGGTGGCGACCTGGTTTCGCAGGTCCGCCTCCTGGATCAGGCGTTGCAGGCCGATCGTGAGTTCACTTGGCGAGCGGTACAGTACCCCGGTCCGGCCGTCCGTCACGCTGGCGCCATAGACCGTCGGCGGCATCAGCGCGGCCACTTGATGGGCGGCGCATTCGATGAACTTGAGATCCGACTTGCAGCGATTGAACGGTGTGTCCCTTAGCGGCAAAAGCGCGATATGGCACCTGCCGACCCGGTCGAGATATTCCTGATAGGGACATCTGGGCGTGAAGCGTTTGTTGGTCACTTCGAGGGACTCGAAAATCGACCGCTCGTGGATCACCTCGACCTCGATCCGATCATTGAAATGACGCAGCACGCGGTTCGCGGCATCGCGGATCTCTTCCCAGTCCTCGCCGCGGTTGAACCCCCCGACGAAGATCCGGATCGGGTATTCGGGCCGAGGCGGCGGCGGCGGCAGGAGCGAGAGATGGTTACCGAACACCGCGATCTCCGGAACGAACTCGGCGAGGCGCTTGGCGATCTCGGGGGTCGAGACTTGGGCGGCGTGCAGGCATCTGAGGGCGAAGGCGTCATCCTCGAAATGCTTGTCGAAAAAGAGCGGGTCGTCGTCGAGATCGAGAACGATCAGATATCCGGCATCCAAGGCCGATCGCAGAAAGGCCAGGTCCCGATCGAGGCGCGGAATTGCCCGATGCATCAGCAGAATTCGAAACTCCGCGCCCGCCGAGAGCGACGGGCTGAAACCCTCGACCTGGGCCAAGGGGTTGAGACCTGGAATGGTGCGCAGGAACCCGTTGGGTCGGTGAATTCGGATCTCGGCGTCTCCCGCCTGTTCCGGCGTTATCGTGCAATGCAGGGCGATCGACGGTGGCGCCTCGCTCGCTTTCCAGGCGCGGATGACCGGATCGCGGTCGAATACCCGAAACCCGGCGGCGGTCAGCGCTTGTTCGCAAACCGGCCCCAGCGCGTCGGGGGCCGCGAGCACTTGGCCTTGGGGCGGCAAGCCGGCGAGCAGCGTGGTCAACCGAGCGCTATCCTCGACGTCGGCGAACAAGGCGAGACAGTCGAATTCGCCGCTCTCGGGGAGCGCGTCCGGGGCGAGAGACGTAACCCTGGCAAGCGGCGCGCGCTGGCGGAAAACGCCGGCAAGGCCCGTGCCTTCGCGCGTGATCTCCAGAACGCGCCGCGCCGACGGCGGAATGAACTTGATCAGATCAATGGGAGCTAAGGGCATCGCGCGACGCTATTCATTGGGGCGACATCTGGGGGTGTTCATGTCATGTTTACAGTGGTTTTAGCCTCAAGCGAACGGGAGTTCCATGGCCATCGAAACGGTACTTGCCGCCACGCGGTTCATTCCGGTTCTGACGATTGAGCGATCCGAGGACGCGGTACCGCTGTGCGAGACATTGCTTGCCGCCGGGCTACCGGTGCTCGAGGTGACCTTGCGCACGGCATCGGCGCTGGCGGCGGTCGAGGCGGCGGCGAAGGCGCTACCGGAGGCAATCGTGGGTGTCGGCACGGTCCTGGATACCGGGGATTTCGCCCGGGCCCGCGACGCCGGCGCGCGGTTCGCGGTCTCGCCGGGCCTGAACATGGATCTGGTCGAGGCCGCCTCGCAAGCCGGGATGGACTACCTGCCGGGTATTCAGACCAGCTCCGAGGCGATGGCGGCTTATCGCCAGGGTATGCGGTCGCTGAAGTTCTTTCCCGCCAAGGCGGCGGGCGGCGCCTACGGGCTCAAGCAACTGGCGCCGCTGTATCCGGGTCTGAGGTTTTGTCCCACCGGTGGTATCACCTTCGAGGACGCGCCGGACTTCCTGGCCGAGACGAATGTCGCGTGCATCGGGGGTGGTCTCGCGACGCCGGCGGGACTGGTGGCGGACCGGAACTGGGCCGCGATCGCCGACTTGGCGCGCCGGGCGGCGGCGCTGTAGATCGAGATCGCGGCGGGGGAGCGTGGGGACGCCACGGGATGATTTGATAAAGTTCGATTCCTATATCATTTGCACCTCGCCTCGCAGTGGCAGCACGCTTTTGTGCAAGTTGCTCGCGGCAACCGGCGTCGCGGGAAACCCGGCTTCGTATTTCCACGAACCTTCGGTGGCATCCTGGGCATCGGAGCTTGGTATCGTGCCAGAGCCGTGGTGGGGTGAGCGCGAAACCCTCGCCGGGGTTTTCCGAGCGGCAATCGCCGAGGGAAACGGCGGAACCGATGTTTCTGGAATACGGTTGCAACGACATAGCTTCAATTTTTTCCATGAAAAACTCGCGCTTCTGTATCCAGGCGAGCATGCCGATCTGGCGCGTCTGCGACGTGCTTTCGGATCAACGCTATTCATACATTTGAGAAGACGGGACAAGGTCGAGCAGGCGGTATCCTATCTGAAGGCACATCAAACGGGATTGTGGCACGTGGCGCTGGACGGTTCCGAACTGGAAAGACTGGCTCCGCCCGGGGAGCCGGTCTACGACGCTGATGAACTGCGCAAACACGTCGAAACGATGACTGGCTATGACCGGGACTGGAATGCATGGTTCCAGCGGGAAGGTATCGAGCCGATGTGTGTCGACTATGATGCCTTAGCCGCCGATCCGGTTCGGACGGTCAAGGAGATCTTGGGTCGCCTGGGTCGGGATCGGGCCGCGGCGGACGGTATTGTGCCGGGAGTGAGGAAACTTGCTGATAGCGAAAGTCGTGATTGGGTGGCTCGGTATCGCTCGGAATGTTGAGCGAACCGCCTTCGGGGCGATCGGTGATGTCGTGGAACCGGGATCGCCGTTCCTAGCCGGGTCATCCCCGCCCCGTCGCTCTTGCGAAGGCAAGGGCTTGTGCCGCCGGCCGGTCCGGTGACGGACTGGTGATCGCTTCACCCGCCACAACCGCCGGCGGCAAGGGCCCTGACTTTCGTCAGGGCGACGGCCGTGGATATGCACCGCTGTCCGGAAAAAACTCGGGGCCCGCGTGGTTTTTGTTCCCGTCGGCCTCGTTAAACCGATTCCGTTCAGTACGTCGCCGCGACCATCGCCTCGACTTCGGATCGTGTCGGGATGCCGGTGCGGCCGCCGAAGCGGGTGCATTTGAGGGCGGCGGCGGCGCAGGCGAATTGGGCGGCGGTCTCGATGGTCTCGCCCTCGGTGATCGCCACGGCAAAGGCGCCGTGAAAGGTGTCGCCGGCGGCCAGGGTGTCCAGGACCTCGACCCTGGGCGCTGGAACGTGCCGCGCGCGTCCGTTCTCGACCCAGGCGAAACCGCGTTCCCCCAAGGTCACCCCCATGCAGCCGTCGAAGCCGGCGGCTTCCCGCTCGAGGCCGGCGAAGACATCGTCGTCGCCGCTGAACAGCTTGAAACCCGGCTCGGAGAAGATCGCGTGGCTCGACAGCGGGGCAAGTTCCCGCAATAGCGCCGAATCCGAGACGTCGCCGTCGAAAACCCGGATCAGGCCCCGGTTCCGCGCCTCGGTCAAAAGGCGGCGCGCGCCCTCCGGCCATCTCGTGTCGGCGAGCACGCAATCCACGTGGTCGAGCCGCTCGATCGGCAGCCATGAGGCGTCGAAGCCGAGCCGGGTGTCGAAATACGGCACCACCAGGCGCTGACCATGGGCATCGACGATGACCGAGGAGACCGCCGTGCGCGCGCCTTCCGCCCGGTGGATGGCGCTGGTGTCGACGCCGGCATCCTGGAGATCGGCGAGGAAGAAATCGCCGATCCGATCGCTCCCGATCCTGCCCCAGACCGCGACCTCGCCGCCCATCGCCGCCGCCGCGCAGGCCGCCGCCACCGCCATGCCGGCGCCGATGACCACGCCGTCCTCGGCGAGCACCTTGGCGTCGCTACCGGGGATATGGTCGACCTTCATGATCGCGTCGACCACGCAGGCTCCGAGACTGATCAGCCGCTTGGGCGCGACGGTCCGGTCGTTCATGACGGTTACTCCCTCGCGCGCCGAAAAAATCACCGCGAAAAAAACCACTGGCGGGCGCGGCGCGTTCACGATAAAGAGCACCGCCTTTTACGCATCGCAAGCAACGATTGGCCGACATGGCGCGCAAGTGGATCACCGACGGGGTTGGAGAGCGACGACGACGAACGCGCGCGTTCCGTTTCCCGTCGCGCGTGGTTACGCGCGTCCACTGATCCCCGGCCCTTGGTCGGGGTGGCTGACAGCTCCCGATCCAAGAGGCCCCGTGATGTATACGATTTCCAACGAGACTCCCGAAGACCACCCTGCCATCGACGCGCTCCTGGACGCCGGTTTCGGCGCCGAGAGAAGTTCCCTGACCGTCTATCGGTTGCGCCTCGCGCCACCGAGCCCAGATCTCGGCTTTGTCGTCCGCGAGGAGGGCGGGCTCGTCGGATCGCTCCGGTTCTGGCCGGTTCTGGTGGGACAATCCGCGCCGGCGCTGTTGCTCGGTCCCCTGGTCGTCGCGCCGGACCGCCAGGGAGTCGGGCTCGGCAAGGCGTTGGTGCGTCATGGTCTTGACCGGGTGAGCCGAGACGGTTGGCGGCTCTGTCTGGTGGTCGGCGGTCTGAACTATTACGCGCCCTTCGGCTTCGAGCCGGCGGCGCCCTGGGGTCTCGCCTTGCCCGGCCCGGTCGCGCTCGAACGGTTCCAGGTCCGCGTGCTTGGCGAGAAATCCCTGGCCGGTCTGTTGCCGAGCGGTGGCGCGATGGCCCACCCTTGGGGGTCGGTTCGCGGCGGCGGATTGATCGAGCACCACGCGCGCGACCTTCCCGTGCCCCCCGCCTTGGTGGCGTGAGGGTCCGGCGCGGAACGCGCTTTCGAAGGAAAGCCTCGGCATGCCCGAACTGTTTCTCGGATGGGATATTCTGATTTGGGCGGTCGCGGTGGTGGTGGCCCTGATCGCCGGCGTGGTTCGGGGCGTGGTCGGTTTCGGCTATGCGCTGATCATGATCAGCGGCCTGAACGTGGTGGCGGTGCCGGTCGAGGTGGTGCCCTTGGCCACGATCCTCGATCTGGCGGGCGGCATCAACATGGCACCCAAGGTCTGGCGCGACGTGCATTGGAAGGGCGCGCGCTGGCTCGGGCTCGGCGCGCTTATCGGAATTCCGTTGGGGATCTTGCTGTTGGTGAGCCTCAACCCCGACGCCATGCGGCTCGGCATCTCGATCGCCATCCTGCTCTCGGTGATTCTGATCGCCCGGGGCTTCGCCTTTCGCAGGGTTCCGGGCAGCCCGCTGATGTTCGCGACCGGTGGCATGGCGGGGTTCCTGAGTGGATCGGGCGGCATTCCCGGACCGCCGCTGATCCTGCTGTATCTTTCCTCGCCTCTGCCGATGGTGACGACCCGAGCGACCACCGTGGCGTTTTTCTTGCTGGTGGATACCGTCGCTCTGATCGGCATGGGCAGCCAAGACCTCTTGACCACCGAGACCTGGCTCCGGGCGGCGGTTCTGGCGCCGATATCCTTCATCGGGATCGCCATCGGCTCATGGCTTTTCACCGTCGCCAGGCTTGAGCATGTCAAGACCGCGGCGCTTTGGCTTCTGGCGGTTCTGGCGATTGTCGGTATCGTCAAGGTTCTGGTATCCTAGCCTCGCGCCGAACCCCGCGCGACCATCCTGACAGGCCTCGACGGACCCGAATGCGGATTCTCTACCACCTTCCTCTTGACCCGTTTTCGCGCAAGATCCGGATCGTCTTGAACGAAAAGAAGATCGAGGCGGAATTGACCGTCGAACAGTTCTGGGACCGGCGCGAGGGGTTTCTCGCCCTTAATCCGGCGGGAACGGTACCGGTTCTGCACGACCCGGACGGCGCGGTCGTGGCCCCCTCGCAGGCCATCGCCGAGTATCTCGAGGAGACCGTCGCGGATCCTCCGCTGATCAGCGGGTCCGCCGCCGACCGAGCCGAGGTGCGCCGCCTTTGTGCCTGGTTCGACATGAAGTTCAACCGCGAGGTGACCGAGCATCTGTTCGGCGAGAAGATGATGAAGCGGTTTCTCGGCCTGGGCGAGCCGAGCAGCGAGGCGATCCGCGCCGGACACGCCAATCTGGACACGCATCTAAGCTATATCGGCTATCTGGCGGATCGGCGGGCCTGGCTGGCGGGGGATCACTTCTCGCTCGCCGATATCGCCGCCGCCGCCCAGATCAGCTGCATCGACTATCTCGGCGACGTGCCTTGGGAGGATTATCAGGAAGCCAAACAGTGGTACGCGCGGATCAAGTCGCGCCCCAGTTTCCGTCCGATCCTCGAGGATTACGTACCCGGCATGCGGCCGCCGGCGCATTACACCGACCTGGACTTTTAGGGTCCCGTGGCCGAGGGATCGGCGCCGCCCCGTCACCTGTTCTGGCGTCTGGCCGGGTTCTACGGCGCGTACTTTCTGGTTATCGGCATTTACATGCCCTATTGGCCGCTCTGGCTCGATGCCAAGGGGCTGAACCCGGTCGAGATCGGCTGGGTGCTGGCGGCGGCGTTCTGGATCAAGATCGCGGCTCAGCCGACCATCGCCCGGCTGGCCGACTGGCGGGGCCGGACGCGCCGGCTCACCACCGGACTGATGGCGCTTGCCGCCGTCGCGTTTGTCGCGATTTCCGAGGTTGAGGGTTTCTGGGCGATCCTGATCATCGCCGGTCTCGCGGCGACTTGCTATCAGCCGGTCTTGCCGGTCATGGAAAGCGTGGTGCTGCGCCATGTCGAGACCCATCGGCTGGATTACGGGCGCATCCGGCTCTGGGGTTCGGTGACATTCATTCTGGGCACCGCCGGTATCGGCTGGTGGATCGAGGGGCGACCCGCCGAGGGGCTGGTCTGGATTATCGCCTGCGGCATGGGGCTGGTCGCGCTGTCCTGCGGCCTGGCGCCGGAACGCCCGGCGAGCATCGCCGCCAGGCGGAGCGGCGGTGGGCTGCTCGATCTGTTTCTCACATCCTGGTTCCTGTTGTTCCTGCTCGCCAGCGCGCTGATCAATACCAGCCACGCGGTGCTCTACGGATTCGCCAGCCTGCACTGGCGCGCGCTCGGCCACGGCGAGACCTTGATCGGCTTGTTCTGGGCCATCGGCGTGGTCGCCGAGATCGTGCTCTTCGCGGTGGCCGGTCGGTATCGCGACAAGTTGGGCGCGGTGCCGCTTTTGATGCTGGCGGCGCTGGGCGGCGCGGTGCGCTGGCCGCTTCTGGCGATCACCGAGAACCCGGCGGGGTTGTTCGCGCTTCAGACCCTGCACGGTCTGACCTTCGGCGCGGCGCATCTCGGCACCATGGCGTTCCTGGCGCGCAGTATCCCGCCCGAGCATTCGGCGACGGGACAGAGTGTCTACTACGCCCTGGTCGGCGGGGTGATCGCGGGCTGCATGTTTCCGCTGGCCGGACAGCTTTACGCGGGGCTGGCCGGGGACGCCTTCCTGGTTATGGGCGTGCTTAGCGGGCTTGGCTTTCTCGCGGCGCTGGGCTTGGCGCGGCTCTGGAAACCGACCGCCACCTGATTTCGGTTAGTCGGCGGAGCCGTCCGTGATCTGGTGCTTCTGGACCACCGGCATGATGAAAATGATGCTGAAGATGATCACCAGCACCGGGATGCCGAAGGCCTTGAAGGAGACCCAGGTGTCGGTGTCGACGGTCCGCCAGATCGCCTCGTTGACCACGGCCAGCATCACGAACATGCCGATCCAGCGCTTGGTCATCAGCAGCCACCCCTCGTCGGTCAACCGCATCACCCGTCCGAGCATGATCTTCATCAAATTGCGGCGCAGCAGGATGCCGGTGGCCAGCGCGGCCGCGAACAGCAGGTTGACGATGGTCGGCTTGAGCTTGATGAACAGCTCGTTGTCGAAATACAGCGTCAGGCCGCCGAAGATCATCACGAAGACACAGGTGATCGCCGGCATCGGCGGGACCGAGCGCTCGACGGTATAGGTGATGCCGATCACGATGAGCGTCGCCGCCATCAGCGCCGCCGTCCCGGCCATGATCCCGTAGAAATAGTTGACCGCGAAGAACACGACCAAGGGGCCGAGATCGATGGCCGAGCGCTGGCCCTGTGTCAGTTCTTTTTGCAACGACCGTCTCCCAAGGATGTGTGTTCAGGCCGCGGCCCGCTCTACTTGTCCGACCAGCTTGGCGGCATCGCGGATCAGGTCCGGTCGCGCGTCGGCGGCGCGGGCCTGCTCGCCCAGCATGCGTCGCCAGGATCGGGCGCCGGGCAAGCCGTGAAACAGCCCCATCATATGGCGCGTGATGGATTTGAGTGGCACCCCCTCGGCGCCGCGCCGGGCCGCGTACTCGACCATGGCCTCGGCGACGTCCCAGCGATCCGGCGTCGCGCGTTCCTCGCCGAAAACCAACCGATCGACCTCGGCCAGTGTCCAGGGGGTCTGATAGGCCGCGCGCCCGAGCATCACCCCGTCCACCACGTCGAGATGGGTGGCCGCGGCGTCGAGATCGTTGATCCCTCCATTGATCACAATGGTCAGATCCCGCCGCGACGCTTTCACGGCATGGACCAACGGATAATCCAACGGCGGCACGTCCCGGTTTTCGGCGGGGCTGAGCCCCTTCAACCAGGCCTTGCGAGCATGAATGATGAAGGTCTCGCAGCCGGCCTCGGCGACGCAGTCGATGAAGGCGGGAAGGACGGTTTCCGGCTCCTGGTCATCGACGCCGATCCGGCATTTGACGGTGACCGGGATGGCGACCTTTGCCCGCATCGCGGCGACACAATCGGCGACCAGGTCCGGCTCGCGCATCAGGCAGGCGCCGAACCGCCCGGACTGCACCCGGTCGCTTGGACAACCGACATTGATGTTGATCTCGTCATAGCCCCAATCCTCGGCGATCCTGGCGCACTCGGCCATGTCTTGCGGATCCGCGCCACCGATCTGGAGCGCCAGCGGATGCTCGGCGGCATCGAAATCCAGCAGCCTAGCCCGATCGCCGCGCAGGATCGCCTGGGTCGTGATCATCTCGGTATAGAGCCGCGCGCGCGCGGAAATCCGGCGCAGGAAGTACCGGTCATGCCGGTCCGTCCAGTCCATCATCGGCGCGACGCAAAAGCGGTGCGAGGGGGGCGAGGCGATCATGCGCCCAGACATAGGCGATATCGGTGGGAATTTGAAGGATTGTAAGCGGTGGGCGCGGTGAAAGGCCACAATCGGTTGAGTAAGACTCTTCGAGACGCACCCAACGGGGGCTACTGTTTTCGCCAAAAACTTCATTTTTCACCTATCTCGGTCCCCAATCCCCCGTCAGCCCGGCCTAGGCCGGGCCCCACTCCACAGAAGTTACGGTGTGGGGCGCGACAGTTGCTTGGCCAGCGTGAAGCGAGAATGGCAACTCGTTGGCGGTCCCCAAAGTCACCTTGCATCTACCCCAAGCTTCCGAAATGATTGATAATATGTAACGCAAATACGTAGTAGATGTGTAACATGGCGTTTTTCACGGAAACGATTGCGAATTGGGATCCTATTCCTTCTTTTGAAACGGACCCGCCATATGCTCAATTCATCTATGGTGTCTCATCATCAACGGATTTCCCGCTAATCTCCCGCTGTATGGGGCATCGGTATTCTGGATGTTCGTTTCAAGGGAACTTTTTCACGATCCAGCCGCGCATGAACGATGATGTGAAGTACTATCTGGTTTTGCAGAACAACCCCTACTACGCAGGCGACCAGGGGGATATTACGAGCCCGAGTTCCTACGCGATCGGCTACGACACGACGGATAGCGGAAATCAGCAGCGCGCGGCCCCTGGCGCGAGTTATTTGAGCGTGGATGATCCTTCGAACGCCGAGAGCGCGAGGTTCTTGACCGCGGCCGTCGCTGGTTCAACCGGAGGCGCTTACGCCTGTTGGATGGCGGTGCCCGAGGACGAAACCACTGGCGACCCGGGCGCGTCCACGCCACCGCTCTATATCTGGCCAATCAGCGTGACTCAGGCCGCCGGCCAGCGTCCGGTGGTAACGGCGCCGAATGTCGATTCGACGCTAAAGTTCACTCTTACCGGGGCGCCGACACAAGGGACAAACTGTCCTCGCGATCTTTGCGCCGTCGCGATTGGAACCGCGATCTATTTTTTCATTTGCTACTGGAATGACCCGGACCTTTACTATTTCGCGTTCGACGGTGAGAACGTTAGCGAGGTGGTCCCTTGCGATGCCTTCGCCGGTAGGATGGGCGGGCCGGTTACGGAGCTCTGGTCCATTGACGCGACCGCGGTGTACGGACAGTACGTCGATCAGAACTCGGATTCCTCACCCGAGGCGATCGCGCTTGCCGCCTGTATCACGTCCAATGGAAGAACGGCGGCACTGACAACGACATTCCTGCAACCACCACTCACCGACCCCGCGGAGCCACTGGAGTCAACGTCCCCGCCTCCCGAGCTTGGCGCGGTTTCCATTGGACTTCCCGCTCCTGACGCGGACGCCGACTGGATTTCGCAACTCCTGGATCCTGGCAATGGCATAGAAGTGATAGGCACCTCGGTCCGCATCGGATGGGGGTCGCCCTGGGGCACGGACCAAGACCTTTATCAGGTCGCGAACGGCGTATTCATCAATCATGTTACGAGAGCGTCCCAAGAACGGGATATGGAGTTCGGCGGGAACGCCGCCTATCTGACATGCGTGCCCATCGCTAGTGGTGATACGACCAGTCAGTGGCAGCAAATCGCCGACGGGTCGGACCTGTTGGATGGCTATTTTTTCATGGGTGCGTTCGCGACCGGCGCTTTCGTGGCGAATGTCGATCACGCGATGGCTTACAGCGTTTTCCTTGGTGGAATCGGTTTCCCCGGTAACGACCCGGACAGTCGAGGCATGTTTTGGATCCAATGGCCGAGCTTCAGGCTTACGCCGTGTCCGATGCAAGACGGCGTCACCATCTATGATTCAGGGTGGTCGGCGGCGCAGTTCAAACTGGCAATACCGACATGGACCCTGATCGGTGTTGTGGCGGGTGTCCCACCGGTGTTGGAAGGGTCTAAACTTCACGCCACTTTGTCGATCGGCCTCGGTGAGAAGTCCGCCGCCGAATCAAGCATGACACTAGATACTGTTTACGGGGTATCGGGAAAAGCCGCCCTTGGCGGGCTGTCGATCGGAGGAGGCTTCTCATATGATCAATCCTCCACGATTGACCTGCAACAAACAATTAGTGTCGACCTTACGGAGAACTTTGCGTATGTCGAAGGTAGCTTCGAGACTCCCCAAAACACGTCGCAACTTGGTTACTTGATATACTTGGTGCCCTCCTACCAAAATCAACAATTCTCGATCGTCTGCTATGACAATGTCACGGATGTTCCGGGTCAGAATGGTCTGAACGTGTTTACCGCGTCTGCCAGCAACGAACTAAACACGTATCCTTTCTACCTGACAAACATGAACACTCCGGTCGACGTCAGCCTGACGAACGAGCCGCAAGACCTACTCGGGGTTCTTTCGCAGTTTCCGGACGCCGGCAAAAGTTGGGCCGACGCGAACGACGTTGTCGGATGGGCCACTCTCGCGTCTCCCGACAGCCAGACATTCTTCACCACTCTGACCGGGACATCGACCCCGCAACAGCCCTCCAATCCAATCATGGAAGATCAGTTCAACGTCGCGAAGGGAATCAACAAAACAGACGGGGGAGCGATCGACGACACGACAAAGCGCGTCCTCACTTCCAAGAACCAGCTAAACGTTGATGGCTCGCTCAACCTCTCTATCTTTAATTTCGGAGGGTCGTACAGCCACAGCACGTCGACTTCGGTCACGACTAAGGACGAATCCTTCCTCAACGTCACATTCGGCATCGTCGACCAGGGAGACGCGACAGGCGATTGGCCGACATACGAAATCGGCGCGGTGATCGTCTTTGCCGAGGAAGACAATCTGTGGTGGGTGCCGAGTATCTCGAGTCATCAGCGGCCCTGGCTGGTTACATGGAATATCAGTTCGGTAAGGCAGGACTCGCGGAACTTGGTTCCGGCCTCATAACCGAACTAGCCCCATCGACCTAAAGGCGCATCGGAGCCGGGTCCGAGGAAAGTCGCGAGTCGAGATGGCGTTGTGCTCGCCATAATCAACCGTCGAGATGGGTAACGCCTTGGCCCGGAGCCTTGGGTGACGGGTTTCGTGTGTCGTTCCTTCTTTCACGGCTCCGGTCCAACTCGCCCGGTGCGATCCGCAAGAAACCCTCGCGTCCCTTCATCGCGCCAAGGACAACGGGAGCGTATTCGACCATTCGGACATCGTCGCCCCGCCGCTTCTCATTTGCCGCCGCCGTGCTAAAACGGAAATCCGACCGCATGAGGGAAACCGCCATGGCCAGCACCGTCATTCGAAACGCCGCCTGGGTTGTCGCCTGGGATGCCGGGGAGAGCCGGCACGTCTACTTGCGCGATGTCGATGTCGCCTTCGAGGACGGGCGGGTCGGCCATGTCGGCAAGGGGTATGAAGGCCCGGTGGAGACGGAGATCGACGGTCGCGACCGGATGGTGATGCCCGGCCTGATCAATATTCACAGTCATCCTTCCAGTGAGCCGCTGCGCAAGGGCATCACCGACGAGATCCGCAGCCCGGGTTTCTTTCATTCCTCGCTTTATGAGTTCCTGACCATCTTCAACAACGACGCCGAGGGTTTCGCGGCCAGCGTGCGCGTCGCGATGGGTGAGTTGCTGCTGTCGGGCGTCACCACGGTGGTCGATATCTCTCCGCCCTTCGAAGGGTGGTTGGATATCCTCGCGGAATCCGGCATCCGCGCCTGCGCCGCGCCGGGCTTTCGCGACGCCCGCTGGTACACGACGAACGGTCACGCGCTGTCCTATGAGTGGGACGAGGCCAATGGCCGCGCCGGCTTCGAGCGGGCCCAGCGAATTGTCGATCTGGCGAACCAGCATCCCTCGGGTCGCCTGATGGGCATGATCTGTCCGTCGCAGATCGATACCTGCTCGGCCGATCTGCTGCGCGACGCCTATGACTATGCCGCCGAGCGCAACCTGCCCTGGCAGACCCACGCGGCCCAGTCGGTCACCGAGTTCCAGGAGATGATCCGCCGCCACGGCAAGACGCCGATCCAGTGGATGGAGGATATCGGCGTGCTGGGAGAGCACACGATCATCGGCCACGGCATCTTTCTCGACCATCACCCCTGGGTGCATTGGTCGACCCGGAACGATCTCGGCCTGATCGCCGAGCGCGGCGTCACCGTCGCCCACTGCCCGACCGTGTTCATGCGCCGGGGCATCGCGCTCCAGACATTCGGCGGCTATCTGAAGGCCGGTATCAACATGGGCATCGGCACCGACACCTATCCGCATAACTATCTCGAAGAGATGCGCAATGTCGGCACCGTCGCCCGCGCCGTGGCCGAGACGGTCGATGACCTTAACACCTCCGACATTTTCAACGCGGCGACGATCGGCGGGGCCAAGGCCCTCAAGCGCGACGATATCGGCAGGCTCCAGGTCGGCGCGAAGGCGGATCTGGTGCTGGTGGATCTAAAGGCCCCGTCGATGATCCCGGTGCGCGAGCCGCTCCGCTCGCTGGTCTTCGTGGCGGGTGATCGGGCGATCCGGGATGTTTTCGTCGACGGCGAGCAGGTGGTCCGCGACGGCGCGGTCACCACCATGGATATGGAAAGCGCGCTCGAGGCCTTGCAAGAAGCCCAGGCGCGTTCCATGACCTCCATTCCCGATCTCGATTGGGCCGGACGCACGGCGGATGAGTTGTCGCCGATGGTTTTCGAGACAAGGGACGGCGTTTGATTTCAATACCAGGGAGGCGGCGATGGCCCGCGTGAAGGATCTGTTTCGCCCGGGAGAGCTGATCGTGGCTCCGGGAATTTTCGACGGCATCTCGGCCCGGATGGCCGACCCATACGGCTTCGACATGCTGTACATGACCGGCTACGGCACGGTTGCCTCGCATCTCGGCGTGCCGGACGCGGGGATCGCCAGCTATACCGACATGGTCGGCCGGGTTCAGGTCATGGCCGACGTGGTCACCACGCCCTTCATCGCCGATGGCGATACCGGCTATGGCGGCCTGCTCAATGTCCAGCACACCGTGCGCGGCTACGAGAAGGCCGGGGCGGCGGGCATCCAGATCGAGGATCAAGAATTTCCCAAGAAATGCGGCCACACGCCGGGCCGCAAGGTGATCCCGCTGGAGGACATGGTGCAGAAGATCCAGGTGGCGGTGGAGACCCGCGACTCCCCTGACTTTCTGATCGTCACCCGGACCGATGCCCGCACCGGTCTCGGCCTTGACGAGGCGCTGCGGCGCGGCGAGGCCTTCGCCAAGGCCGGCGCGGATGTGTTGTTCATCGAATCCCCGGAATCGGAGGAGGAGATGGCCAAGATCTGTTCAAGCTTCGATCTGCCGCTTCTGGTCAACGTGGTCGATGGCGGCAGCACGCCGGTGCTCTCGAAACAGGACTACATCGATCTCGGCTACCAGATCGCGATCTATCCCGGCACCGGGTTCATGGCGGTGGCTCACGCGTTGCACTCGGTCTACGGCACCTTGAAGAAGACCGGCGCTAGCCTAAACCTGGACGTGCCGCTGCGCGACTTCATGACGTTCTCGAAGGATATGGGCTTCCAGGATGTCTGGGATTTCGACAAGGCGCATCAGCGCGACGCGGCGGAGTAAGGAATTCATGACCGGCTATACCGAGACCTTCCGCGGCGACGTTCATACCTGGGAGGTCGACTCCACCGAGCATTTCACGGTCGCCTACTATTACGAGAAGTTCGAGGCCGCGACCTGGCGGTTTCTGCGTCAGGCCGGTGTCGATCCGGCCCGGGCCCGCACCACCAGCGCCGTCACCCATTACAAGGCCGAGCTTCGCAACCGGGATATCTATCGGGTCGAAACCGCGCTGATCGAGGCCGGCGAGACACCGACGATCGCGCACCGGATGTATAACGATCAGACCGGCGTGCTCTGCACCGCCATGCAGCAGAGCCTGTCCGGCGTGGCCCTCGATGGCCCTGTCACCGAATGGGACGGCGACCCGGACGAGGCGCGTTCGATTCCCGGTGACGAGGCGGCCTGGGTTCCGGCGCTGAAGGACATGGCGCGGCCGGAGGAGGCGGACTGGGCCGGCAATCTTTCGCTGCCCGGCTATATCCACCGGTTCTCGACCGCCAACAGCTTCATCATGGCGGCGTTCGGCATGACGCCGGAATACATGACCGAGAACCGCCTGGGGCTGTCGACCTTTGAGTTTCAATTGACCTTTCACGGCCAGGCCAAGCCCGGCGACATGATCGATGTCGAGAGTTGTATCGCGCAGCTCGGGGGCTCGTCGCTGAGGCTCTATCACCGCATGCGCAACGCCGAGACCGGGGCCGATATCGCCGGCCTCAGCCAATTCGGCGTCCAGCTCGACCTTGACGCGCGCCGTCCCTCGCGCATCGCCGACGACCTGCGCGAGCGGGCCCAGGTGTTGCTCGCCAAAAGTTAACGGGAGACCGCCATGCGCGCCGCCGTTCTGACCGCCAAGCAATCGATCGAAACCGTCGAGCGCGAGGAGCCCGAGCTCGGCCCGACAGGGGTGCGCGTTCGCATTCGGGCCGGAGGGATCTGCGGCTCCGACCTGCATTACTTTCATCATTACAGGATGGGTGACTTCCCGGTCCGCGAACCTTTCGTGCTCGGCCACGAGGCGGCGGGCGAAGTGGTCGAGATCGGCGGCGAGGTCAGCCGGGTGAAGGTCGGTGACAAGGTCACGGTGAACCCGAGCCACCCGTGTGGGGCCTGTGAGTATTGTCTGGCCGGTCGAGCACTGCTCTGCGGGGATATGATCTTCCTTGGCAGCTCGCGGCGGTTTCCGCATGTTCAGGGCATGTTCGCTGAAACCTACCGCACGGACGAGGCTCAATGCTTCGTCGTGCCCGAAGGGCTGTCGCTTAACGCGGCCGCCTTCGCCGAGCCGCTATCGGTGGCGTTGCACGCGACCAGCCATGCCGGCCCGCTGCTCGGCGCCGAGGTGCTGATCTCGGGTTCCGGTCCCATCGGCTCGCTCATCCTGTTGACCGCCAAGCTGGCGGGCGCCGCGTCGGTTACGATGACCGACGTGCTGGACGCGCCCCTGAAAATCGCCGAGAGCATCGGCGCCGACCGGGTGGTGAATGTCGCGTCGGGAGACGACGCGCTCGCCGATCCGTCGCGGCCCCGCGGCTCCTTCGATGTCGCCTTCGATGCCTCGGGGCATCCGGCGGCGGTGTTGAGCGCGATCCGGCACCTGCGCCCGGGCGGCGTCTTCACCCAGGTCGGCACCTTCGCCGACCCGATGGTCCCGATGCCGACGGACCAGATCATGGTGAAGGAGTTGACCCTGAAAAGCTCGTTCCGGTTCGATAAGGAATTCGCCTGGGCGGTGCGCTATCTCTCGGAAGGCCGGATCGACATATCGGCGCTGCATTCGCATACCTTTTCCATGGACGAGGCGAACGAGGCGTTCCGAACCGCCAGTGACCGGGGGCGGTCGATGAAGGTGCATCTGGCCTTCTAGAAAGCAAGCCCGTCACCGGTGAACAGCCACCGAGATCACGCGAGGACAGCGATGGAATTTGATGTAATGACCCGGGCCGATACCTGGGAGAACGTCGCCAAACTGGCCCGTGATGTCGAGGCCGCGGGGATGTCCGGGCTCCTCTTCACCGAGGGCGGCCAGGTCCCGTGGATGCAGATCGCGACCGCGGCAAGGGAAGCGCCCTCCCTGCATTTCAGCACCGGCATCGCCGTCGCTTTTCCGCGCAGTCCGATGATGTCGGCCCAGATCGCCTGGGAACTCGCGGCCAACACCCAGGGGCGTTTTCGACTCGGTCTCGGCAGTCAGGTGAAGGCGCATATCGTGCGCCGCTACGGCGTCGACTTCGAGCAACCGGCCAAGCGCATGCGCGACTATGTTCAGGCGGTGAAGGCCTCGCTCGCGGCGTTTCGCGGCGAGGCGCGGCTGGAGCATGACGGGCCGTTCTACAAGCTCAACCTGCTGACCCCGCAATGGGCGCCGCCCCGGCACGATTTCGAGGATATCAAGATCGACATGTCGGCGGTCAACCCGCTGATGCTGAAAGTGACCGGAGAGGTGGCGGACGGGCTGCATGTCCATCCCATGCATTCCATGCCCTATATCCACAACCGGGTGATCCCGGCGGTGACCGAGGGCGCGGCGCGGGCCGGGCGAACCCTCTCGGATATTGATCTTATCGTGCCGGTGCTCGCGGTGGCCGGTGACTCGGTGGAGGAGCGCGCCGCTTGCGCCCTGGAGGCCAGGACCGCCATCGGCTTCTACGGCTCGACCCCGGCCTATGCCTTTCAGTTCGACGATCTCGGCTATGACGGCAAGCGGCTCGAGCTCGCCGACGCGCTGCGCTCCGGCGGCCGAGACGCGGTGGCGGCTTTGGTCGATGACGAACTGCTGGAGAAGTTCGCCGTGGTCGCGCGCTGGGACGACATGGCCGACCGGCTGATCGAGCGCTACCAGGGGCTCGCCAGCCGGCTGGTGATGTATCTGGCCAAGCAATCGATCAAGGAAAACCCCGATAATCTAGGTAAATGGGGCGAGATCGCCCGTGCCGTGAGGGCGGCCTGATGAGAAGCCCTGACAACTGGGGCTGGCAAGCCCGGATCGGCATGTTCATCGTCGGTAACGAGGCGGTGCCGGAGGCCGAGTGGTGGGCGATGGCGACGCCGCATGTCTCGGTCCACGCCGCCAGGGTGACCGCCGGCACGCCCTGGGCCGCCTGGAACCGGGAGCGGTCCGACGTCACGTTGTCCGAGGATCTGGAACGCGGCGCCCGTCAGTTCGCGGCGATGCCGCTTTCCGCGGTCGTCATCGGCCATAGCTCAAGCAGCATCCTTGGCGGCGTCGGCTGGGACGAGGCGGTGGTTGAAAACCTGTCGGCGGTGATCGGCGGCGATACCGTCGTCACCACGAATGGCCTCGATAGCATCGCGGCCTTGCGCGCGGTCGGGGCGACGCGGCCTTTCCTGGTGCTCCCGCCCTGGTTCAACGACATCACCGTGGAAGCGGCGCTGGGATACTACGCGGCGCTCGGAGTCGCCCCCGCCGCGCATCTGCGATACGACCCAGGACCCGGGTGGCGCGATGTGCCGCCGGGCGAGCTCTATCCCAGGGGCATGGGCTTCGCGCAACAGGTGGAGCCGCTCTACACCCAAATCACGACGGCTTGCCCGCGTGACGCCGACGCGGTGCTGATCGCCGGCACCGGGTTCCGTTGTGTCGCCATTCTGGAGGCGCTGGAGCGCGATCTGCGGCGCCCGGTGCTGTCCGCTAACCAGGTCAGTCTCTGGCATTGCCTGCGCCTCGCCGGCGTAAGGGCCGAGGTCGACGGCTATGGGTCGTTGTTCAGTCACCAAAGGGTTCCTGGTTAGCTTTCCCCAGCGGTTGGCGAGACCCTTCGAGATCCTGGATCTAGTCCAGGACAGGCGACCTTTCGGGTCTCCCCGGGGTAAGTGTAAAATTTTGCGACTCACCCTTCGAGACGCCTGGAAGGCGTCGTCTCGAAGGGTCTTGCCCGCCGCGTCTCTTCGGACGAATGACGCTTGAGGTCCGAATGAGAAGCGTCAACATGATCAAGCTGGCAATAGGCGACGCGTGGCCGGCGCTTCCTCTCGACCAAGGGGCGAGGGAAGGGCATTCTTTCTCCAAACAGATTTAGGCCAATGAATTCCAGGGAGGACGGTCTCATGAACCTTGAAGGAAAAGCCGGCATCGTGACCGGCGCCGGGCGCGGCATTGGTCGGGCGGTGGCGCTGCTCTTGGCTCAGCAGGGCGCCAGCGTCGTGGTGAACGACCCGAATGTCGGTCGCTCCGGCGAGGAAGAAACCGGCGCGCCGGCCCAGGACGTGGTCGATGAGATCATGGACGCGGGCGGCAAGGCGGTCGCCAACTTCTCGTCGGTCACCGAATACGAGGCCGCCGGTCTGATGGTCCTGCAATGCACCGAGACCTACGGCAAGATCGATTTCGTGGTCAATGTCGCCGGCATGCTGCGCGAGCGGATGATCTGGAACATGTCCGAGGATGACTTCGACGCGGTCATCAACGTGCATCTGAAGGGGCACTGGAACATGTGCCACCACGCGATCAAGCCGATGCGCCAGGCGCGTTTCGGGCGGATCATCAATTTCTCCTCCGACGCCTTCAAGGGCTCGGTCGGTCAGTGCAATTATTCCGCCGCCAAGGCCGGGATCATCGGGTTGACCCGCTCGATCTCGCGCGAATGCGGGCGTTACGGCATCACCGCCAACGCGATCTGCCCGATGGCGGCGACCCGGATGACGGTCAACGACGCGGTTATCGCCAACTGGAAGCGGCGGCTGGAAAGTGGCTTGCTGACCCAGGCGGAGTACGAGAACCGCATGGCCATGCCCGGGCCGGAATACGTGCCGCCGATCGTCGGCTATCTCTGCACCGATGAATCGCGCGACGTGAACGGCCAGATCTTCCACGCCGAGCGTTCCCTGATCCATACTTATCAGTATGGCGAGATGGCCAAGGCGATCTACAAATACGACGATGACGGGATGTTCACGGTGGATGAGTTGATCGAGACCATCCCGGCCTCGCTGATGGCCGGCATCAAGAACATCGCGCCGGCGGAGGATGGGTAAAAAAGTAGAGCGGCGCGCGGGGCGGTCTGGGAAAATCGCGAGACCGACCCCATTTGTTATAAGGATCGGCCTTTGGATCCGGTCTGGCTTTCGATGGGAGGTCGGGCCAAAATGGTCGAGGTGGAGATTTGGACTGGGAGATTTCGCATGAGCGACACGATTGAACGCGCGGTTCTGGCCGGCGGGTGTTTCTGGGGCATGCAGGACCTGATCCGCAAGCTGCCGGGCGTTGTCTCGACCCGGGTCGGCTATACCGGCGGCGATGTTCCCAACGCCACCTACCGCAATCACGGCACCCATGCCGAGGGGATCGAGATCAACTTCGACCCGAGCCAGATCAGCTTTCGCGACCTGCTGGAATTCTTCTTCCAGATCCACGACCCCTCGACATTGAACCGCCAGGGCAACGACAGGGGCATGTCCTATCGTTCCGGCATCTACTATGTGGACGAGGCGCAAAAGGCCGAGGCCGAGCGCACCATCGCCGATGTCGACGCCAGCGGTCTCTGGCCCGGCAAGGTGGTGACCGAGGTCAAGCCGGTTGGCGATTTCTGGCAGGCCGAGCCGGAGCATCAGGATTATCTGTTGCGGATTCCGCACGGCTACACCTGTCATTTCATACGCCCGAACTGGAAACTCCCCCGGCGCGAGGACGCGGCATAGGCGGAATTCGCCACCGACCATCTCCGCGCTTGTTGCTTTGAAATTGTTTGTGGTGCAGATAATGCCCCGCGAATAGCGACCTTGACCCCAACATCGCGGAGACCGAGTGGTGCGCAACTCTAGAACCGTTCTTTTCGACAACAACCCCGGCCGCAACGCCCAGACCATCGGCATCGCCCGGGAACTCGGAACGGATATCGAACTGATCCACGAGCCGTCCGTCGGCGTCGTCGGCAACAAGGGCGATTCCCAGTGCTATCTGGGGGTTCAGCGCAAGGTCGAGGTCATTCACGATACCCTGCGTGGGCGCATCGGGCGCGAGAAGGGCCAGATGGCGATGCGGCTGGTACAGCCGGAATATACCGTTGCCACCTCCGACGGCATGCGCAACGGGACCAAGGAGATGCGCTACTCGCTGATCGGGCGCGAGGTCACCCACGATACGATGTGCGAACATCTGAGCGCCAGCGGCCTCGAGGGCACCATCGCCGTCGTGGCCTGCGACAAGCCCCCGGTGGGCACCCTGGCCGCCATCCTCGAACACGACCGTCCGGCGATCATCATGTCCGACGGCCCGATCCGCCCGGGCACCGATTCCGTGACCAACGAGAAGATCGACATCATCTCGGGCTTTCAGGTCGCCGGTAGCGATGACGAGGAACTGAAAAAGCGGATCGCCTGCGAGGCCTGTCCCGCCTATGGCAGCTGTGGCGGCATGTTCACCTACAACACCATGCAGACCTTCATCGCCGTGGTCGGCCTGGAGCCCCTGCACATGGTCTCGCCGCCCTCGGACGACCCGCGCCGGCTCGAGCAATTCCCAGGCGAACTGGTCTCGTACCTGGAGGCGATGATCGCCGCGGACCTCACCCCGCGCAAGATCGTCAACCGGGATTCGATCCGCAACGCCATGATCGTCGCCATGGCGGTGGGGGGCTCGACCAATGTCATGCTGCACGGCCCCGAGATCGCCCGCGCCGCCGGCTTCGGCGATTTCTCCAGGGACATCATGTCGGCCGAGGAATTCAACCATCTCTCGCAACACGTGGTGCCCGTCCTGGTCGATGCCCGCCCCTTCGGCGCCTACTCGATGGTCGATATCGACGAGAAGGGCGGCATGCAGGTCATCGTCAAGGAGCTCTTGGACGCGGGTCTGCTGAACGGCGACACCATGACCTGCACCGGCGAGACCCTGGCCGAGCAAGTGGCGCGACTCAACCCGCCGGCGCCGGACGGGACCGTCATCTACACGGTCGAGAAGCCGTACAAGCCGACCGGCGGTCTGCGCGTGCTGGGCGGCAATCTCTCGCCCGAGTTCAGCGCGGTTCTGAAGCTGGCCGGGGTCGAGGGCGGGCTCGAGAACAACGTGTTCGTCGGCAAGGCCCGGGTCTTCGACAGCGAGGCGGACCTGCTGCACACCCTGGAGAACCAGCCGGGCGTGTTCGAGAACCATGATATGATCATCGTCCGCTACGAGGGACCGAGCGGCGCCCCGGGCATGCCGGAGATGCTGGACTCGACCTCGCGCATCACCACGCTCTGCCGCGAGAAGAACATCGTTGTCGGCCTGATGACCGACGCCCGGTTCTCCGGCGGCTCGGTGGGGCTGGTGATTGGCCATGTCGGGCCCGAGGCGGCGCTCGGCGGCCCGATCGCCTTTGTCGAGAACGGCGACGAGATCATCGCCGATCTCAACGTCAACGAGCTCAACTGCACGGCGCTGTCGGATCCGGCGATCCTGGCGGCTCGCAAGGCGGCTTGGGAGAAAGTGGTCGCCGATAACGGCGGCGCGCATCCCTCGATCGGCGAGGCGGATACCCGCTTGCTCAATCGGATGCGGCGCTCCGCGGTTTCCGCGAACTATGGCGCCGGCATGCATCCGGATCGGGTGCTCTGGGTGAACGAGCCGCGCGAGCCCGCGCGGACCGGCTTCGTGCCGTCGAACAAGCATCGACCGGATACGGCCAAGGCCTTCTGAACCGGCCTCGGGTAAACGGTTCCGCCATCCCGGGGCCGATAAGGTTTGAGATCGATCGCCATCTGCCGCATCATGCGGGAGGTGGCGATTGTTCTTGATCCATGATCCGGGGGGCGTTTCGTGAAGACAGTGCAAACCGGCTATTATCCGGTGCCCGTCGACGCGGCGGCAGTTAGGGCGCATTGGCGCGCCGACGGATACTCCTGTCACGCCATGACCGACCGGCCGGGTCAACAATGGAACGACTTCACCCATGCGACGAACGAGTATCTTACCGTCGTCGAGGGTCGCCTGCGCCTGATCCTCGACGGCGAGGAGGTTGAGGCCGGACCCGGTGACCTGGTCTTCATCCCTCGTCAAGTGCCGCACTCGGTTCACAATATCTCCGAGGGCGAAACGACTTGGATGTTCGGCTATGACTGATCGTCTTGTCGGCCGGTCGGCGCGCCGACACCGAAGCCACGCGCCTGGACGCTAGGCGACATGGCCTCGACGAAAACAAGGGCTTTGGACCTTTCGATTTCGGCGCGGCTTACCCTCGTGATCGTGTTGGCGGCCCTGGTCACGGCGCTTGCCACCGGTTTGATCGCCTATATCAAATTCGCCGACGAGCTCGAGACCGCCGCCAAGAAAAATCTCTTGGCCTTGCGCGACGGTAGGCGCTCGGCGCTGCAGGTCTATCTCGGCTCGATCCGCCAGGACTTACAGATCCTGTCCAAGAGTCACGTAACCAGAGAAGCGTTGGCAAGTTTCTACACCGCATGGCACTCCGCCGGCGCGGATAGGGGAGAGCCCAATCCGGGGGCCTTTCTTCACGAGCAATACGTGATCAGAAATCCGTTTCCCGATAAGCGAGCCGATGAGTTTCAAGACGCCGTGGATGGTTCGGACTACAGCGAGCTGCACCGCAAGTTTCACCCCTGGTTCCGCGCGTTCTTCCTTGAGCGTGGCTACGAGGACATCTACCTGTTTTCCACCGAGGGCGACCTGATTTACTCGGTGGCGAAACGCCCCGATTTCGCCACCAACTTTCTGGACGGCCCTTGGAAGGACACCGACCTCGCCCAGGCCTTCCGGGCCGTGGACGGGGTACAGAAGAACGATTTTCAGGTCTTTCACGATTTTGAGGCCTATGCGCCCGACAACGGCGCGCCAGCGAGCTTTATCGCGACGCCCGTCTTCACCTCATCCGGCGCCTATATCGGCGTGATCGCCCTACGAATGCCGGTCGCCCGGATCAACGCGTTAATGAATATCGCGACGGGTTTCGGCTCCACCTCCGAGGCCTTTATCGTCGGCCAAGACCTTCTGATGCGGTCGGACTCGCGGTTTTCAAATTCCTCGACGGTTCTGCGTACCTCGGTGGCGAGCGAGGCCGTGGCCAAGGCCTTGAAGGGCGAAACCGGTGTCGAGAGCGGCCTCGATTATCGCGGTATCTCCGTGCTTTCAGCCTACGGGCCGATGGAGTTCATGGGGACCCGCTGGGCAATCCTCGCGGAAATCGACGAGTCGGAGATCACCGAGGCGCTGGACCGCACGGCGAAGTTCATGATTCTGGGGGCCACGTTCGTCACCCTCGTGGTGATCGTGCTGGGCCTCGCGGTCGGGCGAGGCATATCCGTGCCCTTGGTCGCCATGACCCGCGCGACCCGTAGATTGGCCGGCGGGGATCTTGAAACGGTGATCGAGAATGAGGGGCGGCGCGACGAGATTGGCGATATCGCCCGAGCCCTCGTGGTGTTCAAGGAGAACCTCGTCGAGCGGAGGCGGGCCGATGCCGAGGTGATCCGTCAGCGGGAGCGGCTCCAGGCCACCTTGGAAAATCTAGGCCAGGGTGTCTCCATGTGGAGCCCGGACTACACTCTCGTCGCCTACAACCAGAAGCTTCGCGAATATATCGATCAGCCCGAGGAACTATGGGAGATCGGCTGCTCCCTCGACGCCTGGCTGCGTCTTCAGGCCGAACGCGGCGAGTATCGCGTGAGCGAGGAAATGGCGTCTTGGAGCCTCGAGGACGTTGTCGCGCATCGTCGCGCCAATCTTGAGATGGGGCACGATACGGCGATCGAACGTGCCCTGCCCGATGGCCGTGTGCTGGAGTTGCGCCGTAATGTCATGCCGGATGGCGGGTTCGTCGCCACCTATACCGACATCACCGAACGCAAGCAGGCCGAGGACGCGATCCGGCGGAGCGAGGCCCAGCTTTCCCGCATGCTGGAGAACAGCCCGATCGGTGTGTCGATCGTCTCCGATGACAGCGAACGGCTTTTCGTCAACTCCCGATACGCCGAGATGTATGGCGCATCCGCCGAGTTCCTCGTCGGTGGCGTCGGAAAGAGCGTTTACGCGCGACCCGAGGACGGCGCGGCGGTGCGCGAGGCGTTCGAGCGGGACGGGCAGGCCAGCAATGTGGAGATCGAACTTCTGCGGGCCGACGGCGGCACCTACTGGGCGATCCTCAACATGGTTCCCACCGTGTTCGACAGACGCGACGCCCGCATGGTCTGGCTGTTCGATATCAGTGACCTCAAGGCCGCCGAGCAGGATCTGGCCGAGCAGAAAGCGATCGCCGACGCCGTGCTCGCCAACATGGATCAGGGGGTCATCCTATATGATGCCTTCATGGCGGTGCGGGCCTTCAACGAGCAGGCCCGGTCGCTCTGGCATTTCCCCGAGGAACTTCTGAGACCCGGGGTCTCGAACGACCAGTTGCTTGATTATCTGGCCGAAAGCGGCGAGTTCGGCGAGGGCGATTATACCGAGGCCTTGGCGGCGGCCAAGGAGCGCGCCCGTAGTCACGAGGCCCATGTCGCCGAGCGTCCGATGAAGGATGGATCGGTTATCGAGATCCGCCGCCGTCCGACGCCGGATGGAGGTTTCGTCGCCACCCATTCCGATATCACCGAGAGAAAGCGGGCCAAGCAGGTCCTCGCGGCGAAGGAAGCTCAGTTGCGGGCGGCGTTGGACAACATGTCCGACGGGTTGCTGGTTCTGGACGGAAACCTGAATTTCCAACTGTTCAACGACCGCTACGTTGAACTGGTCGGGATCGACCCGGCGCTGATGAAAATCGGCTCGCCGATGCGGGCGGTTCTGGAAGACGCGGCGCGCAAGGGCTTCTACGGTCCAGGTGATCCGGTCGAGCAGACGAACATCCGGATGGCCGCCTATGAAAGCGATGGCTACGAGGAAACCGAGGTCGAAACCTCCGCCGGCAAGACCCTCGCGGTGCGGAAAACCGCGCTCGAGGATGGCGGCGCGGTCGCGATTTTCACCGACGTAACCGAACGCAAGCGGGCCGAACAGTCGCTCGCCGCCCAGACCGCGCTCCTGGAAACCACCCTACAGAGCATGGATCAGGGCATCACCATGTTCGACGGCGCGCTTAATCTGGTGGCGTATAACGAACGTTTTATCGAGATCTTCGACTTCCCCGCCGAGGCGTTCTATCGCGGCCTGCCATATTACGAACTAGCGCGCCTCTCCGCCGTTCGGGGCGATTACGGTCCCGGTGACCCGGACGAGTTGGCGCGCGCGCAGACCGAGGGCGCCAAGGCCTACGAATCCGCCCATGCCGAGCGGGTCATCGGCACCGGCGCGGTGCTCGACATCCGGCGCACCATGGTGCCGACGGGCGGCTTCGTGTCGACATTCACCGATATCTCCGACCGCAAGCAGATGGAGCTTGATCTGGTCGAGGCGCGCGAGGCGGCGGAGGCGGCGGCCAAGGCCAAGGCCGACTTCCTGGCGACCATGAGCCATGAGATCCGCACGCCGATGAACGGCGTCATGTCGATGTC
>JAYOIK010000010.1:31670-40725 GCA_038118725.1 Alphaproteobacteria bacterium | reverse complement strand
ATCCCAGTCGTATCAGGCAGATCGTGCTCAACCTCGCGAGCAACGCGATCAAGTTCACCGAGGAGGGCCATGTCGAGTTCCGGGTTCGAGGGAAAGTCGCCGCCGCCTCCGACGGCGAGACCGTGCGGGTCCGGCTCGAGGTCACGGATACCGGTATTGGCCTCACCGAGGAGCAGATCGGCAAGCTCTTCCAGGCCTTCGCCCAGGCGGATTCCTCCACCTCCCGCAAATTCGGGGGCACGGGTCTCGGTCTGTCGATTTGCAAGCGGCTCTGCGAGATGATGGGCGGCGATATCGGCGTTGAAAGCCAGCCGGGCGAGGGCTCCACCTTCTGGTTCGAACTGCCGTTC
This sequence comes from Alphaproteobacteria bacterium, assembly GCA_038118725.1. GTDB lineage: Bacteria > Pseudomonadota > Alphaproteobacteria > Thalassobaculales > Thalassobaculaceae > JADHLJ01. The sequence continues at coordinate 40,375 of JAYOIK010000010.1, read as the reverse complement.
AAGCCCGACGCGGAGGCCCCGGGGCCGGAGCATGACTTGTCCCGCGCACGGGTTCTGCTGCTCGGTTACGGCACGCGCGAGGGCGAGATTCTGACCCGCTATCTCCAGGCCGGCGGTGTCGCGGCGACGGCCTCCGCGCTCGCCGGTTATTCGAACAAGCCTGGATTGGATGAAGCCCTGGCCGCTCTGCGAGAGCCCCCGGATCTGATCTTCGTGAATGGCAAACCGGGAATGCAAACCTATCGCGGCGCGATCTCGGCCTTCATCGAGGCCGGCGCGGGCGGCAATCCGGCGGTGGTGCTGAGCGCCTATCAGAACGCCGTGTCGACATTGAACGCCAATGATCTCGGGGGGTTGAACATAACCTTGCAGGGCGCTCTTACCTGTCCGGTTCATCTCGGACGGGTCTGGCACATGGTGGCCGTGGCCCTGGGCGAGGCCGAGATTGGTGACTTCGGCGTCGGCGACGAGGCGGAAGTGATTACCTATCAGGCGCCGGATCTCGTCACCGCCCATGCCCATCGCGCGGTGATCCTGGTGGCCGAGGATAACGAGACCAACCAGATCGTTATTCGCCGCGTTCTCTCGCGCCTCGGTTTCGCGCATGAGATCGCCGATAACGGCTCCGAGGCGCTGGAGCTCTACCGTCAACATGATTACGGGATGCTGTTGACCGATTTCCATATGCCGGAGATGGACGGATTTGAACTCACCGGCGAGATCCGGGCCGCCGAAGCCGAAAGCGGCGGCGACGAACGGCTACCGATCATCGCGCTGACGGCCGACGCGCTCCCCGGAACCGAGCAGGAATGTCTCGACGCGGGCATGGACGGCTATCTGCGCAAGCCCATCGAGATGGCGCGGCTGACGGCGGTGCTTGAAACCCATATGGCGCACGCCCTGGAACTGCGGACGATCGAGGTGCCGGACACCGGGCCGACCGAGGCGCCAGCTGCCGCGGCCGGACCGCCGAGTACCGATCCGGACATCTTCGACACGGCCAAACTGATTGACAGTTTCGGCGCCTTCGATGAATCCGCCGCCGAATTCGTGGTCAGTTTCCTCGCCTCGCTGGATACGCGGATCGGCGCGCTCGGCGAAGCCATCGCGGCCGAGGACGGCCCCGGCGCGCGCGATATCGCTCACGCCCTGAAGGGCGCGGCCAACTCCATCGGCGCGACCCGCGTCGGCGGTATCATGGGGGACATTCAAGACATTTTGGACGCCGGCGACGTCTCGACGGCGGCTCTGTTCGCCGACGCCTTGCCAGATGTGTATGCGGAACTGCGTGACGAAGTCGAACCTTTGTGCGACCATTTCCTCAACACTGGGGGGCAGTTACATGATTACCGTCGACGACCTGCGCATTCTCGTGATCGACGATGAGGATTTCGTCCGCAGGATCATCGTTCAGATTCTTAACCGACTGCATATCCGAAAAGTCTCTCAAGCGGAGGACGGCGCCGAGGGGTTGAAGAAGACCTTGATCGTCAAGCCGCATCTGGTGCTCTGCGACATCCATATGGAGCCGGTCGACGGCATGAAGTATCTGTCGACGATTCGGGGCGTCAACCAGCCCGAGATCGCCCGCACGCCGGTGATTTTCCTGACATCCGACGCGGGACAGGAAAAGGTGCTACGCGCCAAGGAGCTTCGGGTTTCCGGCTATATGGTGAAACCGGTTTCGGTCAATGACGTGAAAAAACAGATAAACCGGGTGCTGGGCGTCGAATTTCCGTAAGATCGGGGATGTTGCCGTGGATGTTTCCGCAGCATTCGTTTTCACCGAATGGAGCTTCGTCCATGTTTTTTAGGAAACTCATCCTCACCGTTGCCGTGGCCGTACTCGTCTCCCTGACTCCGCTCGACTCCCGGGCCGCCGGTAAGTCGGAGGCTCCGGGTCAGGCGGCGCGCGATTGCGCGAAAATCGCCGAGCCGAAGGAAAAGGATGATTGCGTGCGCGCGGCCCGCGAGGCGGAAAAGAAGGACAAAAAAGGCGGCAAGAAAGCCAAGGACAAGGACGGGAAGTCCAAGGGCAAGAACAAGGATAAGAAGGAAAAGCAGGACAAGAAGGGCAAGAAGGACAAGGGCGATAAAAAGGGCAAGAAGGACGGAAAGAACAAGGGCAAGAAGAAAGACTAGAGCGATGCCCGAGAGATCGCTCCAGACCGCTTGCCGCGTGGTCACGGGACCTTTTCTCTCCTCATGAACGGAGCCGAGACCTGGTTCGTTTCCTGCACACCTCCGACTTGCATCTCGGCAAGCGCTTCGGGCAAATGCCGGAGGAACTGCGTGGCCGGCTGACCGAGGCCCGTCACGGGGTGATCGGGCGGCTGCGGGAGCGCGCGGCGGAACTGGATATAGACACCGTCCTGGTCGCCGGAGATACCTTCGATACCGAAACCCCGTCCCGCGCCACGGTCCGCCACGCGCTACAAGAGATGGCGGTCACGCCGAATATTCGCTGGTTCCTGATTCCGGGTAACCACGACTCTCTCCAGGCCGAGGAGCTTTGGCGGACGGTGGGCGGCGAGTGCCCGGATAACGTCACCGTCGCCCGCGCCGCCGAGCCGGTGGAACTCGGCCTCGACGCGGTGCTGTTGCCGGCGCCCTGTCCGGTCCGCCGACCGGGCCGCGACCTTACCGAATGGATGAACGGGGCCGAGACAGACACCGGGGTGATCCGGATCGGCCTGGCGCATGGAGCGATCCAGAATTTTGGTGAAGACGGGGCCGCCGACGTGATCGCGCCGGACCGGGCCGCCCGCGCCAATCTCGGTTATCTCGCGCTGGGCGATTGGCACGGTCAGATCCGCTTGAACGAGCGGACCTGGTATTCCGGCACGCCGGAACCGGACCGCTTCAAGCACGACGCGCCGGGCCGGGCGCTGATTGTCGAGATCGATGCGCCGGGCGCCGCTCCTAGGGTGACGCCGACACTCACCGGGCAATTCCTCTGGCGTGATCTGGCGCTTGATCTGGTTGCCGAGGAGGATCCGGCGGAACGGTTGAGACAAGCGATCGAGCCTCTGGAGGATCGCCGGAATATTCTGGTTAGTCTCGCGGCGGCGGGCCGGTTGGGGCTTGAGGCCAGGGCGGCGCTGAACGGCGCGGCGGGGGATATCAGTCCCGACTTTGCCCTGATGACCTTTAACGACAGCCGGCTGGCCATTGATCACAGCCCAGACGATCTAGACGCCATAGACAAGGCGGGCGCCCTGCGCCAGGCCGCCGAGGCGCTTTTGAGTGAAGCGCGCGACGAGACCGCGTCCGGCGAGACCCGGCGTGTCGCCGAACGGGCGCTCTCGCGGCTTTACAGCCTCGGCCTGGAATACGACGCGTGAAGATCCGGGCGATCAGATTGTGGAATGTCCGGCGCTTCGCCAATCGTGGCGTCGCGATCGAGGCGGTCGACGACGGCGTCAATGTCTTGGCCGCCGAGAACGAGCAAGGCAAGTCCACTTGCTTCGACGCGCTGCATGCCCTGCTGTTTCAACCTCATACCGCGACCCAAAAGGCGGTTCGGTTGTTGCGGCCCCATAGCGGCGGCAGTCCCCAGATCGAAGCCGATATCGAGACCGACCAGGGTCTCCATCGTATCAGCAAGCAATACTATGCCGGCCGCGCCGCGACGGTGACGGAACTGGCCACTGGACGGTTGGTGGCTCAGGCGGACGAGGCCGAGGCATGGATCGCCGAACTCACGCGTGGCGGCGCCTCCGGTCCAACAGGGCTGTTATGGGTCCGCCAGGGTATCACCGACTTCGAGACCGGCGGCAAGGCCCAGCAGGATCAGGAGGCCGAGGCGCGCAAGGACGCGCTCGCCTCGGTGGCGGGCGAGGAGGTTGAGGCGCTCACCGGTGGGCGCCGCATGGCTTGGATCCTTCAGCGCTGCCAGGAGGCGCTCGACGTTCTCGTCACCGAACGCGGACAGCCGAGGAAAAGCGGTCCCTATGCCGAGGCGAAGGAGGAACTGGAACAGCTGCGCGCCGACGAGGCCGCTCAGTCCGAGATGCTGTCGTCCCTGCGCCAAGCGCTGGACCAGCGACGGGCCAAGCAAGCGCGACGGGACGAGATCGCCGCTCCCGACGCGCTCAGGGAACGGCAAGACGAAATGGCACGGGCCACCGACGCGCTGGAGCGGGCGAAATCGCACGCGTCACAATTGGCCGAGGCGGCCAGGCTCCGGGACTTGGAAGCCGGGCGCCACGGAATGGTGCGGGAGAGCCTCGCCCGTTACCGCGAGGCTCTGGAGCGCGCTCGGATGATAACGGCGCGCCTCGCCGAGGCGGAACGGGCCCGCGGCGAGGCCATCGCCGAGGTCGCCACCGGTCAGAGGCGGGAGGAAGCCGCCATGCGAGCCCTCGGCGAGGCGGAAGCCGTGCTCGCGCGGGCCAGGGAAGACCATCGCCGCGCGGTTGTCGCTGAACGTGGCGCCGAGGCGCGCAAGCGATTGACCTCCCTGGAAGAGCGGTTGGAAAAGGCGCGGGAATGCCAAGCCTTGATCGAGACATTGTCGGCGCGGGAACAGACATTGGCGCTCCCCGACGGCGCGGTCGAGAAGCTCGGCGCGATCGAGGCCGAGATCGCCGACCTGCGCGCCAGGCTGGACGCCAAGGCGGCGCTGGTTAGCGTGGCGTATGTGGAGAACCCGTCCGCGTCGATCCTGGCCGATGGCGCGCCGCTGGCCGATGGCGACAGCCGCGCCGTTACCCGGTCCACGCGCTTTGAAATCCAAGGGATCGGCGTGCTCACCGTCAGCGCCGGCGCGGATACCGACGATGGACTTGCCCAGGCCTTGCAATCGAAACAAGGAGCATTGGCGCGCGATCTGGAGAAACTCGGCGCCGAAGACCTCGCCGCCGTCCGAGAGCGCGCGCGGAGCCTGTCCGAGGCGCGGGCGAGCATACGGGTGGCGCGGGCGGAACTGTCGGCTTGGGCGCCGGACGGATTGGAAGCGCTTAGGATCGAGGCGTCCAGGCTTGCCGAACTGACAGCCGATATCGACCCCCACGCCCTCGCTCCGGAAGCGGCCACCCACGCCCTGGAAACGGCCGGCGCCGCGGTCATTGAAACGAGGACCGAGGCGGAGACCGCGCGGGCCGCGCTGTCGGGCAAGCGGGAGGCGGCGGCGCTCGCCAAGCTGACCATCGATCATTCACGCGAAACCCTGACCGATATCGAGCGCGTGCTCGGTCCAGAGGCGGAACGCGGCGCGGAGGTCGAGCGTCTTGAGAGGGAGGAAGGCGAAGCGGCCGCCGCGCTCACCATGGCCGGCCAAGCGGTGACGGACCTGCAAGCCAGCGCCCCGGATCTGGAAGCCGCCGAGGCGCGGGCCCGGCGCGCCGCGTCGGTTGTCGGCAACTTAGACGCGGAGGCCGCGCGGCTGGCCGAGGAGATCAGCGGCCTCACCGGTGGAATTCGCGCCCGTTCGGAGAATGCCATCGAGGAAGTGCTCGCCGAGACAAGCGACAAGCGCCAGGCCGCCGAGGATCGGGTCGCCGCGCTGGAGGTCGAGATCGCGGTCCTGCGGCGTCTGCGGCAAGCTCTCGACGACGCGCGTCTCGCCGCGAAGGAGCAGTATCTCGGTCCGGTCATGGACGAGCTTCGGCCCCTGATCTCCCTGGTGGTCTCGGATGCCAACATCACCTTTGACGACGAGACCCTGGTGCCGAGATCACTGGAGCGCAACGGCCAGGAGGAGGATGTTTCGGTCCTGAGCGGCGGCATGCGCGAGCAATTGACGGTCCTGACGCGCCTCGCCTTCGCGCGATTGCTCGCCAGGAACGGCAGGCCGGTACCGGTGATCCTGGACGACGCCCTGGTCTATAGCGACGATGACCGGATCGAGAAAATGTTCGACGCGCTGCATCGCCAGGCCGGCGACTTGCAAATCATCGTCTTCTCCTGCCGTCAGCGCGCCTTCGAGCGGCTGGGCGGGCGAAGCCTGCGGATGGTTGAATGGGCGCCTGAAGGAGCTTCCGGATAGATACCGCGAGGATCAAACGAAAACCCCTCAGAACGGCCAAACCACGGGGATCAGGGGCACGGCGATCGCGACGATCAGGATCTCCAGCGGCAGGCCGAGCCGCCAGTAATCTCCGAACTGATAGCCGCCGGGGCCCATGACCAGAAGATTGTTCTGATGCCCGATCGGTGTCAGGAAGGCGCAGGACGCGCCGATCGCGACGGCCATCAGGAACGGATCAGGCTCCAATCCGAGGCCGCCGGCGATGCCGATGGCAACCGGAGCCATCACCACCGCCGTCGCGGCGTTGTTCATGATGTCCGACAAGGTCATTGTCAGCACCAGGACCAGCCCCAGCACCAGATACGGCGACAGCCCGCCGCCGATTTCGGCGACCATCGCGGCGATCGCGGCGGCGGCCCCGGTACTCTCGATGGCGCCGCCGACCGGGATCATCGCGCCCAAAAGCACCACCACCGGCCAGTCCACCGCCTCGTAGACCTGGTTCATGGTCATGGTTCCGCTCAGCACGATGGCCAGCACCGCGAGACTGAAACACAGGGCCGCCGGCGCCAGACCCAACGCGGTCCCGGCGATCGCCAGGGCGAAAAACCCGAGCGGCAGGAAGGAGCGGTTGTGATCCAGGCTGATCTCGCGCTGGGCCAACGGCAAGCAACCGAGGGTCGAGAGGGTGCCGTAAAGGGTGTCCGGCTCGCCCTGGACCAGCAGGACATCACCGACGCGCACCCGCGTATCCCGCAGCCGCGTGCGGATCGGCGAGCCTTCACGGGCGATCGCCAGGAGGTTCACGCCGTAGCGTGATCTGAGGCGCAGGTCGGCGGGCGAGCGTCCGTCGATCATCGCCCGGGGCGGGACCACCGCCTCAAGGACAAGCGGGCCTTCCTCGGCGGGTTTTTCCTCGGCGGGTTTTCCCTTGGCGTCGCCTTCCTGCGTCTCCGCCTCGGCGCGAGCCTTCTCCTTGGAGCGCTCTCGGATCTCCAGGCCCTTGGCGATCGCGACCTCGATCTGTTCCGGCGTTCCGCGCATCATCAGGATATCGCCGGCGATCAGGGCTTCGTGGTGCAGCCGGCGCACGATGCGTTGCCGCCGCCGGATCAGAGCCAACTCGGTGGGTCGAGCCTCGTCCCCGGTCACCGGGCCGATGGCGTCGACCTTCTGGCCGATCAGCGGCGAGCCGTCCGGCACCACGAACTCGGTCACGTATCCCGCGAGATCGAAATCAGGGCCGGAGGTCTCGCCGCCACGTTGTTCCGGCAGCAGCCAGCGCGAGGCGATCACCACGAAGATGATGCCGGCGAGCGCCACTGGAACGCCGACCAGGGCGAAGTCGAACATGGCGAAGCCCGCGCCTTCCGCGCTCTGGCGGAATCCCGAGACAATGATGTTCGGCGGCGTGCCGATCAGGGTCACCAACCCGCCGAGGATCGAGGCGAAGGACAGTGGCATCAGGATGCGCGAGGCGGGCACCCCGTCGCGTCGGGCGATGCCGAGCCCGACGGGCATCAAAAGCGCCAGCGCGCCGACATTGTTCATAAAGCCGGACACCGCCGCCGCCAGACAATCCAGCATGATGAACCGGCCCTGGCCCGCCGCGACCACGCGCACCAGCTTGCCGACCAGAAGATCCACCAGGCCGGCGCGCGCCATGGAGGCGGAAATCGCCAGCACCGCCGCGACGGTGATGACCGCGGGATGGCCAAAGCCGAGGAAAGCCTCGCTCGCCGGGACCAACCCGAGGACCACCGCCGCCGCGAGTGTCAGCAGCGCCACCACGTCGGCCCGCCACTTGCCCCACACGAACAGCCCCATCGCCGCGGCGAGGATCACCAGGATCTCGATCTGCTGGAGTGCCATCTCTATCGGTTCCGCCTATTCCTCGGGAAGATCCCCAACCAGAACCTTGCCGATATAGGCGCGCGCGTCCACCGGGGAATACGGCTGCATGAAAGGTCCCGCGCGGACGTCTCGATAGAGCCGGGAGAGTGGGTTGCGCGCCATGAAGCCGCCGCCGCCGCTCAGATCCATCGCCTGGCCGACGATATCGATGGCGTTGCGGTTCACCACCCATTTCGCGCTCTGATAATCCTTCATCAGCGCATGACCCTGCTCATAAGTGGCGGCGCGGCCTTCGTCGCTTGCCTCCATGAAGGCGTCCAGGGTCTCGCCGAGCCGCGCCAGAATGCTCCGGGCGGTGGCCAGTTTTATCTCCATCTCGGCCAGCGCGTGGTGGGCGCCGGTGCGCGCACTCGCTTTCGATTGGCCGTCCATCGCGACTTCCATGGCGGTTTCCGCGATGCCCAGGAAGGCGCCGACCAGCGGGACGTTGGCGAGGGTTCGGTTCACCAGAACCGGCGTGCTCCACCGCCCCCAAGGGCCGATCACCCTGAGCGCGTCAAGCGGCGCTCGGCAGCCCTCGAATGTCAGCGATTGACTGCCCGAGGCGCGCATGCCCAACGCGTCCCAATCGTTGCCCTGGGACAGGCCGGGCGCGTCCATCGGCAGGAGGACATTGGCGATATGATCGCCGTCCTCGTCCCTTATCCGAACATTGGTCGCGACATGGGTCGCAAGCGGTGACATGGTGACGAAATACTTGGTGCCGTGGAGGCTCCACCCGTCGCCGTCGCGGCGCGCCTCCGTCAGTGGGTGCAGATTGTCGGTGCCACGCTCGGTCGTGGTCGAGCAGATCAGGACCTCGCCCCGACCAACCGCCTCG
>JAYOIK010000010.1:10418-31570 GCA_038118725.1 Alphaproteobacteria bacterium | reverse complement strand
CGCCTCGGGAACGAAGGCCGCCGCGACGCCCTCGCCTTGCATGTCCCGGTAGTTGTCCGGGCAAATCTCGTTCGCCCGATCCGCCGCGTCGGCCCGGGCGCGAAATCGTTCGAGCAGCCCTTCCGCGAGAGCGATGGCGCGCTCGCCCTCTTGTGTTCTCGGCTTGATGGCGTAACTCATGACTTAAACCTTAGGGCTTCTCTGTAGGAAACCAAGACAATTTGTTCCATCGCCGTCATCCTGCCGAAGGGTCATTGCCGTCCGGGAAAATCCCAAGGCTGGGCGTGGCTTCGTGAACCCGCCGCCCTGGTGAAGGGGTGGCCCTCCCGTTCGGTCGCCCTGGCGAAGGCTAGGGCTTTTGCCGCGATCATCGCCACGGGCAAGGCGGTAACCATTTCGCCACGAATCCAGGGCCGGCGGCAAAAGCCCTGACTTTGGTCAGGGCGAGGAGGGAGGAGAGTGGGGACCGGCGTGGAGGCGCATTGGTCGCCCGCCCGCGCGCTTCCGACACAAGATCGCTTGCGGCGGGTGACGCGGTGTTGTCCACTCCGGTCTAGGTCTTTCTCGCGATTTCCAGGGTCATCATGCACGCCGACTTGATCATTACCAATGCCAAGGTCACCACGATGGCCGCCGAAACGCCAGCGGAAGCGCCAAGGGAGGCCGAGGCCCTCGCGGTGGCGGACGGGCGTTTCATCGTAGTCGGAGACGACGCCAAGGCGATGGCGCATGCCGGCCCCGGGACGCGGGTGATCGACGCGGCCGGAAGGCGGATCATCCCAGGCATCGTCGACTCCCATTGTCATCCCGACGCCTATGCCGCGCGATTGATGAGCTGGCATGAGCTGTCACCGGACCACGTGGCAGACCGCGCGGTGTTGCTCTCCCGGATCGAGGAGAGCTGCGCCAGGCTCGGACCGGATGACTGGTTCGTCGGCTATCGGTTGAACGAGAACAAGTCCGGCGGCTATCCCAGTCTCGCCGAGCTTGACGCCGCGAGTGGGGGGCGGCCGCTTTTTATCTTGCGCACCGACGGTCATCTCGGCTTGGCGAATTCGCGAGCCTTCGCGGTCTGCGGTATCGCGCCGGACGCGGCGGACCCTCCCTTCGGTCAGTTCGACCGCCATCCCGAGACCGGCGCCTTTACCGGACTTGTCCGCGAGACGGCGGCGCATATCTTTCTTGACCGGGTGCATGACGGCGATACGCCCGAGAGCATCGCCGAGGGTTTGGAGCGGGTTTTCGCCGATTGGAACAGCGTCGGCATTACCACCGTTTACAACTCCCTTACCCCGGGCCGGGCGATCCGCGCCTATCAGTTGATGAAGGAGCAATCGCGGCTCACCATGCGGGTTGGGATCATCGTCAGTGGTCGCGAGGAGGGGTTGATCGAGTCCTTCGTCGCCTCGGGTATTCAATCCGGCTTTGGTGATGACGATGTGCGGATCATCGGGGTCGAATGGTGCCCCGATTGCTCCACCAGCGGGCGCACGGCGGCCTACCACACGTCCTATGTCGGCACCCCGATCAAGGGCGAGCCGGTGCCCAATACCGGCGTGCTGCTGTACGAGCTGGAGGATCTCAAGACCCGCGCCATCGCCGCGCATCGGGCCGGTTTGCAGGTCATGATCGAGGGCGTCGGCGACCGGGGCATTGATTTCGCGCTGGACGCGATCGAGGCGTGTCTTGCCGCCGCGCCGCGCGAGGATCATCGGATGCGGGTCGAGCATTGCTGTCATGTCACCCCGGCGATTCTCGCCCGGCTCAAGAAGGCCGGCGTCATCGACAGTTCGGCCACCGGTTTCATGTTCGAGCTTGGCGACGCCTATCGCGCCAATCGAGGGGCGGAGGCGATGGTGGATATGTGGCCGCATCGGGCTCTGATCGACGCCGGCGTGCCGGCGCCGGGGCATTCGGACGCGATGATCTGCAAGGCCAATCCCTTCACCGCCCTGCACGCCATGGTAAACCGGGAAACGGATACCGGCGGCGATCTGGACAAGCGCCAGGCGGTAACGCCGATGGAGGCCCTGCGCGCCTATACCTGGCTCGGGGCCTTCGCGGGGCGCGAGGAGCATCTGAAAGGCTCGATCGAAGTCGGCAAGCTCGCCGATCTGGCGGTGCTGGAGCGGGATCTGTTCGCCGTTGATCCGAGCGAGATCAAGGACATCAAGGTCGACATGACGGTGCTCGGCGGCCGGGTGGTGTATGAACGCTAGCCCATCGGGGCGAAGGTCTCCGAGGCGCTTCTAGAGCGGCCCACCGGCGGAGCGTGCGCGGGGAATCCCCGGCACGCCGAACTTCGCGAGTTTCAAGCTTTCCGCGATCATCTCGGCCTTGCGGATAAACTCATCGGCGATTTCAGGCACGCAGAGCTCCCGGGCATTCTCTCGGAACAGGCCGAGCCAGGTATCGAAATGCGCCGGTGTCACGCCGCCGAGCGCGTTGTGTTTCAAGACAGGGTTACCCTTGAACCGGCGGGTCGACAGCATCACCGCCGACCAGAAGTCCATCATCTTTAGAAGATGCGGCTCCCAATCCTCGATCGCGCCGTCGAAGATCGGGCCGAGATCCGGATTGTCGCGAACGCGAGTGTAAAAACCTCGGACAACCTCTTCGATCAACGCCTCGGTTGCCGCCGCCATGGCATGGCCCGTCTTTAAGGTATATTGAAAATGCACTTTATATCGTGGATTGCCTAAAATCAATATTTATAATACATCTTTTGTGAATCAAGGGGGCCCTCATGCGCTTCACCGTGCACACCGATTATGCCCTGCGGGTTCTCATGTATCTCGGCGCCTCTCCAGAGGACGGACTGGTGACCATCAAGGCGATTTCGGGCGCCTACGGGATTTCGGAAAACCACTTGATGAAAGTGGTTCACCGTTTGGCCTTGGCCGGTTTCGTCGCCACCACGCGGGGGCGCGGCGGCGGCATGCGTTTGGCGCTACAACCGAAGGACATCAATATCGGCGCCGTGGTCCGAGCTTGCGAGGATGACATGCGGATCGTCGAGTGCTTCGATCCGCCGAGCAATACCTGTCCGATCGCACCGGCTTGCGCCTTGCCTCGGGTCCTCGACGAGGCGTTGGCCGCCTTCGTCGGGGTGCTTGACCGTTATACGCTTGAGGATCTGTTGAAGCCCAGGGCGGCGCTGTGGTCGATCCTTGATACCACCGATTAGGCAAGGACCACGCCGGCCCGAGGGGCTTGGGCCATCGGGGACAAGCTGTTAGAACCACGCCGACTTGAACTTGCATGGAGCGGTGGACCATGGCGCGGTATCTGAAATCCGGACAATCCGAAACCGAGAAGGCCGAGGAGAACGCCAAGGTAAGGGCAATCGTCGAGGCAACCCTGGCCGAGATCGAGAGCCGGGGCGATGCCGCCGTCGCCGAGTTGTCCGCCAAGTTCGACGGCTGGGAGCGCGAGAGCTTCCGGCTTTCCGAGCAAGAGATCGAGGCCTGTCTCTCCCGGATGAGCGCCCAGGACATCACCGATATCAAGTTCGCCCAGGAGCAGGTCCGAAACTTCGCCAAGATCCAGCGCGACGCCTTGAAGGATGTCGAGGTCGAGACCCTGCCGGGCGTGGTGCTGGGGCACAAGAACATCCCGGTGAACGCCATCGGCTGCTACGTGCCCGGGGGCAAATACCCGATGGTCGCCTCGGCGCATATGAGCATCGTGACCGCCGGTGTCGCCGGGGTGAAGCGGATCATCGCCGCCTCGCCGCCCTTCAATGGCGAGCCGAACCCGGCCGTGGTCACCGCCATGCATCTCGGCGGCGTGGACGAGATCTACTGTCTCGGCGGAATCCAGGCGGTGGGCGCCATGGCGCTCGGAACCGAGACCATCGCTGGAGTCGACATGCTGGTCGGACCGGGTAATGCCTTCGTAGCCGAGGCCAAGCGACAGCTCTATGGCCGGGTTGGCATCGACCTCTTCGCCGGACCGACCGAGACCCTGGTGATCGCCGACGAGACGGTGGACGGCGAGATCTGCGCCACCGATCTGTTGGGGCAGGCGGAACACGGCCCGACCTCGCCGGCGATCCTGGTGACCAATTCCGAGAAACTGGCCCGCGACACCATGGCCGAGGTGGAGCGCCAGCTTACCGTCCTTCCGACCGCCGAGATCGCGGGGCAGGCCTGGCGCGATCATGGTCAGGTGATCGTCTGCGAGGACGAGGCCGAGATGCTGGCGGTGGCCGACGACATCGCCTCCGAGCATGTCCAGGTGATGACCCGCGATCCGAACTGGTTCCTGGAGAACATGACCAATTACGGCGCGCTGTTCCTCGGCCCGGAGACCAATGTTTCCTATGGCGACAAGGTGATCGGCACCAACCACACCCTGCCCACGAAGAAAGCCGCGCGCTATACCGGCGGGCTTTGGGTCGGCAAGTTCCTGAAGACCTGCACCTATCAGCGGGTTACCACGCCCGAGGCCAGCGCCATGATCGGCGAGTATTGCTCGCGGCTCTGCGCCATCGAGGGCTTCGCCGGCCACCAGGAACAGGCTGATATCCGCGTGCGGCGCTATGGCGGCAAGAATACGGGTTGATCTTCCGCGCCAGGGGGTGTCCGTCCTCGCCACGCGTCGCCCTTGCGAAGGCAATGGTTCTTGCCGCCGGCTTGGATCATGTGGCGAAACGGTGACCGTCTCTCTCCATGGCGGCCATCACGGCATAAGCCCCAACCTCCGTCAGGGCGACGGCTGTTGGGGTTTGCAAGGCATGCCTTCGTTCAGCCACCGCCGAAGAACAAGAGGTTGCCCAAAAATCGTCCCGGCAGCAGCGTGAAGATTCCGGCGATGGTCAGGCCGGACATCATGCCAAGCATCATCCGCTGATGGGCGCGAACCCGGCCCCGCTTGATCGCCCAGATCGCGCCGACCATGGTGACCATGGTGATGACCGTCAGGCCGTGAATCCAGCTGAACCCGCCGGGATTGATCTCCCTGAGGCCAAGGGACGGCAAGGTCACGGCCAGCATCGCCGCGATCCAGATCCAACCGATGGCCCGGTGCCTCGGAGTGCCCTTGGCGCCGGCCAGATTGACGATCCCGAGCACGAGCGCCACCAGGGCCGCGCCGAGATGCAGGAACATGATGACGTCCTCGGTCATGCCTCTTCCCCTCGGCTCGGATCCTTAAGCCTCTCCCGGCACGCCGACGCCCAGTCCTTTTCGAACGCGGCGCGACGCTCTCCATAGTCCAGGGTCATCAACCAGTACGCCGCGTCGGGCACATCCGAGAGCATGCCCTCAAGCCTTGAGCGAACCTTGGCGAACCGCGCGAGATCGGCGTCGGATTCGGTGATTTTGTCCTTCAACCATCCGTCCAAGGTCGCCGGGTCCCGCCGATATCCGAAGAACATCTTCAGCAACAGCTCATTGCGCGGCGGGCGGGGTACCGGGTCCTCGGCGAGCCATTCGTCAAGCGCCGCGAGGCCCGCGTCGGTGATCGTGTGGATCTTGGCCTTACGCCCGCCGGTCGCTTCCTCGCGCGCCGTGACCAGGCCCTCGGCCTCCATCTTGGCGAGGATCGGGTAGACCCGTCCGTCATTCTCGCGCCAGAAATTCGCCACCGACCCGGCGATCGTCTCCTGCAGGCGATAGGCGCTGCTCTCGCCCCGCGAGAGAAAGCCGAGGAGGGCGTATTTGGTGCGGTTGGGCTGCATACCTTATAATAAGGGGTTGTTATGAGATATTGCAAGATAGGGCGTTTTCCCAGCCGCGAAATTTCTCTAAGACGGGGGGCACGGGCGCCGGCGCCCGATGATTTCAGTCCAGCCGTCGCATTACGGAGTTTCGCCCATGTCCCGCACCCGCTCGCCCGATCGATTTCGTCTGGATGGTCTTGTCGCCCTGGTGACCGGGGCCGGTCGCGGCCTGGGAGAAGCCTGCGCCATTGCGCTATCCGAGGCGGGCGCGGAGGTGATCCTGATGAGCCGCACCCAGAGTGAACTCGATGCCCTGAAGGCGCGGATCGAGGCGGATGGCGGGATCGCGCGCACCGCAGTCTGCGACGCCGCCGATCCCGCCGCCATCGCCGAGGTGGTGCCGTCGCTGGGCCCGATCGACATTCTCGTGAATAACGCGGGGACCAATATCCCGGAGCCGTTCCTCGAGGTGTCGCTGGAGCATCTCGACACGATCCTCAACCTGAACCTGCGCGGCGCCTATCTGATGGCCCAGGCGGTGGCGCGGGGCATGGTCGAACGCGGCAAGGGCGGCTCGATCATCCACATGTCCTCGCAGATGGGGCATGTCGGCGCGCCGCTTCGCACGGCTTACTGCGCCAGCAAGCACGCGATCGAAGGGCTGACCAAGGCCATGGGGGTCGAACTCGCGCCGCACGGCATCCGCACCAACTCGGTCGGCCCGACCTTTGTGGAAACGCCCCTCGCCAAGGGTTTCCTCAAGGACCCGGCCTTCGCCAAGGACGTGTTGGAACGCATCCCCATGGGCAAGCTCGGCCAGGTCGAGGATGTCGCCGACGCGGTCGTCTATCTCGCCGCCCCGGCCTCGGCCATGGTCACCGGCACCAGCCTGGTGGTCGACGGCGGCTGGACCGCGCGCTGAGACCGCGCGGGAGGCAAATCCTCAACGAAACTCCACCACCCGCTTCTCCCGCGCCGACAGATACGCCGCGTCGATGATCCGCATCGCCGGAACCAAGTCCGCGAGGCCGGGAGAAAGCGGTCGGCCCGCCGCGAGATCGGAGAGGAAGCGTTCGGTGAAAAGCCCGTACATCGGATCGGAATCGAGGTTCATGTCGACCAGTTCGACCGGCGCGCCGGGGCGGTGGATGGCGACGCCGCCGGGGCGGGTTTGCACATAGTGGCCGGCGCTTGCCAGGCTGAAGGAGTATTCCCGCTTGTCCGGGGAATCCGGAAAATTGTAGCCGGTCTCGATCAGCGCCCGTCCGCCGCCATCCGCCGAGATGCTCAACAGAGCCGTATCCTCGATCGCCTCGCCGTGCAGGCTGTTGTCGATATGGGCGTGGACCCGGTCCGGCGGGTTCGGCAGCAGGCCAAGCGCCAGATCGATGAAATGCGCGCCGAGATTGATCAGGCAGCCGCCGCCGCTGATCTCCGGGTCCAGCATCCAGCCGTTGCCCGAGACCGGATAACGGCTCGGCGGGCCGGCGTTGAAGCGCCAGGACGTCATTGTAAAGCGCGCGCCCTCGTCCTCGATCAGCCGGTCCAACAGGGCTTGTAGCGGCCCGACCCTTTGCACCAGCGGCACCGCGACCGGGATGCCCGCCGCTTTTGCCTCGCGGTTGAGGGCCTCGGCGTCCTCGGCGGTCAACCCCGCCGGCTTTTCCAGCGCGAAGGGGATGCGGTGGTGGATCAGCGCGCGGGCGATCTCCGGCATCTCGGCGTGGCGACCAAAGGCAATCGCGGCGTCCGGCGTGCTTTCGGCGAGCGCGACGCGCCAATCGGCATGGCCGGGGCATCCGAAGCGCGAGGCCTCGCGTCCTCGGATCCCGGGATCGCGATCCGATACGCCGACGATCTCGACGCCTGTGTCCAGCAGGGCCTCGATATAGAGCGGGTAATGCCAATGCGAGACTTCGAGAAGGAGGATTTTCATGGCAGCATATCCTGGCGATTGTTTCAAACGGTGCTCGGCGACGCCCGCAAGTCTAGCGGCTGGGGCCGGAAAAGTACCAGCGAATGGGAGAAAGCGATGCCGCTTCTAGGCAAGGGCGTGGCCGCGATCTGGCACAACGTGGCGCCGGAGTTTCAGGCCGATTACAACCACTGGCATTGTTACGAGCATGTGCCGGAGCGGGTCGGCATTCCCGGTTTCCTGCGCGGCCGGCGTTATGTGGCGATCGAGGGCGCGCCGGAATTCTTTCATTTCTACGAGACCGAGACCTTGGCGACCCTGACCTCCGAGGCTTATCTGGAGCGGCTCAACAATCCGACGGAATGGACCCGGCGCGTCGGCCCGAACATCAAGGACAATAACCGGACCTTGAGCGACGTGGTCGCCTCGCACGGCATCGGGGGCGGGGCGGCCATTCTGACCGGACGCCTGCAAGCCGCGCCAGGCCGCGACGCTGAACTCTCCACCTGGCTCGGTGACGACGTCCTACCCAAGCTGATCGGACGCCCTGGCATCGTCGCGGCGCATCTGCTGCGGGGCGATCATAACTCCAGCGCCACCCAGACCGAGGAAAAGGCTATGCGTGACCGGACCGACGACGTCGCCGACTGGGTCGTCTTCGTCGAGGGCATCGAGGCCGCTCCGCTGGACCCGCTTTGGCGCGATGGCGATCTGTCCGAGCAAACCTTGAAGGAACATGGCGCGTCCAGCGCGGCACTCGGGACCTATCGCCTGCATTTCACGCTCTCGAACGAGGACCTGGTATAGGTAACCCGTACTGGACGCCGCGGCCCCGCCCGGCTATTGGAGCGGGATGGATCAGGCAGGTAGCTCGATATTCAGGGGCGACGCGGTAAGCTGCGTGCGGGGCGCGCGAAGGGTTTTCGCGGGTCTTGATTTCGCCTTGCGCGCCGGTGACGCCCTGGTCCTGATCGGCCCGAACGGAAGTGGAAAGTCGAGCCTGTTGCGGCTGATGGCCGGTCTGTCGGCCCCGGCCTCCGGAACCATCCTTTGGGGCGGCGTCGATATCGCCGCCGATCGCCAGGGCCATGGCGCCCGCGCGCACTATGTCGGGCACGCGACCGGCGTTAAACCGGCGCTCTCGGCGGCGGAGGATCTGGGTTTCTGGTCGGCGTTCCGGCTGCATGGCGACCCAAGGGCCGAGAGCCGGGCGCTCGAGGATTTTGGACTGACCGACAGAGCCGGTTTTCCCGTGCGTTTCCTCTCCTCCGGTCAGAAGCGCCGGCTGGCGCTGGCGCGCCTGCTCGCGGCGCCGGCGCCGCTCTGGCTGCTGGACGAGCCGACGGTCGGTCTGGACCGTGAAGGCCAGGCCGCGCTGGAAAGCGCGATCGCCGCGCATCGGGAGAGCGGCGGCATCGTGGTACTCGCCAGCCATGTCGACGTGGCGCTCGGTGGTTCGGCGGATGAACTCAATCTCGCGGATTATCGCGCGGCTCTTGTCGACAGCGCGGGAGACATCTGGTCGGAGTTCGGCGCGTGAAGGGTTTTGCCGCGATCATAAGACGAGAGCTGAAGCTGGCGATGCGCCAGGGCAGCGACGCGGCCATCGCTCTGATTTTCTTCGTCGTGGTGGTGGCGCTGTTTCCGCTCGGCGTGGGGCCGGAACCGGGTGTTCTGGAACGGATCTCGGGCGGCGTGGTCTGGATCGGCGCGCTTCTGGCGGCGATGCTGTCGCTGGACCGGCTGTTTCAGGCCGATCACGAGGATGGCGGCCTGGACCTTCTGGTCATGGCGCCGTGGCCGCTGGAGGTGCTGGTCCTGGCCAAATGCCTCGCGCATTGGCTGGTGACGGGCCTGCCGATCATGCTGATATCGCCGCTCCTGGGCCTGCTGCTGCATATGAACACCGAGGCTTATTTTACCTTGTTGGCGGCGATGGCTCTGGGCACGCCGGTATTGAGCCTGATCGGCGCGGTTGGCGCCGCCTTGGTGCTGGGCGCGCGGCGGGCCGGGGTTCTGGTCTCGCTGCTGGTGCTGCCGCTAACGGTGCCGGTGCTGATCTTCGGTGTTTCCGCGGTCGAGGCCGCGGCGATCGGGCAGGGGGCCGGGCCGCATCTGATGTTGTTGGGCGCGCTGTTGCTGGCCGCCATCCCGCTATGTCCCTGGGCCGCCGCGGCGGCCTTGCGGCAAGCCGTGACATGAGGCAATAAACCGCCATGCATTGGTTCGCCAACCCCGCCCGCTTCATGCGGATCGCCGAAAAGCTGCTGCCCTGGGTCGCGGGCGCGGCGCTCCTATCGATCGCCATCGGCTTGTATCAGGGATTATTGGCCTCGCCGGCGGATTACCAGCAGGGCGAGACCGTGCGGATCATGTATGTCCACGTGCCGTCCGCCTGGATGGCGATGTTCTGCTACATGACCCTTGCCGTCGCCAGCGCCAGCTTTCTGATCTGGAAGCATCCCCTGGCCGATGTCGCCGCCCAGGCCGCGGCGCCGATCGGCGCCGGCTTTACCGCGATGGCGTTGATCACCGGCGCGCTCTGGGGCCAGCCGATGTGGGGAACCTGGTGGGTGTGGGACGCGCGCCTGACATCCGTGCTGATCCTGTTCTTTCTCTATCTCGGCTATATCGCGCTGGTGAACGCCTTTGACGAGCCCGAGCGTGGCGCGCGGGCGGGCGCGATCCTGGCCCTGGTCGGCGTGGTGAACGTGCCGATCATCAAGTTCTCGGTGGATTGGTGGAACACCCTGCATCAACCGGCCAGTCTGACCCGTCTCGACGCGCCGGCGATCGACCCGGCGATGTTGAGCCCGCTGCTGCTGATGGCTCTGGGGTTTCAGCTGTATTTCGTGGTGGTGCTGATCATCCGCATGCGCGCGATCCTGACCGCCCGGCGTATCCGCGCCCTGCACATGGTCGAGCCCGGAGAGTAGTCCGGCGAGGGGACCGGTGGCTTGTACCAACCCGCGCTGACCAGAACTCTCGTCCCATTTGGCCTCCTCAAGCTTGCCGTCGCCCTGGCGAAGGCCAGGGCTTTTGGCGAGGAAGCTTAACATTCTGAAATATATGATTGATTCCACCGGTCCTGGTCTCGTGACGGTGGCGGCAAGAGCCCTGGCCTTCGCCAGGGCGACGGTCAACAGGCGTCATGACGTGAGTCTTCAGTATCGCAACTCGGTATTACTCCGCCGTGAGGGGCGCGTTCAGGCGCGAGCCGGGCACGATGATCCCGCCGCGATCGCCAATGGTGACCTGGCCATAGCGTTCGGCGTAGACCTCGGGCAGCGGGCGGGCGCCAGGCACCGCGAGCCAGAGCCGCAGGAGATGCCGCTTCTTCTCCTCGTCGTCCCAATCCTCATAGGCGGTGCGGTCGTGCAGGATCGTGTGATTGTGCACCAGCTGCATATCGCCGGGCTGGAAATCCATGTTCAGATTGATTGCCGGATCGTTGGCCAGGGAATCGAACAGATCCAGGGCCTCGCGCTGATCGGCCGTGAGGTCCGGTACGTCCTCGAAGCGCCTGGCGGACTCTATATAGCGGCGCGCGTAGATCGCGGAGAGATAGCCCGCGTGGTGGTTGTAGACCGGGATCTCGAAATACGGCTTCTTGCCCTCGGGCACCTCGCCCCGACGGTCGGTCGCGAAGGGCTCGAACAACAGGCGCAGCAGGTCGGGACGACGCTTGTGCATCTCGTTGTAGATCGTCATTGAACTGACCAGAGCCGACGCGCCGCCCGAGCGCGCCGTCTTCAGGCAGAGCAACGCGACGATATCGCAGGAATCCGTGTGGAAGGTTTGTCTCTCGCGGGTCTGATAGATCCGCGCGTTCTGGTCATTTACCGCGTCGCGTCCTAGATCGCGCACATGGCCCAGTACGTGACCCTTGGCGTTCTGCGAGCGGGCATTGCCGAAATGCGTGCCGAGCCCATAATAGACCGTCGCCGACTCGCGGATCGACCAGCGATCAACCGGCAGGCCGCGGATCAGCGCGAAACCGCGCCCCCGCATGACTTCGTCTTGGATCGCCGCGAGTTTCGGTGCCAGGGTGGGCAGCGGGAAATCCGCTTGGGATATCCGCGCGATATCCTTTTCCGCCGCCACCAGGGGCTTCATCGTCGCCTCGATCTCGTCGAGATCGGCGTCGGTCATTTGGTGGATCCAGGCGTCGCTGGCGCTCATCTCCGGGCCATACCAGACCTGCGGGCCCTGGATCGGATCCGGAAGGTCAAGGGCTTCGCTCGCGTGATCGTGGGCGACGTTGAGAGACATGGCGAAATTCCCGATATCCGGCGCTGCGTTGATGACGCCCCGCATTCAATAGATTTACGCGGACATGATCAAGCCGGGGCTTCAGTCGGGGATGCCGATACCGAGCAGTGTCTCGCGCCACTCCGCGCGGCCCGGGCGTCCGCGCCGGATCTGGCGTTCCGACCAGGCGGAAAAACCAAAACCGTCATGTAGCGCGAGGAAAGCTTCGGCCTCGGCCATGGCTTCGCCCTCGCGGCCCATCTTGGCCAATAGATACATTCGCATCAACCGCGGGTCCTCCGCCGCCGGGCGCTTTAATATCACCGTGTCCAGCGTCGTGAAGGCCACCGCGGGGTTTCCGGCGGCGAACTCGAGTTCCGCCAAGGCCTGGGTCAGCGCCACCGGATGGCGCGGATGCACCCGGAGGGCACGCTTCATAACCGGCAAGGCTTCCTCGTAACGCTCGGCGCGGATCAGAACCTGGGCCAGTTCCCATTGGATGGAAAAGGTGTTCGGGCCGAGCCTGGCGGCCTCTTGCCACAGCGCGAGGGTCTCCTCGGTCTCGTTAGCCGCCGCCGCCGATAGCGCCGCCTTGCGGGCCGGGCCGTACGGGTCCCTTGGGTCGCGCTCGATCAGGGCATCGGCGAAACGCAGGCCCTCGCGGAGCAGCGCGTCGGTCGTCGGGAAGGTCGCGTCGGTCCTCCCCCGGCGCGCCAGATGCAGATAACTCCAGGCGATCTCCCGCGCCGGGCCGCTCCATCCGGGGTCCGCGTCGTGCGCGCGTTTCAGTTTCGCCAGGCTGTCGGCCATGCTCTGGCGATCCTCGATCACCCGATAGGCGACGGCCTCGGCGAAATCGATCCAGGCGGCGGACACCCGCGGCCCGAGCGCGGTGAACGCGGCGATTTCATCGTCGTCGATGTCAACATCCAGGGCATCGAGAATCTCCGGCATGGCCTTGGCGAATAGTTCGAACGACCGCTCGGGCGCGAGGTCGAAATCCTCCACCCATTCGGTATCGCCGCTGAAGGCGTCGATAACCCGCAGGAATACTCGATATTTTTTGCCGGCATCGATCCGCGATAACGTGCCGGTGAGCAGATAGCGCACCCCCAGGGCCTCGGCGGTGGCCTTGATCCGGAACTGTCCGCCGCGAAAGCGCCCGCTGGTCTCGGGCGATATCACGAATAGCCCGGGCACGCGGGCGAGCCGCTCCCTGAGGTCGTCGCCAAGCCGTCCCGCGACCAGTATGTCTCGGTCGGCCGAGCTGACCGAGGCGATCGGAAGCACCACGGCGGAGGGCATATCCGGCAATGGCCAGGCGAGCGCCCCGCGATCCGCGACATCGGGCGGGAACTTGCGGAAATGGACCGTGTAGGTCCAAGCAATGCCGGCGGCGAGAAGCGCCAGGCCGATAGCGCTGAAAAGGGTTACCAACGGCCATTTCCGGCGCCAGCCGGTTTGTGTTTGCCTGGGATCGTCACTCGGCGGTGGGCTTTGCGGATCAGCCATCACGCATAACGGCGAAGGGCCGCGTCGGAGCGGCCCTTGTCCTTCAGTTTTCTCGGTATCTCGCGTCGCTTGGAGCGGATCACCAGGGGCCGCAGCCGCCGGACCGCCTTGGCGACCGGGTTGCGTTTGCCCTTCATGGCGTCACCTCGTCGCGTGGTCATTGTAGTGTTTTCGGAACCTAGTGAACCAGGCCGTGGGTTTCAATGGGTTTGCCGGCTCAGTCCACCAAGGCTTGATAGACCAATACCCGCAACTCCCGGCGGATCGGATAGCTCGAGGACGGGATTAACTGGGTCATCAGAACCACCGAGATTTCCTCGGCCCGGTCGATCCAGAACGCCGTGGACGCCATGCCGCCCCAGGTAAACTCCCCGGGACTGCCGAGAATCTGGGCCTTGGTGGTATCGAGCATCACCGCGCCGCCGAGCCCGAAACCGATCCCGTGCATCGGCATCTCGCTGAAGGTCGCCTGACCCATCGAGGCCATGTCGCCTGGCAAATGGTTCAGCATCATCAACTCAACGGTCTTGCGGCCCAGCACCCGCGCCTTGTCGAGGGCGCCGCCACCGCGCAGCATCTCCACGAAGCTAATGTAATCCAACATCGAGGACACGAGCCCGCCGCCGCCGGACATCATCGTCGCCGGCGCGCGGAAGCGGCTGTTCTCCGCGTTCTCGATCAGCTTGAGGGGATTTTCGTCGGTCTTTGTGTAGAGCGCGCAAAACCGGTCGAGCTTGTCGTCGGGCACGCCGAAAAACGTATCGCGCATCCCCAAGGGCTCGAAGATTCGCTCGCGCAGAACATCCTCGAAGGATTTTCCGGCGATGACCTCAACCAGACGCCCGAGAACATCCGTCGACACGCCGTAGTTCCAGCGGCTGCCGGGTTGGAAGCACAGCGGCACGTCGCCGAGGCGCTCGACCACCTCGGCCAGGGTCTCGTCGGGGCTGGAAAAATCCGCCTTGGCGCGGCGCATCGCCCGGCCGACCGGGCCCGGATCGAACAGTCCGTAGGTGAGGCCGGAAGTGTGGTTCATCAGCTGCCGGATGGTCATCGGGGCGTCCGGTTTCACCAGTTCCATGTCCTCGAACGGGCCGGAGACATAGACTTTCTGATTGGCCAGTTCCGGCAGGAAGGCGCCGACCGGCTCGTCGAGCATGAACCGGCCCTCCTCGTAAAGACTCATCGCCGCGACCGTGGTGATCAGCTTGGACATCGAATAGATTCGATAGAGACCGTCCGGGATCAGCGGCGTTCCGGCTTCGATGTCTCTTAGCCCGTAGTGGTCGGCATAGGCGATCTGGCCCTTGCGCATCACGGCGAGAGAGACAAAAGGCAGCTTGCCGTCATCGACATACCGCCGCAGCCAGGGGCCGAGCCGGGCGAGGCGATCGGGGCAAAACCCGACCTTGGCGGGCTGTGATATGGCGGAAAGATCGTCGAAGGGCATGATGATTGGTCCCGTTGCCGGATGGATGCCGTATGGGTTTAGCACGGCCCGTCGCCCGAGGTTATGGGAATGTTGCGATCCCGCTCCTTGATATTTTCGGTGACCTCGCTAGGGTTGCGCCATCAAGACGTGGTGGATCGACGTACTTGATGATATGGGAGGGCGCGGGTTCATCGCGACCCGCGGGATCTGTCACACGCCCCCCGCCGAGGGGCCGATCCGGGACTTCAAGATCAAAATGCCAGAGGCCACGCGGCGTGGCTTCGACACCGATGGAAGATGATGAAAAACAATTACAGAGACGACACTTTCAACGCCCGACTACAGAACGCGGCCAAGGCAAAGAAGGCGATTCAGGATAGAATCAAGAACCAACTCAAGCCCGGGGATCCGGAGTTCGAGAAACTAAGAGCCGAACGCAAGGCGATCGCCGAGGCGCGCGAGAAGCGCCAGGCCAAACGCAAGGCCGCGAGGGAAGCCGAGGCCGCGCGTAAGGCCGCCGAAAAGGCCGCGCGCGAGGAAGCCGAGAGAATAGCCGCCGAGGAAGCGGAAGCCGCCGCGATCGCGCTCGAGGCGGAACGCAAGGCCGCCCGCGATGCCCGCTACGCCGCCCGCAAGGCGCGGCGTCGTTGACCGACGCCGCCGACGCGGAAGATCCTTCCGCGCTTTCCATTGAAGATTGCCGAGCCTGTGGGGCGTGTTGTGCCTATTCGGCGGAGTGGCCGCGGTTCAGTTTGGAAACCGAGGCGGCGCTGTCGCGCATTCCCGAGGTTTATGCCGATCACGACGCCGGGCGCATGCGCTGTATCGGTGATCGTTGCGCCGCCTTGCAAGGGAAGATCGGCGCGGTCACGACTTGTGTGATCCATGAAGCGCGCCCGATTGTCTGTCGGGATTGCATGCCCGGCGACGAGGCCTGTTTGATCGCGCGTCGACACCACGGTCTTTCGACCGCGACCACGCGTTCGTGAAATCGATGAGGGCTTTGAGTTAGCGGCTGCTGGACGGCGCCGAGCCGAGTGGCGTGCCATTGCGCCAGGTGCTTGAACTCTTGCACCGCGAGCAGATCCGTTCGCCCGACCATTGGCTCTGGAAGGTATCGCTGCATCGCAGGCATTGACGCATCTTAGGCACATCCGACGATGGTTGCTCGATCGTCGTATCGGTTGCGGGTGACGTGGTCATGCCTCTTCCTTCGCGTGGGCCCATCGGGAGATGACGACTTGCGCGACCGAGAAGCCCAGACGCGCCGCCGCTCATCAACGGAAACTCCGCGACGGATTTGACGCCATCCCGGAGTGACTCAAGATTATCTAATCGATTGCGATGATTACCTCGAACCAAGCCGAGGTTTTTAGCAGAGAAATTCCCATGAATCAATACAATTCGAAATTTCAGGTAATTATAAGAATTTTTGCAAACAAAGTTCTTATAATTAATTGCGAATTTCGAGGGGTTTTCAATTTTTGATGTGAAATATTGCGTCGGCGGAAATTCACGTGCTTCTGTCGCGATACAGTAGGCGATTTATATCACCAAAGGCGGCTTGAAACATTTTGTACTGTTTCAGAAACTCGTCTTCATCCAGATAGAGCCCCAGTTTAGCGTTCATTTCGGCGTGAATTTGATCCAGGGTGGTTTGACCGTCGACGCGGGCCGCGATCTCCGGGGCGATCATGGGCAGGCGCGCGCGATAGGGCTGTCCGGGCGCGAGATCGGCCTTCAACTCACCGCCGGCGCCGATGCCCTTGGCGACGGCGCCGGGATCCATGTCGCGAAAACTCGGCACGGCGGCGCGCCAATCGTCGTCAAGCCGCGCGGTCGGATCATCCACGCGGTCTCCCGCCACCACATAGGCTATATGCTTGGTCAGGGCCCCCGACATCCGCTCCGCCAAGGCCCAAGCCTCGCGCTCTGGAAGTCGGGCGGCGCGCGCGATGAGTTCTGGGTCGCGCATATAGTGGCGTGGGTCGTATTGCGCCGGCGCGATCATGGCGGTGACGCGTCCGCCGCCGGCGGCGATGAAATCCAGAAACTCGTCGATGGTGTAGGCTCTGTCCCTGGGATGCAGCAGCAGATCATAGAGACCCGCCGGACCGCCTTGGAAATGATCCCCGACAAAGGGGTTGCGTCGAAGCCAATGAGATTGCGGTAGCCCCTCCAACAAGCGCTGGACCATGTCGAGCCGCGCCGGGTCGTCCAGCCCATCGCCGAGCACCCGCATCGCGTCCTGGACGTCATAGACGCCCCGGCGGCCAAGCGCGCCGTAGACCATCAAACCCATGCCGCCGCCGGGGGCCAGCACGCTGAACAGCGCTTTCAGGCCGAGAACCGGATCCGCCAGATGATGGAGCACGCCGCAGCAATCGATATAGTCGTGGGGACCGGGACATAGATCCGCCACCGCCTCGATCTCTCCGGTCACAAAACGGATGTTCGTCAGGCCGCGAGCCGCCGCCCGCGCCTCGGCGATACCGCGCGACGCGGTGGACAGATCCAGATAGGTGACCTCGGCGTCGGCGGCGCCGGCATCGGCCAATTGCTGTGCCAGCATGATCGTCGCGTCGCCGGTTCCTCCGCCCGCGATTAGCGCGCGGAACGGCTTCGTCAGGTCCAATCGACCTCGATTGAGGTAATGCGAAATCTCCAGCAGATGGCTGGGAGAGCCGGTGATCAGGCGCTTGGCCTCGTCCGCCGGGTCGCGCGCGGGATAGGGATAGCTCTCGTATTGGGCGTGAACCGCCGCCGACCGGTCCTGGGTGGTCATCCCCTAGAACGCGATCGCCGAGGTGGCGCGAACCTCGCCGACCAGGGTTCCGGCCCAGTTTCTGACGTCCCGCACGACAGCCTTGTTGACGCGTTCCGCCGCGGCCTCGTCCAGCACGCCCAAATGCCTGAGGATCGCGAGCATCGCGGCGGAGGAGCCGCGACCGGATCCGTCATCGACCTTAAGGCACACACCCAGGCCCAGTTCCGGAAGCGCCGCGGTATAGACACCCTCGGCGCCGCCCTTGAGCAGGCCCCGAGTGCCGGTCTCGGCCAGGGTCAGGCTGTTGAAGGTCCCGGTGCCGGAGATCAGGTTCGGGTGGGCGGCGCAGGCCTTGACGATTCTTCTCGCCGCCGCGGCACGTGTTCCCAACAAGCCCGACGGGTCGGCGAGCTTGGCCATGGCATGGGCGATCACCTTGAGCGGCGCGCCGAAAACCGGAATGCCGCAGCCGTCGACGCCGCGCGCCGTGGCGGACAGATCAACCTCGCCCATTTCCTCCATCAAGGTGATCAGGCGGCGTTGAACCGGATGGTCGGGACTTGTGTAGCCCTTGACCGGCTCGCCCATGTGGACCGCCGTTGTCAGCATGCCCGAATGCTTGCCCGAGCAGTTGTTGTGGGCGCGGCTCGGCGCGATCCCGGCGCTGATCAACGCATGGGCGCTGGCCTCGTGGCCCGGCATCTGGGGACCGCATTCGAAGTCGTCGACCCCGAGACCGAGACGCGCGATCCAGGGCAGCACCCGGTCGACATGGATCGGCTCGGCCCGGTGCGAGGCGCAGCACAAGGTGATCTCGTCCTCGCCGAGCTCGTAGGCATCGGCCGCGCCGGTCTCGATCACGGCGAGCGCTTGCAGGGGCTTGATCGCCGAGCGGGCGTAGATCGGTCGGTCGATCGCCCCCCAGCCGTGGACGAGCCGGCCCTTGGCGTCGGAAATCGCGACGATGGCGCGATGCACGCTTTCGACCATGCCGCCCCGGGTCACCTCGACCGCGATCGGCGCCGGATCGGTCTCGTCCAGATAGACGCGCTCGACCTCGCTCGAGGTGGCGCCGACAGGTGTCTCGATTGTCATCGAGATTTCTCCATGTTGAATCGGTGCTGAACCTTGCCTTCGAGTACCGCTTCGTGCAACACCCGCGATCATGCGCGGATATTTTGGAATCGGCGTGGAAGGGATCAGCAAGCCGATGAACCTCGGCGCGGTGACCCGAACCGCCCATGCATTCGGAGCCAGCTTCGTCTTCACCGTCGCCCCGGCGGCGCCGATGCGCGAGATCAATCTGGCGGATACCTCCAGTTCGGCGGCGAACATGCCGTTCTACAAGTTCGATACCGCCGAGGATTTGCTGTTGCCCAAGGGCTGCGCGCTGATCGGGGTGGAGATCACCGAGGACGCCATCGAGCTGCCGAGTTTTCATCATCCCCGTTGCGCGGCTTATGTGCTTGGGCCGGAACGCGGGATTCTTTCCGAGGGGATGCTGGCGCGCTGCGACTACACCGTGAAGATCCCGATGAAGTTCTCGATCAATGTCGGTCTCGCCGGCGCGCTGGTGATGTATGACCGGCTGATCACCGTCGGGCGCTTCGCGCCGCGCCCGCACCGTCCGGGCGGCCCAACCGAACCGAAGCCCGTGCCCGCCTTCGGCGCGCCGGCTTGGGTGAAGAAAAAGCGGCGGCGGGAAAGCCAAAACGCCGATGACTGATTTTCAGGCGATCTTTCAGGATGATGCCGGGCCGGAGCGGATCGCCAAGCGCATGGCGCGCGCGGGTCTGTGCTCGCGCCGCGACGCCGAACGCTGGATCGCCGCCGGACGGGTCGCGGTGGACGGCAAGGTTCTGGAGAGCCCGGCGGTCACGGTGGACGCGAGAAGCAAGATCCACGTCGACGGCAAGCCGCTCCCGGAAATCGAGGTTCCCAGGCTTTGGCGCTACCACAAGCCACGCGGCCATATCACCAGCACCCGTGACATGCGGGGGCGCACGACGGTGTTCGAGGACTTCCCCGAGGACATGCCGCGGGTGGTCACGGTGGGCCGCCTTGATGTTGAGTCCGAAGGCCTGTTGCTGCTGACCAACGACGGTGAGTTGGCGCGGCTTCTCGAACTTCCCTCCACCGCCTGGGTGCGGCGCTATCGGGTCAGGGTGCATGGCCGGCCCCAACCCGAGGCGCTGGAGAAGCTCAAGCGCGGGGTGGTGATCGACGGCGTCAAATACGGGCCGATCGAGGCCCAGCTGGACCATCAGGGGCCGAGCAACGCCTGGGTCACGGTGGGATTGCGCGAGGGTAAGAACCGCGAGGTTCGCCGACTCATGGAGCATATTCAGCTTACGGTGAACCGGTTGATCCGGATTTCCTTCGGGCCGTTCCAACTCGGCAATCTCGAGGCAGGCCAGGTGGAAGAGGTCAAACAGCGATCGCTGAAGGATCAACTCGGGCTAAAACGCACCGCCGCGCAATCCCAGGGTACCGCCAAGGCCAAGCCGAAGCCGAAACCGCACGCCAAGCCCAAGGGGCAAGGCTTTGCCTCCAAGCGCGACCAGGCGCGGGACGCCAAGACCGAGGCGCGTGAGAAGGCGCGGGCGGGTCGCCGGGGCAACGCCAACAAAACCACCAGTAGGACCGGGACCGGACATGCGGATCATCGCCGGAAACCGCCGGGGCGCTAAACTCACCGCGCCGACGGGGCTCGACGCGCGCCCGACCGCCGACAGGGTGCGCGAATCCCTTTTCAATATCCTTGATGGGGGGCGGTTCGGTATCCCTTATCGCGGCAAGCTCGTGGTCGACGCCTTCGCCGGGACCGGCGGGCTCGGGCTGGAGGCCTTGTCGCGCGGGGCCCGCCACGCGGTCTTCCTTGAACAGGCGATCCCCTCGCGCAAGGCCTTGTTCCAGAACATCCGCGCCCTGCGCTACGAGGAGATCACCACGGTCATCGACGGTGACGCGGCGGCGCTGCGTCGGCCCGCGCCCGAGTCCGCCGGTCTCGTCATGCTCGACCCTCCCTATAACAGCGGTCTCGCCGGGCCTTGTCTCGAAGCACTGCGGCGTCACGGCTGGCTCGATTTGGAGACGCTCGTGGTGGTCGAGGTCGCGGCCAAGGAAGATTTCGATGTGCCCGATGGCTTCGAGGCCCTGGACAGCCGCCGCTACGGCGCCGCGCGGCTGGAGTTCGCCGGCCTCGCCAGTTAGCTCCGTCCGCTAGATAAACGGGTCGTGCGCCCATTGCAGCAGGCCTTGGCGATGGCGTCGCCGGCAGAAGGTATCGCCGGGCTCGCAATTGGCGCGGATCTGGCCCGCGTGTCTGGCGAAGGCGCGCCACCGCTTGATCTGCGCCGCGTCCACGCCCTCGATCCGGCGGCCCAGATAGTAGCGGCAGTACCACTGGAACCAGCCCCTCGGGTCCTGCTCTATGATCCAGCCTTTCTCGCGCCAGACCGAAAGCGGCTGGCGGCTCTTGATGGCGAAATGGTTCAGGGAGATATCGGGCACGTCGCCGATCCGGGCATTGGTGAACCAATCCTCGGGGAACTCTCCGGTGCAATCGTTCAGATACTTGCCTTCGAACACGCCGAGTTCCAGCATCCGC
>JAYOIK010000010.1:0-10318 GCA_038118725.1 Alphaproteobacteria bacterium | reverse complement strand
GCGCCGGTGGCGCTAAAACGCGAGAGCAGGGTCTCGATCCCCGGCGCCGCCTCGCGCCTGGCGGTATCGATCAGATCGCCGCTGGCCGCGATCTGGACGTTGAGTTCCCGCGTCATGCCCTCCAACCGGCTGGCCACGTTGACCGCGTCGCCGAGCACCGCGAATTCCAGGCGTCGCTCCGAGCCGATATCGCCGAGCACCACATGGCCGAAATGCAGACCGATGGAGATCCGGATCGCCTCGACGCCGATCCGCGCGCGTTCCTGGTTCCATTGCGCCATGGCTTCGACCATGGCCGCGGCGCAGGCGAGCGCGTTCCCGGCGTCGCGAGGGCCCGGTTCCGGGGTGCCGAAGGTCACCATCAAGCCGTCGCCGAGAAACTTGTCGAGGGTGCCGTGGTGATCGAAAACCGCGCGCTCCATTCGGGCGTGAAACTCACGCAGCATTCCCACCACCTCTCCGGCCAGGCGGTTCTCGGCGAATTGGGTGAAGCCGACGATATCGACAAACATCACCGCCACATCCTGGTCCCGCACGGCGCCGAGAGGTTGGTCGCGATGCGCGAGCTGGTCGACGATGTTGGGTGGGAAGTGGCGCGCTAGATTGGCCCGCTCGCGCGCCGCCTCGGCCTGTCTGTGCAGGAGATTGTTGGTCCGGCGGCCGGCCACCGCCAGCATCACCGCGACGATGAAGAAGACGAAGATCTCCTGCACCCGCTTGGGAATGCCCGGGTCGTTCGGGTCCAGGTGTTCAAGCATGTGTGGGTGGTCGGCCAACAGCGCCCGGATCTGACTTGAGATCTCCGGCAGGGTGTCGGGCTGAAAAGTGACTTAGGCTAGCCCGCCGGCCCAGAGTATTCCGGTCCACACGCCATAAGCGGCGATGGTGCGCCAGGAATAGGCCATGGTCGCGCCGGTCAGGAAGATGAAGAAATAGATGAACCCGCCGAAGGTGTATTGCATCGCGACCGGCAGGACATGCTGCATGAACGGGTTCTGGACCACCATGATCAGGGTCATGAGCGCCAGATCGCAATAAATCAGCAAAAGCTCCATGCGGGATTTGCCGAAGCGCCCGACCTTGATCTGGAGCCATCCGATAAGCGCGAAGGCGGCCAACATGGCCTCGTAGTACAGCACCGACCAGTTGGGGTTCAGGTAGACCAGGAAGGGCGCGATGACCGCGAGCGCGACCCAGCGCGCCTTGACCGCCAGCAGCAAGCCTTCCCGCTTGTCGGCTTCCAACGCCGCGGTGATCGGATCGACCGGGGAGGCGGCGACGTCGCTCTTGCCGCGCGTTATGCTCGGTGTCCCGTTGACCGCCGGTGTCTCGACCATGCCCGTCCCCTATTTCCCGGCGCCTCGCTCTGGTCGAGAGCCTCTCCTGCGTTGGAGATACGCACGAACACGGCGGGTTTCAAACCAATCCATGGATTTCTCGCATAACTTATCTCTCCCATGTCCCCGCGACCTCGACCAGGGCGCCGTGCAAGGCGTCGGTCAGCACGGTGCTGTCGCCGGACGCGCGCTCCACCAGGGCGACGCGACGATGGAGCGGCGGATCGCCGAACGGCAGACATTTCAACAGCTCACGTTGAGCCTCGGAAATCGAGCGTTCCGGCGCGACGGCGGCCCCGAGACCGCGCGAGACCATCATCAGGATTGACTCGATGGAGTCCAATTCCATGCGCTCTTGAACCGCGATGCCGCGTTCGCGCAGGGCCGCGTCGATGACCCGTCCGACACCGGCCCGCCGGTTGAAGCGCACGAAGGGCAGGGCGGTCAGCAGATCGGCGTCGGACTCCCCCGGGCTCTCCGCCGGCGCGACCACTAATAAACGCTATCGCAGGATCGGTCGGGCACGCAGACCCGCGTTCATGCGCGCCGGCTCGGTCAGGATCGCCGCGTCCAGGCCGC
Source organism: Alphaproteobacteria bacterium (assembly GCA_038118725.1). Taxonomy (GTDB): domain Bacteria; phylum Pseudomonadota; class Alphaproteobacteria; order Thalassobaculales; family Thalassobaculaceae; genus JADHLJ01. The sequence continues at coordinate 8,402 of JAYOIK010000010.1, read as the reverse complement.
CGCGCTCGACCCGGCGGATCAGCTCGGTCGAAAGCTCGTTCTCGATCCTGACCTGCAGACGCGGGGTGCGTTCCCGCAACAATGCCAGCGCGTCCGGCAGAATACCGGTGCTCGCCGTCGGGATGACGCCGATGCGCAGGGTGCCCGCGACGGTTCCGGTGACCTGCGCACCGAGCCGAAAATCCTGATACAGGCGCAGCACCCGCCGGGCGCGATCGACCAGCGGCGCCGTGGCCTCGCGCAGGCTCGGCGGCCGACGGGAACGATCGAACAGGGAGATGCGCAGATCCGCCTCCAGCGCCTTCATCTGCATGCTGACGGCGGACTGGGTGATGCCGAGGCGGTCGGCGGCGGCGTGAAAGCTACCGGCGTCGGCGATGGCGACCAGGGTTTCGAGTTGGCGCAGGGACATGCGAGAATTTTGCTTCAAGAAAACTGAACCTAATAATCAATTTTATTCGTTTGCCTTATGACGAGGCGACTCGCACAATGCTCACGATTTCGTGATCCTCCTTGAGATAGGGATTTCCAATGTCCTTTGACTTGACCGCCGATCAGATTGACCTGCGCGCCCGCGCGCGTGAGCTGGCCTCCACCCTTGTCGCCGGCAACGCCGCCGAGACCGATCGGAGCGAGCAATATCCCTGGGACAACGTGAAGGCGCTGACCGAAGCCGGCTTCATGGGCATGACCGTGCCCAAGGAACTCGGCGGGCCGGGGCGGAGCTTCCTGGAGGCCAACCTGGTGGTCGAGGAGATGGCGTCGTATTGCGGGCCGACCGGTCGGATCGTGGTCGAGGGCAACATGGGCGCGATCTCGGCGATCATCCATTACGGGACCGAGGCGCAAAAGCGCATGGCCGCCGACATGGTTCTCGCGGGCGACAAGCCGGCCATCTGCATCACCGAGCCCGACGCCGGTAGCGCCGCCAGCCAGATGACGACCCGCGCCGACAAGCGTGGCGACAAATACATCGTCAACGGCAAGAAGCACTGGATTACCGGCGGCGGTGTGTCCCGCCTGCATCTGATCTTCGCCCGGGTCTTCGACGAGGATGGAAGCGAGCTCGGCATCGGTGGCTTCCTGGCGATCCGCGACGAGGCCAAGGGGCTGCGCATCGGCACCCGCGAGCCGACAATGGGCCTGCGCGGCATTCCCGAGACCGAGGTGATCTTCGAGGATCTCGAGATTCCCGCCGACATGGTTCTGATGCCGCCTTCGGGCTTCAAGCGTGGCTTCGCGGATCTGATGAACGCCTATAACTCCCAGCGCGTCGGCGCCGGAACGGTTGCGCTGGGCCTCGCCGTCGGCGCCTATCGCAACGCCCTGGCCTTCGCCCAGGAGCGCGAGCAGTTCGGGCGCCCGATCGCCGAGTTCCAGGGCCTGCAATGGATGCTGGCGGATATGTCGGTGCAAATCGAGGCGGCGCGCTCGCTGTTGCACCGGGCCGCGCTGAGCGCCGGCCATAACGGCAGCCCGTTCCCCGACGCGACCCTGGCCGCCCAGGGCAAGATCTTCACCTCGGAAATGGCGCTGAAGGTCACCACCGACGCGTTGCAGGTGTTTGGCGCGCGGGGCTATTCCCGCAACTATCCGATGGAGCGGCTGGCCCGCGACGCGCGGATGTTCACGATCGGCGGAGGCACCGCCCAGATCTTGCGCACGGTCGTCGCCTCGCGCATCCTGGACCGCAAGCTGCCGCAAACCCGCGATGGCTTCAGCGAACTGGCCAAGCGGGCCGAGGAAGCCGCCCGTCTACAAGCCGCCGAGTAATCGTTCTCGACCGATAGGGGCGACATGACCGATCCAGGGGCCGAGACCCGAGGCGCTGGCCTCAGAACCGCCGACATCATCGGTCGCCGCCTCTACCAGGCCGGCGTGCGCTCCGCCTTCGGGATTCCGGGCGGCGAGGTGTTGAGCATCGTCGACGGGCTGGAGAAGGCGGGGATCGACTTCCTGCTCGCCAAGCACGAGAACGCCGCCGGCTTCATGGCCGAGGGCACGCACCACATGACCGGGGCTCCGGGCGTGCTGGTCGCCACGGTCGGGCCCGGCGCCGCGAACGCCGTCAACGTCACCGCCAATGCCGAGCAGGACCGGGTGCCGCTGATCGTGCTGACCGGCTGTGTCGATCCCGCCGACGCGGTGACCTACAACCATCAGGTCTTTGACCACCGCGCGGTGTTCGGACCGATCTGCAAGGCCAGCTTCACCGTGCCGGACGGCAATGTCGCGGCCCTGATCGACAAGGCCATCGCGATCGCCACCGAAGGCCGACCCGGCCCCGTGCATCTGGATGTTCCGATCGCCGTCGCCGCCCAGATTCATGACGCCCCGCTTCCCACGTCCCGGGTGCCGAGAGCCCCGGTCGCGCCCGCCGAGGGTCCGGACCTGGAAACCGCGCGCCGTTGGCTGGCCGAGGCCGAGCGCCCGCTGGTGATCGCCGGCGTCGACGCGGTGAACGGCAATGCCGGAGAGGCCATCACCACCTTCGCCAAGGCTTTCGGCGCGCCGGTGATCGCCAGCTACAAGGCCAAGGGCCTGATCGCCGATGACGAAGCCATGAGCCTCGGTGGCGCCGGGCTTTCGCCGCTGGCCGACAAGGCCTTGATGCCGCTTATCAAGGACGCGGATTACATCCTGCTCGCCGGCTATGATCCGATCGAGATGCGGGCCGGCTGGCGCGATCCTTGGGACGCGGCGGATAAGCGGGTGGTCGAGCTGCTCGCGGCGCCGGAATACTCCTACATGCATCAGGCGCCGATCAGTTTCGTCTGCGACATCGTCGAGGGGATCCGCGCGGTGAGCGCCGGGGTGACGACACGCCCGACCTGGCCCGACGATGCACCGGCCAAGGCCCGCCAGACCCTGGCCGGCGCCTATGGCCAGAACGAGGCCTGGGGCCCCGCCGCGATCACCACGACGATCCGCAAGGTCGCGCCAAGGGACACCGTGATCACCGTCGATTCCGGCGCCCATCGCATTCTGTTGAGCCAGGTTTGGGAGTCTTTTGTCCCGCACGCGGTGCTGCAATCGACGGGGCTGTGCACCATGGGCTGCGCCCTGCCGCTGGCCACCGGCGCCAAGCTCGCCGCGCCGGACCGCCCGGTGATCGCGTTCACCGGCGATGGCGGGCTGGAGATGGTGCTGGGCGAACTGGTGACCCTGCGAGACCTCAAGCTACCGGTCGTGGTGGTGGTCTTCGTCGATGCCTCGCTGGCGCTGATCGAAAAGAAGCAACGCGAGATGAACTACGCCAATGCCGGTGTCGACATGGCCGAAACCGATTTCGAGGCCGTCGCCAAGGCGCTGGGGGGCAAGGGAGTCACCGTCGCGGATCGCGGCGCCCTCGAAGCCGCCATGCGCGACGCGCTCCGGGCCGACACCTACACCGTCATCGCCGCCAAGATCCCACGCGGCAGCTACGATGGGCGGATTTGAGCGGTTGGGTCTGAGAAAATCATCTGCGATGCCTTGAATATATAATCTGTATATCCAATTTTGATGTTATCAATTGAAAGCACGGATTTTTCCTAAATTTATTTTGGCCTATGTGTTTTTTAAGAGAATGTCCGGGTGCTAGAACCAAAAATTTGGTGAGATATAGGGATGTTTGAAGATGATGTAGCATTTGATTTAGAAGCGATGTCGTTTCTCGACCGCATGCACGTACTGCAAAACGGCCTCGTCACGGAAGCGGCAGGCGGAAGTTTTGATCGAGGCGATGACGTTTATCGCCGTCTGCGGCAAGAGCTCATAGCTCACAAAGACTTATCGAGCAAAGTGGCAGCGTTTGTTCTTCGTTGTCGTGATACGAGTCAATTTTGGCAATATATAAAGCATGAGTTTGGAACCTACGCTGAAAGGCGCAAATTTATTTGGGATTCTTTTGGCCCTTTGCTCGACCACCTGGAAGCCGCAGACCATTCGCCGGCGGCGAACCCTATTGGTGAAAAACTGGGTGCGCTAGATTCTGACAATGTGCATCGAATTTGGCAGAAAGCTTTGGATAGGAGAACAGATGATCCTGAAGGAGCAATAACCGCTGCTCGAACGTTACTCGAAAGTGTTATAAAGCATATTTTGGATGACGCCGACATCAAGTATCGGGATGTTGACCTTCCGAAACTTTGGGAACTATCCGGTTGACGTACCAAGAATCGGGACTATTTAAAAATGGACAGGCCAGCGCTTGAAATTGAGGACGAAATTGAGGTCACGCCCGAGATGGTCGAGGCGGGAGCGGAGGAGTTGCGCGCGAATCTCGTCGGCGGGATTATTATTGATTGGAATCCCCACAACTTGGTATCTTTAGTCTTTCGGGCAATGGATGCTGAGCGTCACGTACGCAATTGATTAGTGCGGCGGAGTGGTCTCGCACGGTAACGATCGAATCATACAGCCATTGGAACTCTCGTAGCGGGTCTTTATCAGCCAATCGCTTCGCTCGCTGATGCCCAAATTGGTGCGCGCCGGCTGCGATACCTTCATCGCCTTTCATCAACAGAGAGTGAACCGCATTGTTGCGGTGGTCTTCGAGTTTGTTGATTTCCTTCAGAAGCCAGCGAAACTCGCCCCGCACGTCCTTACGAATATCGAGACCGAGCGCTTCTAAATCCACAAGCGCTTGCAGCATTTCTCGCTGCGCCCGATCTACTTTGCTGGAATGCCAGACAGCGAACGGGACCAGAGCATTTTTGATACCGACCGTAAACCAGAACAATATGCCGAGCACCTGATGCAAGTCATTCCATGCTAAAACGACTTCGCCGATTGCTTGTGCAACAGGCTTGAAGTCGTCGTCGCGGAAATTTCGGGTTTTAACCATGACATCTCGCAAGTCAGATAGTGATTACCCCCAGGAGGAAGCCGAGCGGCGCCGGGATGCGTTGCTAGACAAGCTCCTGCACATGCCGCCTTCGCCACGAAAGGATAAGCCCAAGGCTGGGGCTAAGGACAAGGCTAAGGGGGCTAAGAAGCTTTGATATGAAGCCCGACCATTCCGCGACTAAAGTCCACCACAAGGCGGCAACTCGCAAGAACATCCCGGCCAATAAGAACATCGTGTGGCGGGTCGAGGGTGGAAAGTCCTATGACCTCCAGGTTGAGTTCAGCGCTGGGGAGGTAGAGTCGAACCTTAAAAGCAGGCGCGACGATAGGGTCTCCCCCAGGGTGGTGCAGTTCGCCGTGGTCAATAGCGACAAGCCCAAGTCTTTCAGCCAATCGAGTGCTGATGCCCGTTCCCGCCGCGCCGGTGTCAATTTGGGAACAGGCGCTCGCCATCTCTCCGCCAACGAACGGATCGGCGGAGATGCCAACCTTGAGCGAAGGCCCGTATTGAACCAAGTCGTCGACGTTTTGGCGAAAGTCGATCTTGGCCCAAACGGGTTCTTCGTTATCTGCCATTCCGGCCACAACGCCACCTCAGAAAGTGGCGAATCTTCTGTTTAATGGTCTTCGGTTTAACCAACTTGATGATAGGTCAGCCGCTTACCGGCTGCGCCTTTCAGCAGGGCAATCGTCCGTTCGGTATCGGACACCTTGCGGTGGTTGTACCGGAAATCGAACTCGGCCAGATACCGATGCAGATGGGCTTCGGACACGCTGTGGAATGAGCCGTACACGCCGCGCTTGAGCAGGGCGAAATACGACTCTGCGGTGTTCGAGTGAAAGAACGTGCCGCGCGCGTATTCCTTCGCGGAGTGATTGACGGAACCGTGTCCGGCGAACTCTTTGCCGATCTTGGGATAGATCGTGCTTTCGTCGGTCATCAGATAGGACTTGCGGCTGGCGTGCTTGACCATCAACGGGCGCACGGTCTTCGCAGTCACGTTGGCGACATGGAAAGACCGTGCTTCGCCGTCGCGTTCCACGAGAGTGAACACGGCATGTTTCTTCGGCGGCGGGCCGAACGCTTTGTTGCGAGCCTTGCCGCCGACATGGCTTTCATCGGCTTCAATGACCTTGTTCTCGCCGCCGATCGGATCGGGCGCCTTGGTCGCACAGGCTTCGTTCAGGCGATGGGTAAGGAACCAAGCAGCTTCGTACCCAATGCCGAGCATCCGGCTCAGTTGCAGGGCGCTGATACCTTTCTTCGACGCGGCCTTTAGTTGAGCCGCCAGCAGCCACTTGGTTAGAGGGATCTTGGACCGCTCCATGACGGTGCCGACCGTGACGGAAAACGGCTTGCGGCAGTCCTTGCACTTGTAGACACCGGGGCGGGTGGACTTGCCCATCAACTTGGTTATGCGATCACCCGAAATCTTGCACCGGGGGCACACCGGGCCGTGCGGCCACATGACGGACTCCAGATGTTCGCGGGCCTTGTCCACGTCTGAGTAGATCGGGTTGGTAAGGTCGAGCTTGAACATTGGTTTTCGTCCGTCGTTGCTTCCCATTGTATATAGGGAGTCAGCCGTGGTACGTCAACCGGATAGCTCCCGAAACTTTGGCAGCTTTGCGCGGAGGAATTGGATCTCGCGCCTAGCCAACATCAAGAAGGAATTTTCAAGTCTATCTTGGGCAACTGCCAATCAATTGTGAACAATGTGGCCGCTATAAGAAACAAGGTTGGTGATGCACACGGCCAAGGGCGTCGCCCTGTTCGGCCTAGTTCGAGGCATGCCGAACTCGTGGTAAACCTCGCCGGCGCGATGTCATCATTCCTGGTTTCAACTTGGGAAAAGCGTCAGGAGACTCGGTCTCAGTAGAAGATAATCTTTACCGTCCCGGCCTCACCAATCATCCCCCGCGTCCATCAGCTGGCGGAGCTCGTCGCCCTTGCCGGTGAAGAACCGGTCCAGCGGCCGGCACTCCAGCACGCGGTCGGCGCGGAAGTGGCGGAAATCCTTGCGCAGGGTGCACCAGGCCGACAGCACCACCACCTCGATGTAATAGGTGAGCGCGATCGGCAGGATGACCCGCTCGGTCTCCGCGTCCTTGCCGTCGCGATAGCGGATGCGAAGCGCGCGCTCGTCTCGGATCGCCTGGCGTAGCTGATCCAGATCGCCCTGCCGCTCTGGCGGAACGCCCCAGTCGTCGACCCGAAGCGTATCGGCGCCGGCGCGCGAGACATCTATCTTCGAGAGGACGCGCCGCGCCGCCGCTTCCAACGCGGTGTCTCCCGTGCGCCCCAGCAGACTGAGGCCAACCACGATTGCCTCGAGTTCCCGCTCATCGAAATTGAGCGGCGGCAGGTCGTATTCCTTGCGCATGATATAGCCGATCCCGGCCTTCCCCTCGATCGGGGTGCGCATGGCTTGCAGGGTGGCGATGTCGCGATAGATCGTGCGCTGGGAGACCTCGAGCCTCTCGGCGATCCGCGCCGACGAGAGCGGCGCCTTGGCGGCGCGCAGAATTTGAATGATCTCGAACAGACGGTCGGTGCGGCGCATGTGAATCTCCAACGGCGATTCAAGTTTACCGGATCACTACTGACAATAAGCTGTCAGCAATGATGATCTAGAATGCCGCCATGGTCACGAGAGGAGGCGCATCATGGGCGCGGGATCATCGCTTAGAGACACGCAGCGGGCTTTCATCGAAGCCCAGAAACTGTTTTTCGTCGCCACGGCGGGGCGCGACGGGCGGGTGAACCTGTCACCCAAGGGCATGGATACGCTGAAGGTGCTGAACGCCAATCGAATTGTCTGGTTGAACCTCTCCGGAAGCGGCAACGAGACCGCCGCGCATGTGCTGGAAATCCCCCGCATGACCCTGATGTTCTGCGCCTTCGAGGGCGAGCCGCTGATCCTGCGGGTCTATGGCGAGGCGAAGGTGATCCATCCCCGCGACCCGGAATGGGCGGAACTCGGGCCGCTGTTCCCTGAACTCGCCGGCAGCCGGCAGATCTTCGACCTCGCCGTCGATCTGGTGCAGACCTCCTGCGGGACCGGCGTGCCGGAAATGATTTTCCAACGGAGCAGGGGCGAGAGCGAGTTGCTGCCGTTCTATGCCGATATGGGCCCGGACGGGGTCGCGCGGTACTGGAAGCGCAAGAACGTCAAAAGCATCGACGGCAAGCCCACGGGGATCGTCGCGGAGGGATGACGTGTCGATTGGTTCGCGAAGACCCTTCGAGACGCTCGCTTCGCGCGCTCCTCAGGGTGAGTTCTCATTGTCCACTCACCCTGAGGAAGCACGAAGTGCTGTCTCGAAGGGTCCTGCCTGCCTAGTCGGCACCTACCCCTCCGGCGCGACAAAGCCCAAGGCCTGGCGGGCGGTGCGGGTGGTGTGCTTGCGCTTCAGCGGCTCGTGCATGAAGCGGTTGACCGAGGCGGCCATCAGACCGGCCCAGGGGGCGTCGGGGCGGGCAAGGAGTTCCTCTCGCGCCGCCACCGCGAGCTTCACCAGATGCGCCGAGACGATGTACTCGAACTGGCCGTGATCGAAGACCTCGCGAC
>JAYOIK010000009.1:0-79915 GCA_038118725.1 Alphaproteobacteria bacterium | reverse complement strand
ATTGACAAAGGTTAGTTTCCTAATGGCCAAGTCTGACCTTCAGGGACAGTTATCGAATCTTACAGAGTCCGGGGACAGTTACGGAACCCCTCTTCTAACCCCGACCGTTTAACACCCTACTCCGCCGCCACCGCGTCATAGCCACGGGTGGCGAGGGTGATGGTCTTGGGGATCGGCTGCGAGCCGTTCTCGTAGAGGCGAATGCCGCGCTCGCTGATGCCGAGCGCTTCGGCGGCGGCGGCCTGGGTCATTCCATGGCTGACGCGCCAGCCATGCCGAGCCCATGGCCTTGGCGATCCGGTGCGGGCTTTGCGCGTCGATATCAATGCCGCGCGGCGATTTGACGGCGATACCGTCATCGGCAGTCTTGCCTTGATCAAGGTCCGCCAGGAGGGGGCGGAGGTTGGGTCTGTTCTTGACGTGCTCGGCGATGAAATCCGGGCGCGAACACCAAACTATCGTTGAGCGCGAACGGTTGATTGCCAAACACGTGGCATTTCGCGGCATCGGTTCAGTAATCGTCCCTGTCTCGTAACCGCCCCCGTCGCAACCGAGCTTTGCCGTCGTTATCCCCCAACTCCAGCGTCATCCCGGACTTGATCCGGGACCTACGCCTGAGCGGCTCGGCGTGATCAAATTCAGGCAAGCATGCACCGAGAGGCGGGTCGTGATCCGCCATCCGTCACGTGTCATCGTTTCAGGCGTCGGCCCCGTATCAAGTACGAGGTGACGGGTGGTGGTGGATTAACGGCTTGCTATTGTCGTCCAATCGGGCCGTCCAACCGGAGGCAGCTACGGAACGGAGCCCCCCCACCATCAATCCGACATGCGATGACGACTCCCACCCTCGCTGCGCTAAGATCCCTCCAATTCACATCCGTCTCTCGCGCAGGAAAGAACCCTCATGACCCAATTCGTCGCCCGCCTTTTGGCGGATAGCCTGGAAGCCCATGACATCGATCAGGTGTTCTGCGTTCCGGGCGAAAGCTATATCGGGCTTACCAGCGCGTTGGTCGAGCGGAACTCGACCCGGATCATCGTCTGCCGGCACGAGGCCGGGGCGGCGTTCATGGCGGCGGCGGATGGGCGGCTGCGGGATCGGGCCGGGGTGGCGATGGTCAGCCGGGGGCCGGGGCTGGCCAACGGCTTGGTGGCGCTGCATTCGGCCTATCACGACGCGACGCCCATGGTGATGCTTGTGGGGCAGGTGGAGCGGGCGGATTTCGGGCGGCTCGCGCTTCAGGAACAGAATTACTCGGTGCTGCTCTCGGATATCACCAAGCTGGTGATCGAGGTGAACGAGCCGGAGATGGCCTCCGAGGCCTTGGCGCGGGCCTTCCACATCGCCGAGAGCGGCACGCCGGGGCCGGTGGCGGTGATCCTGCCGGAGGATATATTCGATGACGAAACCGACGCGCCGGTCGACCCGCCGCGCCCCCGGGTTGCCGCCGCGCCGCGCCAGGAAGACATCGCCGAGTTGGCCGATCGGATCGCCAAGGCGGAAAGGCCGCTGATCCTGGTCGGCGGCGCGCTGATGGCCGACGCGGTGCATGACGAGGCTGTCTTCGCCGATCTCAACAAGTTGGCCGAGAGCTGGGTCCTGCCTATCAGCCCGACCCACCGCCGCCCGCAACTGTTCGACGCCCGGCACGGCAATTTCGGCGGCTATATGGGCATCCGGGTGCCGCCGGCGCTGATAGACGAGATGAAGAAGGCGGATCTGATGGTCGCGCTGGGCGAGCGGATGACCGACACGGTGAGCCAATCCTACAGCTTTCCGACCGCGCCCCAGCCGCAGCTGCCCTTCGTGCATGTCTGGCCGGATCCGAACGAGGTCGGACGGGTCTGGCGTCCGGATCTCGGCATTCCGGCGAGCCCGCACGAGGTGATCAAGTCACTGCTGCGCTTGGACGTTCCAGCGGGCGCGGAGAAGCGGCAGGGCTGGGTCGACGGGCTGCACAAGATCCACCGCTCTCTGCTGGCCAAGGAATGGGAGCCGACCGAAGACGGCGTCAACTTCGCCGCCATTGTCTACGAGGTCGACAAGCACCTGGAGGAGAACGCGACGGTCACTTCCGACGCCGGTAATTTCGGTAGCTTCCTGCACCGCTATATCGGCTTTGGGCAGAAGCAGATCTTCCTGTCCTCGGTGGTCGGGGCCATGGGCTCGGGCATGCCGATGGCCGTGGCGGCGGGCCTGCGCCGACCGAATACGCAGATCGTCTGCTTCATCGGCGATGGCGGCGCGCTGATGATGGGCAACGAGATCGCCACGGCGCGGCAATACGGCGTCAACCCGATCATGATCATCTCGGACAATTCCATGTACGGCACCATTGGGATGCATTCCTATGTCCGCTATCCCGAGCGCGCCTTCATGGATGGCACGCGGCTAACCAATCCCGACTTCGCCGATTGGGCGCGCAGTTTCGGAGCCGAGGGGATCACCATTCGCGACGAGTCCGAGGTCGCCGAGAAGATCGCCGCCGCCTTCGCGGTCAAGACCAAGCCGGTCGTGGTCCACTGCCTGACCTCGGCCATCCAGATGAGCGCCTGGCGGCGCTATACCCGCGCGGAGACCCTGCCATGAGCGAGCATGACCTGTTGAACCCGCCGAGGGTGCCCGCCGATATCGTTCGAGCACAAATTCTGAGCGTGCTGACCGCCTGGGGCATGCCGGATGACTTCGCCGCGACCGCCGCCGAGGTGATGGTCGAGACCGACCTCAGGGGCGTCGACTCCCACGGCATCAACATGCTGCGGCAATATGACGAGACCTTCCGGCGCGGCGCGCTCAACGTAAAGGCCGGCGTCAAGGTGGTGCGCGAACGCGCCACCACGGCCTTGCTGGACGCCGAGCAGGGGCTTGGCCATCCGATATCCGTGCACGCCATGGAATTGGCGATCGAGAAGGCGCGTGAGAATGATATCGGTCTTGTCGCGGTGATGAACTCGCACCATTTCGGCGCCGCGGGCTACTACGCCGAACTGGCCGCCAAGGCCGGGATGATCGGCATCGTGACGACCTCGACCCGGGGGATCACCATGGTGCCGACCGGCGGAACCCAGCCGGTGCTCGGCACCAACCCGTTCGCCCTGGCCTCGCCGGCGGGCAAATACCCGCCGCTAGTTCTGGATTTCGCGACCACGGTGGCGGCGGTGAACAAGGTCCGGGTCAAGCAACTGCGCGAGATTGACCTACCCGAGGGTTGGGTCAATGACGGGGACGGTCGGGTTATTACCGATCCTAACGAGGCTCTGGCGATCTTCGCCAAGCGTGACCGAGGCGGTTTCAATCCGGTCGGTGGCGCCGGCGATACCCTCGGCGGTCACAAGGGCTATGGTCTGGGCCTGTTCTCGCATCTGCTAGGCGGCACCCTGCCCGGCGCCTCCTTCTCGCCGCTTCGCGTCAAGTCCCAGGGGCCGAGCGATCCGGACGGGCTCGGCCACTATTTCCAGGCGATCAATCCCGAGGCTTTCCGGCCCATGGACGAGTATATCGCCGATGTCGAGACCGTGGTCGACACCCTGAAGGCGGTGGAGCCGGCGGACCCGGACCAGCCGGTTCTGGTCGCCGGAGAGCCGGAACACATGACCCGCCAGGACCGGCTCGCCAACGGTATTCCGGTCAACGAGAACCTGCGCAAGCTGATCCGGGATGTCTGCCAGAAGGCGGACGTACCCTATCTTTTCGGCAATCACTGAGTTCGGGGCGCCGCGCCCGGGGAGACAAGCGATGAAGTTGGCCTATTTCGATGATTTCAAGCTCGGCGTGGTCAAGGGCGACGGCGTCGTCGACGTGTCCGACGTCGTCCAGGACATCCCGCATACCGGCCCAGGCGATCTGATGAGCGGCCTGATCGCCCGTTTCGACGACTATCGCGGCAAGCTGGAGGCGGCCGCGGAGGCCGGGAAAGTGGTACCACTGTCCTCCGTGAGGATCCGGCCGCCGCTGCCCAAGCCCGGGAACATCGACTGCATGGCCGTCAACTACATGGAAGACGGCACCTTGGCGCAAAAACCGCTGAGAAATGCCTTCCACAAGGCCTCGAGCGCGATCATCGGCCATGGCGACACGATGATCCTGCCGGATGTGCCGGCGACCATCTTCGAGGGCGAGGCGGAGCTCGCGATGGTGATCGGCAAGCGCGCCGATAATGTGAGCGAGGCCGACGCGATGAGCCATGTCTTCGGCTATCTCAACTTCATCGACGGCTCGGCCCGTGGCCTGCCGCCGGATCGCAACGTGTTCTTCCAGGTGAAGTCGCGCGCGACCTTCGCGCCCATCGGCCCGTTCCTGGTGACCGCCGGCGAGATCGACGATCCCCAGAACCTGCCGGTCAAGCTCTGGGTGAACGGCGAAGTCAAGCAAGACTTCAACACCAACGACATGGCCCACAAGCTGCCGGAGGTGATCGCCTTCCTGAGCTCAATCCACGCGCTGGAGCCTGGCGATCTGGTCGCCACCGGCACTAACCACCGAGGGCTCAGCTCCTTCCAGGACGGCGACGTGGTGGAGTTGGAAGTCCAGGGGCTGGGGCGGCTCAAGATCAATGTTCGCGATGACCTGAAGCGGACCTGGTCGCGCGAGACCCGGCTGGACCGCAAGAACCAGGGCCACGATACCCCGACGCCGCAATTGACCGGCAAATACGCGCCGAACGGAGGCTAGAGGGCCATGGCAAGCATCGACCAATTCGGCCTGGATGTCGGGATCTACGGGCCGCTGGCCGAGCCCGAGACCATCACCACCCTGGCGCGTTTCGCCGAGGAGGCGGGGTTCGAGTCGATCTGGCTCGCCGATCACGTGGTCTTTCCGGCCAGCTTCGACTCCCGCTATCCGTTCAGCGCGACCGGCGACTTTCCGGCTCCGACATCGGATCCCCTGCTGGAGCCGATCGCCGCGATGGGCGTTTTGGCCGGCGCCACCAAGCGGCTCAGGATCGGCACGGCTGTCCTGATCATCCCCTACCGCAATCCGGTTCTGCTGGCCCGGATGCTGATTACCATCGACCAGTTCTCCGGAGGGCGCGTGATCCTCGGGGCCGGCGTCGGCTGGCTGAAGGAGGAGTTCGAGGCGCTGGATACCTTCGACTTCGCCAAGCGCGGCAAGGTGACCGATGAGTATCTCGAGATCTTCAAGGCGCTCTCGGCGGGTGGAGAGGTCGGCTATCAAGGCGAGACCTACAGCTTCGAGCCGGTGCATTCGGTGCCCGGCTCGGTCCAGCGCCCGCACCCCCCGGTGCTGATCGGCGGGGTCTCGAACCCGGCCCTGCGCCGGGTGACCCGTAACGACGGCTGGCTCGCGGTGGCCCTGGGACCGGAAGAAATGCCCGAGCGCATCGCCGCGCTGAAACGCATCTGCGGCGAGGAGGGACGGCGTTTCGAGGACCTCCAGATGGTCTACAAGATCTTCATCAACCCCGGAGAGCCCAAGCAGGGCCCCTTCGGCGGCCGTGACATGGGTAGCGGCTCCCAGGCCCAGATCGTCGACGATCTGAAATCCATCCTGGATGCCGGCTTCCAGAAGATCGTGGTCCGCTACCGCGGCGACAGCGCGGCGGCCCAGACCGAACAGATGGACCGCTTCGTCAGCGATATCGTGCCGAAGCTGTAAAACCGCTCGACTTTCATAGCCACGATTTAGACTATCGAATGGCCCCATGAGGTTACTCTAAGTGGATCTATGTAAGGGAGCCACTCTGGGTATATCGTCTCGTTCGATGGTACGCGCCCTCTCGGCGCGTTGTCGCAATGGGGAGCCCCGGCCATGGCCGTTACCGAGACTTTCGAGACCAAGCCCAGCGTATGCCCGCTGGATTGCCCGGATACCTGTAGCCTCGCGGTGAAGACCGACGGGGGCCGCGTGCTCGAGGTGCGTGGTTCCGAGGGCAATCCCTATACCGCCGGGGTGATCTGCAACAAGGTGACTCGCAGCTATCCCGAATTCGTGCATGGCAAGGCGCGGCTGACCCATCCCTTGAAGCGGGTCGGTCCGAAGGGCTCCGGGAAGTTTGAGCGGATTTCCTGGGACGAGGCGCTCGATCTCGTGCATGACGGGATGTCCAAGGCGATCGCGCGGCATGGCCCGCAAACCGTGCTGCCGTTCAACTATGCCGGCCCGCATGGCGAGCTCGCGGGCGGATCGATGGATCGGCGGTTCTTTCACAAGCTCGGCGCCTCGCTGCTGTCGCGCGGCCCGCTCTGTGGCCTGGTGCGCGGCGCCGCCTATGCCAGCCTCTATGGCGGCGCGCCCGGCATGCCGCCGACCCAGTTGCGTCATTCCGAGCTTATCGTCGTCTGGGGCAACAATGTCACCGTCTCGAACCTGCATCTGGCCCGCGAGATCAAGGCCGCGCGGGACTCCCATGGCGCGAAACTCGTCGTCATCGACCCCAAGCGCATCCGGATCGCCGAGCAGGCGGATCTGTTCATCCAGATCCGGCCGGGCACCGATGTCGTCCTGGCCATGGCCATGGCGGCGGAGCTGGAACGGCGCGGCGCCCACGACTCCGCGTTCATCGCCAAATGGGTCGATGGCGCCGAGGCCTATATGACCAAGGCGCGGGAATACACACCCGAGATGGTCGAGGAGATCTGCGGGATTGATCGCGAGACCTTCGATACCTTCGCGTCCTGGTACGCCGAGGGCAAGATCGTCGGCGTTTCAGTCGGCAACGGGATCGAGCGCGGCCATAGCGGTGGCTCGGGCATTCGCGCGGCCATGGCGCTCCAGGCCCTGACCGGGAATCACGGGCGGTTGGGTGCCGGGGTTTTCGCCAAGCCGGGCAATGCTTTTCCGAGGAACTCCTCGCGGCTTCAGCGACCCGACCTGGTTCCCGAGGGGACCAGGACCATCAACATCGTCGATGTTTCGACCTTGCTGCTGGACAAGAGCTTGGAAACGCCGATCGACGCGGTCTTCATCTACAACCACAATCCCGTCGCGGTGCATCCCGATCAGACCCGAATGATCGAGGCGCTGTCTCGCGAGGACCTCTTCGTCGTCGGCGCTGAAATCGCCATGACCGATTCCATGGCCTATTGCGACGTGGTGCTGCCGGCGGCGAGCCATTTCGAGTATGCCGATGTCTATGGCTCCTACGGCCATCATTATCTGCAGCGCGCCGAGCCGGTGATCCCGCCGGTGGGCGAGTCCCTGCCGAACACCGAGATTTTCCGACGTCTCGCGGCCCGGTTCGGCTTCAATGATCCGATCTTCGGAGAATCCGACGCCGAGCTGATGGACGCGGCCTTCGCCGACGCCGATCCCAAACTCGGCGGCCGGAGCCCGAGCGCGCTTCCGCTCGGCGAGGCGTTGGAGATGCGGACCGCGGATGGAGACGACCTGATCCTCTGCGATACGGTCATGCCGGGCAAGGCGTCGGGCAAGATCGAGCTTTTCTGCCAGGATCTCGAGGATCGTTTTGGATACGGCCTGCCGCGATACGAAGTGGTGGAGCGCGGCTTCCCGCTGACCATCATCTCGCCGTCATCATCCAAGCGAACCAACGCGACTTTTGGCGGGTGCGCGGAATCCGACGGCGCCGAGGAGGTGGAAATCCATCCCCGCGATGCCGAGGCGCGGGATGTGCGGACCGGCGACATGCTCCGGGTTCATAATCAGCGCGGCGAGACCTTCCTGGTCGCCCGCGTTTCCGACGCGGTCTTGCCGGGGGTGCTCTATACGCCGAAGGGCACGTGGTTCGCTCATAGCCGAAACGCGCGGACGGTGAACGTCCTCCTGGACGCGGATATCCGCACGGATATCGAATCCGGCGCCTGTTACAACGAGACCTTTTGCGACGTCGCGAAAGTCGCCTAAGCCGCGCCGGCTCCGGGCAAAGCTTCCGTGGTCTAAAAGTGAAAGCCGCCTCTCGATGCCGAGGGCGGCTTTTGTCTTTTTCGGCGGAACCGTCGTTGGTTCCAGGAGCGGGCGAGGGTTCTAGTAGCCCTCGCGCTCCAGCCGCTTGCGCATCAGCTTGCGATGACGGCGCGTCGCCTCGGCCTGTTCGCGGGCGCGGCGCTCGGACGGCTTCTCGTAGTTCCGACGAAGCTTCATCTCACGGAAGATACCCTCGCGCTGCATCTTCTTCTTGAGCGCGCGCAGAGCCTGGTCAACATTATTGTCGCGGACGGAAACGTGCACGGAAATCGGCCTCCAGTACGAACCAATGTGAAGTACGAAACACAACCGGAGGCACGAAGCCCCTGGAAGGGCGTGGAGATAGCATAGTCCGCCCACCCTGCCAAGGGGACTTTGATAAAATCTCCCATGGATGAGTTCCCCCGTCTCGTGGTGACCGCCAGGTGTCGGGGAAAGCCCCGGCTTTACCTCGACCTCGCCAGCGCCTATATCCACCACATGGCCTTACGCAAGATCGTCAAGATGGGAAATCCGGTTCTGGCCGCTCGCGCCGCGCCGGTCGACGCCGCGAACATGGAGCGGGTCGTCGCGCTGTTGCCGGACATGGTGGAGACCATGCGCGCGGCCGGTGGTGTTGGCCTAGCCGCTCCCCAGGTCGGAGAAAGCCTTCGCGTGATCATATTCGAGGTGCCGGAGGGCCGCGCATCCGACACCGAGGGTGACGGTCCGCTCGCCTTGCAAACCTTGATCAATCCCGAAATCGAACCGATCGGCAAGGCGCTGGAGCTGGGATGGGAAGGTTGTCTCTCGATCCCCGGCCTGCGCGGCGAGGTGCCGAGGCACGCGCGGATCCGCTATACCGGGTTGGACGGCGAGGGCAACCGCGTCACCCGGGAAGCCGCCGGCTTTCACGCGCGGGTGGTGCAGCACGAGGTCGACCATCTGGACGGTATCCTCTACCTTGAGCGCATGACCGATATGCGCCGGATCGGCTATGCCGACGAGATGGCCGAGGCCGCTATCGAGGCCAAACTGTCAGGGCGGGGCGAAGATGAGTGACCAGTCCTCGCGCCGACGCCAGGTCAGCCGCGACCGGTTGCTCGAGGCGGCGCTACCTCACGTGGTTTTCGACGGCTGGGGGATGACCGCGCTTTCGGCGGGCGCGGCGGATATCGGGTTTACCGAGGGCCAGATCCACGCTGTTTTCGTTGAGCCGGAGCGGGATCTCGTCGCGCATTTCCCAGACTGGGCCGATCGCCGGATGTTGGCGCGCCTTTCGGAGATGGATCTCGCGGCGATGAAGATACGCGAGCGTATCACCTGGGCGGTCCGCGCCCGGCTTGAGGCTATGGAGGGCCACGAGGAAGCCGTGCGGCGTCTGATCGCGATAAAGGCGTTGCCGGGCAATACCGCCGCCGCCTTGCGCGACGGCTACCGCACCGTCGACGCGATCTGGCGGGTCGCGGGGGACCAGGCGACGGATTTCAACTTCTACACCAAACGCGGTCTTCTGGCGGCGGTGCTCGCCTCCACGACCCTCTTTTGGCTGGACGACGCCTCCGAGGGGCACGCGGAGACCTGGGGGTTTCTGGATCGCCGGATCGCGGGGATCATGAAGATCCCCAAGGCTCAGGCCCGGGTGTCGGAATTCGTTGATCGGCTGACAAAACCGCTGGCTGGACTCGGCGCTCGCTAGCGGGCTAGTCCCGCTTCACCCGGTTCACATGTCCCATCTTGCGACCGGGGCGGCTTTCGGCCTTGCCGTAGAGATGTAGCTTGGCGTCGGGTTCGGCCAGGATCTCGGGCCATTGATCCACCGCGTCGCCGATCAGGTTCTTCATGACCGTGGGCCGCGCGATATCCGGCGCGCCGAGCGGGAGGCCAGCGACGGCACGGGTGAATTGCTCGAACTGGCTGGTTTTCGCGCCGTCCTGGGTCCAGTGCCCGGAGTTATGCGGTCGGGGCGCGATCTCGTTCATCAGAACATCGCCGTTGGGCATGACGAACATCTCGATCGCCAATAGCCCGATAAGATCAAGCGCGTCGGCCAGGGTCACGGCGATCCGTCGGGCGGCCTCGGCGGTATCGTCGCTTACATGCGCCGGCGCCGTGGTGGTGTCGAGAATGTGGTTCTCGTGATGGTTCTCGACAACTGGATAGGCCGCCGTGTCGCCTTGCGGGTTTCGGGCGACGATCACCGAGACTTCCTTTTCAAACGGTACGAACCCCTCGAGGATCGCGTCATCCGTCGCGAGAGTAGCCCATGCCGGCTCGACATCTTCCGGCGCGCGAAGCATCGCCTGGCCCTTGCCGTCATAGCCGAAGCGGCAGGTCTTGAGTACCGCGGGCAACCCGATCGCCGCCACCGCCTCGTCCAGTTCTGCCCGGCTGGTGACCAGACGATACGGAGCCACCGCGACACCATGGCGCGTGGCGAAGGCCTTCTCGCGGCCCCGATGCTGAGAGATTCCCAGAACCGCCGCCGAGGGCCGCAGGGGCTTGCGTGCCTCGAGAAAGGCCGCGGTTTCCAGGGGGATGTTCTCGAACTCATAAGTCACGACATCGACCGCGTCGGCGAAGGCGGCGAGCGCGGCTTCGTCGTCATAGGCGGCGACGGTCGTGAGGTCGGTTACTTGCGAGGCCGGGCTATCGGTCTCTGGGGTAAAGACGTGGCAGCGGTATCCGAGCGGCGCCGCCGCCAGCGCGGTCATCCGGCCAAGCTGGCCGCCGCCGAGAAGGCCGATCGTCGCGCCGGGAGAGAGTGGCTTGCTCACGGCGTATCCGTCGGTGTTTCGGCGACGGAAGCCGTCAACTCCGCCCGCCAGGCCTCGAGGCGCTCGGCGATGCCGGCATTCTGCGTCGACAGGATCGCGGCGGCCAACAGCGCCGCGTTTCCGGCCCCGGCCTCTCCGATCGCGAGCGTGCCGACAGGAATGCCCTTGGGCATCTGAACGATCGACAGCAGACTGTCCATGCCCTTAAGCGCGCGGCTCTCCACCGGAACACCAAGGACCGGCAAGGTGGTTTGGGAGGCGACCATGCCGGGAAGATGCGCGGCGCCACCGGCCCCGGCGATAATCACCTTAAGGCCCCGACCCCGGGCGGCTTCGGCATAGTCGGCCATGCGCTTGGGGGTGCGATGCGCCGAGATGATACGGGATTCATACGGAATGACGAGTTCATCCAGAAGGTCGGCGGCTTGGCGCATGGTGGCCCAATCCGACTGGCTTCCCATGATGATTCCGACCATGGGCGCGTCCGTCGGCGCGCCGTCGCCACCGTTCCCGGACTCGTCGTCCCCTTGACGAACCATATCCGCCTCCCGTTAAGTGAAAGGCGCGCATTATAAGGACGGCTGGCTTGGCGACAAGCATGGATCTTCAGAGGTCTCCGCCACGCTAGGCCCCATCGGACGGAGGGTTCATGACGCTCTATGCAATGTCCGACCTGAGGTTGCTGGTGGTCGAGGACAACCAGTTCATGCGCACACTCCTCGTCGATGCGCTGAACGCCATGGGGATCGGCTCTGTCGATACCGCCAATAGCGGCAAGCGCGGACTCGAATTGATGGCCAATAACAGCTACGATCAGGTGATAACGGACCTTGAGATGGAGAACGGCACCGGCATCGACCTGATCAGCGCGATCCGCAAGGGCCGGAATGTCGATGATCCGTTGGTGCCGATCATCGTGCTCTCCGCGAATACCACGCGCGGCATGATTACCGCCGCCCGCGACGCCGGAACCACCGAGTTTCCCGCCAAGCCGGTCTCCGCCAAGGCACTTTATGGGCGGATTTCGAGGATCATCGAAACCCCCCGGAATTTCATCCGAACCGATGATTATTTCGGCCCCGATCGCCGCCGCCGTCGGGACCCAAACTATCGCGGACCCAAGCGGCGCAAGGACGACGCCTAACGCGCGCGGGCTTTCGCCTCTAGTTATCGTGACTTGGCGGTGACGGAAAACTCTGGAATACTACGCGAGATCAGACCTGACGGGGACTGGAGATGGCCAAGCACGGTAATCTCGAGGTTGTCGAGAATCCCAATCGGATTGCCCAGAAGGTCCGGGCGATCCCCGGTGGCAATGTCGACGCGCTACTCCAACGCGTTGAAAAAGCCATGGAAAATTTGAGCGATGAATTTGTCTCGATCTATCATGAGGATGTCGAGCGGATCGGCGCTCGGATGAGCGAGGCCCTGGCCGACCCGGAGGAAATGGACGCGGCGGTCAGCGCGATCCGCGTCTCGCTGCATGATCTTCGCGGGCAGGCCGGCACCTTTGGTTATGAACTGGTGACGCGGATCAGCGATTCCGCCTGTAAGTTCATCGATCTCAGCGACCGTTTCGGACGTGTCGAACTGATGGTTCTCAATATGCATGTCGATGCGTTGCGCGCGGTCAAGCAACAGGACGTGCGTGGCGAGGGCGGGCCCACGGGGGTCGAGCTCATGAACGGATTGCGCGCGGTGGTCGGACGCCACGGCGCCGGCGATCTGGATGAGGCCAAGCTGGAGGAAATCACCGGTTCGGCTTGAGGGTGGCCCGGCGTCGGGAGCGGGAAGTCCGGTTTCAGGCGATGATATCGGGCAGTAGATCGCTCTCAAGCTGGATGATCTGATCCTTTAGCGCGAGTTTTCGCTTCTTCAGCCGACTAAGTTTCAACTGGTCGAAGCCCGACGTATCGGAAAGCCCGTCGATGGCGTCGTCGAGATCCCGATGTTCCAGTTTCAAGCTCTCCAGCCTGGCTTCCAGTTCCTCGCGATCCTGCACGACGGTTTCTTGCTCCGGGCGTTGGTGATCCGTTGGTCATAGCGTAGTTTTAGGCGCCGGGATAGAGCGCGCGGACATTGTCATGAGCGATGCTGAAGATTTTTGGAATTACGCTCTGTCGGTTTACGAGCGGGCTCGGGAATCCTGTCTCGCGCTTCAGGATGACTTCGGTTTCGAGGTCAATCTTCTTTTATTCTGTTGCTGGCGTGGGTCCCGTGACGACGTCCTGGACGCGGCGCGGCTAAACCGGATCATTAATGCCTGCGCCGATTGGCGCGCCAATGTGGTCGAGCCTCTTAGAAGTGCTCGCCGATGGCTCAAGACCCGCGCCGACCCCAAGGGGAGCGAGGCTCTGCGAAGCGCGATTCTCGCATCGGAACTCCATGGCGAACGGCTGCTGCAGGGCCTGATTGTTTCCGCGGCCGCTCCTCTCGCGGGGCGACAAACTGTCGATCCTGTCCGTGCCCGGCGCATCGCCGAGGAGAACCTGATGCTCTATCACGGCGTGCTGGAAATCGAGGGTGAGCGAAATGCCGCCCCCCAGATCCAAGCTTTGTTGTCCGGCGCCTTTGCCGAGGGCGCGGATACGGGTATCGTCTCGACAAGCGATGGCGCGGACGGCGCGCCGAAGCAGCCGTAACGTGGGAAACACGAGAAGATGAGCAAGACGATTTCCGAGATCCAGGCCGACTTCGCCTCCGGCGCGACCACGAGCTTGGCCGAGACCGAACGCGCTCTCGCCCTGATTGACGCCATGGACGGCGAGGGCGCGCGGACTTTCACGCGGGTCTATCACGACCGCGCGCGGGGCGCGGCCAAGGCCAGCGACGAGGCCAGGGCATTGGGGGTTGCCGGCGGTCCGCTTTCCGGCGTGACAATCTCGATCAAGGATCTCTTCGATGTCGCGGGCGAGGTGACCCTGGCCGGCTCTCGGGTGCGTGATCGCTCGGCACCGGCGACCAAGGACGCACCGATCGTGGCGCGGCTGCGCGCGGCGGGGGCGGTGATCATCGGGCGCACGAACATGACCGAGTTCGCGTTTTCCGGTCTCGGAATCAACCCGCATTACGATACCCCGCGCAACCCCTGGGATCGAGCCAAAGAGCGGATTCCAGGCGGTTCCTCCAGCGGCGCCGCGGTTTCCGTGGCCGACGGCATGGCCGTGGCCGCGATCGGAACCGATACCGGTGGCTCGGTGCGGATCCCTTCGGCGCTCTGCGGACTGACGGGTTTCAAGCCGACCGCGCGCCAGGTGCCGACCGCCGGCGCCTTTCCGCTGTCGACGACGCTCGATTCCATCGGTCCCCTCGCGAATAGCGTCGCGTGCTGTGCGTTGATCCATCAGGTAATGAGCGGCGCGCCGACGAGGCCTCTGGTCGCGAGAGCGGTCTCCGGCATGACCCTGGGCGTACCCCAGACCATCTTTCAGGACGACATGGAAGAGCATGTCTCGGCGGCGTTCCAGTCGGCGCTATCCAGATTATCGGCGGCGGGCGCGCGCTTGGTCGATATCCCCTTCGATGTAACCATGGATATCGTCGCCGCCAACGCGACCGGCGGCTTCGCGGCGCCCGAGGCTTTCGCGACCCTGCGTGATCTGCTGGAGCGTGACGAGGAACGGTTCGACCCGAGGGTATCGGTTCGCGTCAAGCGCGGCGCGGGCATGTCGGCGGCGGACTACATCAAACTGTTGGAAGACCGCACGGCGATTCGCGCCAAGGCCGACGCCGCCTCGAGGGATTTCGACGCCTTGCTGTTACCGACGACACCGATCATCGCGCCGCCGATCGCCGAGCTTTCGGCGTCCGATGAGGCCTATCACGCGGCCAATATGCTGATGCTGCGCAACAGCTCCTTCGGCAATTTCCTCGACCGTTGCGCCACGTCATTGCCGATCCACGGGGCGGGCGAGGCGCCGGTCGGCTTGATGGTGATGGGAGAGACCCTGGGCGATCAAAAGGCCTTGGAGGTCGCGGCGGGGATCGAGGCGGCGCTGAAGGCGTAGACGTAGGGCGGGGGCGTTAGCGAGGCGGGCGGGCCGATTCGCCGTCGCGCCAGCGCCTCACCGTACCGACCTCCAGATCGAACAGATCCAGCACCCGCCCCAGCGTGTGGTCGATCATATCCTCCAGCGTGTCGGGCTTGGCGTAGAACGCGGCCATTGGCGGCGCGATGATCGCTCCCGTCTCGGACAGCGCGAGCATTGTGCGCAGATGCCCGGTATGAAGCGGCGTTTCCCTGACCATGCAGACCAGACGCCGGCGCTCCTTCAGGACTACGTCGGCGGCCCGGGAAAGCAGGGTATCTGTCACCCCGCTGGCGATCTCGGACATCGTCTTGACCGAACAGGGCGCGATGATCATCCCCATCGTGCGAAACGACCCGGACGCGATCGACGCTCCGATATCCTTGTTGGCGTGCACCACGTCGGCCCGGGCGTGGACCTCGGAAACCTTGAGATTCGTTTCGTGCGCCAGGGTGACCTCGGCGGCGCGCGACATCACCAGGTGAGTCTCTGGTCGGTGCTCTTCCGGTAGGTCGCGGATCAGCTCCAAAAGGCGCACGCCGTGGATAACGCCAGACGCGCCGCTTATTCCGACCACAAGTCTCTGTTTGCCTGAAGTGGGCATCAAAATTCTTTGACAGTGATTCCAGGAGCTTAAAAATAACCGCGCAATATGGTGGAAGCCAGGGCATTGCGCAAGGCGAAATCGGAGCGTACGATTTGTTTATTGGAAGCCTGGATCCTAGCTGGAAGGAGACCCGATGACGGAGAATAGCCAAGCCGAGGTGCTGCAGAAGCGCCACGCCGAATTGGACCGTCAGTTGGAAGATGAACAAGCGAGGCCGATGCCTGATAGCGCGGTCATCGCGGATCTCAAGCGCCAGAAATTGGCCTTGAAGGACCAGATTCAAAACGCCGACGCCTAGAGCCCCATCTAGGCCCGGCGTGAACAGGCCCTGTTCCGGGGCAATGATGCCATTCGCCCGCTTCCCGTAACGGAGGCGGGCGATTTTTTTGGGGGGGGAGGTAGTTTCCCCCCGCGCCGTCTTACCGCGAGACCTTGGCTTCCGCTAGGGACTTGGTGAAGATGGGGTACGGGGGGCTGTCAGGCTGTAAGGGCGCCGCGGATCAGGTCGCAGAGCCGACCGGGGTCCTCGGGCAGAGTGTCGCCACGCCACGCGACATGCTGATCCGGGCGGGAGAGCAGGAGGGCGTGCCGGTACGGGCTCGGCGCCGCCGCGCGGTCGAGATCGAGCACGGCGAGGGGGATGTTCTGGGCGCGCGCCGCCTCGACCAGTGGGGTGACATCGACCGTCGGATCCAGCCGCAAAAGCGTGTAGTCCGAGCCAATCGCATCATAAAGGCCGCGGCCCTCGCCAAGCTGGAAATAGGGCGTCCGGCATCCCGGCACCGTCGACGCGGTGAAGCTCGCCATCGTATAGCCGGGCGCGGGTTCATCCTCGTGGGCTATGATCGGCGAGGAATCATAGAAGATGCCGAAATTCAGGCCGGCGCAGCAGTATTGCTGGACATTCAGATCATAGGCCGCCTTGCCGAGCCTGGCGCGCGCCGCCGCGCCCTCCGGGCTGTCCTCCTCGATATTCTCGGGCACCGCGCCGCGCTGACCGGCCATGGCATGGGCGTGGTCCATGACATAGCGCGAGACCTGTTCGGTGATCGGATGGCGTTCGCGCTCATGGGCATCGAGTATGGCCGGCGCGGCCCAGCCGTTGAGATGCGCGGCCAGGAGCCAGGAGAGGTTCATGGCGTCGGCGATCCCCGCGTTCATGCCGTAGCCGGCGTAGGGCACCCAGATATGCGCCGCGTCGCCGGCGATGAAGACCCGGCGGTCGCGGAACTTGTCGGCGACCAGACGGCGCCCGAACCAGTCTTCCTTGGAGAGGATTTCATACTCAAAACCTTCATCCACCCCGAGGATCGTCCGGATTGCCCAGTCCCTGTCGACCGCGTCGAAATCCGCCTCGGTCGGGCGCAGATAATTGTGCACCACCCAACGCTCCCTGCCGTCGATCGCGTAGACATTGCCGGATCGCCTGGGGTTCAGCGAGAAAGTCGCCCAGGCGGGTTTCTCGGTCTGCAGATCGATCAGCTTGGGCGCGCGGATATAGCAGGTCTGGGTCCGGGCGATCACCGCGTCGCCCTCGAATTTGGCGCCGATCGCCTTGCGCACCAGCGACGATCCGCCGTCGCAGCCGATGAGATATTGGCTGGTGATCCGAATGGTCTCGCCGGTAGCGAGATCACGGGCCAGCGCGACCACCTGGTCCTCGTCCTGGGTGAGACTTTCGATCCGGACCCTGTTGAGGGTGCGCAGCTTGGGCATCTGGGCGGCGTGGTCGAAGAGGATCGGTTCGAGAAAGATCTGGTTGATCCGGTGCGGCGGCTCTGGTGTCGGCCAGTCCGTGTCCGGGCCGTCGGTGGCGGTGTAGCGATCGCGCCGGCAGGGGATTGGGATGCGGGTCAGCTCGGTGCCGGTGAAGGATGTCCGGTAGGAAACGTCGTTCGGATAATCGGGCGGCAGACCGGCGTTTCGCAGCTTGCCGGCGACACCGAGGCGTCTGAAGATTTCCATGGTCCGGGCCGCGACATGATTGCATTTCGGCGGCGGCGGCTCTCCCCGCGCCCGGATCTCGCAGACCAGAACCTCGACGCCCCGCCAAGCCAGGGCCATCGCCAGGGTAAGTCCGATGGGGCCACCGCCGACGACCAGCACCGGTACGTCAATTTCCCGCGCCACTTAGTCGACCCGGCGCATGATCTCGGCCTCGAAGCGGCGCATGCGCTCCAGGCATTGCTCCAGCCCGCTGCTCTCGCCGCCGATCACCAGATGCTCTAGGCCGGCGCGTCGATAGGCGTCGATATCGCCGAGAATGTCGTCGGCGGAGCCGGTGAAGGATCGGCGCCCGCCGTCCCTGGCCTCGTCCGCCTCGCCCAGGCGATACCAGATCGCGAGCAGGGCGCGGGAGATGCTTCCGGGATCGCGCCCCACCGCCTCGGCCGCGGCATTAACGTCGGCGAGACCGGCGGCATATAGCTCCGCCGTGTCGAAGGGCGCCTTGGGGTTGTTGCCGACCGGGTACCAGCCGTCGCCGATGCGACCGGCGCGCCGCCGCCCGGCCTTGGCCTCGCCGCCGATCCAAAGCGGTGGATGCGGGGTCTGCGTCGGCTTCGGATGGAATTTGAGACCGTCGAAACGGACATGGTCGCCCTCGAAGCGTGGCTTGGCCTCGGTCCAGAGCTCGCGGAACGCGGCGATATATTCATCCGACGCGACGCCGCGGGCCTCGAAGGGCGGTCCGTCCAGAAGCGCGATCTCCTCGGCCATCCAGCCGACGCCGATGCCCACCGTCAGCCGGCCCTTGGAGAGCACGTCGACGGTGTTCAGCATCTTCGCGGCGAGCACCGGTGGGCGATGCGGCAGCACCATCACCGAGGTCAGCAGCCGGATCTTGGTCGTCGTCGCCGCGACATAGCCGAGGGTGGTGATCTGCTCCAGGCATTCGCCGCTATCCTCGGCGAACCAGCGTCCGTCCTTGGTATAGGGATAGGGCGAGTCGACGGTATCGGCGATCACCACATGGTCGCTGAAGCCGAGATGGGAAAAGCCCAGTGCCTCGGCCTCCGCCGCTATGACGCGCAGGCTGTCGGGATCGGCCGCGGGGCCGCGAATCCCCAGATGCAGTCCGAATTTCATGGTCCGATCCTCGATTGGCGGCGGGTCTCAATAGGGCGTGTCGCCGGCGATGGTGATCCGGTGCATCCGCCTTCGCTCGTCATAATCCGCCAGCGCCTGATGCTGCACGCAGCGGTTATCCCACAGTGCCAGCGAGCCGACCTCCCAACGGAACCGGCAGGTAAACTCGGGCTTGGCCGAATGCGCGCGCAGGAAATCGATTAGTACGTCCGCTTCCTTCTCCTGGAACCCATCTAGGGTCAGTGTGTGACTGCCGATATAGAGCAGTTTGCGCCCGGTTTCCGGATGCGTCCGTACCAAGGGATGCCTTGCTTCGGTCGGCGCGTTTCCGGGGTCACGGATCTTGGCCTGCATGGTCGGGTTCTTGGCATAGCGCTCGCTCCGGGTGGACGCGCCCATGCTGCGCCGAAAGCCGTCGCCGACATTGTGGGTCTTGACCGCCGAAATCGCGTGGCGCATCGGGGCGGACAGAGTTTCGTAGGCGAGATACTGGTTCGAGAACATCGTGTCACCGCCCCGGCTCGGCACTTCCTTGGCGTAGAGCATCGTCGCCATGGCCGGTTGCGGGTTGAACATCTGATCCGTGTGCCAGACCGCCCCGAACGTATAGCCGTCGCCGGGTTCCTTCACGATCTCCAGCACCTCGGGATGCTCGTCGAGGCCGCGCATATAGGGATGGAAATGGATCTCGCCGAACCGCTTGGCGAAGGCGATCTGCTCCTCCGGCGTGATGTCCTGATCCCGAAAGAACACGACACCGTTGTCGAGCCAAGCCTGGTGAACTTCCTCGAAGGTCTCGTCATCCAAATTGCCGAGATCAACACCATGGATAATCGCGCCGAGATTGCCGGATACGGGTTCGATCTCGATTTTTTGAAAGCTCATGAATCCATCCTCGCCTGCGTCCAAGGGGCCTCGATCAAGAACTATACCGTGGATCGACCCATGCTCGCGAGCGCGGACGATCGCTCCCATTCCATAAGCACAGGCGCGATGCGGCTATCCGGCGATCGAGGGAAGACGATCGCTCCTCGAAGTCCTAAACGTCGAAGAACACGGTTTCCTTGTCGCCGCGCAGACGGATGTCGAAGACATAGGTGCCCGGCGCGCCGTCCTTCTCCTGGGCGATGAGGGTGCCGCGCCGCTCCGCCGGAACCACGGCCAGGACCGGGTCGGCGGCGTTTGCCTCGGCCTCGTCCGGGAAATAGATCCGCGTATAGGCGTGCAGCGGCATGCCCCGCATGAAAACAATGAGGTTCAGATGCGGTGCCTGCCCATCTCCGATCGGCCCGGGCTTGACCATGTCGAAGATGAACCGGTTCTCGGGATCGGTGCCGGTCCCATGGCGCCCAAAGCCGGAAAAACCGGCATTCGAGCCGCGGCTGTCGGCGGGGTGGGCGTGGCGGCCCTGAGCGTCGGCCTGCCAGACCTCGATCATCGCGTCGGGCACCACCGCGCCCTCGGAATCGAAGACCCGACCCTCGACGCGAATGCGCGTGCCGTCGGTTTCGGCGCCGGCCATGTCGCCGGAGGCGATGCTGGTCATCTGATCGAAGCCGTATTGCTCGGGCGTCAGGCCATAGGCGAAGAAGGGCCCGACGGTTTGCGACGGCGTTTGTTTGCGCGCCATGGTCTAGCCCTCCATCGGCGTGGCCTTGCGGCCCCGCAGGATGAAATCGAATTCATAGCCCAGCGCGAAACCTTCCTCGGTGGCGTCGAGCGAGAAATCCATGACCAGCGCGTCGCGATTGGCCTCGGGCGTGGCGTTGAAGATCGGGTCCAGCGGCAGCAGCGGATCGCCCGGAAAGTAGGTCTGGGTCACCAGCCGGGTCACGAAGGCCGGACCGAACAGCGAGAAATGGATATGCGCCGGGCGCCAGCCGTTCTTGTGATTGCCCCAGGGATAGGCCGCCGGCTTGATCGAAGTGAATTTGTACACTCCGTTCTCGTCGGTTACGCAGCGCCCGCCACCGAAGAAGTTGGGATCCAGCGGCGCGTCATGCTGGTCGGCGGCGTGGATATAGCGTCCGGCGGCGTTGCATTGCCAGATCTCGATCAGGGTGTTGGGCTGCGGACGCTCGTTCTCGTCCAGCACCCGGCCGGTGACGATGATCCGCTCGCCCAACGGCTCATCGCCGTTCCTGGCGCCGTTCTTGGTGAGATCGTTGTCCAAGGCGTTGACGGCTTCATGGCCGAAGACCGGGCCGGTGATCTCGGACAGGGATTGCGGCAACGGGATCAGCGGTTTGCCCGGGCTGCGGGTAATCGTGGACTTGTATTCCGGCGCCAGATAGGCGGGCTGGGTGTCCCAGTCCCGGGGATTGTAGGGGGCCTCGGCCATGATCGCTCTCCGATCGCTCGGTATGGAGGGTTACGGTTAGAATATCACGCCACGCTCCCGCGTCGACGCCCCTGGCCCGCGGCTTTACGTCACCAGGATCGCGCGGAAATCGTTCACATTTGTCAAGGTCGGTCCGCTGATCACGAGATCGCCCAGTTCCTGGAAGAAACCGTAACCGTCATTGTTCTCTAGTCGCTCCCGGGCGGAGAGGTTCAAGGCATCCGCGCGCGCCGCCGTGTCCGGGAGATAGAGGGCGCCCGCGTTATCCTCGGTGCCGTCTATGCCGTCGGTGTCGCAGGCAATGGCGGAGATCCGGTCCAGGCAATCGGACGATCGTTCCCCAAGCGCCACCGCCAGGCCGACCAGAAACTCGGCATTGCGCCCGCCGCGCCCGTCGCCGCGAACGGTCACCGTCGTCTCGCCGCCGCTTAGCAGGACACAGGGCGTCGCCATCGGCTGGCCGTGCCGCGCCGCCTGGCTGGCGATACCGGCATGGACCCGGGCGACATCGCGTGCCTCGCCCTCGATAGCGTCGCCGAGAATGACCGGAGTGATCCCACGCGCGCGCGCCACTTCCGCCGCCGCTTCCAGCGCCATTTGCGGCGTGGCGACGAGGATGGTTTCGGTATTGACGAAGACCGCGTCGCCCGGCTTGGGTGTCTCGTCCTTGGCCTGGGCCAGCCGGGCGGCGATGGCGGGTGGCGGCGTGACGTCGTATTTAGCGAGCACCGCGACCGCGTCGGCATAGCTGGTCGGGTCGGCGACCGTTGGCCCGGAGCCGATCACGTCAAGCTCGTCCCCCGGTACGTCGGAAATCGCGAAGGCAACGAGCCGGGCCGGCGCGGCGGCGGCGGCGAGGCGGCCCCCCTTGATCGCCGAGAGGTGCTTGCGCACGCAGTTCATCTCGTGAATGGTCGCGCCGGACTTCAGCAGGTCGGCGGTGACGGCCTGTTTGTCCTCGAGGCTGATCCCTTCGGCGGGCAAGGACAAGAGCGCCGAGCCGCCGCCGGATATCAGGCAGATCACCAGATCGTCGCCGGTCAGTTCCTCGGCTAGCGCCAGGATGCGTCCGGCGGCGTCGCGCCCGGCGGCGTCGGGAACGGGGTGGGCTGCTTCCACGACCTCGATCCGCCGGCAATCGACGCCGTGGTCGTATCGGGTGACCACCAAGCCTTCCAGGCGTCGTTCCGGGCAATGCGCGTCCCAATAATCCTCGACCGCGCGGGCCATGGACCCACCGGCCTTGCCGGCCCCTAGGACAACCGTGCGCCCGACGGGTGGCTCGGCCAGGATCCTTTCCAGATGCGGCGGTAGACAATGCGCCGGGTCGGCGGCCTCGACCGCGGCATCGAACAGTGACTTTAGAAAGGCGGCGGAATTTTTCACCATTGGCTCCGGCGGATAGTGATCGCGGCAAGGTAGGAGCGGGCGCGTCCCGAGGCAAGATCAAGCGCCCGACGGGATTGCCGCGACGTCGCCACCTCGCCTATGGTCGATCGCCAAATCATAACCACATCGGAGGCGAGGCATGAGCGCGCGCAAGGGATTGTTCAACACCTCGGCCTATGGCGGCGACGGCTGGTCCGGTCGGGTGGCGAGCCATCGCGACGAGATCGGCTCACTCTGGGCGGCCTCGGGAATCGATAGCGAATGGGGCCGGCTGCGCTCGGTGATCGTGCACCGTCCTGGCGCCGAGTTGGATGTCTCCCAGGAAGATCCGGACGCGGTGCAGATGCTCGCGCCGGTGGATCTCGCCAAGGCCCGCGCGCAACACGATGCCATGGTCGAGGCCTATCGCGCCGAGGGGGTGACGGTGCATCAGGTTGACCCGGCGGAGACTCCCACTCCGAACCAGATGTTCTGCGCCGATCTTGTGTTCCTGACACCGGAGGGCGCGATCATGGCGCGGCCCGCCTCGACGGTGCGGGCCGGAGAGGAGCGCCAGGTGGCCCGCCGGCTCGCCGATATCGGTGTACCCATCGTCCGGACCCTGCGCGGCACCGCGACCTTCGAGGGCGCTGATGCCATGTGGCTCGACCCGGGCACGGTGATGGTCGGAAAGGGCCTGCGCACCAACGCCGAGGCGGTACGCCAGATCGCCGATGCCCTGCACGAGATGGGGGTCGAAACCCTGGACGCCGATCTTCCCTTTGGAACCATGCATTTCATGGGCTTGCTGCGGATTGTCGACAAGGATCTGGCGGTGTGCTGGTGGCGGCGGACGCCCTTCGCGGCGGTACGGGCGCTTCAGGAGCGCGGCTGCGACATCGTCTGGCTACCCGAGGGGGATGATCTGGATATCAATCGGGGCTTCAATTTCGTCACGCTGGGGCCGCGCAAGGTCCTGATGGTCGCGGACTATCCGGCGGTTCAGGAGACCCTGGAGGCCGCGGGGATTGAATGCGTGACCGTGGATTGCTCGGAATTGGTCAAGGCGGCGGGCGCCATCGGCTGCCTCACCGGCATTCTGGAACGCGAAACAGTGGGTTACCGCGAACCTTGATTGAGCCCGGGCAATATTGTGCTCGTGAGGTTAAGTGAATTCGCCGTGTCTTGTCTTGCCACGGATACCCTAACCATACGGATCGTAAAGTCCCGGGCCTTTCTTCATGAGGGCTCCCCCGAG
Organism: Alphaproteobacteria bacterium; assembly: GCA_038118725.1. Classification (GTDB taxonomy): domain Bacteria; phylum Pseudomonadota; class Alphaproteobacteria; order Thalassobaculales; family Thalassobaculaceae; genus JADHLJ01. The sequence continues at coordinate 56,585 of JAYOIK010000009.1, read as the reverse complement.
CACCGCGCGGTGAATCTCCGAGGTGCCGTCGAAGATCCGGTAGATTCGCGCGTCGCGATAGTAACGCTCGATCGAATGCTCCTTGGAAAATCCGGCGCCACCGAAAACTTGGACGGCCCGGTCGACCACCCGACCGAGGGTCTCGGCGGCGTGGACCTTGACCATGGAGATCAGCTCGCGCCCGTCTCCGGTGCGGTCGATCTCGGCGGCGGCTTGCCAGAGCAGCAGGCGGGCGGCGTTGATCTCGATGGCGCTGTCGGCCAGCATTTGCTGGATCAGTTGAAAATTCCCGATCGCCTGGCCGAATTGCTCGCGGCTTCGCGCGTGCTCGACCATCAGGTCCAGCACCTTGGAGGCCTTGCCGACCGCTCGCGCGCCGACCTGGCCGAGCCGGACCCGGCCCAATGTTTCCAGTACCTGGCGCATGCCCCGGCCTTCCTCGCCCAGAAGATTTTCCGGCCCGAGGCGGATGTCGTCGAAGAACATTTCGATATGACTGGTGCCGCGTAATCCCATCATCGGCTGATCTCGACCCACGGTGAAGCCGGGACTGTCCTTGTCGACCAGGAACAGCGAAATGCCGCGCGAGCCGGCGTCGGGATCGGTTACGGCGGAGACCACGAAGAAATCCGAGAACAGCCCGTCGCTGATGTAATGCTTATGCCCGGTAAGCCGCCAGCCTTTGCCATCCCGGATCGCCCGAGTCTTGATCCCCGCCGCGTCGGAACCAGCGCCGGGTTCGGTGATCGCGATCGAGCAGGTTCGCTCGCCCCGAACCGCCGGCAGGAGCCAGCGCTCGGCCTGGGGCGGGGTACAGCGTAGCAGGACTTCGTAGACATTGCCGAAGGCCCGGCGGATCAGAATGTCCGAGGTGCGTCCGAACTGCTCCTCCAACAGCATGGTGTCAAACGCGTTGAGCCCGCCACCGCCGTGTTCGGTCGGGATATTGGTGGCGTAGAGGCCGAGGGCGCGGGATTTCTCGAAAATGTCGCGCGCGGTGTCCGGCGCCAGCACGCCGTCCCGTTCCACCTGGTCTTCCAGCGGGGCCAAGTGCGCGTCGATGAACCGCCTGACGGTGGCGACGAGGAGGCGCTGTTCCTCGGTGAGGGTGAAGTTCACGGCCCAACACCCTCGGGGGTTTCGAGGAATGGCGACGGGGAGTTGGTTTCCTTTTCGAACATCACTTCCTCCACGCCGTCGTCCTGGCGAAAGGCAGGCCCCCGCGATGGTCACGGTTTCGCGGGAGAAGTGCAATCACGCGCGCTCTCGAGGCCCTTGTCTATTTTGCTGGCCTTGCGCCAGGGCGACGGCCAGTGAGGCGGCCTGGGAGAACGACTTCGGTCAGATCCCCCGCACCAGGTCCAGGCTTTGCTCCGCCGCGCCGGTTTCGACCTTGCGGACGGCCTCGACCAGGGCCGCGTTGGCTGGGGCCTCGATGCCGATTTCCTTGCCCTTGGCGGCGACGAAGCCGTTGATCGCCAGGATTTCGGTACGCCGTTTCTTGGCGATGTCCTGGGCCATCGAGGGGCGCGAGTCGTCAGAGCGACCGACGGAGCTCGCCTGCATGTCGGCTTCCATCTTGGCGATCATGGCGGTATCGCCCTCAAGGCCCGCGACCCAGTCCTCGGGCGCGAACTTGTTGATGGTTTCGAGTTCGTAGCCCAGGGCCTGGCCGATCTTGACGGACTCCCCGGCGAGCCGGATCGACAGCCGGCGGGTGATCTCCTCGTTGTCGCAGGCATTGGCGCCGAAGCCGGTGGCCGCGCAGACGCCGTTGCGCATGGCGTTGGCGGTGAGCTTCGACCACCGCTCCCCCCAGAGATTGGTGGTGGCCTTGGCGCTGTCGACGCTGGAAAGCAGGCGGACGATCTCGAGGATGCGCGGCGAGATCCGGCCATGCACCTCGCCGGCGCGGAACACCGTGTGCTTGTTTCCGCCCAGCGGCACGCCGCGGCGCACTTCCGCAGGGCCCGTCAATTCCACCGCTATCTTCGCCGCGATGCAGCCGGTGGTTCGGCCCCAGCCGACGATGCCGGCGATGGTTTCCTCGTTGATGCAGTTCTGCAGCGAAACGCAGAAGCCCGTCGGCGCCAGATAGTCCTTGATCAGGGTCGTCGCCCAGGCCGTGTCATAGGACTTCATGCAGATGAAGGCGATATCGATCGGCTTCTCGCGGGACAGCGACTGTACCTCCGTCAGGCTGATTGCACGGGCCTTGGCGGTAAAGCATTCCGGCTCGGTCAGGCCCGACAGCGTGATACCCTTCTCGTTGATCGCCCGGACATGTTCCGGCCAGGGATCGATGAAGATGACATCCTCGCCGTCCCGCGCCATATAGCCGCCGACATAGGCTCCGACGGCGCCGGCGCCGACAATCGCGATCCGATTTCCCATGATCTTTCCCCGCGTGAATGGTCTTGATTGATGGTAAGCGCCCCGTGGTTCGGTCGGGCCGCGTCAGCTCGGATGATCGCCGCCGCCGACGGTAAGCCGGTGCATGACCCGGCGCTCGCCCTGATAGTCGTTCAGCGCCCGGTGCTGGGTGCAGCGGTTGTCCCAGAGGCAGAGTGTCCCCTTGCGATAGCGCACCCGGCAGGTGAAGTCCGGCTGGGCCGCGTGCTCGCGCAGATAATCGAGCATCGGCTTGCTTTCCTCCTCGGTCATGTCCTCGAACCGGGTCAGATGCCCGGCGCTGATATAGAGCGCCTTGCGCCGGGTCTCGGGATGGGTGCGCACGATCGGATGCAGCGCCGCTTCCTCGGCCCGGTCGAGGCCGTCGACATTGAAGCGGGTCATGTTCATGACCGCGGCCCGACCGCCGGATCCCTTGAGCGCGGCCGAATACTCCGCCTGCATGCCGTCCAGTAGGTCCTTCATCCCGTCCGATAGGGCGTCATAGGCATTGTAGAGATTGGTCAGCATGGTATCGCCGCCCTTTGACGGCGTTTCCTTGGCATAGAGCATGGTGCCGACCGGCGGCCGGGCGGTGAAGGACATGTCGGAATGCCACTTGCCACCGAAATTCCGCTGTTCGTCCGGCTCCTTGCGGATTTCAAAGATCTCCGGGTGCTCGTCCAGCCCCTTGACGAAGGGATAGATATCCAATGGCCCGAAACGCTGGGCGAAGGACTTGCACTGCTCCGGCGTCAGGTTCTGATCGTGGAAGATGATCACCAGATTTTCCAGAAACGCTTGGTGAATCTCGTCGAAGGTTTTGTTGTCCAGCGGCTGGGAGAGGTCCACGCCCTCGATCTCGACGCCCATGGCGCCGGCGATGGGGTTCAGAGTGATTTTCTCGTAGCTCATCCTAGGGCATCCCGCGTGAATAAATTTAGGCGCTAGAGTCCGCGATCCGGACGTGATTTGCAATCGCCGGCCCGGTCACAGGTGTGATGATCCGAGGTCGCGATCGCCGCGGGCACACGATCACTCCGGCGCGACCATGATCGAGAACGGCCCCGTCCCGGCGCAGCAATGCACGACTTCCACCGTATAGTCGCCGGCCTCCAAGGTTGCCTGGAGATTGAAGTTGTAGCCCATGCCGCCATCGTCGTCCCTGGCGAGTACCGTGCCGTCCGGGCCTTTCAACACGCCGACCAGATCGCTCGGTCCGGTGGAGCGTATTGAATAGGCGCCGAGCGACGGAATCGATAGTGTGTAGCGCCGGGCCCCGCCGCTGGTGGCGATGGCGTCGGGGACCGCCAGCGGGCTCGCCGGATCAAGGCGATCGGAGCCTGTGTGTTGGTCAGGGAGTTGGGTTTCCGAAGTTGAGCCCGAGAATGCGGAACCGCTCGTTGTCGCGACCGAAGTGTCCGGGCTCGCGACCTCGATTACCTCGCGCGGCGTGAACCGTTGGCCCGGCGCGAAGACCGACACGGCTTGCGGGCCGTCCACCTCTCCGGGGCGCCTAGCGACCGTGGTCGCGAGATCGCCCCCCGCCCTCGGCGTGGCTCGCACCTCCAGCCCCGGCGTGCCGATCGCGTGCCAGGCATCCTCGATCACCATCGAACGGGTCGCGCCGACGGGCAGCAGAAGGGTATTCCCAGGCTTGGAGAGAATCGCCGTCACCGCCTGTATGCCACCTCCGTCTCTCGTGATCGCGCGGCGTAGACTATTGGGCAGGGAACGGCTGGACTGGGCCAACAGCCGAAGAAACCCCGCTTGGCCTTGCTCCGGCGTCGGGTGCCAGGCCCCGGCGCCGCCTTCCACGCCGACAAAGACCCGGGGCCCGTCCCGGCGGAACAGAAAGCGCTTTTCACCAGCCTCGCCGCCGATCTGGCGAAACAGGTCATGGATCCCGAGCGCCGCCTCGACCCAGGCCCGATCGCCGGCGCCGTAGGCGGCGCCGTCGACGCCGCCGGCCAGATCTCGGACCGGGTCATAGAACATCAGGGCGCCGAGCACCGGCGCTTCGGCGGTGGCGCGCGCCTCTCGGGCCAAGGCCTCGGCTGTCGCCGCCAGTTTCGCGACGATCCCGACGTTCTCGGGCGTCGTTTCGGCGTGCGCGGGCGAGGATCGCGCGCTCAGAGCGGCCACAAGGCAGAACGCCAACACGACGACCTGTCCAATCGGGCTTGAAAACCCGATCTTGTTTAACGTCGACTGGTGACGACGCGCCGGCATGTGCCCGGTCAGGCGCGGTGCGGTTCGAGGATCTGGCGGATCGCCAGGCCGTCGGCGAGCCGGTCGAACCCGTCATTCACCTCGTCGAAGCCGATGCTGCGATTGATCAGCTGATCCACCGGCAGACGGCCCTGGCGATACAGCTCGATATAGCGGGGGATGTCGCGCACCGGTACACAGCTGCCCATGTAGCTGCCGCGGATCGCCTTCTCCGAGTTCACGATATCGCCGGGGTTGAACGAGAACAGCTTGGCATTGGCGCCGGTATTCGGCACCAAGCCGACCACGATCACCTCCCCGCCGGCGCGCAGGGACTTGTAGCAGGTCTCGGTCGCCGCGATGGTGCCCGAGAATTCGAAGGCATAGTCGACGCCGCCATTGCTGATGTCGAGGATTTGCTGGACGTGATCCTCGTCACGGGCGTTGACGGTGTGGGTCGCGCCGAGCTGCCGGGCCAGGCCGAGCCGGTCGTCACTGATATCCACGGCGATGATCTTCTCCGCGCCGGCGACCTTGGCGCCCATCAGGCCGTTCAGGCCGACCCCTCCGAGCCCGACGCAGGCCACCGTGTCACCGGCCCGGATGCGCGCCGTGTTCAGCACCGCGCCGACCCCGGTCATCACCGCGCAACCGAAGATCGCGGCATCGGCCAGCGGCAAGTCCTTGTCGACCTTGACCGCCGTGCCTCGGTCGATCACCGCGTATTCGGCGAAGCAGGAGACCCCGGATTGATGCGCGATCTCGACACCGTCAGCATCCCTGAGGCGGCTGCCGCCGGCCATCAGGTGTCCCTTGGCCCGCGCCACGCCGTGGGTGGTGCAGAGCTGCGGGCGCCCGCCGAGGCAATTGCCACAGAGGCCGCAGGACGCCGAAAACTGGAAGACGATGGGGTCGCCGACCTTGATGTCGCGCACGCCCCGGCCGACCTCGACGACCTCGCCCGACCCCTCGTGGCCGAGAACCAGCGGCATCGGGCGCGCCCGGTTGCCGTTGATCACCGAAAGGTCGGAATGGCAGAGCCCGCCGCCGGCGATCTTGATGAGAAGCTCTCCGTCTTGCGGTGGGTCGAGTTCCACTTCCTCGATCCGCACGGGCTCGGAGGTCGCGTAGGGGCGCTTGGCGCCGGTTTCGCGCAGGACGGCGGCTTTCATCTTCATCGGTCTTCTCCTGTCCGGTCGGGCCGGGGTGGTTTGAATTCGTTCCCACCAGATATGGGATGATCCGGGCATGAGTCGTCAAGCCATCGGCGCGGCGGCTTGCGGGGAAAATCCGCCGGGAGCATCCTTTCGGCCAAACATCAGCCAAACATCAGGAGGATGATCGCCATGAGAAGCTGGACCCGCGCGGATCTTCCCAAGCCGACCCGAGACCGGGACCGGGTACGCGCCGATATCGACGCCTGGGGCTATGGGTTGCTGGAGGGCGCCCTGGAGGAGCCGCTGTTCTCGCGCGCCCGGGAGCGGATCAACGAGCAGGCGGCGGCCGAGCTGCAACGCGGCATGGCCTTCGAGGATGGCGGGCCGACCCAGCAATGGGGTCAGTTCCGCGACGAGAAAGGCAGGCTCCGGCCCGAGGCCTTCACCGCCGCCAACGGCGGGATTAACCAACGGGTCTGGCTGTTGCCGAACAAGGGCGCGGTGTTCCTGGACGTGCTCGAGCTCGACCATATCAACGAGATGGTCGGCTATGTTTTGGGCGAGGAGTTTCAGCTTTCCTCGTTCTCGGCCAACACGGCGAAGCCTGGCGGCATCAAGATGAACCTGCATACCGATCAGTGGTGGGCGCCGGAGCCGACGCGACCGGGGCGCCGCAACCTGCCGGTCGGCTCGATGACCCGCACCCGGTTCGACGCCGATCCGGACCGCCCGGATACCTCCGACATGCTGGCGCCGGCCGCGGTTTCCAACGTGCTGATCATGATGGACGCCTTCACCGACGCCAATGGCGGCACCCGGATCGTGCCGGGCAGTCATCTGGCCGGCCGCCATCCCGACCCCGTGCGCGACGCGGATGTCGAGACCGTGGCCGCCGAGGGACCGGCGGGCACCGCCATCATCACCGATGGCCGGGTCTGGCACGGCACCGGAGATAACCGCTCGAACGATAGCCGCACGGCGATGATCCTGACCTATTGCGGCCCGCAATATCGGCCCCAGGTCAACTACACAATCGCCATGGACCGCGAGATCCTGGCCAATGCCTCGGACCGCTTGAAAACCCTGTTCGGGCTCAAGGTCTGGTGGGCCTATGGCCGCACCGGCGATCCGAATGTTGAATTCGTCGACCCGACCCAGACGACGATGGGCGAGCTTCGCCCAAACTGAAACCCCAAGGGAACCAGCGCGGGCGACCCGCGAAAAGGAGACAGATCATGAGTAAGGCGCTCGAGGGTATCCGCGTCATCGACATGACCCACAACCAGGCGGGTCCCGCCTGCACCCAGATGCTGGCCTGGCTCGGCGCCGAGGTGATCAAGCTGGAGGAGCCGGGCAAGGGCGACGTGGCGCGCACCAACATGAAGGACAAGCCCGACAGCGACAGCCTGTTCTTTCTGATCCTGAACGCCAACAAACAGAGCCTGACACTCAACCTCAAGACCGACGAGGGCAAGGCGATGTTCAAGGAGGTGATCGCCTCCGCCGACGTGCTGGTCGAGAATTTCGGCCCCGGCGCGCTGGACCGGCTCGGGCTCGGCTATGACGTGCTCTCCAAGGTTAACGAACGGCTGATTTACGCCACCATCAAGGGCTTCGGCACCTACGGGCCCTATAGCGGTTTCAAGAGCTTCGAGCCGATTGCCCAGGCCATGGGCGGGGCCATGTGCGCCACTGGCTTTCCCGACAATCCACCGACCTTCGTGTGGCCGGCGATCGGCGATTCCGGCACCGGCATGCATATGGCGATCGGCATCCTCGCGGCCCTGCAACAGCGTCACGCCACCGGCAAGGGCCAGGAGGTCGAGGTTTCGATGCAGGACAGCGTGGTCAATCTCATGCGCATTAGCCTGCGCGACCATCAGCGTCTCGGCGGCGTGCAGCCGCGCACCGGCAACCAGCTCGGCCGCAACGTGCCGGGCTCGACCTATCCTTGCGCGCCGGGCGGTCCGAACGACTATATCTTCGTCTTCGCCCAGCAGCAGATGTGGAAAGCCTTTTGCGGCGCGATCGAGCGGCCCGACATTATCGACGATCCGCGCTACGCCACCACCGAGGCGCGCTGGGAGAACCGTGACACCCTGAACCCGATCATCGAGGGCTGGACCCGCCAGAAAACCAAGCACGAGGCGATGAAGATCCTCGGAGACGCCGGGGTGCCCTGCGGCGCCTGTCAGGATACCGGCGAGATCTTCGAGGACCCGCATCTGAAAGAGCGCGAGATGGTCATGGATCTCGATTACCCGCCGCGCGGCACCTACCAGATGGTCGGCTGTCCGGTGAAGCTCTCGGCCTCACCGGCCGACATCAAGCGCCCACCGATGCTGGGCGAGCATACCGACGCGCTGTTGGGCGAGATTTGCGGCAAGGATCCCCAGGAACTCGCGCGCCTGCATGACGAAGGGGTGATCTGAGGCGCGGTCACCGCCGCGCGCCGCGCCCGCGCATCCAAAGCCACGGGGCGGGGGTGGTGTGTTCCAGCATGATCAGGTGCCGGTCGAGTGGGGCGAGGGAAAGAAACTCGGGAACCTCGTCCGGCTGGATTTCCGATTGCCGGATGACGGTGATGTCATGGGTTTCCTGGAAGTGGCGCGCCACGGCCAATCCCGTGAAAGCGCCGGACTGAAAATGCGTTTCCACCAGCAGATCCTACCCGGCGAGACGCGCGGGCGGCGCGGTCGATAGCAACTCCCTTTCCGCGCCCTCGATATCAATCCAGAACAACGCCCCGGCGTCGGCGTGCTCCAGCAAGGCTTCGGGAGTGCATTCCGACAAGACGGTCACTCGGTCCGCGACCTCGTTGAGAGCCGCGGTCCGTGTCGTCGCGGTTTGGGCATTGGCGTCGATGTCGTATGCGGTTACGCGCCGCTCGGGCACGCGCCTGGCGAACCCGACGGCGTAATATCCCTCGGCCGAGCCTATATTGACCACGCGTTCCCAGTGATCCGTCGCGGAGATCGCCGCGCGCAACTCATGCTCATAAACGCCGAGCAGTTTCGCGACCGAAAGTTCTCCGATCCGATGATCTTCCGCGAGCTTCAGGCCCTCGAATGGGCCACGGGACACTTGTCCGCTTGCCTTCAACCCCAATCGGGACAGCGCCATGCGCCGACGTCCGGAAACGCCGATGGAAAACAATGGCAATATCGCCTGGGGCGGAATCTCGACCCCGAGCAGGGCCTCCAGCCGTCGGACCTCTCCCCGAAAAGCCCGCGGCCAAACGCCGGCGACGGGGCTTTCAAGGACGCAAGGTAATCCAGGTCGCGATCGGATATCGGCATTCATTGGCTGCAAGGCAACGGTACGATGCGCTACGCTATCACTCGCCCGCCGGCTCGGCCAACAGCCACTTTGTCCCGTAACCATTCGAGAAACATACAATGTCCAATGTCATCGAGATCGAGACCGCCGACCGCATCGCCGTTTTGCGGCTGAACCGTCCGGATAATCTCAACGCGCTTACCGTGGAACTGGCGCGCGGCATCGCCGATGGCCTGATCGCGCTGGACGCGGACGCGGCGGTGGACGGGATCGTGCTGACCGGGGCCGGCAATCGCTCTTTCTGCGCCGGGGTCGATCTCGCCGAGGCGCACGGTGTGCAAGTGCATGAGATCGAGAGCTGGTTCGGCGCGGTCTGCAACATCTACAGACAGATTCTGCTGACCGGGAAACCGGTGATCGCGGCGTTGAACGGCGTCGCGGCGGGCGGTGGGTTTCAGATGGCCCTGGTCTCGGACCAGCGCGTCGCCCATCCCGGCACCCGCATGGGCCAACCGGAGATCAACGCCGGCATTCCCTCGATCATGGGGGCCTATTGGATGAGCCTGCATCTCGGCTGGTCGCGCAACCAGGACCTCTCGATGACCGGCCGCTTGCTCGGCGCCGAGGAGGCCAGGGAATGGGGGCTGATCAACCATCTGGTCGAGCCCGAGGACCTGCTCCCCAAGGCGCGGGAGATCGCCCGAAGTTTCGCCGACAAACCATCGGTGGCCTGGGCCCGCACCAAGGCCCGGTTCCGCGAGATCGCGCTGGCGGGTTTCGACGAGACCTTCCGCGCCGGCGTCCTCGGCCAACAGGAAGCCTACGCCAAGGGCCAACCCCAGGAGGTCATGGCGGCGTTTCTGAAGAAAAAAGGGTAGGCGCCCACTTCGTGCTATGCTTTGAGCATCGTCGGACACAAACCAAGACACCAAGGACCACGCCATGAAATTCGGCATCTTCTACGAGCTGCAGCTACCGCGCCCCTGGACCGACGAGAGCGAGCGGACATTGCTCGATAACGCGCTCTCCCAGATCGAGTTGGCGGACCGGCTCGGCTATGACTATGCCTGGGCGGTGGAGCACCACTTTCTCGAGGAATACTCCCACTGCGCGGCGCCCGAGGTGTTTCTCGGCGCGGCCAGCCAGCGGACCAGGAATATCCGGCTCGGCCATGGGGTGATCCAGACCACCACCAACCAGCCGCATCGGGTCGCGGAGAAAGTGTCGACCTTGGACCTGCTCTCGGGCGGGCGGGTCGAGCTCGGCATGGGCGAGGGCGCCGGGCCGGCGGAACTGCATCCCTTCGGCGTCCAGGTCCGCAGCAAGCGCGACCGCTGGGAGGAGGCGGTCAAGGCGATCATCCCGATGTTCACCAAGACCGATTGGGAGTTCCACGGCGAATTCCACGACTTCCCGGCCCGCAACGTGGTGCCGAAGCCGTATCAGAAACCGCACCCACCGCTTTGGGTCGCCTGCTCGAATATCCAGACCATCGCCAATGCGGGCGAGTGGGGCATGGGCGCGCTCGGCTTCACCTTCGTCTCGCCCGAGGCGGCCCGGGCCTGGGTGCATCGCTATTACAACGCCTTGCTAAACCAGCCGAACCGGCTCACGGACTATCCGGAGAATCCCAATATCGCCATGGTCAACGGCTTTATGTGCGCCGAGACCGACGAGGAGGCGCGCGAGAAGGCGTCGGGCTGGACCTTCTTCGTCTTCGCGCTCGGCTATTACGGGCGCAAGGGGATCGAGGCCCCCGGCACCGGCGATCTCTGGGCCGCCTATCAGGACTGGCGCGGCAGCGAGCAGGAGGCCAAGGCCCTGGAAAGCGGGTTGATCGGCTCTCCGGAGACCATCCGCAAGCGGCTGCGCATGTTCGAGGAGGCGCATGTCGATCAGATCATCCTGCTGAACCAGGCCGGCAAGACCAGCCATCAGGACATTTGCGACAGTCTGGAACTGTTCGCCAAGGAAGTGATGCCGGAATTTCATGAGCGCCAGCCCCAGCAAGACGCCTGGAAGGATGACGTGATGAACCGGCGCGTCGTGCTCGAGGATCTGGATACCGAGGGCTACAATATCTTCAGCCACCAGAACAAGGACATCGTGAGGCTGAGCCCGGACGAGTTGAAGGCGATGATGGCCGCCAAGGAAGCCGCCGCCGCGACCGGCGACAAGGCCGAGGCCGCCGGCGACGACTGAGCCCACGCCGGGGGATCGGTGCGGGAAGGGCTTTCGTGGTCCGGGGTTACATATCGTCGCCCTGGCGAACGGCAGGGCCCTGGTCCGGGCCCGCGACCGCCGTCGGAGACTTCCTCGCTTGTATCTCCGCCGCGAGGTCCCGCCTTGCGCCAAGACGACAGCGAAGGGGGACCGTCAAACGGCCCGCAAGGGCGCCTGATCAGTTGGGTGACCAGGGAATGAAGGACGACCTCCGGCGCGGGACATCCCCTCTTTCCGCGCTCTCACAAGGGTGGCGCCGATGACAACGTCGGTTGTCCTGATTGTCCTGCTCTCGGCGCTGATCCACGCGAGCTGGAACGCGCTGCTCAAGGCCGCCGATGATAAGCTGCTGAATACGATCATGGTGGCCGGAGGCTGCGGCCTTATCGGCGCGCTGGCCTTGCCGTTTCTGTCGGCGCCGAGCCCGGAAAGCTGGCCCTATCTCGCCGCCTCGGCGGTGCTGCAGATCGTCTACTTCATCCTCCTGGCCGCCGCCTATCGCCATGGCGACATGAGCAGCGCCTATCCGGTCATGCGGGGGACCGCCCCGCTCTTGATCGCGATGGCCAGCGGGCCGCTGATCGGCGAGATCCTGCCGGCGGCGCGCTGGGCCGGGATCGCGCTGATCTCGGGCGGGGTCATCAGCCTCGCCTTCGAGCGCGGGGACCTGCTGCTGCGAAGCCGCGCGGCGATCGGCTTCGCCTTGGCCAACGCGGTGGTTATCTGCGCCTACACGATGGTCGACGGGATCGGGGTGCGAGCCTCCGGCTCGCCCGTCGCCTATACGCTTTGGATCTTCGTCCTGGCCTCGACCCCGCTGGTGCTCTGGGCGCTGGCGGCGCGGCGCGCGGATTTCACCCGCCTGGTCCGACGCCGCTATCGTGCCGGCCTGATCGGTGGGCTCGGCACCGCCGGCTCCTACGTTCTGGCGCTTTGGGCCATGACGCTGGCCCCGGTCGCCGCCGTTGCCGCGCTCCGCGAGACCTCGATCCTCTTCGTCCTGATCATCTCGGTCGTGGTCCTGAAGGAACGCCCGACCCGGCGTCGCCTAGTCTCGGGCCTCGTCATCGCCGGCGGCGCGGTGCTGATCCGGCTGAGTTGAGGGGGCGGAGAAATGATACGGCGACGGATTGGCTCCGGCTAGCGATACCGATCGATCGCCTGGCGCTTGGCATCGTCGCGCCGCTCGCCGCCGTAAAGCAGGCCGGCGGCGGTGAAGGCGATGGAGAGACCGAAGGCCGAGAGCGTCGCGCCGAGGCCCCAGATCGGGCCGTACTCCCGCCAGATGAACAGAATGCCGTACCAGAAGGCGGCGAAGGAGCATACGGCGGCGAGGAGTAGAAAGCCCATGCGCACCGCGAGGCCGCCGAGCCGGTTGGCCGACATGAACTCGCGGAACGCGGCGCTGGTTTCGGCCTCGCGCACGGCCTTGGTGATTTCCTTGCGCGCGGTCTTGGACCAGTCGCGATAGTTCATGCCGGTCTTGCCGTCGCCGCGCTCTGGATTGAGGATCATCTCCTTCAGATGATCGACAATCTCCTGAGCGCGTTCCTCGGCGGTGTGTTTTTTAAGACTGGCGAAGGTCGGTTCCGGCCGTTCTCGGGGCTCCTCGCCGGGCATCGGCGCGCGCAGGAGTTCGAAAGCCGTCGCCGGGCGGTCGAGACGACCCTTTCCCCGTCCGGTCGTCCGGGGGCTCGTTTGAAATCCGCTCGGAGAATCTTGGCGACTCATCGCGATCCGTGTTTGCCAACTATGCCTGGCCATGGGCCATTCGCTCATGCAGGTAGCGATTCAACGTCGCCCGAGCCAGCATGTCCAGACCTTCCAATGCAATCGAAAGGGAAACATCGCTCGGATCATAGCGTTTCACCTCGGCGGTCGCCTGAAACAGGGCGCCTGGACCGGCGGTCGGCACAAGGACCTTAACCTCGGCGCGATCCGGAGGCTGGAGCGCGCCGTAATAGTTCGCGATCTTCATCCCGTCGAGGCTCCAGTTGTCGATCGCGTAGGGGGTGTTGCCGATCACGATCGTCATGGGCGCGCTGATGCGCCGATGGCCTCGGCGGTCGGCGGCTTCGGCGAGATGGGCGGTTGGATGATGTTGCATCGCTACGACCTCTTTAGGCTGGTGTCGCAGCGGGAATGGCAATCCGCGTGCCAAACCAAACGCGACGGTTTGTGGTCGCGGCGGGCCAAGAGTTTCGCTGGTTTTTGGGCTCTCGCGGTCAAGTGTGAATCGGGACGGGAATATTTTGCCCTTCACGATGGGCTAGTCGTGCCGAGCGATCTGCCCCCGAGATGGCCAGGCGGGTCGGGTCGCGACGTCCTTCGATCCGCAGGAACTGCAGCGCATCTTGGTGCCGATTTCGGGAACCGGAAAGGCCGGGCCGAGCTGTTGGGACAGCATCGCGGTCGCCGCCTCGGCGTTATGCCCACAGCGGTTGCACCAGCAGAACACGCCGATGCCGGCCCGCGCGAGATCGCCCAATGACGCGGCGCGACGCCCGCGCTCCTCCTGGTCGATCGCGCTTTCCTTTAGTCGTCCCATGTGATGTCCTCGGTTCTTGGAAAGAGAACATATCAGGAACATTTAGGTGCTAGCAACACACATTTCAGCTGTGTCGGCCAGGCTCGGGGCGTCGAAAACGCTAAGATGGGTCGTGGAAGCGCTAGCCCTTGACCAGGCGAGGCAGCGTCCTGAAACGGTTCATCACCGCTGACAATGAACCCGATGACGTCACCGGCTTCGGGCCATTGAAGAGCGCGAATACCGGATCTTTTTGCCCGGGTTTCTGAGTCTTTACGAAGGAATAGAGCGGATGCTCGCGGCTGCTTCGGAAGATCGAGAACGTCGCCATGTGACCGCCGCGATCAATCGCGTAGTCGCGCCAGTCGCCCTTGATTACGCCCATGCTGTAAGCGGAGAGGATCTCGCCGAGTTCCCGCTTACTGAAAAACACGTCTCGTTTTCCGCGCCGGGCGCTGTGCAGTCGGATCAAATTCGCCATCGTTGGGTGTGCGACCCCATATTACGGTTCCATGGCACTAGTGTTCCCGAAAAAATCCGATGGGTAAAGTGTTTGAGAGGCGGATCGGTCCAATAGACCGCGATGAGGTGGAATTGCGTGGACTGAAGGCGCGGTTTTGCCTTCACATTGTTTGATTTCGTGGGCTGGCGGGAGTAGGGTGCGGCGCTTCCAGGCCGAGGCGCGGAACCTACCCAAAGGTGTTGGTTCGATGCCGGGACCAAGGATGGAACAGCGGGTTTGAAACCGAGGCGCGCGCGGGGGGCGTGGCGCTGGGATCGCGGAGAGCGGCGTGGCCGATATCTTTCAGGAAATCGACGAGGAACTTCGGCAGGATCGCGCCGCGAAGTTGTGGAAGCGATATGGGAATTACGTGATCGCCGCGGCGGTGCTGGTCGTCTTGGCGGTCGGCGGCTACAAGTTCTGGACCGCGCAAGACCTGCAAAATCGTCAAGCGGAATCCGCGACCTATCAGGAAGCGATGTCCCGCGCGGCCACCGGCGACATTGAAGGGGCCATCGAAGCGCTTGGTGGTTTGGCGAATGACGCCGGCAGTGGTTACGCGGTGCTGGCGTGGCTCCAGCAGGCGGCCTTGGCGGCAAAGCAAGGCGATCTTGAGGCCGCGGCCCTGGCCTATGGCGCGGTCGCGTCGGATACGGGGGCGCCCGCGGTTCTGAGAGACCTTGCGCGGCTGCGGTCGGTGGCGGCGCGTCTGGAGACCGGCGATCCGGCGGCGTTGAGCTCGGTGCTTGATGATCTCGCCAAGCCTGGAAACACCTGGCGCCCCATGGCCTTGGAGCTTCAGGGCGTGCTGGCGATAAAGGCGGGCGACAAGGCCGCCGCCACCGAGGTTTTTTCGGAGCTCGCCGATTCCACCGACACGCCGCGCGGCATGCGTGCCAGGGCGGCGGAGATGCTCAAGGCCTTGGGCATGTAATGAGCGGGGCCCGCGGGTGAAGAGAACGCAAACAGTAATGTCCAGGACGACGACATGGTTCGCGCGTGGCGCGACGGCTCTGGCGATCATGTTGCTGGTGAGCGGATGCTCCAGGGGATTCTTCGGCGAGACCAAGACCACGCCGCCGCTCCCCGGAGAACGAGTTTCGATCATGGCGCTGGAGCGATCGCTCCGCCCGGATGAGCGGCTCGCCGACGTGCCGATTGCCGTGCCGCGTCCGTTCGCCAACGAGGAGTGGCCGCAACCTGGAGGTGATGCCGAGCACGCCATGGGACATCCGGCGCTTGGTGACGCGCCGGTCAGGGCGTGGAGCGTGGATATTGGCGCGGGCTCGGATTCGGACGCCGCTTTGTTGGCCTCGCCGGTGCTGCGTGATGGGCGTATCCTAACGCTTGACGCGGAGGGGTTGTTGACCGCGTTCGATGCCGCGTCGGGGGAGCGGCTTTGGCGGTTGGACACGCGGTCTCCCGCCGAGGAAGACGCGGTCTATAGCGGCGCGATCACGACCGGTGAGGGCAAGGTATTCGCGGCAACCGGTGTCGGCGAGGTGATTGCAGCCGCGCTGGAAACCGGCCAGGAACTCTGGCGTGTGAACGCCCAGGGCCCGATCCGGGGCGCGCCGACCTATAGTGATGGACGGGTGTTCGTCACCACGATCGACAACCAAGCGCTCGCTTTGACGGCGGAAAACGGGGAGCGGGCCTGGGCGCATTCGGGTATATCGGAAAACGCGGCGCTTCTCGGTGGCGCGAGCCCGGCGGTGAAGGACAGCGTTGTTGTCGTCCCGTACTCCTCGGGCGAGGTCTTCGCGCTGAAGGCCGAGACCGGTCGGGTGTTTTGGGTCGATAGCCTGAGCGAGGTTCGCCGCGCCAACGCCGTTACGAGCTTGGCGGATATCAGAGGCAACCCGGTGATCGACGACAATATTGTCATCGCCATGAGCCATTCGGGCAGGATAAGCGCGCTTGATTTCAAATCGGGAGCCAGAGTGTGGGAGCGGCGCATCGGCGGCACGCACACGCCGTGGGTGGCGGGAGAGTTTATCTTTGTCGTCTCCAATGCCGCGGAAGTGATCGCGCTGACTCGGCGGGACGGACGCGTGCGATGGCTCACCCAGCTGCCGCAGTTTGAAAGCCCGGAAGACCGTGAGGGCGCGATCCAGTACGCCGGGCCGGTGCTCGCGGGGGACCGTCTGATCGTGGCCTCCTCCCTAGGCGAACTGCACGCGATTTCGCCATATACGGGAGACCCGCTGGGCATCGTGGACGTCGACGACCCCGTCTTCATTCCACCGATCGTCGCGGGCGAGAGCCTCTATGTTTTGACCGATAAAGGTCGTCTGATCGCCTATCGTTAGCGCGAGCGGTTCAATCCGGAAACGTCAAATGACCATGACCGTTGCCATCATCGGCCGACCCAATGTCGGCAAGTCGACGCTTTTCAATCGATTGGTTGGACGGCGCGAGGCGATCGTCGATGATATTCCCGGCGTGACCCGTGATCGCCGGGAGGGGCGCGGTCGGATTTCGGATCTTGAGTTTCGACTTTTTGATACTGCGGGGCTCGAAGACGCCGAGGACACGGCGCTCGAGGGGCGGATGCGGCATCAAACCGAGGCCGCGGTTGCCGAGGCGGACGTGGTGCTGATGCTTATCGACGCCAAGGCGGGCGTTACGCCCTTGGACGAGCATTTCGGCAGATGGTTGCGGCGCGAGCAGGACAAGGTGGTTCTGGTCGCCAATAAATGCGAGGGCAAGGCCGGGACCGGCGGTCTGTTCGACGCCTACAGGTTGGGGCTGGGTGAACCCATCGCGATTTCGGCCGAGCATGGCGAGGGGTTGGCGGATCTTTACCAGGCAATGGCTCCTTTCGCGCGTGAAGGAGAGGCCGAAGCCGGCGCGGGGGATCCCGATGACGGTGGCGACGATATCATCGATGAATCGCCCGACGGTTCCGACATTTGGCGGGATATCAACGCGCCCAAGGTTCTGCGTCTGGCCATCGTCGGACGCCCGAATGTCGGCAAGTCAACCTTGATGAATGCCGTTTTGGGCGAGAACCGCGTGTTGACGGGGCCTGAAGCAGGGATCACCCGAGACGCGATCCAGGTCGACTGGTCTTGGAAGGAACACCCGATACAACTCGTGGACACGGCGGGTTTGCGCCGCAACGCGCGGGTTTGGGGGCGCTTGGAACGGGCCTCGGGCGCGGATACCCAACGGGCAATCCAATACGCACATGTGGTGGTCCTGATGCTCGACGCCACGATGATGCTTGAACGCCAGGATCTCACCATTGCCAGGAATGTCGTCGAGGAGGGCCGTGCCTTGATCCTGGCGGCGAATAAATGGGACATCGTCGAGGACAAGCAAGCGGCGCTTCGCCAACTTCGCGACCGGATCCAGACGTCCCTGCCTCAGGTCCGGGAGATCCCATACATCACCGTTTCGGCCTTGCGGGAGCGCAATCTCGATCGGCTTTTTGACACCGTTCTGGATGTATACGACACCTGGAACCGCCGGGTTTCGACCGCGCGGCTGAACCGGTGGCTGTCCGCCATGGTGGATCGTCATCCCCCGCCCTTGGCGCGCGGGCGTCGGGTTCGCTTGCGCTATATCACCCAGGCGAAGACACGCCCACCGACCTTCGCGTGCTTTTGCAGCCAGCCGGACGGACTGCCCGATGCCTATGTCCGCTACCTCGTGAATGGCTTGAGGGATGATTTTGGTCTTCCGGGCGTGCCGATCCGGTTTATGCTTCGCGGGGGACGGAACCCATACGTGGACAAGGATAACTGAATGCGGCTGGGCGCGACTCAGGGATGCATGTTGGCGCGGGGGACGGGATGAGATCACGCCGCAATCCCGGCGGCCAGGTGACGGTCGACGACATCGCCAAGCTGTATGACGCGCTGCTCAAGGCCCAAAAGAAACGCTACTATCGGCGGTGGGACATGGATACCAGCCACATCGGACGACGCAAGAATCGCCAGATCGTTCAGGATGACGTGCGCCTGAAACGGATCAAGGATCGCGCCGAGGGTATCCGCTTCGCGCTCGGCCACGACGACCTAGCCTATCGTCAGCGCAAGGAACTGGAGCAGACCCTGAGAAACCTCGAGTTGGCCGCCGCGGGAATCGAACGCGAGCTGAAAAAGTAATGTCGAGGTGCGTGGTTACGCGTCGATAAGATCGCCGTGGGTCAAGCAATCCGGTGATGCCAATTCCAGAAAGAGCGGCACGAGTGTCTCGGGGGCTTTCACGCTCGACGGATCCTCGCCGGGAAACGCGGCGGCGCGCATTCCAGTTCGCGTGGCGCCTGGATTGATCATGTTGATCCGCAGCTTGCTCTTCACGTTCTCGGCGGCATAACTCCGCACCATGGCTTCCAGGGCGGCCTTGCTGACGGCGTAGGCACCCCAGAACGGGCGTGCTCCGCGGGCGGCGGTTGACGACACGAAAATCGCCCGCCCGGCATCCGACAGGCGCAAGAGAGGGTCCATGCTGCGGACCAAGCGTTGATTGGCGGTAAGATTGACCGCCATGACCTCTTCCCAGAGCGCGGGATCATACTGGTGAATTGGCGTCAGTTGCCCCAGCGCGCCGCCATTGGCAACCAGAATATCCAGCCTGCCCCAGCGCTCGTAAATGTTCGCGCCTAGACGATCAATCGCCGGCGTGTCCCGAAGGTCCATCTCCACCAGTGTCGCGGAACCGCCGGCGGCCTGGATGTCGTCATCGACTTCCTCGAGCCCACCGATGGTCCTGGCGATCAGGATCACATGCGCGCCTTCGGCGGCGAAGCCCTTGGCGACAGCCGCTCCGATGCCGCGTGACGCGCCCGTGATCAGTGCCACGCGATCTTTCAGCAAATCCGCCAAGGTTATCTCGCAGCGTTGGTTATCAGGATGCTTCGGCGAGTAACGACAACTGCGAGCCGCGTGCTCCACCGTCATGATCCACCAGACGGATGGGGTAGTCACCCGTGAGGCAGGCATCGCAGTATTGCGGCGCGTCCACGTCGCGCCCGACCTCGCCCATCGCGCGATAGAGGCCGTCCATCGACACGAAAGCCAGGCTGTCGACACCGATCAGTTTGGCCATCTCCTCCACCGACATGCGCGCGGCCAGGAGTTTCTCGCGCTCCGGCGTATCCACGCCGTAAAAACAGGAATGCGTGGTCGGCGGGCTGGCGATGCGCATGTGAACCTCGCGCGCGCCGGCGGCGCGGACCATTTCAACGATTTTGGTCGAGGTTGTGCCACGCACGATCGAATCATCAACCAAAATTACCCGATTGCCCGCCAATTGCGCGCGATTGGCATTATGCTTCAGCTTCACGCCGAGATGTCGGACGTGGTCGGTCGGTTCGATGAAGGTGCGTCCGACATAGTGGTTGCGAATAATGCCAAGCTCGAAGCGGATGCCGGACGCTTCGGCGTAGCCAACCGCGGCGGGGACGCCGGAATCCGGCACCGGCACCACGACATCGGCGTCGACATGGCTTTCGCGCGCCAATTCGGAACCGATCGCCTTGCGGGCATCGTAGACGCTTTGCCCTTCCACGATGCTGTCGGGACGGGCGAAATAAATATATTCGAAAACGCAGAATCGCCCGGGCTTTTGCTGGAACGGTCGAAAGGACCGCACGCCTTCCGCGGTCAGTACGATCATTTCGCCGGGGGCCACGTCACGCACGAATTCCGCGCCGATGATATCGAAGGCGCAAGTTTCGGACGCCAGGATATGCGCGTCACCGAGCCGTCCAAGCACCAGAGGGCGCACGCCATGGGCGTCGCGCACGCCGATGACCGAATCCTGCGTCAGGCAGATAAGCGAATAGGCGCCCTCGATCTTGCGTAGAGCCTCGACCATGCGGTCGGCGAAGGTTGTGGCGGTGCTCCGAGCCATCAAATGAACAATGGTCTCGGTATCCGTGGTCGACTGAAACAGGCAACCCTGTTTGACCAGCTCCTGTCGTAACTCCAACGCGTTGGTCAGGTTGCCATTGTGGCAGATGGCCAGGCCACCAAGTTCAATCTCGGCGAAAAGCGGTTGAACGTTTCTTAGATTCGTGCCGCCCGTGGTCGAGTAACGGTTATGACCGATTCCGGCATGACCAATCAGCTCGCGCATTGCATCGGAGGAGCTGTCGCCGAAATTCTTGCCGACGTGACCGAGACCGCGCCGAGCATGAAACTGGCTGCCGTCCCAAGTGACGATCCCGGTGGCTTCCTGGCCTCTATGCTGCAACGCATGCAGCCCAAGCGCGGTATGAGCACCGGCGTCTGGAGAGCCGATGATGCCGAATACCGCGCATTCCTCGTGGAGATGATCGTCGTCTTGTAGCGAATCGGGATTGGTCACGGAGCGCTCCCAGTGACGATTTCCATGGCTGGATCCTGGTCGATCATGCGTGTCTCCAAGGCTTGCCGCGGAAACGTCACTGAAGGTCCTTGATCGCGCGTTGCATCAACGCACGTTCGTCCGAAGTATAGCCCGAACCCTCTTCCGGCGCACCGGATTTCACCGGCGGGTTGACCAATCTCTCAAGTATCATGTCCTTGGCGGCACCGCGCGTGGCGGAATCCATCGCCCCGAGACGAGGGCGCAAATGCGACGGCATGAGCCTAACCAGAAGGTCGGCGCCGGAGCGGGCCAGAGGCAAGGATTTCGCGTCCTTCAACCAGTCGGGATAGTCGCGATCGTCCAAGGCCCACTGAATCATCAGGAAGGACAACGATACCAGAACCGCGCCGCGCGCCAGACCGAACAGAAACCCGAGCGACTTGTCTATCCCGCCCAGGGCCTCCACGCGCATGGCGCTCGCCACGTAGTGCGAGAACAGCGACAGGGCGATGACCGTAACCAAGCCGATTATCAATCCCGCGACCCAGGGCACGAGCGCGGGATCGGGAACCACTCCGGCCAGGCTTGGGGCCAGCAACGGGAAGCCATAGACGCCCGCGAAAAACGCCGCGACCCAAGCGCCGATCGACAAGGCTTCGCGTATGAAGCCGCGAAAGAACGCTAGGAAACCCGAGATCAACACGACCGCCAAAACGACGAGATCGGTCAGGTTGATGGGCAGTTCATTCATCGACGGAAACTCCGGGCGTCGGGATTATCGAGGGTCGCGTCAGCCGACACGTCGACCGATATTGGTGTTATCCTGGAACATGGTGACGAGGTCCTGAAGTGTCGAGATTTCATCCACGCGCATTGTCGTTTCCGCCCGCGCCTTGGACTTGGACTTGCCGGCCGAAGGGACGAGAGCGCGCGTGAAACCCAGTTTCGCGGCTTCCTTCAGGCGTCCGTCGGTATGGCTGACCGCCCGGACCTCCGCCGAAAGCCCGATTTCTCCGAATATCACGCATTCGGTCGGGGCGGGGACGCCGGAGAGCGAGGAAAGCAGGGCCGCGGCCACCGCCAGATCGGCCGCGGGCTCGGAGATCTTCAGCCCACCAGCGACATTCAGATAGACATCGCTGCCGGCGAAGGTCACGCCGCATCGCGCCTCGAGAACCGCGGTAATCATCGCGAGTCGACCCGAGTCCCAACCGATGACCGCGCGCCTGGGGGTGCCGAAGGGCGAGGGGGCCACCAGCGCTTGGATTTCCACCAGAAGCGGTCGGGTTCCCTCCATGCCGCCAAAGACACTTGCGCCGGAAACATCGTCGCGTCGCTCGCCGAGGAACAGGGCCGAGGGGTTGGTGACCTCCGCCAGGCCGCGCTCGGTCATTTCGAAAACGCCGATCTCGTCGGTCGGCCCGAAACGATTCTTCACCGAGCGTAGAATTCGGAACTGATGTCCGCGCTCGCCCTCGAAATACAGGACCGTGTCGACCATGTGTTCCAGGACCCGGGGCCCGGCGATGGTACCCTCCTTGGTGACATGCCCGACTAGCAGGACCGCCATGCCGCGCTTTTTGGCGATCTTGATCAGTTCCTGGGCCGAGGCGCGGACCTGGGACACCGTGCCGGGAGAGGAATCCAACGCGTCGACATACATGGTCTGAATGGAATCGATCACCAGGACCTTGGGGCCGTCCGGACCGTCGATACTCGCAAGGATGTCGCGAACATTGGTCGCGGCCGCGAGCCTAACCGGAGCTTGTTCCACGCCGAGGCGGATGGCTCGCATACGCACCTGATCCAGGGCCTCCTCGCCGGATACGTAAACACAGTCGACCTGTTCAGCGAGCTTGGCGACAACTTGCAGCAGGACGGTGGATTTGCCGATGCCAGGGTCGCCGCCGATAAGGATCGCCGAGCCGGGCACCAGGCCGCCGCCGAGAACCCGGTCGAACTCGGCGATGCCGGTCGCGCTCCGAGGCGCCCAGTCAAGGGCGCCGGCGAGTGGGACGAAGGGAATGGTCTTACCCTTGGAGCCGCCGCGAACACCTGGCGTGGGGGCATCGGCGATCTCCTCTATGACGGAGTTCCACGCCTCGCAGGAATCACAACGCCCGCTCCAACGAGGATGGACCGCGCCGCATTCCTGACAAACGTACCGGCGCGCAGGCTTGGCCATGTCAAAGGAACTCCCTCTTGGTTTCGCTCAATGCCGACGGGTCGCGAAGGCAATCGGGCCGTCGACGCGGCCATGGACGAACTGATCCACATGGTCGTGACCCGAGGCATCCACGGTTTCAGCCGACCCGGCCCAGATGATCCGGCCATCATAAAGCATGGCGATCCGATCGCCGATGCGTTTGGCGCTTTCCATGTCGTGGGTGATAGTCAGCGCCGTCGCGCCGAGTTCCTTGACGCATTTGATGATGAGCTGATCGATCACGTCGCCCATCACTGGATCCAATCCCGTCGTGGGTTCGTCGAAAAGGAGGATATCCGGCTCGGTTGCTATGGTTCTGGCCAGGGCGACCCGCTTGCGCATTCCGCCGGAAAGCTCGGCCGGATACATGGCGGCGACGCTCTCGTCCAAGCCGACCATGGCGAGTTTTTCCAGCGCGACCGGCTTGGCCTCGGCGGCGGGGCGACCTTGAGCGCTCACCATGCCGAAGGCGACATTGTCCAGAACCGACAACGAATCGAACAAGGCGCCATTCTGAAACAACAGCCCGAAGCGAGCCATCCTGGCCTCTCGATCGCTGGTCGATAGGCCGGTTATCGGCTCACCATCCAGCGCGATCGTGCCGCTGTCCGGTTCCATCAGACCAACCAGGCATTTGATGAGCACGGATTTTCCGGTACCCGAGCCGCCGATCACCACCACCGACTCACCGGTGGCGATTTCGAGGTTGAGATTCCGCAACACGTGGTTCGCGCCGAACGCCATGTTGAGATCACGGATCGAAACCTTGGGTTGGATGCCGGAACTCATCGCGGAATCACCGTCATTGCGAGAAGAACAGCGTGGTAATGCCGTAATTCGCCACCAGGATCAGGATCGAGGCCGATACCACCGCGTTGGTCGTCGCGGCGCCGACCCCCTGGGCTCCGCGCCCGGAACGATAGCCGTGATAGCACCCCATCAGTGCTACCAGAAATCCGAAGGCGGCGGCTTTCACGAGGCCTGAGATAACGTCGATCGGTTCCAGGAATTCGATGGTTCTTTGCAGATAGGTCCCGGCATTGAAGCCGAGTTTATACACCCCGACGATATAGCCACCGAAGACGCCGATGATATCGCCGATCAATACCAGGAAGGGGAGACTGATAACCCCCGCCAGGATGCGCGGGGCGACGAGGTACTTGTAGGGATTGGTGGAAAGCGTCGTCAGTGCGTCGATCTGTTCGGTGACCCGCATGGTGCCGATCTCCGCCGCCATGGATGCGCCGATCCGACCGGCGACCATGAGCCCCGCCAAGACCGGACCCAACTCTCGGGTGATCGACAGCACAACCACCGTCGCCACCGCGCCCTCGGCGGAGAACCGAGCGAAGCCCGTATAGCTTTGTAGCGCCAGGACCATACCGGAGAACAAGGTCGTCAAGCCCACGACGGGAAGCGAGTAATACCCGATCTCGATGATCTGCTTGAGCAGAATACGTGGGTAGAACGGAGGCCGGACGCAGTGCGAAACCGAAAGGCCGGCGAATATCACCAGCCGGCCGATGGCGGCGAGAAAATCGAGAAAAGCGCGACCGATCGTGGCGAGAGGATTCATGTCTGGCCTGGGTCCCGCTGTTACCGACTGCCTCGCCAGTGCCTAGGCTGTTCTGGAAGATGGCGCGTATATCCGATGGTAGCGCCGGCCGAGGCTGGTGAGAAACTCATAGGAAATGGTTCCCGCCGCGGCCCCCGCCTCATCCGGTGTAACCCGGTCTCCCAGAAGTTCCATGAACTTCCCGGGGCGAGTGTCCTCCGGTGGGACGCTGGTGACGTCGACGGTGATCACATCCATCGAGACGCGTCCTATCACGGGTAGGCGGGTTTGGCCAAGATAGACATGGGCACTGCTGCTTCCAGAGCGCAGATATCCGTCCGCGTAGCCCGCCGCGACGGTCGCGACCCGCCCGACTTTCGTCACCTCGTGGGTGCCGCCATAGCCGACGGTCATGCCCGGCGTGACGTCCCGGACCTGAAGGATGCGTCCGAGCACGCGTATGGTTTGGCGCATCGGGTTCGGGGGCTTGCCGGTCGGATTGCCGCCGTAGATCGCGATGCCGGGGCGAGCCAGGTCGAAGTAATAGCGCGAACCGAGAAACACCGCGCCCGAGTTAGCGAAACTCCCCTTCATGGCCGGTAGTCGCGCCTTGGCATGCTCGAATCTGGCGAGTTGCGCCTCGTTGGCGGGGTGTTCCGGCTCGTCGGCGCATGCGAGATGCGAGATCACGTGGGTCCAATTCGCGCCTTCGAAAACCTCGGGCGTCGCCGACACCCTGTCCAGATCGGAAGGCGAGAGCCCAAGCCGGTTCATGCCGGTATCGACATGCAACATAGCATCCAGCGGTCGTCCGAGGCGACGGCACTGGGCGCGCCAAAGCTCGATCTGGCCGGGATCATTGGCAACCGGGGTAAGGCGGTGTTCGACGAAGGTGTCCTCCGTGCCCGCGAGAATGCCGCCCAGCATGATGATTTCGATGTCATCGGCGGGAAGCAGCTTTCGCAGCTCGATGCCTTCGCCCAAGGTTGCCACGAAGAACGCGCGGCACCCCTCGGCCGCGAGAACCGGCGCCACCCGCGCCGCGCCGAGGCCGTAGGCGTCCGCCTTCATCGCCGCGCCGCAACGGGTCGCGCCGAGTTTGGATTGAAGCAGTCGATAGTTGTCCGCCACCGCGTCGAGATCGACGTGGAGCAAGGAAGCCGCCGTCGAGGCACCAGGATCCGCTGGAGCTGGCGTGTCCTCGGGCATCAGAACCGCTCTGGCAAATGATCGTCCGGTATATAATCCGAGAACTTCGTGGTGGGGCCATGAAAGTGCATGATCACCGTGCCGGTAGGGCCATGGCGTTGCTTGCCGATGATGACCTCCGCCTTGCCGTAGGCCTTGTTGCAGCGCTCCTGCCACTGATCCACGCGCTCGTGATATTTCTCGTCGTTCTCCTCGGGGCGCTGAACCGGTTCAGCCTTGCCGAGATAATATTCCTCGCGGAACACGAACATAACCACGTCGGCATCCTGCTCGATTGATCCGGATTCCCGCAAGTCCGCGAGAACCGGTCGCTTGTCCTCGCGTTGCTCCACCGCGCGCGATAGCTGGGATAGCGCGACGACGGGAACATCCAATTCCTTGGCGATGGCTTTCAGACCTTGCGTGATCGACGAGATTTCCTGCACCCGGTTCTCCGGGCGCTGCCCGGCCGCGGGGCGCATCAGTTGCAGGTAATCAACAACGATCAGGCTCAAGCCCTGTTGTCGTTTCAGGCGACGCGCGCGGGTGCGCATTGCCGAGATCGTGATCGCCGGGGTGTCGTCGATGAAGAGCGGAGCGCTTTCTAACTCCTGGCTCGATTGCACGAGTTTCTGAAAATCATCCCCGTTCAACTCGCCGCGCCGAATTTTCTCGGATGAAATCTCCGTCGTTTCCGACAGAACACGGGCGGCCAGTTGCTCCGCCGACATCTCGAGCGAGAAGAACGCGACCACGGGTTTCTTGCCGTCCTCGGCGGGTTGCGAGGTCGCCACGTGAAACGCGATATTGGTGACCAGCGCGGTTTTCCCCATCGCGGGCCGGCCCGCCAGGATCAACAGATCGGAGGGGTGCAGGCCTCCGAGTTGTTTGTCCAGGTCCTTAAAGCCGGTCGCGACGCCGGCCAACCCGCCATCGCGCTTGAAAGCCGCCTCGGCCATCCGCACGGATTCGGCCAAGGCCTCGCCAAAAGGTCTGAAGCCGCCCTCCGACGACCCATTTTCCGCCAGTGAGAATAGTTTTCCCTCGGCGATCTCGATCTGGTCCGTCGCCGGCGCTTCCAGATCCTGGGTGTAGGCGTCGTTGACGATATCCTCGCCAAGATCGATCAACTGGCGCCGGATATGCGCGTCGCGGATCGCGCGACCGTAATCCTCGGCATTGATTACTGTAACGACCGACGCGGCCAGTCGGACCAGGTATTGCGCGCCGCCGACATCGGCGAGAGCTTCGTCCTGATCGAAAAGCGGTTTCAAGGTGACGGGATTGGCGATCTGGCCGCGCTCGATCAAGCGACCGCAGGCCTCGAAAATGCGACCATGCGCCGGATCGGCGAATTGCTCGGCCGTCAGATATTCGCCTACTTGCTCGAACGCGCGGTTATTGACAAGGATCGCGCCCAAGAGCCCCTGTTCCGCCTCCAGGTTATGGGGCGGTTCTCGCATCGGCACGGGGCCTACATCGCGTAGGCCAAGTGCCGTAACATTCGTGGGGTCATCCAGCGTTACCATGGCACGGACCATAGCAGGGTTCGCGCCCGAACGCATTGAAATAGAGTCCACAGGTTATAAAAAGAACAGTAAATTCAATGCTTTATAATTTATCCGATATGTTAATTACGGGTATAACATTGTCGGGAGGAAAATCCCCTCGGGTGATTCGCGAGGATAAACGGCAAACGGCGCGCCGAGGCGCGCCGTCTTTCCGAACCGACCCAGCTCGTGGCTGAGCGGCGATATTGAGGAACTTTAGGAAGCCGTGGTCTCTTCGGCTTCGCCGGCATCGTCCGCGGCCGGCGCTTCCTCGGCGGGGGGTTCGAACAGCGCCTCGGCGGCGACCTGGAGATCCTCGCCCTCGTCCTCGTCAATTTCATCCCCGGTGCCGACCGCGCGTCCGAGCTCGAGCTGCTGTTCAGCCTCTTCTTCGCTGCGGGCGATATTTACGGTGACTGTTACATTGACCTCGGGATGCAGGGAAACCCTGATCGGTTCCAAGCCCAAGACCTTGAGAGCGCGGTCCAGGACCACTTGCTGGCGCGTAACGGTCATGCCGCCCGCGGTCACCGCCTCGGCGATATCGCGCGCGGTCACCGAGCCGTAGAGTTGGCCACTCTCGCCGGCGGCGCGAATGATCGGAACCGTCAGGCCTTCGATCCTGGCGGCGACCTTTTCCGCCTCTTCGCGGCGGGTAAGGTTGTCGGCCTCAAGCTGGGCTTTCTGGGTTTCGAAGAACGAGACGTTCTCCTTGGTTTTGCGCAATGCTTTCTTCTGCGGCAGCAGATAGTTACGCGCGTAGCCGGATTTGACCGATACGACGTCGCCCATCTGGCCGAGTTTTTCAATGCGTTCGAGAAGGATGACTTCCATGACCTTCGCTCCTACGGAGAACGGTGTGTGATAAGGATGGGACCGGTGGTCCGCGAATAGGTAAAGCCCGGGATCATGTCTGATTTGATCCCGCGCGAATGCGAGCCTTCAAGCCCGCGAAGTGATCGATCAGCCCCACGGCGGTCATCACAATCATCATGACATAGCCCGCGATCATCAGCATCGCGTAGGTCATGAACAGGATGGCAAAGGGCGATTTGGTTCGTTCCGCCAGTGCATGCGCAACGCCGAGACCAGACATGAACACCGGAAACGCCAGGATCCCCGCGACCGTCGCGGCCAGAAAACCGAGATCCCCGCCGACCAGAAAATGCACCAGTAGACACCCGGCCATTGCCCCGATCAGCCAGAGCGGCAGAACGATCTCCGACATGCGTGGCGAAGGCCTGACATTGCGCCCGAAACGAACCAGGAGGTTTTGCGCAAGCAGCCCGTTCGCCAGCGACGTGAACATCCCCACCAAGGCAATGGTCACCGGTATCAGCCGCACGACGAGATCCTCGATCGCCGCCATTTGTTCCGTCGACGGTTTGTCGGCCAATCCCGGAATGGTCTCGCTTGGCGCCGATCGAATAACCTGAAGCACCGGCTCCATGTGGTTGGCCACCAGTTCCTTGAAACCATCTCCGGTCGCCGTGCCATACCCAAAGGCTAGAACCAGCATGGCGATCGGCGGCGCCGCGAGCCACACGATAAGCAGTCCCGGCGGATACCAGAGATGGGTGGTCGCCCCCGACGAATCGGAAACTGGCCGCGAAAGCCCGGCTTTCCACGCAATCAGAAACGCCGGCGCGGCATGGGTGAAGATGTACATCACCGCTCCGAGCCCACCGGTAACAAAAATGACGATCAAGGCCGCCGCCGCGCCGGATATGCTGACCGCGCGCGCGCCCATGGACAACCCGACGAGAAACAGGGGCAACGGCGCCAGCAGGGCGAGCACGAGGGACCCCGCCGAACCCATTTGGGCCGAAAGGTACAACCCCGCGCTGACCAGCGAGGCACTCCCCATTAGGAGCCATGCCGATTTCATACCGCATCGCCGTTTGTTTTCGCCGCCCTGAGCGTCAATTTAGGAAAGCAGGTAAGGGATCAAGGCCAGGAAACGCGCGCGCTTGATCGCCTTTGACAGGTGACGCTGTTTCTTGGCGGAAACCGCCGTGATCCGGCTCGGCACGATCTTGCCACGCTCGGAGATGAAACGTTGCAGCAGTTTCACGTCCTTATAGTCGATTTGCGGCGCGTTCTTGCCGGAGAACGGGCAGGACTTGCGCCGACGGGTGAAGGGACGACGAACCGCCGGACGGGAAATGGATAATGTGCTCATTCTGCTGCTCCCTATCAGGCGTCGGTTTTCTCGGCGGCGCGCTCGGCGCGAGGGCCATCGTCACGGTCGGCGCGCGGCGCGCGGTCCGGTCGATCACCCCGACGTGCCCGGTCACCCCGATCCGACTTCGCCTGCATCATGATCGATGGGCCTTCGGGCAGCTCGTCCAACCGAACGGTCAGGTGACGCAGCACATCCTCGCTGAGACCCATGTTTCGCTCCATCTCCTTGACCGCGTCGGACGGGCCTTCGATGTGGAACATGGTGTAATGGCCTTTCCGGTTCTTCTTGATCCGGTAGGCGAGATTCTTGAGACCCCAATACTCGCGATTCTTCACCTCGGCGCCATTGTTGGAGAGAATCTCCGCCATTTGATCGGCGAGCTGCTCGGCTTGTGTATTGGAAAGTTCCTGGCGTGCAATGAACACGCACTCATAGTACGACATTGAAGCTCCTTATGGCTCATCGGAATCCGCTGTCACGCGGTCCCAAGCCGGCGGTGCCGGCAAGGAGTTATGTAAAAGCCCGACAGGGGTGGATTACGCTACGCGCATACCTGCCCTTATGTCAGGAGCGGGGGACTATACAGATATCGCGGCCCGACGCAAGAAAAGGTTGGGATAATTTGTTGTCCCGACGTTGACGGGACCGTGCGTGACTTGGCGGACTTGATGTGGCGGACTTGACTTGGATCGTGTCGCGTCCTCTCTTTGGCTTATCGACAATCACTAGGCACGGATGCGGCTAGATGGCGGTTAACACGACGGGGCGCGCGATCGTTTTCCCGGGACAGGGCTCTCAGGCGGTTGGCATGGGCAAGGCGTTGGCGGATGCGTATCCGATAGCGCGCGAGGTGTTTCAACAGGTCGACGACGCGCTCGGCGACTCGCTCTCCAAACTGATGTTCGAGGGCCCCGAGGACGCGCTGACCCTGACCCGGAATGCGCAGCCCGCTCTGATGGCGGTCAGTATCGCGGCGCTTCGCGTGCTCGAGAGTGAAAGCGGCAAAAGTATCGAAACCTTCGCGGACTATGTCGCCGGGCATTCGCTTGGCGAGTATTCCGCCTTGGCGGCGGCCGGCGCGCTCGGCTTGGACGACACCGCGCGGCTGTTGCGGTTGCGCGGCGAGGCGATGCAAACGGCGGTTCCGGTCGGCGAGGGCGCCATGGCGGCGCTTTTGGGCGCCGAGATCGATGTCGCCACGGAAATCGCCGAGGAAGCCTCGAGGGACGGGGTATGCGATCTCGCCAATGACAACGCGCCGGGGCAGGCCGTGCTGAGCGGCGCGAAGTCGGCGGTCGAGGCGGCGGTGGCGCTTGCCTCCGAGCGGGGCATCCGCAAGGCGATCATGCTGCCGGTGAGCGCGCCTTTCCATTGCGCCCTCATGGCACCCGCGGCGGAACGGATGGCGGAGGCATTGGATGAGGTGACGATCAACGAGCCGGTGGTGCCTCTGGTTGCCAATGTGTTGGCGGCGCCGGTGACCGGAGGCCCCGCGGGAATTCGTGAAAGTCTGGTTGAACAGGTCACGGCGATGGTGCGTTGGCGCGAATCCGTGCTTTGGATGGCGGAAAATGGCGTGACATCGATCTTGGAGGTCGGCGCGGGCAAGGTTCTCACCGGTCTGCATAAGCGCATTGATCGGAGTATCGCCGCCAGCGCGCTCGGCGGACCCGACGACGTCGCTGCGGCGGTTGCCGCGATCGCCGAGTGATGGAGCCGAGGGAGGAAAGATAATGTTTAGCCTCGAAGGAAAATCCGCTCTTGTGACCGGCGCGAGCGGCGGCATCGGCGGCGCGATCGCGCGACGATTGCATGCCAGGGGCGCCGAAGTGGTGATTTCCGGAACCCGCGCCGAAGCGCTCGAGGAACTGGCATCGTCGCTCGGCGGGCGGACACACGTGCTGACCGCGAACCTAGGAGACGCCGACTCGGTCGTCAATTTGGCGAACGAGGCGGAGAAGATCGCCGATGGCGGAATCGATATTCTCGTCAACAACGCGGGTGTCACCAGGGACGGATTGCTGTTGCGCATGAAGGACGAAGACTGGGAGCAGGTCATCGCGGTCAATCTTGGATCCGGTTTTCGACTCTCTCGTGCCCTGCTGCGGGGCATGATGAAGCGCCGCTGGGGGCGGATCGTCGGGATTTCATCGATTGTCGGCGCCACCGGTAATCCCGGTCAGGCGAATTACGCGGCGTCCAAGGCCGGAATGGTCGGGTTCTCCAAGGCGCTGGCGGCGGAAGTCGCGAATCGCGGGATCACGGTGAACGTGGTGGCTCCCGGATTTATCCAGACCGCCATGACCGACGTGCTGGGAGACGATCAGCGAGAAAAACTGCTCTCGGGAATACCCGCGGGTCGTCTTGGCGCGCCGGAGGATATCGCCTCGGCGGTGACCTATCTCGCGTCGAAGGAGGCGTCCTATGTCACCGGCGCGACACTGCACGTTAACGGCGGGATGGCCATGATCTGATCCGAATGTATCCGGCCCGCGACATCCTCGCGTGGACACCGGCGGCGCGGGTTGACGAGAACGGCTATGGGCGACACTGGCGAATCAGGATAAAGTGTGCTATTCGCCCGCCCCCAAGACGCGGTACGATGTCGGGAACGGGCGACGTGCGGCGAGATAACAGTGTGTAAGGTCAAGCGGGTCGACCTCGGTTAGAGGCAACACGCCAGAGCAAACCAAATTCGAAAGTCAGGGAAAACCACCATGAGCGAAGTCGCCGATAAAGTTAAAGCCATTGTGTGTGAGCATCTGGGCGTTGATGCCGCCAAGGTCACCGAAACCGCCAGCTTCATTGACGATCTCGGCGCGGATAGCTTGGACACCGTCGAACTCGTGATGGCGTTCGAGGAAGAGTTCGGTTGTGAAATTCCCGATGACGCCGCCGAGAAGATCGTGACCGTGAAGGACGCGATTTCCTTCATCGAAAGCGCGGGATAAGTTCGCTAGAACATACCCCGCCTCGCGCTCGTCAAGGCGGGGACCGCTTCCATGAATGTCGTTTTCAATCTTGGTGAACCTTGATGAGACGTGCTGTCATCACGGGGATGGGCCTCGTTACCCCGCTTGGTATTGGAATTGAGGAAAACTGGGAGCGTTTGCTCGGCGGTCGTTCGGGTATTCGCGCCATCGAGGAATTCGATGTTTCCGATTTGCCGGCCAAGATCGCCGGCGTGGTGCCGAATGGGCCAACGAGCGAGGGGCTGTTCACGGCCGAGGATTGGGTCGAGCCGAAGGAACAGCGCAAGATCGATCGCTTCATCTTGCTCGGCATGACGGCGGCGGCGCAGGCGGTGGAAGATTCCGGATGGGTTCCGCAAACCGATGAGGAACGCAATCGGACCGGCGTAATGATCGGATCCGGCATTGGCGGGCTCCAGCAAATCTATGACCACAGCGTTAAGTTGCACGAGAACGGTCCGCGGCGGATTTCGCCGTTCTTCATCCCCGCGGCCTTGATCAATCTGATCTCGGGGCAAGTGTCGATCCGGTTTGGCTTCAAGGGGCCGAACCATTCCGTCGTGACGGCGTGCTCGACCGGCGCGCATGCCATTGGCGACGCCGCTCGTCTTGTGATGCTCGACGACGCGGATGTCATGATCGCCGGGGGAGCCGAGGCGGCGGTCAATCGTTTGGGGTTTGGTGGCTTCGCGGCCGCTCGGGCGCTCTCCACCTCGTTTAACGACTCACCGGAAACCGCTTCCAGACCATGGGATCGAGACCGGGACGGCTTCGTCATGGGCGAGGGCTCGGGCGTCGTCGTCGTCGAGGAATACGAGCACGCGAAAAAGCGAGGGGCGAAGATCCTCGCCGAGATCGTCGGCTATGGCATGTCCGGCGACGCGCACCATATCACCGCGCCGGCGGATGATGGTGACGGCGCGTTTCGGGCCATGGGCAACGCCTTGCGCCGGGCTGGGTTGAACCCGGAGCAGATCGACTATGTAAACGCCCATGGAACCTCGACGCCACTCGGCGACATGATCGAGCTCGGTGCGGTTCGTCGGCTGTTTGGCGCCGCCTTGGATACGATGTCCATGTCGTCGACGAAATCGGCGATCGGTCACCTTCTCGGCGCGGCCGGAAGTGTTGAAGCGATTTTCTCCATCCTAGCCATGCGTGACGGTGTCGCCCCGCCGACCCTGAACCTTGACAACCCATCGGAGGGATGCGAGGGCGTTGACTTGGTTCCTCACCAGGCTAAGCAGCGAAACATTAACGCCGTCCTTTCCAATTCCTTCGGGTTTGGCGGAACCAACGCTTCCTTGGTTTTCGTTCGCCCCGAGTGATGCCCTAATGGGGCGCTTGCTCCTCGTTGTAGCGTATTTGGCCCTCGCGGCGGTGATCACGGTCGTCGGCGCGGCGGTTTGGGGATACGCGGAGTTTACTCGGCCCGGCCCTCTAACGAGCCCGAGGGTCGTTGTCATACCCACCGGTTCCGGTTTGGAACGGATTTCCAACACATTGGTCTCGAACGGCGTGATCCAGCATGCCGAGGTCTTCGCGCTGGGCGCGAAGTTTTCCGGCGAGGCTCGAAATCTGAAGGCGGGGGAGTATCGGTTCCCCTCGGGGGCCAGTCCTCGCGATGTCATGGCGATCCTGAAGAGTGGAAAGACGGAGATCCGGCGGCTGACATTGCCGGAAGGGTTGAGCGTGTCGATGGTCTTGGAAAAATTGCGCGCGAGCGAAGGCCTCATGGGAGAGATCTCAACGTTGCCGGAGGAAGGCTCGCTGCTTCCGGAGACCTATCACTATTCCTATGGCGATGAACGGGACGCGCTTCTAGCCCGCATGACGGATGGTATGTCCGAGTTACTGGCGGAGCTTTGGCTCACGCGCGCGCCGAACCTCCCCCTCAAGACCGCGCGGGACGCGCTGATCCTGGCGTCCGTGATCGAACGGGAAACGGGTATTGACGAGGAGCGCGGTATCATCGCGGGTGTTTTCATAAACCGATTGAGGCGTGGCATGCGTTTGCAGTCCGACCCGACGGTGGCCTATGGAATCGCGCCGCAAGGATTGGGACGAGCGCTGACCCGCGCGGATCTGGGCGCGCAACACCCCTACAACACCTATATCATCAAGGGATTGCCGGCGGGGCCGATATGCAATCCCGGAGCGTCCTCGATCCGGGCCGCGCTCAATCCGACGAAGACAGATTTTCTCTATTTCGTGGCCGACGGAACCGGTGGTCATGCCTTCGCTAAAACCTTGAAGGAACATAACCGCAATGTCGCGAAGTGGCGGCGCTTCAAGCGGAATCAGTCAAGGTGATGGCGGGGAGAGCGTGTTGGGGCTCGTGTCGGCATCCTTTCTAGGCAAACGCGCGACGATTGCGTCCGTCAATCGGACCGGAAGAAGTTGGAATGTCCAAAGAACCGCGTACATGCGCCACGGGAAAGCAATGCGTGAACAATTCTTCGCCAGCCCTTTTTGGATGATACGCGCCGCCTTTTCCACGGACATCAGGAACGGCATCGGAAAAGTGTTCACGTCGGTCATGGGAGTGCGCACATATCCGGGGCAGATAACCGATATATCCACCCCAGAACCGGCCAGGGTGCTCCGCAAACCTTCGCCAAGAACCCGTGTCGCCGCCTTGGTCGCGCAATAGGCAGAGGCGCCGGCCAGGCCTCGAAAACCGGCCATGGAACTCATCAACGCGATTTGGCCTCGACCACGAGATCGCATCAGCGGCAAGACCGGCAGGATCGTGTTTAGCGTTCCATCGACATTCACGGCGAATAGCGTGCGGGTCCGCGCGCCGAATTCCGAGGATTGAACCGGGCCCGTTCCCATCGAGATGCCGGCATTGGCGATGACCAGGTCAAGAGGGACCTCGGCGTCGCAGTCGGCGATCCAGGCGGCCATTGATGCGGCGTCGGTCACGTCGACGGATTTTTCACGGACGGTGGCACCACGCGCGCGGCAGATCGCGCCGACTTCGAACAGCCTTGCCTCGTCTCGCCCGCCCAGAAACAGGGTGACGTCGGAAGCCGCGTAGGCCTCGGCGAGCGCGGCGCCTATCCCGCTCGACGCGCCGGTGATCAATATCGATATTGGATCTTGCAACGCGTCCTCCGGGTTGTTGACGATCAATACACCAGATATAGTGAGCCTACTCGTTCCACCATTCAAAATGTTGGTTTTCAGTGACCGTTCTCAGCATGACCGGATACGCGCGCGTCGATGAGGCCTTCATCGTCGATCGTTTGGGGCAGACATGGTCCTGGGGCTGGGAGTTAAAGTCCGTCAACGCCAAGGGGTTGGACATTCGGTGCCGGGTCCCGAGCGGTTCCGAGGCACTGGATACCCAAGCGCGCAAGATGTTGGGCGCGCGTCTCGCCAGAGGGTCGGTTTCGGCGCAGCTCTCCATGCAGTGCCGAGAAGCCCGGTCGACACCGGGAATTAACCGTGAACTGCTCAGTAACGTCATGCGGCTCCAGGAGGAATTGGAAGCCGAGGGGACGGTGTTCCCGTCACCTCCTCGTCTAGACGTTCTTTTGACCATCCGAGGCATGGTCGAAGACGGCGAGGCGGAGACGTTGGACAGCGATGAGCGGGCAGCTCTGGACACCACCGCGATGCGTGGGCTGTCGGCCGCGATCGAACAGTTGGTTGCCATGCGCGCCGAGGAAGGCCGCCGCTTGCATGCGGTTCTGGAAGACCAGCTGTCGTCTCTAGAGATGCTTCTCGCGAAATCCCGCGAACGCGCGGTCGCGCAAGTGGATGTGTTGCGCTCGCGGCTCTCGGAACAACTGAAGGAGTTGTTGAACGCCTCGCCGCCGGTCGCCGAGGACCGCTTGGCCCAGGAACTGGTGCTGATCGCCACAAAGGCCGACGTCCGAGAGGAGATCGAGCGGTTGGCGTCTCATATCGAGGCATGCCGAGATCTGTTGGCGTCGAGCGCTCCCGTGGGTCGCCGTTTGGACTTCCTATGTCAGGAGCTGAACCGGGAGGCGAATACGATCTGTTCCAAATCGGCGGATCTCGCCTTAACCGCGATCGGCTTGGAATTGAAGACCGTGATCGAGCAATTCCGCGAACAAGTTCAAAATGTCGAATAGGGGTTGAAGGTGGGGGAAATCGATATCCATCGGCGCGGTTTGATGTTGGTGCTGTCCTCGCCGTCGGGCGCGGGTAAGACCAGTATCTCGCGCCGACTGCTTAAAGCCGACAAGGGATTGGAGATGTCGGTTTCCGCCACGACGCGTCCTCGCCGTCCGGGGGAATCCCATGGCATCGACTACTTCTTCGTCGACCCTGGCAAGTTCCGAGAGATGATCGACGCGGATGAGTTGCTGGAGCACGCGAAGGTTTTCGATCACTACTACGGCTCGCCTAGAGAGCCGATCGAAGCGGCTCTGCGGCGCGGTCAGGACATCCTTTTCGATATTGACTGGCAAGGCACCCAGCAACTTGCGGAGAGCGCCCGGAGCGACCTCGTTCAGGTGTTCATCCTGCCCCCGTCCACCGCCGAGTTGGAGCGGCGCCTTCGCGCTCGGAACCAGGATCCGGAACATGTGGTTGCCAGTCGCATGGCTAGGACCATGGACGAGATCAGCCATTATCCCGAGTACGACTACATCATCGTGAACGATAATCTCGACGAAAGCGTTGAAAAGGTCCGTTCGATCTTGACATCCGAGCGGTTGCGCCGGGAGCGCCAGGTCGGGTTGACGGATTTCGTCAAGAGATTGAGGGAAAAGCAGTAGTCATCCGCGCTCGGCATAGACCCGGGATAGGCGGCAAAAGGCCTCGATATCGAGAGTTTCGGGGCGCGCCGTCGGGTCGATATCGGCGGCCCGAAGCAATGCCTCCCCACCGAGTCCCTTCAGGCTTGCTCGAAGCATCTTGCGTCTCTGGCCGAAGGCCGCGGCGGTGACTTGCTCCAAGACCGGGCGATCCGCGGGATACAAAGGTTCGGCGCGCGGCGTGATCTTCACCAGGGCGGAGGTAACCTTTGGCGGCGGGGTAAAGGCGCTGGCTGGAACCTCGAAGGCGATGGTCGCGTTGGCCAACCACCCGGTGATGATCGACAATCGTCCGTAATCCGCGTCACCAGCCCGGGCGCAAAGCCGAAGCGCCACCTCCTTCTGAACCATGACGGTGATGCTTTCGAAGGCGTGGCGATGTCGCAACCAGTCAATGATCAGGCGCGTCGCGATATTATAGGGCAGGTTCGCGACCAGACGACGCGGGGTCTCGCCCAAGGACGGCACGTCCAGTTTCAACGCGTCGCCCTCGATTACCTTCAATCGGCCCTCGGCGATCGCGCGCAAGTCCTCCAGGGCTCCGATCGCGCGAGCGTCCCGTTCGACGGCAATCACATGCCGCGCGCCCTCGATGAGCAGCGCGCGGGTCAGGCCTCCCGGGCCGGGGCCGATTTCGATCGTCGTTCCCTCGCGGATCGCGCCGGCGGTTCGCGCGATCTTTCGGGTCAGGTTGAGATCGAGAAGGAAATTTTGCGCCAAGGCCTTACGCGCCGAAAGTCGGCTTTCGGCGATGACCTGGCGCAGCGGCGGTAGGGCGAGGACCCTTTGCTCGACGCTATCGGTCGTCATGGAGCGGCAACTTCACGGTTTCGGGCGATTTCTCGGGCCATGCGAAGCGCGGCGATCAGGCTTTTCTCGCTCGCCTTGCCGGTGCCGGCGAGATCCAGCGCGGTACCGTGATCCGGCGAGGTTCGCACGAAAGGTAGTCCGATCGTCACGTTGACGCCGCCCCAGAAGTCCAGTGTCTTGATCGGTATCAATGCTTGGTCGTGATACATGCACAATGCCGCGTCATAGCGCTGGCGAGATTCGACGTGGAACATACTGTCGGCGGGCATTGGGCCCTCCACCCGCATTCCCTCGGACCGAAGTTGCTCGATCGCCGGCGCGATGATCTCCGCGTCCTCCGCGCCGATCGAGCCACCTTCGCCCGCATGCGGGTTCAAGCCCGTGAAGGCGAGGCGGGGCGTTTCGAAGCCGAAATCGACCCTGAGGGCATTCTCCGTTATCCGCGCGGTATCCACGATGAGTTCGTGGGTCAGAAGGTCTGGCACGCGGCGAAGTGGCTCGTGGATGGTAATCGGTACGACGCGAAGTTCGGAACAGGCGAGCATCATCACCGAACGCGCGCCGTTCGCCAGGTCGGCTAGAAACTCGGTATGGCCGGGATGGCGAAAACCGGCTTGATGAAGAGTATTCTTTTGGATCGGATTGGTGACAACGGCGGACGCCGCGCCGGAAACAGCCATCGCGACGGCGTCCTCTATTGCCTTGATGACCGCCGGCGCGGTGCCAGGATCGGGTTGGCCCGGTCGCGCGCCAGACAGCCCCGCGCAACCCAGTACAGGCAATCCCTTTGCGGTCGCCGGCCCCGCTTGCTCCGGGCGATCAATCTCCGCGACCGGTACTCGCAATCCAGTATCGCGGGATATTCGGCGAACACGCTCCGGATCGTCTATCAGGAAGAATAGCGGCGTGCGTTCATCCGACCACGCCTTAAGAGCGATCTCCGCCCCGACACCGGCGGGTTCTCCCGGCGTCAGCGCCAATGGGATGTCACTTCGCGCACCGCATGCAGCCGCTTTCGTGGCGTCGGCGGACACCTGCTCTAGATCCTAGTCTCGATGAACGCATCGCGGCGCAAGTCGCGCAGATAGCGGCGCGCCAGGATCTCTAGTTTCTGAGCGCGGAGCCGGGGGCTGATTTCATCGCGACCGGGAATGTCGTTCGGAGGGTCGGTGCGCGCGCACACCATGATGACCGACAATCCGGTCGGCAGGCGCACGGGTTTGCTCGCCTCTCCGGCTTGCAAATTTACAACCGCGTTCCGCATCGCGGGCGCTAGTTCGCCGACATTGAAGGTTCCGAGATCCGCTCCGGCCGGCGACTTCACCTCCTTGGCGAGCGCATCCATGTCGTCACAGTTTTGCACCGAAGCCGAGACGGCCTCGGCGATGCTGGCTTGCGCTTGCACTTCGTCCGCCGCCGGTTGCTTCGGTAGTGGGAAGAACACATGTTTTAGGGTGACCTTGGCCTTCAACGGATCGGTCCCACTCAATACACGGCGGTTCACGAGTTTCAGGATGTGGTAGCCGAGCAGCGTCCGTATTGGCTCCGAAACATCGCCAGGTTCCAAGTTGGCGAGGCTTTCTTCCAACTTGCTCGAAATCTGTCCCGGAGAAATCCAGCCAATTTCGCCGCCGCGCGCGGCGCTGGCGCTGGCGGAAAACTGTTGGGCGATGGCGTTGAAATTTCCTCCGGCGCGAATTTCCGACAAAAGCCTATCTGCTTCTTGGCGAGTTTCCCGTTCATTCGAGGGGTCGTCGACCGGGAGCAGGATCTCGGCGACGAAGAATTGCGGCTTGCCTAGATTTCGTTCGAACTGTTCAACGACCTCATCGATTTCCTCGTCACTGACCTCCGCGAGATTTGCGAAACGTCGATTGACCAGTTTGCTCCAGGCGACCGACGCGCGGATTTGATTTTCCGCCGATCCGGAATCGATTCGGTTCGCCGTTAGAAATTGATCAAAACTGCCTTTGCGAATTCGAAATCGATTTTCCATCAACTCCTTGCCGATACCGAGATCGCGTTCGGTTACTTCGATACCCAGTCGCTCGGCCTCTTGGATCTGCAATTGCTCATCGATTAACGCGCGCAAGACTTGGGGCCATAGGCGACGGTGGGTTTGCGGGGTGTTTGGAAGTTTCGAAATCGCGACCACGAGTTGGGTCCGGTTGGCTAGGTCGCGGACGGAGATGATCTTGTCGTTGACCACCGCGGCGATGCGCTGAACGTTCTGCGCGCGCGCTTCCGCGTTCACCGCCAGCATGATCAGTAACATGGCGCAGGCACCGAGAATCCGGCCCATCGGGATCCTCATTGACCAATGCCAAGTAGAGTTTTTTCGATACCAGCCATTCACCTCAGCGCCTTGATTTCCGGAACCTTGAAACATTTTCGTGTCGAGCTTTGAAAGGAGCCTCAAAGGCAAGATGGAGCCATGGCCCACGGATCGCAAGCCCGTTCGCGCATTCCGCGGCAACCTCTATCAGAAACTTTCCACCGAACCCAGATGCTTGAAGTTGATGCGCAATGTGACACGTTCTTCCGGTTCGATATCGGCGTCGCGTAGATCCCGACGTTCATACTCGATGCCGAACGTGAAGCACTCGTCCGAATAGAGAAATCCAAGGCTCGCGATGCGTGTGCGGTTGGAATCATTCGAGAAGTCCTGGACCAGACGCGTCGACGCGGACCAGAACTGGTTCAGGCGTAGGTTAACGCTGAGGTCCGCCTGTTCGCGATTGCCGAAATTGGTCGTGGAGACTTGTTCGTCGAGCAACACATAGTCGAGATTGACGTTGAAATCGGGCTGTACGAAACGCAGGCCGAGCTCACCGCGCCGGGGTTCGAAACTGTCCTTGTCGAGCCGGAACCGGAACAGCATGTCAAGCCAATCGGCGGGCGCGAGTTGCACGCGACCGACATAGTCCGAGAAATCCGTTTCAAGGCCTGATCCGGCACCGAAGGCGCTATCACCCCAGATACGATAACTTTGGCCGATGAAAACCTGCGAAGCGCCCAGTTTGTTGTCGAACAAGGCTGCTTTCAGTCCGTAGTCGACGCGTCCGCCGCTTGTGACACGATCCGTTCCCTCGAAGCGATTGAGTTCGAAAAGATTGGTGTCATCGAATTCGAACGCTTGGCTATCTTCGTTGGGGATCTCGCTTGGGTTCCCGCCATTGGGGGCGGCCACGAAGTTAATGATTGGTTCAACCAATTGGCTTGAGTTTTCAGTGGTTTTGACAAGCGGATAACGCCAGTTTAGGCCAATCTGCGGGAAGACCCGTCCGGTCATTTCCTCATCGCCGGATGCCGGACCGCTGGTGGC
This sequence comes from Alphaproteobacteria bacterium, assembly GCA_038118725.1. Classification (GTDB taxonomy): domain Bacteria; phylum Pseudomonadota; class Alphaproteobacteria; order Thalassobaculales; family Thalassobaculaceae; genus JADHLJ01. The sequence continues at coordinate 15,408 of JAYOIK010000009.1, read as the reverse complement.
GCCGGTGGGATTATTCGCGGAATAGAAATCCGCCTGAACCGAGGCGGTGAGCGTATAGACATCACCCGCCGGCGCGTAATAGGGCAGTTTCCATCCACCGGTCACGGACAGCTTACGGCTGTCGGCGCCGATCTCGCGGGTGAGCGAGAGAGCATTGGCGTCAAATTGAAACCTGCCGCCGTGGGGGTCGGGCTCGCCGATAAAACTGTATTTGGCCTCGGGCAAAATCGTCGGCTGCCGCGCCCTGTTGTCTCCGGCGCGCAGGCCCTGGAACTTGAACATGTCGAGCGAGGCGTGATTGCGTGACCGAAAACCTTCCACGAACAGGCGGCTGGTCAACACCTCTTCGTTGCCAAGGCGAAAACGCCTTAGATAGGTTCGCTTGCTGGCCTGTTCGAAGTCGAAACCGGTTCGCCAAGTCTCATTAAGCGAAAAACGCCCTTCGAGATCGGCGCTCGCCTGTACGCCGTCATCGCTGGATGCCGAGCCGCTGTCCTGCAGGATTCCAGTGGTGGTATTCAGATCAACCCGACCGTTGCTGAATGCGTGGCGATAGCGCGAACGAAGGATCATGCCTTCGCGCGAATAGACGATGGGCTCGAGCTCCAGGTCGCTCGCTTCATCGATGACCATGAAGAAGGGTTGACCATAGATGAAGCCGAGCTCGTCGGAATGCCCGAGTGTCGGGGTTAGCAGGCCCGAGCGGCGGTCCACCGTTGGGTCGGGATGCACCATGTAGGGCGTGTACATGACGGGAATGCCGGCGAATTCCAGCACGGCGTCGCGATATTCAATGTCCTTGCGTGCTTCGTTATGGACAACCTGATTAGCCTTGATCTGCCAAAGCGGGTCGCGGGCCAGGTCTTCGCGACAGGGCGCGCACGGAGAGAACACCGCTTTGTCCATGGTCTTGCGTTCACCGGCGGAACGTTCGGCCCGGTTCGCCGCGAGCCTGGAGCCGTCGGTCATCAGAACGCGAAGATTCTCGATGAAACCGACCTTGAGTTCATTTTCCAGAACCGCGTAATTCGAGAAGATCACCTCGCCGCTGGGTTCAACCAACGAGATGTTACCACTCGCCGTTACCGTGTCGGTGTTCTGATCATACGAAATCAGATCGGCGACCAGCATGCGCTCGCCTTGCGTGAGTTCGACCTTGCCGCGCGCGGTCACAATGCCGGTATTCTCGTCATAGACCAGATTGTCGGCGTTCATCAGGACTTGTTCGGATGCTGGATCAGGATTCCGCGCCTGCGCCCGAGCGCCCGCCGTTACCAGAAAGACCAGGCAAAACGCGAGGACCGCAAGGCGAATCGGGTTCTGGTGACTTGTCCCATGCGGCATCGATTATCCGTCCTCGAGATGCAACAAACTCGCGATACCGAGCAATGTGGTGACCGTGGCGGGTGTCCAGGCCGCCAAGACTTCGGGGATGCGCGAGGATAGACCCAGGGCGAATACCAGATCCGACATGAAATACAGGAAGAACCCGAAAAACAGCCCGGCGCAAACCCAGGGCATGGTACCACCCCGCCGGGTCATTCGAAGAGAGAAAGTCGCGGCGATCAACACCATGGCGCAAAGCAAGAGTGGTGAGGCGAGGAGTGAGTGCCAATGGAGACGATGCCTCACCGCCGAGAAGCCCGCGTCCTCGAGGATGGAGATGAAGCGAGGTAGGTCCCAGAACGACATCGTGTTGGGAGAGGCGAAGCTATCTTGGATATTGTCGACCGTAAGTTCCGTGGCAAGCCGATAGACAGGTCTTACCGACGGAATGCCGTCCTCGCTGATCGTGACCGCCTCGCGCAGAATCCAGTGCCCGGGCTCTAGTTGCGCGCTTTCGGCGTCGACCCGCGATATGAAACGATCCTCTCCCTCGAAAAGGAACACGATGACGTCGTAGATCGTGTCCCCTTCGCCGATAATGCCGCGGGCATGCAGAACGGAATGACCGGTGGGTGTTTTCTCGCGGATCCACAGACCCTCCGAGGACACCGCCAGCGCGTTACCGCCATCGCGAAGAACGCGGTTCTCTAGGGCCTCGAACTTGGCGGTCATTACCGAGGCCACCGGGTTTAGGACGGTTACGCGGAATACACCGAACACCAATGCGACGATGAGGGCGGGGAGTAGGAATTGCCAAACCGAGACCCCGGCGGACCGGGCGACCACGAGTTCCTGATTCCGGGTCATGCGGGTGAATGCCATCATTCCGCCGGCTAGGATCGCGAAGGGAAAGACCGCCTGACCCATCCGGGGCGCCTTCAAAAGGGCCATTTCGATGACGGTGGCGATTGTCGCGTCTTCCTTGTCGGAGGCACGGCGGAGCAACTCGACCAGGTCCACGAGAAAGACAATGCCCATGATCGCCAGGAACGTGCCCAAGACCCAGAACACGAACTGACGTCCAAAATACGAGGAAAGTGTCGCGGACAGTTTCACGGATCGAATCCTTGTGGGGGATCAATCATCGGGTGCCCACCTGAACGGGGTCAGGTCCGGATTCCGGTGTTGGGCGTCTTATGCGCCGCCGCGAGAGCAACACGACCGCCAGCGCCGCCGGAGCAATGGTTACCACGTACATGAGGGGAATCATCCACGGTTGCTTGGTGGCCACGAACTTCGCTCCGAGACCGAGGCCCTCCAGCAGGATCGCCGCCGTGATCGCGATCAATATGCGCCACGGCTGGCCTCTTCGCGAGAACTCCCCTCTCAAGAGCACCGCTAGCCCGAGGAGTGGAAGGGCCAAGCCGAGCAGGGGGGTGCTAAGCCGCGAATGTCCTTCCGCGATATACTCGTTGAAGTTTCGTGGCGCCGTTTCCTCTTCCGTCGGGTTCAGCAATTCGGGAAGAAACAGCTCGTTCTGATCACGCCAGGCGCGCTGGGCAACGGATTTCGAGCCCCCCAGTTCCACCGTATAGCGATCGAAATAGAGCAGGCTGGTCCGGCCCGTGACATTGTCGCGGCTCTGTCGGTTTCCGTTCTGCATGAAGACCCGTGGGCCAGCCTCGGTCACCACGAAAGCCCCGCGTTCGGCGATCAATGTTACCTGCTGGTTCTGATCCCGGTTGTCGTGAACGATGATGCCGCTCAACTCGCCGGATTCCTGGCGCGCTCGAACATAGACCGTGATGTTCTTGGCGATGGTGTTGAAGACCCCTTCGCGCAACAGCACTTCGGTGTAGTTGTGTCGGATCTGGAACTGCAACTCCTTAAAGGCGCGGTATGACAGGGGTATCAGGTAGAGGGTCATCACGTAACAAAGCAACGTGATAACGACCGAGACCAAAAGCGCCGGGCGCGCCAGGCGCATGGGGCTGAGGCCCGAGGCCTCGAGGACCACGATTTCGCGGTCCCCCGTCATTCGATTGTAGATGAACAGCACCGCCGCGAAACCGGCGATGGGCAAAACGATCGAGAGCCATGTCGGCAGTAGCAACATCGTGAGATAGACGAAAGTCGCGAGCGGTAGGCCCCGATTGACGATCATGTCGACAAAACGTAGCGACTGGCTGAGCCAGATGACGCAGGTCAACGAGACCACGACGACCAGGACGGCGGTCAGAAGTTGCTTGGCGATATAGCTGTTTATGCTCACGCGGTCGTCTTAAGCTGGTGGTTCCGGCGGGTCCAGTCGTTCGGATTGTGAAAGTCCGGTACCCCATGCGCATCATAGTGTCTTGAAGCGGTGGCGCCAGTGACTTCCGCGGGTACGATGTCGCGGATGATTGACAGGGCATGACGGCGCGGTTACGGCTCGTCCAGGACATTTCCAAGCGGGAGACCCCTCATGAAAATCGCGTTCGCCAAACCCGGCTTTCCCAAGAAGGGCGCTCTCGTCCTGGGCGTCATGGAAGATCGAAAGCTATCGTCGATGGCCGAGGAAGCCGATAAGGCGGCCGGCGGGTTGCTGACGAGCTCAATGAAGGCCAGCCGATTTACGGGCAAGGCTCATCAGACGCTTTCGGTTTTCACGCCGACCGGGCGGGTTGTTCTCTATGGGCTCGGCGACGGAGAGGGGATCGACGTTCTGTGGTGCCAGAAGGCCGGCGGATCGATCGCCGCCGCTCTGGCTGGTTCCGGCGAGACCGAGGTTTCGGTCGCGATCGAAAGCCGCGACGGCTCCGGGCAGGCGCCGGATGTCAGAGCGGCTCACGTTGGTTATGGCGCGCTTCTGAGATCCTATCGTTTCGACAAATATCGCACGACACTGAAAGCCGAGGACAAGCCGACGCTCGCTAAAATGACGGTGTTGGTTGACGGGCACGTTAAGGCGCGAAAGCTTTTCACCGAGCTGGAAGCGGTCGCCGAGGGGGTGTTCCTGGCCCGCGACCTTGTTTCGGAGCCGCCGAACATCCTCTATCCGGAGAGTTACGCCAAGATCTTGCAGGGCCTGAAAGCCGATGGCTTGAAGGTGCAGGTGCTGGGCGAGAAGGAGATGGAGAAGCTCGGCATGGGTGCGCTTCTGGGTGTCGGGCAAGGCTCGTCACGCGAGAGCAAGCTCGTGGTGATGCAATGGGAGGGCGGCAAGAAGGGCGACCAGCCCATCGCCTTTGTCGGCAAGGGCGTGTGCTTCGATACCGGCGGTATTTCGCTCAAGCCGGCGGGCGGCATGGAAGACATGAAATGGGACATGGGCGGCTCCGCCGTGGTGTCCGGCTTGATGAAGGCGCTGGCCGGTCGCAAGGCCAAGGTGAACGCCATCGGGGTTGTCGGCCTCGTGGAGAACATGCCCGACGGTAACGCTCAGCGCCCGGGGGACGTGGTTACCTCGATGAGCGGGCAGACGATCGAAATCATCAACACCGATGCCGAGGGGCGCCTCGTGCTGGCCGACGCGCTTTGGTACACGCTGAAGAAGTTCAAGCCCAAGTTCATGATCGATCTGGCCACGCTGACCGGCGCCATGATGGTCGCGCTGGGCCAAGTCAATTGCGGCTATTTCGCCAATGACGACGAGCTCGCGACCCGCATGTCCGATGCCGCGAAAGCCGTGGGCGAGGGCGTTTGGCGGATGCCGCTGGGCGAGGAGTACAACAAGATGATGAACTCCGACATCGCCGATATGAAGAACGCCGGACCGCGCTTTGGCGGCAGCATCACGGCGGCCTGTTTCCTCGAGCGCTTTGTCGAAAAATGCCCGTGGTCGCACATGGATATAGCCGGCATGGCCTGGTCGTCCAAGGACGCTCCGACGGTTCCCAAGGGCGGAACCGGATGGGGCGTGCGCACCCTCGACCAACTGGTGCGGGCGCATTATGAGGGGTAACGGTCGGGGCCAACTCGCCTGAATGATGGTCGCTCGGCCCTGAATGCCGATAAGGTGGATGCATGACCGAGATAAGCTTCTACCACCTAACCGCAAGGCCGCTCGAATGGGCGCTGCCGAAACTGTTGGAACGTACCCTGGAAGCGGGGGAGCGGGCCTTGGTGATGGTCGCCAGCCAGGACCGGGTTGACTCGCTGAACGCCCATCTCTGGACCTATGACGCCAATTCCTGGCTGCCCCACGGCGCCGAGAAGGACGGCAACGCCTCGGAACAGCCGATCTGGCTGACCGCCGGCATCGACAACCCGAACGACGCCGGTTTCCTGTTCCTCGCCGATGGCGCGACCCTGGACGATGTCGCGGGGTTCAAGCGTGTCTTCGAGTTGTTCGACGGTCGGAACGACGAGGCGGTCGCCGCGGCGCGAGGCCGCTGGACGACGTATAAGGAGGCCGGACACACGCTCTCATACTGGCAACAGGACGATCGCGGGCGCTGGAGCAAGGCGGGGTAAGCGTCGTCGAAATCCCTCGATTCACGTCGATGACGTGATGGAAATCTGGCGTTACACTTGGTGAATGTTGTCCTAGCGGAGACCACCGATGCGTTTGCTGCTGTTGCCCGGCGATGGGATTGGTCCGGAGATTTCCGATGTGGCCCGGCGGGTCGTCGAGGCGGTTGACCGGCGCTTTGGACTAGGGATCGAGATCCAGCAACGGGATATCGGCTTCCCCGCTCTCGAGGCGACCGGAACGACACTACCGCCCGAGGTCATGGAGGCCGCGGCCAGCGCCGACGGCGTTATCCTCGGGCCGGTCGACAGCGCCGCCTATCCGCGGCCGGAGGAAGGCGGGATCAATCCCTCCGCGGCTTTCCGACGGAACTTCGACCTTTACGCCAATATCCGTCCCGCCAAGGCACGGCCCGGGACCGACGCGATGGCGCCGGATATCGACCTCATCCTGGTGCGCGAGAACACCGAGGGTTTCTACGCCGACCGGACGATGTTCGCGGGCAGCGGCGAGTTCATGCCGACTCCCGACCTCGCCATGGCCGTGCGCAAGATTACCCGTGACGGATCCTACCGTATCGGCCATGCCGCCGCCGAAATCGCCGCGACGCGCGATCGACGCAAACTGACCATCGTCACCAAGTCGAATGTCCTTACATTGTCCGACGGGCTGTTCCGTGACTGCTGTCTGGAGGCGGCGAACGACTATCCCGGCCTTGAGGTGGAGGAGGTGCATGTCGACGCCATGGCCTCGCTCTTGGTGCGCACGCCCGAGGCCTTCGATGTGGTGGTGACCACGAATATGTTCGGCGACATTCTCTCCAATCTGGCCAATGAACTCGCCGGGGGCTTGGGGCTGGGCGCCTCGATCAACGCGGGTGATGGGCGGGCGATCGCCCAGGCATCGCACGGCTCGGCGCCGGATATCGCCGGGACCGACCAGGCGAACCCGTCGGCCTTGGTTGCGTCGACGGGCATGCTGCTGGATTGGCTTGGCGAGCAGTCGGACAGCAATGTCCTTCGCGAGGCGGCCAGGGTGATTGATGAGACCGTTAACGCCGCGTTGGCCAGTTCGGACACTCGCACGGTTGATATGGGGGGGGCGCTGGGAACCAAGGCATTCGGCGACGCCTTGGTTGAGGCGATCGAGAAGGGGTGAAGCGATGAAGTCGATAACCCTGCCTTGCGGCGAGACCGTGCCTTCCATGGGACTCGGGACATGGCACATGGGAGAGCGGATCGGCGACCCGGCGGCCGAGGCCAAGGCGCTCGCAAAGGGGCTCGACCTCGGCATCACGGTGATCGACACCGCCGAGATGTATGGTAGGGGCGGCGCCGAACGGGTGGTCGCGCGCGCGATTGAAGGGCGTCGCGACGAGGTATTCCTGGTCTCCAAGGTGTTGCCCCACAACGCCAGCGCCAAGGGCACGATTGAGGCATGTGAGAAAAGCCTGACGCGGATGGGGGTCGAGACGATCGATCTCTACCTGCTGCATTGGCCTGGGCGTTATCCCCTGGCGGATACGGTCGGCGCGTTCCAGGCTCTGCGTCGCGAAGGCAAGATCCGGCATTGGGGCGTCAGCAACTTCGACGCGGAAGATATGGAAGAGTTATGGCAAGTGCCCGGCGGGCGGGACTGTCAGATCAACCAAGTGCTCTACAACCTCTCCCGACGGGGTGTTGAATGGGATCTGCTGCCCTGGTCCCGCGACCGGGACATGCCGATCATGGCGTATTCGCCATTGGAACAGGGGCGATTGCTCAACGACAAGACCTTAGCCGGGGTCGCGCGGCGGCTCGGTGTTAGTCCGGCGCAAGTCGCGCTTGCCTGGACCCTGCGGGAGGACGCGGTAATGACAATCCCCAAGGCAAGTGGCCTGTCCCATGTGGAGGAAAACCGAGCCGCCTGGGATTTGATGCTCGAGGCTCAAGATCTGGCGGAACTGGATCAAGCTTTTCCGCCGCCGACGGGCAAGCGATCTCTCGCCATTCTATGACGGCCGCGTTAGGCTCGCGCGGGGAATCGGGAGAATGCGAATGCGGGGTATTGGCTTTGCCTTACTTGTCGCGGTGCTTGCCGCCGTCGGGGTGATTGGTGGTCGCGTGGCTTACGCGCAGGATGAAATCGTCGGCCTGGCGCGGGCGGTGAGCGGCGATACGATCAGAATTAAAAGCATCGACGATGGCAAGATCACGCAAATGCGCCTCTATGGAGTCATGGCACCTGACCGCCGACAGCATTGCGAGACCAGCAATGGCGAGCCGGTAAACTGTGGTTACAAGTCCTTCGATGCCTTGGATACGATGATCCAGCGCAAGCGGATGACGTGTGTCGATTTGGAAAAAGACAGCACCGGTCACCTTACCGGGACCTGCTATCTCGGTGACAAGATTTTGAATTCACTGATTGTTCGCGACGGATGGGCCTTGGCCTATGTGGACGAAACCCCCGATTTCCTTGGTTTGGAAGAACGGGCCCGCGCGGCGGGGCGAGGAGTTATGATCTATCGGTTTGAAAAGCCATGGATCTGGCGCGCGGAACAAGAGAAAGCCAAGAGCGGGAACTGACGGTTGAGGTTTCCAGTTTTAAGGTAAAAATTTTTTGCTCTTTTGATTCATAAATAAAGTTGAATTTTTTCATTGAATTTTTGCCGATATAGTCCCATTTGAGGTGGAGAAGTTAACTCGCCTGGGGCCACGTCATGTCGCCGGTTCTTGAGAAAAAATGCTTGGAAATTCTCGGTGAGGCGGTGAATCGCACGGTTGGGACTGGTTTTGTCCACGCGGCGATCGCCAAGGCCGCCGCGTCGCTTTCCTCGGGTGATCGAGAGAAGGCCGATAAGGCCTTCAAGCTCCTAAGCGGCAAGGAAACGCGAAAGGTTCGTTCAAGAGCCTTGGAGGACGCCGAGCTTCACCGTGATCACGGTGAGTTCCCCGACCCCTTGGCGGAGGGTGAGGCCAATCCGGCCTTCGCGGATATCCGACACGCCGCGCGTAAGTTGGGTAACGCATGACCCGAGGTCGCGGCGGAAGCGGCCCACGCCTCCTTGTATCATAAGGTCAGGGCTTGCCGCCCAAGACCGACAGGATTTCGCTTTCGTTCATGCCCGCGTTGCGCGCGGTATCGACAATATCGCGCCAAGCCTCGCCGGCGAGCGGTAGACCGGTCTTCAGGCGTTCCGCCATCACCTGCTTTTCCTTCTCGCCGGGAATTAGCACTTCGCCGCCTGGTTCGGTCGGCCGCGAGCTCTTGAGAAATGCGACGTAGGACCGAACCTCGGAAACAAAGCTATCGTCTGAATGGCCGAACGCCTCGGGGGACAGGTAGATCGAGAACATGCCGTTGCAGAACCGGCGCTTGGGCTCGTTCAACGCGCCGGCGCAGCCCGAGCCGGTCAGGGCACCGGCCATCATCTCCATCAGGAAGTTTAGCCCCGAACCCTTGTGGTTGCCGAAGGCCCGAAGCGCGCCCGGGCCCTTGTTGGGGTCGGGAAACTGGCCTTGCGGGACCTCGCCATAAAGCGGTCGAGGATCGCCGGTGACCACGCCTTCATCGGTGACTATCGCGTCTTCCGGTAACGGCTTGCCGCCTTTAAGCGCAACCAGCGCCTTGCCTTCGGCGACGACCGAGGTCGCCATGTCGAGGATGATTGGGTCTTCGCCGTCGCTCATCGGGATGCCGGCGCAAAACGGCGACGTGCTCATTCTACGATCGATACCACCGAAGGGCGCGACGATCAGGCTGCCGCGCACATTCACCATGTGAATCGAAACCAGGCCGGCCGCCGCCGCCCGTTCCGCCCAATCCCCGATCCGCCCAAGGTGACCGGCATTCTGCAGCGCGGTGATGGCGATGCCGCTCTTCGACGCCTTGGCGATACCGATATCGACCGCCTGCTCGCCGACGGTTTGGCCGAAGCCGTATTTGCCGTCGACCACCGCCAGCATGTCGTTTTCAAGCTTAACGTCGACCGTGACATCGGCGACCTGAATACCGTCCTTCAACCAGTTCGCGTAGCGCGGCACCCGGATCACGCCATGACTGTCATGGCCGCGTAGGTTGGCTCCGGACAATCGCGTGGCGATACGATCTCCTTCCGCCTTGGAGCAGCCATATCTGGTGAAGGTTTCGGAAACCAGGGCTTGCAACGGCTCTACCTGGACATGGACGGAGCCGTTGTCGTCATGACGGACGGAGGTCATTCAGTTTCGCTCCCGCGCTCAGGATCGGACTTCGGAGACTTGGCCCGAGACAATCTGGGTCAAGAGCCGGACGTCGTTGGACAGCGAGGCGAAGTCAAAGCCACAGGCGTACATTTCCTTGATATAGGACGGCGCCATGCAATGCAGGCCGGCCTTGATGCCCGCGTCCTTGGCGCATTTCAGCACGTGCTGGATCGCGTCGTAGACAACACCCGGCTTGCGGTCGAGGCCCGGCTGTTCGCCGAAGGTGATCGCCAGGTCGCTGGGGCCGACATAGATGCCGGTCAGGCCCGGGGTGGAGCAAATTTCATCTGCCCGCTCGACCGCGCGTTGGGTCTCGATCATCGCCATGGAGACGATCTGTTTGTTCGCCTGGTTGTGATAGTCGGGATAGATGACCCCCGCGCGCACCGGCCCGGAACTGCGATATCCGTCGGGGTCGTACAGTGTCGCGCCGACGAACTGCTCGGCTTCCTCACGGCTGTTGATCATCGGGCAGATGATGCCCATCGCGCCCGCGTCCAGAAGCTTCATGATGATGCCCGCCTCGAGCCACGGAACCCTGCACAACATGGTCGCGTCGCTGGCGCTCATCGCCTGCATCATCGGCACCGCGATGGAATAGTCGGTCAGGCCGTGTTGCAGGTCGACGGTGATGGAGTCGAAATCCTGCTTGGACATGATCTCGGCGGAAAACGTGCTCGGAATGCCGAGCCAGCCATTCAGGGCCGGCTTACCGGCGGCCCAGGTCTCGCGCAGACGGTTTTTCATGAGTGTCCCTCCCAGGGAGTGCGGTTGTTTCGTTTAGCTCTTGAGGACGTGGTCGTTGACCACGCAATCGGGATCGGGCCGACCATCGAAGACCCGCAGCACGTTGTCCACGGTCTGTGTGGCCATGCGTTCCATCGATTCCACGGTGACGCCGGCGATATGCGGCGCCAGGATCAGCTTTTCCGGCGGGATCGTGAACAGCGGATGGTCCGCCGATGACGGCTCGTCGGCCAGCACGTCGAGGCCGGCGGAGCGGATTTCGCCGGTGGTCAGCGCCGTGTACAGCGCCGCCTCGTCGATAATGCCGCCGCGCGCGCAATTGACGATAATCGCCGAGGATTTCATCGCCTTGAACTGGGCATCGGAGAACATGTTGGTGGTCTCCGCGGTCTTCATGCAATGCACGGCAACCGCGTCCATGTCGCCGAGCACCGCGTTGTAGTCGGAGACCGGCTCGGCGCCACCGGCGCGGATCACCGCGTCGTCGACGTAGGGATCGTAGGCGTAAACCTTCATGTCAAACCCGTTCGCCCGCTTGGCAACGCGGCTGCCGATACGCCCGAAACCGACGATCAGCAGGTTCTTGCCTTCGAGATCCATGCCTCGGACCGGATAGCGCTCGGCCCAGCTGTCCTTGCGGGTGATCGGATCGTAGAAGTTGATCTCCTTGGCCAGGTGCAGGAGGAACGCCATCGCCTGTTCGGCGACCGATACCATGTTCGAGTGGATGGCGATGCAGAGCGGCACCTCGCGGCGATTGAGCTCGTCCAGGTCCACCGCGTCATAGCCGACGCCGTGGCGCGAGACGACCATCAGGTCCGGCGCCTGATCCATGATCTTCTTGGTGATACGGGCGCCGCGCACGGTCATGCCGTGAACGTCCTTGGCCGCCGCCGCGATTTCGTCCTCGTCCAGAGAATTGACCACGACGATCTCGACATCATCGCGGGCCTCCAGCATCGCCATGCCCGAGGGATGCAGGTCCTGAATGACCAGGACGCGTTTCTTGTTGGGGGTGGTATTCATGGCGGCATCCTCAGTGGATCTCGGCCGAGTCGGCCATGGCTTTTTTTAGGATCTCGACATTGAAGCCAGGCGCCCTGGCAACTCCCAGGATCACCGCCTCGCGCCGTTCCATCAGATCGATCGCGCCAGGCAGTTTCTTAATGCAATCCGCGGGGACGACGACCGCGCCATGCTGATCGGCGTGTATGATGTCGTTGGGATTGACGGTCATGCCGAAGACATTCACCTCGCATTCGATCGCGACAAGATGCACCCAGGCGTGGCTCGGCGCGACCTTGCCGCCGAGTAGCTGAAAGCCGGGGGCGCAGGCGTCGATGTCGCGGAACGAGCCGTTCGTGACCACGCCGAGGCAACCGAGTCCTTTGTGAATCGCGGTGTTCACCTCGCCCCAGAAGGCACCAAAACCGGGTGTCGAATCGACATCCTGAATAACACTGATCGACGGGGCCGGGTCGGCGGCGATTGTCTCGTAGTATCGCGCTCGCATCGCGCGGGCTTCCTCGGGAGTGTCCTTGGACGGGGCCATCGCGCGGATCATCGCGGTTCGGGCGTAACCGACAATCGGCTTAAGCGAGGGATCAAAGCAGCGCATATTCTCGACGGTGAAGCTTTTCACCCGGTACTCGGCGCTGAGAATCTCCAGGCCGTTGCAGATGGTCGGTGTATCCCATTCGGCCAGAGCTTCAAGATCTGCCGGCGTCAAATTCGCGTCACCCATGGACCGGGTCCCCCTCGGAAGTGAAAAAGTGGCTGTGTCATGCGGAATTGCCGAGACCTTAGCAAGTCCGCGCGTCAAACCGTTAGGAGAGTCTTACCGCCACGCTGGTCAAATCACGGCTCCGATGCTTGGATTGGCGGATGAAGATCACGGAGTCGCCCCATGTCCGCTACCGCGCTTGATATCGTTTGCCTTGGCGAGCCGATGGTGGAGTTCACCCGGATCGACGATCCGGAAGGCCGCCCTGTCTACCTGCAGGGCTTTGGCGGCGATACCTCGAACTGCGCCATCGCGGCGGCGCGTCAGGGCGCTCGGGTCGGCTATATCACGGCGCTCGGCGACGACCGGTTCGGCGATATGTATCTGGATCTCTGGCGCGCGGAGGGTGTCGACGTTTCCGGCGTCGCGCGAGACCCGGACGCGCCGACGGCGGCGTATTTCATCCAGCCGGTCGCCGAGGGGCGAGACTTCACCTACTACCGCAAGGGTTCCGCGGCGAGCCGGATGACGCCGGAAACACTGCCGGTCGCGATGATCGAGCAAGCCGGATACCTGGCGGTCTCGGCGATCAGCCAGGCAATCAGCGAAACCGCGCTCGCGACAGTGAGCCGGGCCATCGACATCGCGCGGGCGGCGGGGGTGAAGGTGGCCTATGACACCAATCTGAGACTCAATCTCTGGGATCTGGAGACCGCTCGTTCCGTGATCCACGATACCGCCCGCCGCGTTGACATTCTGTTGCCGAGCCTTGATGAAGCCCGGCTGCTTTCGGGCGTCGAGGATCTCGACGCGGTTATGGATTTTTATGCTGGCATGGGCGCGGAGGTACTGGCGCTCAAATGCGGGGAGATGGGCGCGGTCATTGAGGCAAGGGGGAAGCGGAGACGCTTTTCCCCGCCGGAGGTGACGGTGGTGGATACAAGCGGCGCTGGCGACACGTTCGTCGGGAGCTTCCTTGCCCGTCTCGTGGCGGGCGACGATCCCTTCGCCGCGGCGGCCTATGGCGTGACGGCGGCCTCGCTTTCCACCCAGGGTTTTGGCGCGGTTGAACCGATCCCGAGGGCCAGGGTGGTGTCAGCGTTTCAACAACATGGCGCAGAGGGCGGCCAGCATTCCACCTAGCGCTAGGGTGGCGAATGCCCAGCCCCAAGCCTGGTCGACGGAAACCGTGTCCAGCGTGATGCCGAATACCACCGGGGAGACGGAACCCGACCCGATCCCGAGAATGGAGCGTATGCCGAGCGCCCGGCCCAGACGATCCTCGGGGACCGCGTTGGTCATCTGAGACGACAGCACCGAGGAGTCTCCAATGGAGGCGAACCCTACGATGAAAGCCATCGCGAACAGGACGGGGACGGATGCCTCGGTCATCCAACCGATCGAAAGCGCGCTTGCCGCTCCGAGTAGGGCGAAGCCGATCAGGACCGGACGGGCGCCGAACCGATCGGCGGCGTAACCGGACAGGAATGAAGAGAAGAAGCCGGAAACATGCAGGCATAGTGCCGTCCAAAGGCCGAGTTCCGCGCCCGATAAGGTTCCTCTCGACAAGATCGCGGCGGCCAGAAAGGCCGGAATCCAGGCCCATACGCCCAACAACTCCCAGGAATGGCCGATATATCCGATGGTCAACAGCACCGACCGCCGGTTGGCGATCGGCGCCCTCGATCGCTGTCCCGTCGGAGCGGGTGTTGCGGCATTCCGCGCGCGTCTTGTCGCGATATGTCCTATGACCCAGCCGAGAACGGTAATCCCACCGGTCGCGGCAAAGGCGACGCGATAGTCGAAGAGATCGGTAAGCGGCGCGGCCAGGCTGATCGAAACCACATAACCGGCGGACATCCCGGCGAGCACCCAGCCGACCGCCGCGCCCCGTTTCGATTCCCTGGTATTCGCCGAAACCAGCATGATCGCCGGCGTATAGGTCCCGCCTTGAAAGATCCCCATCAGCGAGACAAACAACAGGCCGGATTCGAAGGAGCGGGCGAAACCGGCGAAAAGCAGCGCGGTGATCGCCGAGAGCAGGGTCGCCCAATTGAAAACCCGCTTGGCGCCGACCCGGTCACACAAGAAGGACGATAGCAGCAGGGAAACGGCGAAGGCGGCCATGAAGGCGCCTTGTATGGCGCCGCCCTCGGTCGCGGTCATCTCCCATTCCGTCAATAGCACGTTCAGACAAGCGGGATAGGTCATGAAGACCGCGCTGGTGCAGACCCGCGCCGCCACGAGCGCCCGAAGATCAACCGATGAGGCTTGGCTTTGGCTTGGCTGATCCGACACTGGACAGGGTCCCGGCTTTTTCGGTTGGGTTTGGTCCACGCGAGGCGGGCGGAACTATTGCGCCTTCGGAAGCCAACCGAGCATACTTCGCGCCGGACATCGCTGGAACGGGAACCCTATCATGCGCATCCATAATCTCTACGCCGACGAGAACGGCGAGTCTCATTTCCGCGACATCGAGGTCGACTGGGTCGAGGACCGCAGGACCAGCAAGCTTTCCGCCCGGTTGGAGGCGCACGGCATCATCTTTCGCCAGTCACCGGCAACCTATGAGCTGGATTGGCACACCGCGCCACGACGGCAATACATCATCAATCTCGACGGCGGCGTGCGGATCACCGCCAGCGACGGCGAGGTCCGCGAGATCGGCGCCGGCGAGGTGATCCTGGTCGAGGACATCACCGGCAAGGGCCATCTCTCCAAGGCCTTGGAGGGCAAGATCCGGCATTCGATCTTCATCCCGCTGGACCCGGAGGATTGAGGGGCGGCCCCGCCGGCCTTCGCGCTCCCCGAGGCTCCCGCCACTTTCACCGTGTCACAGGGGGCGAGAAGGCGATTTTGACAATCCGTTGGGGACCAGAGGGGCGTCGACGTCGATGGAATGCGATAGTCCACATGCCATAGCATGATTCTAT
>JAYOIK010000008.1:80999-90038 GCA_038118725.1 Alphaproteobacteria bacterium | reverse complement strand
AATCCCTGTCCCTTGATGCATGGCCGCCCGTCCACGCAGGTCCGGGAGCGCGAAACTCGATCGTCCATCGCCGCCATACGCGATACCTATGAGAGAGAAAAGCGACTCATTCTGGCTGATCGCGGTGATCGTGCCGTCGCATCCAGCCCAATGTTGCGGCGCAAAGGTTCCGCCGAAAATCCGACTTTCGCCTTCGCCGATGGGATGGTGGTTGGCGACGGTTTCGATGCCGCCGCGATGGCCCTTCTGCGCCGGCATTTCGACATGCCGTCATTGGCGATGATGGATGATCGGATCGTCAACGGAGAGCATGAAGGCGCGCCGAGCGAACCGCGGCCGCTCGCGCTGTTCACCGGACCGCGGGTCGATTACTCGCTGCAAAGGCTGCAGCACTATTGCGGCACGCGTCCCGACGATTTTCAGAATTTCGTGCTCTTCACCAACTACAAGGTCTATGTCGACGGCTTTGCCGCGCGGGCCGAGAGCCTTGTTCGCGATCCGTCGACCGACTACGTAGCCCTGGTCGAGCCGGGCGGTCGGCGCCTGAACAAGGACGGCACGGTCACCGGCGAGCGCGCCGCCAGGGCACCGCAAATGCCCGCCTATCATCTGGTGCGCGAACGACATCAGGGGATCACCATCGTCGATATCGGGGTCGGACCATCGAACGCCAAGACCATCACCGACCATGTCGCGGTCCTGCGCCCCAACGCCTCGATCATGCTTGGCCATTGCGCGGGTCTGCGCAAGACCCAGCGCCGTGGCGATTATGTGCTGGCCCATGCGTATCATCGCGGCGATCACGTGCTCGACGCGGATCTGCCGGATTGGGTGCCGATCCCGGCATTGGCCGAAGTGCAACAGGCTCTGGAGCAAGCGGTGGAGGATGTCACCGGTCTTGACGGGCGCGGCATCAAACAGGTGATGCGTACCGGAACCGTGGCGTCGACCGACAACCGGAACTGGGAGTTACGCCAGCAGGCCGAACCCAACCGGACCTTGGCGCTGACCCGCGCCATCGCCCTGGACATGGAGAGCGCGACGATCGCGGCGAATGGGTATCGCTTCCGGGTTCCCTATGGGACCTTGTTATGCGTTTCTGACAAGCCGCTGCATGGCGAGCTGAAACTGCCGGGCATGGCCGATGACTTCTATCGCCGCCAGGTGGATCAGCATCTCGATATCGGCATCAAGGCGATGGAGTTGTTGCGCGGCTTCCCCTTGGAGAAGCTGCATTCCCGCAAGCTGCGTAGTTTCAACGAAGTGCCGATCCAGTAGACATTCGTCGCGGTCGGGACGCGGTGCAGGCATTCGAGCAGAGAAAATCCATATCTTTATATTGTCACGCGAGTCGCGCCGTGGATGATTGAGTCCCGATTGCCGCAACGTCTGTAACGGAGATCCAAAATGGGTACGATTTCACGCGAGAAGAAGCCGACACGTCGTGATTTTCTGGTC
The DNA here is from genome assembly GCA_038118725.1 of Alphaproteobacteria bacterium. Lineage (GTDB taxonomy): Bacteria > Pseudomonadota > Alphaproteobacteria > Thalassobaculales > Thalassobaculaceae > JADHLJ01. Next base: position 88,580 of record JAYOIK010000008.1, on the reverse strand, counting down.
GGTGTGGGCGCCGGCGCCGTAATGGCCGGGCTACCTTGGATTCCAAAGAGCGCCTATGCCGCGACCACCGCCGAGGCGGCGCCCGCCGGGGCCGCCGTCGCCGAGGTAAGGATCTATCCGGCCATCGGGATTTCGCGGGTCGGCGGAAGCGCCGAGTGGTTCCTGGCTCCGGAGATCCCGGGACTGCCGCCAGAGCCGAACGGTGAATACAAGCATGGCGGGTCGTTCAAGGATGGTGACCGCAGGCTCAAGAAACAGGTTCAACGCTTCAGGGTCTACGGCTTCGATGACCAGGGACGGGTGATCGGCGAGCTTAGGGACGGCAAGGCCAAGGTCGAATGGAGCGTCCATTTGGCGAATACCAAGGCGGCTTGGTACGGCTTCAACAATCCGCTCGATAATGGCGAGCGCGCCCCCGGGTTGCCGGGCAAGAAGCGCAATCAGTTCCTTGTCGACAACAAGCAACGCGAGAAGATGCTGGTCATCGATGGCGGTCGGAAGACGATTTCCGGTGCCTCGGTGAATACTCAGGGCGGGGCGCGGAAGTATGCCTTCCAGGGGCGCTTCTGGGAGAAGGTCGATGTCGGGTTGGGCGAACTGCGCACGGACAAGGCGGGGCGCCTCATGGTGGTGCCGCCGGACGGCAAGTCGATGTCGCCGAACAACGCGCCGATCTCCAGCTTCGCCGACAATGACGAATGGCATGACGATTGGTGCGACGGCCCGGTCAACGCGACGGTGACGCTGGCCGATGGCAGGACCCTGGAAGCCGAGCCGTCTTGGGTCGCCTGTGTCGGTCCGAACTTCGCGCCGGAAATTCCCCCGATCACGACGATGTACGATGTCGTCGAGGATTTGAATGTCCGGATGAAATGGTCGCGGAGGCCTTCGGGTAAACTATCTTTCCGCGAGTATATCTACCCGACGATCCGGCGCGTGGCGCAGATGGAATGGCTGACCGACGCGGCCAATCTTCGCCAGGCCTGGCTCGATGTCGGCGACTTCACCAGCCCCGCCTTCGTCGACCGGCTCGCGAAACCCGGACCGGAGAACAAGGCTTTCCGGGAATCGGTTTTCAAGCTGTTCCGCAACCCCCACAACAACTCACCCGAGGCTTTCAAGGAAGAACGTCTGAAGATTCCCTACATGATGGGTGACGGCGTGAACTATGACGGCAGCCCGCTGCAATGGTTTCAATTCCCCAAGCTTCAGTACTGGTATCTGGAGCAGTGGCGTGACGGCAATTTCATCGACGATCTGCATGACCAAGTCGCCGATGACATTACCGAAATCGATCAGTTGCCGGTCCAGGATCAACCGGCGGCCCTGACCGAGGCGGCATTGGAACCACTGTCGGGCGGGGCGTTCCATCCGGGGGTGGAACTGACCTACTACCTGCGTCACGCCAACATGTACGCCAAGAACTTCGACCCCAAAAAGGAGCCGTTCCGGCTTCAGCACGGCGATCGGGACAGTCTCATTCAGGATCTCGGCTTCCTGTTGACGCCGGACATCGCGCTGCACGGATTTAACGGCGGCGAGCCACCGATCGGCCCGCAATCACCCGGGGATCTTACCCGCTGGATGGGGCTGCCATGGCAGTGCGACGCGTTTAGCTGTCAGGTGATCCCCTTGCAGGAGGATTTCCCGGCGGCGGTCTGGTGGCCGGCGCTGCTGCCGATCGATGTCTTGCCCGAGGAATACTATGATCAGGTCATGCGCACCGATCTTTCCGCCGAGGAGCGGGTGAAGTTTTTCAACAACCGGGTTGCCTGGTCGCGCGACGTGGCGGGCGTCGGTTATCACGCCAATGCCAGCTATTGGGACGGCATAACCAACATGATCACGCTCTGGGAGCGCATGGGCTTCGTCGTCAAGCGCCCGGGGCCGAAGGATCCCGACCGGCCCGCGAGCATCCCGCATGAGATCTTTGTCGAGGTCGGTCGGGCGGACACCATGTACTTCCGCTTTGATTGGAAGAAACGCGACGGCATGCTGCCCTGATGAACGAGGCGAGGGGGCCCGTCGCGGTTGTTGGCGGCGGGATCGCCGGCGCGGCGGCCTGTCTGCGTCTCGTCGGGCTCGGCATCACGCCGCTATGGATCGCGCCGACGGTGGAGCCGGGAGACAAGCCCGGAGAGCATTTAGCGCCCGCCGCGCGGGGGCTTCTGGCCCGAATTCATGCCGAGCACCTGTTGGACGACCCGCGTCACCGCGAGGCAAACAGCATGCTCTCCGCCTGGGGCTCGGAGCGGATCGAGGAACGTAACGCGATCCTGCAACTCCAGGGCGCCGGCGTCGTGCTGGATCGCCCCGCTTTTGAAGTTGCCTTGACGTCACTCGCGCTTTCGCGCGGCGCCCGGCGGATTAACGCCTTGGTGGACAAGGTCACGCGAGAGGGCGCGGGCTGGCGCGTCAAGGTCGGGGAGGATGAGCACACCGCCGATTTTGTAGTCGACGCGAGCGGACGGGCGGCGGTCCTGGCTCGCGACCACGGACAACGTTTTCGCGCCGACCGGTTGGCGGCGCTGGTGGTCTTCCTTCGTCAAGATCCCGACAGTGATGTCGAGGCGACCCGCGCCACCTTGATCGAGGCCGTGGCCGACGGCTGGTGGTACGCCTCCCTGCTGGCCGATGGGCGTTTGGCGCTCAACTATTTCACCGACCCGGATCATTTGCCGCGCGGCGCGACCCGCGATATCGCGGTCTTCAAGGATTTACTCGCCCAAACCCAGTATATCGACCGATGGATAGGCGAGGCGGGGTTCCTGGTCGAGAACGTTCCAAGCCTGGTCAGCGCGGGCACAACCTGGATCGCGCCGGCGGCGGGTGAGGGATGGGCCGCGGTGGGTGACGCGGCGGCCGCCTTCGATCCGCTTTCCTCCTTCGGCATGACAACGGCGCTTTGGAGCGCCATTACCGTCGCGGAAGGCGTGGCGAATGGTGATCTCGAGGCCTATCCGGAGAAAGTCGCCGTCGGCGTGCGGGACTTTCTAACCGACCGGGGAAAAGTCTATGCGGCGGAGCAGAGGTTTTTGGATAATTAATTCTGGCGCCGCCGCCGGTTGGATGGTTAGCGCTCAGGTGTTCTCGATATCGTCGAGCAATCGCGCCACGATTGGTGCGATCGCGGCGTGTTCATCTTCCAGACGATGGGTGATCGCCGCGATGTCCGATAGATCTCCGGACTGGGCAAGCTTCTCGATGCGCGAAGCAAGGTCCCGGACCGTTCTGGCGCCGAAGGTCGCCGCCTGGGACTTGAGTTTATGAGCCGCCGTTTCGATTTCCGTCGGCGCATTGTTGGCCCGCGCGAGGCGGAGTTCCGAAATCAGTTCCGGGATTGAGGCGGCCTGACTTCGCAGGATGGAAACATAGGCGGGGGGAAGCGTGCGCGCCGTCGTCAACAGCCGCTCAATATCGCTTGCCGCGAGAGGAGCGTAATCCGCGCTGACGGCGCGCGATGTCTCCGTCACTGTTTCGGCTTTCCCGCCGGTCGAGTCCTTGTTCAACACCTCGCCGAGCGTGGCGAGCAGGTCGCGGATATCGAAGGGTTTGGTGACATAGGAGTCGAAGCCGGCGGCGCGGGCGGCCTCGATATCTTCCGGCATCGCGTTGGCGCTGACGGCGATGACCGGAATGTCACGGGTCTTGGGATCGACCCGGAGAATGCGTAGGGCTTCGACACCGCTGATTCCCGGCAGGTTCAGGTCCATCAGAACCGCGTCCGGGGGAAGCCTGTCGATCTGTTCGATACCGGCCTCCGCCGTGCCGGCGATATCCAGTGTCAGGGCATCGACTTCCTCGACGATCATCTCCATCAAGCGGGCGTTCGTCGGATTGTCCTCGACATAGAGGATGCGCGCGTTGGGTATCGACAGGTCGTTGAAGGCATCGGTTCCGGCCCGATCGCGGTCGGCCTGTTTCTGGCCTGGTTCGCGCGTGTCGCGGGTCGATGCGATCTCCACGCCCGTGGCGGACGGAAGAGTGATCCAAAAGCTCGATCCACGTCCCTCCTCGGAAGAGAAGTCGATTGTGCCGTTCATCAGTTCCACGAGATCTCGCGTGATGCTTAGACCGATGCCGGTTCCTTCCACGTCCGCGCGTTGGGTCGAAAATCTTGAAAAGGGCGTGAACAGCTTGTCGTGGTACCGGGCGGGAATGCCCGGCCCGGTATCGGTGACTTCGAACCGGATGGTGCCGGCGGGGCTTGGCGCGCAGCGCAAGGTGACCGAACCGCCAGGGACATTGTACTTGATGGCGTTCGACAGCAGGTTAAGAAGCACCTGACGCAGCCTGGTTCTGTCCGCGGTTACAAAGCGCGGCAGGTCCGCGTTCGATGGGGGGCCGGTGACGCGGATGCTGTTTTCGGCGGCCATCACCTCCACCATGCCGAGGCAATCGTCAATGATGTCTCGCGTGGCCACGGGTTCCAGACTTGGCTTGAAGGTACGATTCTCGATCGCCGCCATGTCCAGAACCTGATTGATCAGCGTCAACAGATGGGTGCCGCCGCGTTGGATCTGGGAAACGGCGAGTTGCTGTCTCGCCGTGAGCGGGTTCACCCGGTCATTTTCGAGAATCTGGCTGAAACCGAGAATACCGTTCAGAGGCGTGCGCAACTCGTGGCTCATCTGCGATAGAAACTCGGATTTGGCCCGACTGACGCTCCGCAATTCCTGATTTTCGACCCGGGCGGTGACATCGTTCCCGGTTCCGCGGTATCCGAGAAAGACGCCCTGGTCCGAGAAAATCGGCTTTCCGCTCACGCTGACCCACCTGAGTTCCCCGTTATCGGTTTGTTGTGGATAGACGAAGTCGCGAAACGCCTCCCTGGCCTCGAGCGCGGCGAAATGCGCGTCCCAAAGCGCTTGGTCATGGTTCGGTCCGAGCAGATCTCGACGGGTTTTCCCGTACTGTTTCTCCGGTTCGATGCCCGCGATACGCTCGATATTCGAGGACAGGTAGGTGAAGCGCAGGTCGGCGTCCATCTCCCAGAGCCAGTCGACGCTTGAGGCCATGTAGTCGCGGATCTGCGCTTCACTATCTCGCAGGTTTTTCTCGGCCTGCTTGCGGTCGGTGATGTCGAGATGCCAGACGATCGTCAATTCCTCGCCATCGAGGATGATGGGCTGGCCGGTCATGGATACCCAGAATCGGGAGCCGTCGGGGCGAACCCGCTCGGCCTCGAAGCCCGACAAGGGGGTTCTGGCCGCGAAGGCGCTGTTGACATGTTCAAGCGCCGACACGTCGACCCAACTCTCCAGAACCGGGCGGCGTACCAGCTCTTGCATTGTTTCGGCGCCGAACAGCACGCGCAGGGCGTCATTGGCGAAAATGCGCCGCGCGGTAACGCCGCCTTCCTCATCGCTCTCATGACGCATGATCGCGACGCCCAAGGGGTTGTTCTCCAAAAGGTCGCGTAGCTCACCTTGCAGGGCGGTCGGCATTCATGTTTTCCCGAGTGGGCGCTGCGAACACGCGCGGAATTCTAGTCGTAAGGGCTCGCAAAAGATAGAAATTCGCGCTTCTTTCGCCGTTTCTAATAAGTGTCGAACATCCGTTGAATGTCGTCCGGATCGTCGGTGCGGGTGAGCGCGAGCATCGCCAGAACGCGCGCTTTTTGCGGGTTGAGATTGTCGGCGGCAACGATACCGTCCCGGCGCATCGTGGCGCGGCGAAGCACCCGTCCGCTACCGGCGCGCGTGCTGTAGATGATAATGGTTCCGGCCTTTCGCGCGGCTTCCACCGCTTCGACTTGGGGCGGCGTCGGAAGGCCAGGGGCCAGGGTGGCGATGACAAGAGCCTTGGCGCCGGCGGCGATAAAGGCCTCGATCGCGGTCCCGTCGGCTCCCGCGTAGCTCGGTACGATGTCGACGCGCGGAAGTTCCTGGACATCCGACACATCGAACTCGCTGGCCTGGGTGTGCGGACGCGCGGGCCTGCGATAGATCGCGACGCTACCGTCGGGGTCGGCATAGCCGAGCATGCCGAGATCCGGCGTCTTGAAAGTTTCCAATCTGAGCGTCGAGGTTTTGGTAACTTCGCGCGCCGCCTGGATTTCCTCGTTCAGCAAGACCACCACGCCGAGCCCGCGGGCTTTGGCGGAGCCAGCGGTTCGCACAGCTGCCAGAAGGTTACTTCCCGCGTCCGTGGCGAAACCGGTTGAGGGACGCTGGGCGCCGATGACCACCACCGGCAAGTCGGTCTTGGCGGTCAGGTTGAGGAAGTAAGCGGTCTCCTCGAGGGTTGCTGTCCCATGGGTGACGACGATGCCGTCGATGTCGTCGCCCGCGCCGTCGACTTCCTTGATCTTCGCCGCGAGAGCCAGCCAGTCATCGGGCACGATGCCGGAACTGGAAACCTGGCGGACATTGTAGGGGATGATCTCGGCGTTATCCGTCACCTCGGGAAAGCGCGCGAGGATCTCGGTGACCGACTGTCGGCTCCCGTAGTCCATGTATTCCCAGGTATCCAGACTGTCGCGCCCGGTGAAGGATATCGTGCCGCCGGTTCCAAGAAAGGCGATACGGGGTTTGCGGTCGGCCATTGTCGGATGCTCCCATTCCAGCGGAGGATTCAGCTAGCGTGGATGAAACCGAATTCCGGGACCGGCGTCCAGGTTGGGATCGCTTACTTCCGACGAAACATCCGCTCGGCATTGCGAAAAGCGATTTTCTCGGCGAGACCGCGTGGAAGCAGTTTAAGGTAGGCCCGGTGGTCGTCGATGATCGCGTCATAGATCGGCCATCGGCCCGGCGCCCATGTATCGGAGCCCACGACGAAGCGATCAGGGAAGTCCAGGAACAGGCTTTTCCAGTGTGGATCAAGGGTTCCGTCGCCCAGAATCTGATCCTCTCGATAAGACAGCTCCGCCGAGACATTCGGATACGATTGCATGACCGCCCTGATCTGGTCCGGCGGCGTTACCATGCCGGCATGGGCCCAGAGGATCCGCGAATCCGGGTTGATTTGGAGCAGGGCGCGGATCACGGGCGCGTCGGCGTGAACATGAAGATGGATGTCGTGCTCAACCGCGAGGGCAACGGCATCCCGAACCGTTGCGCTTCGAGCATCCTCGACCGTGTGCAGATGGAACTCGCCAATCCCGATATAACGCCGTTGCGCGAGCCGCTCGCGAAGATAGGCCGGGGTGTCGGCGTCGGCGTGCCAGGTCGCGGAGGAGACGCCGTTGCGATAGGGGCGAAGCTCCGGGACAACCAGGTCCGGCGCGCGCTCTAGAAGCTTAACCGTCCCGTCGTCCGGCGAGCTTGAGGCGAGAATGCCGATGACGCCGGCGGCGCGGATCGTGGAGATGACCTCGTTTGGAGGGAAAGAACTCCAGGCGTCTTCACTGTAGTGCAGATGGCAGTCGAATATGGGAAGGGGAGGCTCGGAGTCCGCGGACGCGAGAGGTAGGAGAAAAAGGCAAAGGATCGAGAGGAAGCCCGCAAGGCCGCGTCGGAGGTAACGGAAGCGATTGGGGCCCATTTCAGCGTCGTCCCGCGCTGTGGGGGCCGCCCCACAACCCCAAAAATAAAAAAACAGCGAAGCTTGTAGACTATATACAGAGTGGGGTTGCGG
>JAYOIK010000008.1:4021-80989 GCA_038118725.1 Alphaproteobacteria bacterium | reverse complement strand
GGCCCATTTCAGCGTCGTCCCGCGCTTGACGCGGGACCCAAGCCCGAAACTTTTCAACGCGACGCATGGTGGACTACTTTCCGCCTTCGGTTTGGCTCAGCGTTCCCCTCCCAAAGCTCCGCCATGCGTCGCGCTCGGTCGGTTCAGGCTTCGGCCCCGCGTCAAGCGCGGGGCGACGGTGCGGGCGGGGCGCGTTGTTCAAGCGCTCCGCGAGCTACATGAACAGATTCTCGCCCTTGATGTCCTTGTACATGTCGGCCACGTACTCGGTGTAGCCGTTATAAAGTTGTGTCGGCACGCGGGGACCGCTGAGGGTTCGCTCTGTCGCCTGGCTCCAGCGTGGGTGGTTCACCTTTGGGTTCACATTGGCCCAGAAGCCGTACTCGGCGCCCTGGATTTCCTGCCAGAACGAGACCGGACGCTTGTCCGTGAAGGTGAAGCGCACGATCGACTTGATGTGCTTGAAACCGTATTTCCACGGCACCGCCAGACGCAGGGGCGCGCCCATCTGACGCGGCACCGGCTTGCCGTAGACGCCGGTCACCATGAAGGCAAGTTCGTTCGTCGCCTCGGCCATTGTCAGGCCCTCGACATAGGGCCAGGGGTACCAGTGCTGTTTCTGACCGGGGGCGATCTCCGGGTCCTGGAAAGTCTGCATCTTGATGTATTTAGCCGAGGAGAGCGGCTTGGCGAGCTCCACCAGCTTGGCCAGCGGAAAACCGCTCCATGGCACGATCATCGACCAGGCCTCGACACAGCGATGGCGGTAAACTCGCTCTTCCAACGGCATCTGCTTGAGCAGATCGTCAATGCCGATGCTGACGGGTTTCTCGACCATGCCGTCGAAGGTTACCGTCCATGGGCGGATCTTGAGGGCTTGAGCGGCGAGGGAGATGCTTTTGTGGGAGCCGAACTCGTAGAAGTTGTTGTAGGTCGTGGCGTCGGATTCATCGGTGATCTGACGCTCGACCTTATAGCGCAGGTTGCGTTTCACCGGATACAGATGCGCGCTCGGATCGGGGGGGACGTCGACGATCTGCGTCGGGTTCGACGCCGTCGCCTCGTCCCAGCACCCGGCCAGACCACCGCCCATGGCCAAGAGTGGCCCGGCCGCTAGAGCCTTCACCAGCGATCGCCGGTTCATGTAAGTCGATTCCGGTGTCGCGTCGCGCTCCGCGATTTCCCAACCACGCTTGCGTTTAATCAGCATCCTTGCCCTCCTGATTTCCCGAACCCAATGTGGAAATTGGGCTTTTATCGGTCACGGGCAAATCAACAGCCCGTGATGAGACGTTATGACCGGCCAAAAACAGGGATACCGCCGACTCTATGGTGGTCTCGATGGTCTCGGGGGACCGATCCGCCGCCCCGGTGAAGATCATGGGGAGGAAATGCGGACCCGCGACCATCCCCTGAAACAGACTGGCCGAAACCGCCGCGTCCGGAACCGTCAGCACCCCGGCCGTGTCTTGGGCGCGAAGATAGTCCGCGACAACCGCTTGAAACGCCCCCGGGCCGGTCAGCCAGAATTTCTCACCCATCGCCGGGAAACCTCCGACCTGGGAGATGATCGCGCGCATCAGGGCCTGAAGATTGGGGTCCATCACCTTCGCGAGCAGGAAATGGGCGGCGGCGCGCAGGAACTCCTCCGGAGCGGCCTGAGAGTCGATCGTGTCGATCGCGCCCTCGCCGAACAGGTGGCACATGTCCTCCATGATATCGGTAAACAGCAGCTCCTTGCTTTGGAAGTGGCTGTAGACCGTCCGCTTCGAGACATTGGCCTCGGCGGCGACCGCGTCCATCGAGGTCAGCTCATAGCCGTTTTCCAGGAACAGCCGGCATGCCGCCTCGACGATTTGCTCGCGCTTGGTCGGCGGATCCTCAAGTTCGGCGATTTTTCCGGCCGCGATGTTCATGAATCCTCTTGACGTTCCTAGGTATACTATCCAGTTTACTGAAACTACACCGTGCAGTGTACATTGGATGCGTCTCCATGGATACAACTCTAGCACGGATGAATATCACGTCGAGAACTCGAACCAACGCGGGAGACGGGCATGGCGGATGCGAATAGCGGGACGGTATACCGCGAGGGCAACGGGGTTCGGGTGACCGCCTACGCCAATTGGGTGATCCGATGGCGTTGGCTGGTGATCGTGGCGAGCCTGATCGGCGCGGTGATGATCGCGTCCGGCGGACAGTTCCTGGGCTTTTCCACCAACTATCGCGTCTTCTTCAGCGCGCAGAACCCGCAATTGCAGGCTTTCGAGGCGTTGCAGCGGGTCTATATTCGCGACGACAACATCTCGACCGTTATTCACCCGACAGAAGGCGACGTCTTCACGCCGGAATTGCTGACCAGTATCCGCGAGATGACCGAGGAAGCCTGGAAGGTGCCGTACACCACCCGGGTCGACAGCATCACCAACTTCCAGAACTCCACCGCCGACGCCGACGAGTTGATCGTGGAGGATCTGGTGAGCGGGGATAGCCCGCTGGATGCCGCGGATCTCGATCGCATTCGCGAAGCCGCGCTCGCCGAGCCATTGATCCTGCATCGCTTGATCTCCGAGGACGCGCGCACCACGTCGGTTAACATCACGGTAACGCTTCCGCTGAAGTCCGAGTCCGAGATCCCCGAGGCGATGGCGGCGGCGAGGGCCTTGGCCGATGACTTCCGCGCCAAGCATCCGGGCGCCAGGGTTGCGCTGACCGGTTCGGTGGCGTTGAACAACGCGTTTTCGGAATCCGCCGAGGGCGATATCAAAACCCTCGTGCCGTTGATGTATGGGGTGCTGTTGGTGGTCATGATCGCGTTGCTGCGATCGGTATCCGGCACCTTCGCGACGCTTATGGTGATTGGTCTTTCGGCGGTGACAGCCAGGGGATGGCCGGTTGGCTGGGGATTCTGCTTACCCCGCCCTTGGTGACCGCGCCGACGATCATCCTGACCCTGGCGATCGCCGATTCAATCCATGTGCTCGTCACGATGTTCCACGAGATGCGCCGGGGCGCGAGCAAGCGCGAGGCGTTGGTCGAAAGCTTGCGGGTCAATTTCCATCCTGTTTTTCTGACCAGCCTGACCACGACCATCGGGTTCCTGAGCCTCAACTTTTCCGACGCTCCCCCATTCCGGGATCTCGGAAACATCACGGCGATGGGGGTGGTCGCGGCTTGGTTCTACTCGATCCTGTTCCTGCCGGCGCTGATGGCGGTGCTGCCGGTGCGGGTCAAGGTCGCCGAGAACGGCAAGAGCACGGCGATGGACCGGCTGGCGGGGCATGTCATCGGGTATCGCAAATCCTTGCTCTGGGGGACCGCCGTGGTGGTGATAGGCCTTGGCGCCTTGATCCCCCGGATCGAACTGAATGATCAGTTCGTGAAGTATTTCGACCCGTCCATCGAGTTCCGCGCCGATACCGACTTCGCGATGGAGAAACTGTCCGGCATCTATCAGGCCCAATGGTCGCTTCCCGCCGCGGGAGAGGGAGGGATCAGCGATCCGGAATACCTTGCCGGTCTCGCCGCCTTTACCGAGTGGCTCCGCGCCAAGGACATGGTGGTTCATGTGCAGACCTTGTCGGATATCTTCAAGCGTCTGAACCGCAACATGCATGGCGATGACCCGGCCTATTACGGACTGCCGGAGGAGCGTGATCTGGCGGCGCAGTATCTGCTGCTCTTCGAGATGTCGCTGCCCTATGGCCTGGATCTAAACAATCAGATCAATGTCGATAAGTCCGCGACGCGGGTGATCGCCACCCTCGAGAACATCACCACGAATGAGCTGCGCGCCCTCGACCGGGACGCCGAGGCGTGGCTCGACGCGAATTTCGCCTCGGCGGGTGGTACCGAGGCGTCGGGGCCCTTCGTGATGTTCGCCTATATCGCCAAGCATAACATCGAGGGGATGCTGACCGGCACCCTGGCGGCGTTCCTGTTGATCTCAGCCTCTCTCATGATCGCGCTCCGGAGCGTGCGTCTCGGCCTGATCTCTCTGGTTCCCAATCTGGTACCGCCGATCATGGCCTTCGGCGTCTGGGCGGTTCTGGTGGGCGAGATCGGATTGGCGTCGTCGGTGGTCACCGCGACCGCGCTGGGTATCATCGTGGACGCAACGGTGCATTTTCTCTCGAAATACCAGCGCGCTCAGAAATACCATGGCGCCGATTCCGAAGCGGCAGTGCGCTACGCGTTCTCAACCGTCGGCACCGCGCTATGGGTGACGACCGCGATCCTGATCGCCGGTTTCGCGGTGCTCTCGCTCTCTACCTTCAAGATCAACGCAACCCTGGGGCAACTCACCGCGATCACCCTGTTCATGGCGATCGTCGTTGATTTCGTGTTGCTGCCCGCGTTGCTTCTCGCGCTTGATGGCTGGCGTGACCGGGTCTCTGGCGCGAAGCCCTCAACCCAAACCGCCGAGGAATAGGATCATGGGACATCTGACACTAACCCTGCCGGTTGGCCTGCTCGCTCTCTCATTGCTCGCTGCGCCCGCGCCCGCGTACGCGGAAACGCCGGAGGAAAAGGGCAGGGCGATCGCGATGGAAACCGACAAGCGGGATCATGGCTGGGGTGACAGCGACGTGCGCCTTACCATGACCTTGAAGAACGCCCATGGCGATACCAGTGTCCGCGACCTCCAGATCCGCTCCCTGGAGATGAATGAGCCGGGTTTGGGGGATCGAAGCGTCACGGTGTTCTTCAAGCCTCGCGATATAGAAGGCACCGCGTTCCTGTCGCACACGAAGATCCTTGATTCCGATGATCAATGGATATTTCTTCCTGTATTAAATAGAGTTAAGAGGATTTCCTCACGTAATAAGTCAGTTCCTTTCGTGGGCTCCGAATTCGCCTATGAGGACCTGGTGAGCCAGGAGGCTGAGCGTTACACCTACAAATGGCTGCGTGACGAGCCCTGCGGCGAACTGACCTGCCATGTCACCGAACGGTATCCCGTGTACGAGCATTCCGGCTACACCAAGCAGGTGGTCTGGACCGACACCACGGACTATCAGCCCCGCAAGGTCGAGTTCCATGACCGCAAGGGCGCGTTGCTCAAGACACTGCTGTTCAAGGATTACCGGCAATATCTAGGCCAGTACTGGCGCAGCCACACCTTCGACATGGTCAATGCCCAGACCGGAAAGTCGACGGTCCTGACGTTCTCCGACTATGTCTTCATGGTCGGGTTGTCGGAGCAGGACTTCCGCAAGAACCGCCTGAAACGGGCGCGTTGAACCATGTGGTCCGGTCGAAATCAGGGTCGGGCGTCGATGGTCGGGATGGGAGTCGGCCTTATCTTGTTCGGCACCGCGGTACCAGCCGTGGCCGAGAAGCCGGCGGGAGAATGGGACCTATCGGCCGAGGTTGGATTGGAGGCGCGGGTCTTCGCCAACAAGCCGGACCATCCCGGACAGTCGGGCAACACGTTCTCGCCGTCGCTCTTTATCGCGCCCGAGATCGTCTATGAATGGAACGGCGGTGACGACCGCGCCACGCTGAAGCCCTTTCTGAGGCTCGACCGCGACGACGACAATCGCAGCCATTTCGATATCCGCGAGGCCAATTGGCTGCATCTGGGTGACGGCCATGATCTCGTCGTCGGCATCGATAAGGTGTTCTGGGGTGTCGCCGAGTCCCGGCATCTTGTTGATGTCATCAATCAGGACGACCGGGTCGAAGACCTGGACGGCGAAGACAAGCTCGGCCAGCCGATGATCCAAATGGCCGTCAGCCGGGACTGGGGAACGTTGACCGGGTTCGTTCTACCTGGCTTTCGCGAGCGCTCCTTCCCGAGCGACGACGCCCGGCTTCGCGGTGCCTTGCCGATCGCGGGTGATGACGCGACCTATGACGCGGGGCGCGAGGATCGCGCAATCGACATCGCGGTCCGATATACCCAGGTTTTCGGGGATGTCGATTTCGGTATCTCGCATTTTCACGGCACGAGCCGGGAGCCGCGACTGTCGGTCGTCGCCGGCGCGACCGGCCCGGAGCTGCGCCCGCATTATGACCGCATCGACCAGACGGGCGTTGACGTTCAGTACACGGCGGATGCCTGGCTTTGGAAGCTGGAGGCGATCGGTCGCGGTGGCCATGGCAGCTATTTCGGCGCGGCGGTCGCCGGTGTCGAGTACACGCTTTATCAGATCCGGGAGTCCGACGCCGATCTAGGGCTTTTGGCGGAGTATCTTTACGACGGCCGCGACGAGAATGGCGATGCGCCCTTGACCGCTTTCGAGAACGATGTGTTTGTCGGCGCGCGCCTGACCTTGAACGATCCGGAGGATACGACACTGTTGGCCGGCGCCATCATCGATGTCGGTGATCGATCAACCCTGGCGACCTTGGAGGCGTCACGGCGGATCGGCGCGGACTGGAAGGTCGAGATCGAGGCGCGCGCCCTCATCGACATCGCCCCGAGCGACGTACTGTCCGGTGTGCGCAAGGACGATTTCGTGACCTTCCGATTGACGCGGTTCTTTGAATGCTCTCGCGGGACTAGCTCTGATCCGCCGGAAGCTCGAAACCCTCGGGTAGATGCTTGTCGAGATAGTCATCGACGACCTTCATCATCGGGTCGATATGTCCGCTGAAGAAATGGTTCGCGCCCGGGACCAGCGTGTAGTCGATCACGATGCCCTTTTGCGCCGAGAGCTTTTCCACCAGCTTCTTGACCGAGTCCGGCGGCACCAGTTGATCGGCGTCGCCTTGGACCATCAGTCCCGAGGCCGGGCAGGGGGCAAGAAAGCTGAAATCGAAAGCATTGGCCGGCGGCGCCACCGACAGGAAACCCGTGATCTCGGGGCGGCGCATCAGAAGCTGCATGCCGATCCAGGCGCCGAAGGAAAAGCCGCCGATCCAGCAGAAGGGCGCGTTCGGATTGTAGGATTGCAGCCAATCCAAGGCCGAGGCCGCGTCGCTCAACTCGCCCTCGCCGCGGTCATAGACGCCTTGCGAGCGCCCGACGCCGCGAAAGTTGAAGCGCAGGGTGGAAAAGCCACGCGCGACAAAACTCTGATACAGCGAGTAGACCACCTTGTTATTCATGGTCCCGCCATGCTCCGGGTGCGGGTGCAGCATGAGCGCAAGCGGAGCCGTCTCGGACTTGCCGTGCATGTAGCGGCCTTCGAGCCGGCCCTCGGGGCCATTGATGATCACTTCGGGCATATGGACCGTATCCTTCCAAGACAGGCGCGCCGGTCGCGCGTAAAGCGCCAGGGCCGGACTTCCGGCCCACCGGAGCGTCTATATCTCTTTGTTGCCGGTATTTTTCAAGCTTTCCGCGCCTATGGACGTGATTTCGCGGGCGCGGGTCCCTTTGCGTGGGGCTGAATACCTCTCTCGTGTTACCCCCGCATGCGGCCCCCAGTCGGATCGTGCGGAGATGGCTCGATCACCACCGCGTCGCGCTCGACGCCGACGATATGGGTCTTTAGCTTGGTCCCTGGCTCCGCCTGTTCCGGCGCGACCAGGGCCATGGCGAGACTTTTCCCGACGGTATGGCCGTAGCCGCCCGAGGTGACGAAACCGACGCGTTTGCCATCCTTCCAGACCGGCTCATAGCCGGAGGCGTCGGAATCCGGGGAGGCGACCTCCAAGGTGACCAGGCGTTGTGGCGCGGTGTTGCGCTCTCGCTCCTCCAGGGCGGCGGCCTTGCCGATGAAGTCGCCCTTGTTGAAGTCGATCCAGCGATCCATGCCGGTCATGCCGGGGGTATAGCCTTGGGTGAACTCGGCCGACCAGATCCCGAAGCTCTTCTCCAGTCTGAGGGAGTTGAGCGCGTAATAGCCATATTCCCGGATGCCGAGATCCGCGCCGGCCTCGAGAAGGATCTCGCGCAGGGTGATGTGTTCCGACGCGGCGCAATTGATCTCGTAGCCGAGCTCGCCGGTGACCGACAAACGCCCGACCTTGGCCCGGATCAGCCCGACATCCATCGCCCGGCAGCCCATGAAGGGAAGAGCCTCGTGACTGACATCCTGGTGGGTGAGTTTCTCCAGCACCTTGCGGGAATTCGGCCCGGAGAGCGAGAACCCGACCGTCGCATCGGAGATGTCCCGCACCGCCACGTCGCCATCCCGCGCCGGATCGAGATGATCATCAAACCAGCGCATGTGCCATTGCCGGAGATAGTACGAGCCCATGATCCACCAGGACCCATCCCCCCAATTGAACACCGTGAGATCGCCCTTCATCCGGCCCTCGGGCGAGACCATCGGGGACAGCCGGGCGCGTCCCGGCTTTGGAAGCTTGCCGGCCAACACCTTGTCCAGCCAGGCCTCGGCGTCGGCGCCGGTGATCTCGTAGCGGGAGAAACCGGTGATATCGAGCAGGCCGACCGTCTCGCGCACGGCCTTGCATTCCTCGGCGACGATCTCGAAGGCGTTGGAACGTTTCAGGGTCGGCGTCTCCTGGAAGCCCGGCGGGCCGAACATCAGGGGTATCTCCAGCCCCCAGCTACAGCCCCACAGCGCGCCGGCGGCGTTCAGTGCGTCATGGGCCGGCGCCTTCTTGAGCGGGCGCCCCGCCGGCAACTGCTCGTTCGGATAGGTCATCACGAAGCGGCGGGAATAGAACTGACCGGTGGTCTGTTTGATATATTCCCGGTTCGAGGCGAAATCGCCGTAGCGCGCGATGTCCATCGGCCAGGCATCCGCCTCGGGCTCGCCGTGGATCATCCATTCGGCGAGTGACTTGCCGACGCCGCCGCCCTGCAGGAAACCGGCCATCACGCCGCAGGCGAGCCAATAGTTGCGCTTGCCCGGAACAGGGCCGACCAGCGGGTTGCCGTCGGGCGAGAAGGTGAAGGCGCCGTTGACCCATCGCTTCACACCGACTTCCTGGAGCACCGGATAGCGCTCGAAGGCCATGACCAACTCGTCGGCGATCCGATCGGTATCCTCTTGGATCAGCTCGAAGCCGTAATCCCAGGGCGCGCCGTCGACATTCCAGTGCTGGTAGTTGGTCTCGTAGATGCCGACCAAGATGCCTTGCTGATCCTGGCGGATATAGGTGAAGCCCTCGAGATCCACGGTCATCGGGATCTCGAAATTGAGCGCCGCCACTTCGGGCACGCTTTCGGTGATGAGATAGTGATGGGCGAGCGGCGAGACCGGCAGATCAAGACCGACCATGCGCCCCACCTGCTTGGCCCAGAGCCCGCCGGCATTGACCACGTGCTCGGCCTGGATTGTGCCCTTCTCGGTCACCACGTTCCAGCTGCCGTCGGGCCGCTGGTTCAACTCCAGCACCCGGTTGTGCTCAATCACGGTGGCGCCGCGTTTCCGGGCGGCCCCGGCATAGGCATGCACGGTACCGGTGGTGTCGAGATAGCCTTCGCGGTCGGCCCAAAGCCCGCCGATCACGCCCTTGGTGTCCATGATCGGGCAGGCGCGCTTGACCTCTTCCGGAGTCATCAGATGACAACCCTCGATGCCGATGGTCTGGAAGACGCGATAGGCCACCTGGAGCCATTCCCAGCGATCCGGAGTCGAGGCGATGGTGACGCCGCCGGTCATGTGTAGGCCGATGTCTTGGCCGCTTTCCTTCTCGATCTCCGAGAGCAGATCGATGGTATAGGCCTGAAGCGCCGCCATGTTCGGGTCCGCGTTCAGGGCATGCACCCCGCCGGCCGCGTGCCAGGAAGAGCCCGCCGTCAGCACCGAGCGCTCAATCAGCGCGACATCGGTCCAGCCGAACTTGGCGAGGTGATACAGCACCGAGGCGCCGACCACCCCACCGCCGATGACGACAACCCTGTATTGTGAGTTCATGAAACCGCTCCTGTGATCACGGGCGCGCCCGGGTGACATTTCGGCGGACTTTAGGCGATAAATCGGAGTGGGAAAACTCTAAACACGTGTGTCCATGAACTTCGTTTTTCCGCCCGCCCGATCACAACGTCGATCGATCAAAACGCCGGGCGGGTTTGCCGCGACGCCGGGCCGATGGGGCGGCAGAATTCGGAGGAACCATGCGACGGGTTTATGAAAAGGGGTAAGTAGATGGGACGGGTAGAGGGAAAGATCGCGTTAGTCACGGGCGGCGCCAATGGCATCGGTCAGGCGGTGTGCCGGCGGTTCGTCGAGGAGGGCGCGCGGGTTGTTATCGCCGATATGAACGCCGAGGCAGGTTCGGCGTTGGCGGCGGAACTCGACGACAAGGCGGAATTCGTCGAGCTCGATGTCCGCGACGAGGAGGGTTGGCAAACCTTAATGGACGGCGTTCTGGAGCGCCAAGGGCGGCTCGACATCCTGGTCAACAACGCCGGCATTCTGGCTACTACTCAGCATCAATCGATTGACGATGTCGGGCTCGACGAGTGGGAGGCTGTTCAGGCGGTCAACGCCAGGGGCGTGTTCCTGGGTTGCCGCGCGGGCGTGAAGGCGATGAAGGCCGGTGGAGGCGGGTCGATCATCAATCTCTCCTCCATTGCCGGAATTATCGGGACACCCCAGATCGTCGCTTATGGCGCCTCCAAGGGCGCGGTTCGGCAGATGACCAAGTCGGTGGCCATCGATTGCGCCCGCAAGGGATATCGGATCCGCTGCAATTCGGTGCATCCGGGCTTGATTGATACGAATATGGGCGCTGAATCCATGGGCATGGGCGGTGGAGACCCTTCGGAAAATCTCAAGAAGCGAGTCAGCGCCACGCCCATGGGGGAACGTGGCGAGCCGTCGGATATCGCTAACGGCATCCTGTTTCTGGCCTCCGACGAGGCGAAGCACATGACGGGTGCCGAACTGGTGATCGACGGAGGGTTGACCGCCATATAGAGGCGGGGCGTCGGGCCTCAAGTCGTCTTTGAATTTTTCAATTGTGGGGACGACGGCGACGTAAACGCCTTATCGCACGCTGCGGCCACCATCGACGGGAATCGCCTGACCGGTGACGTAGCCGGAGTCGTTGCCCGCGAGGAACACGGCGACGGAGGCGACTTCCTCGGCGGTGCCGAGACGGCCCATCGGGTGCTTGGCGTTTAGAGCGTCGATGGCGGCTTGCTTGTCCTCGGCGATATCGATCGAGGTCTGGGCCATCGGCGTGTCTATGGTGCCGGGGCAGATGCAGTTCACCCGAATACCCTTGGTAGCGTAGTCCAGGGCGAGCGAGCGGGTCATCGCGACGATCCCGCCCTTGGCGGCGGAATAGCCGATAAGCTTGGTATTGCCCCTGATCCCGTTGACCGAGGCCATGTTGACGATCGCGCCCTTGCCCTTTGCCAACATTCCCGGCACCACGGTCTTGCAGCCGAGGAACTGGCCGGTGAGGTTGATGGCGATCATTCGGTTCCAGAGCTCCATGTCGGTTTCCTCGAGCCCGCCCCAGACGGTAACCCCGGCATTGTTGAAGAGGATATCGACGCCGCCTAGTTTCGCGTCGGCTTCGGCGACCACGCGGGCCCAGTCCTCGGCAAGCCGGACATCCAGCTTGGCGGCTAGCGCCACGCCGTCGAGCGCGGCCATCGCGGAGACCTGATCCTCGCGCTCCACCGTGGCGATGACGCGGCATCCCTCGGCCGCGAACCTGCGCACGGCGGCGTGGCCGATGCCCGATGATGTGCCGGTGATCAGGACCGCTTCGTTGTTGAATGCCATTATTGCTCAACTCCCAGATATCACGATTGTGCCCGCGTCCCGGACTCCCTTTGTCCGCGCGGGCTTGCTAACGTCCCTGCAGAGGATTGCTTGCCGGAAGACCAAACGCGAGGCCTGAATGCGAGGACCATATGCGTAATCTCTACTACCCGAGCCTGGCGACGCCAACAGGGCGCCGCCAAGTTTGCCGCGCCCCAGTGGTTATCGAAGGGGTAGCGGACGCATGACCGGAGCGATTTGGCCGGACGGCAAACGCCTGGCGTTGTCCATCGTCGTCAATGTCGAGGAGGGCTCGGAACAGTCGATCGCCGAAGGGGACCGCGGCCCAGAGCCGGTGGACGAGCTCGGCATCGTGCCGCGCAAGCCGATGCGCAACTATGGCAACGAGAGCAATTACCAATACGGTATCAAACGTGGCGCGCCGCGGGTCATGGATCTGTTGGAGCGACGCGGCCTGACGGCGACCTTCACGGCGGCGGCGCTTAGTCTTGAACGCGCGCCGGATCTTACCCGCCGGATCGTCGACGGTGGCCACGAGGTGTGCAGCCACGGCTGGCGTTGGGTGCATCAGTTCCACATGGACGAGGCCAAGGAGCGGGATTTCATCGCCAAGGCCGCGGCCTCGATTGAGCGGACAACCGGCGCTCGGCCCGCTGGCTGGCTTTCGCGATACCTGCTTACCGAGAACACGCGCCGGCTCCTGGTTGAGGCGGGCTTTGAGTATCACATGGACGACTATTCCGACGACGTGCCGTTCTGGGACGCCGTCGACGGTAAGCCGATCCTGATCATGCCCTACACGGTCGACAGTAACGATATGAAGATGTGGACCGCGCCCGCCTATACGCCGGAGCAGTGGTATCGCTACGCCGTCGACACCTTCGATCAGCTTTACCGCGAGGGCGCGGAAGAGCCGCGGATGATGTCGCTCGGGCTGCATCTGCGTATCATCGGGCGTCCGGGCCGGTTTGTCTGGCTGGAGCGGTTCGTCGATCATGTCCTTGCCAAGGACGATGTCTGGATCACCACCCGGCGCGCGATCGCCAATCATTGGAAGGGGCTTTACCCGCCCCCATCGGCCTAGCCCCAACGGAGTAAACGGAATGCAAGACGCGATCGAGGCCTTCGCCGATCATGTTATCAACACCGAGGGCAAGGATATCGCCGATGAGGCGTGGATGGCGGCCAAGACCTATATCCTGGATACGATCGGCGTGGGGTTGGCCGGTTCGACCGGACCCTATGTCAAGGAGTTGCTGGAGGCATATCCAAGCGGCGGCCCGTCCCGGGTGCTCGGCCAGAAGGGTGGTTACGCGCCCGCCGATGCCGCGTTGTTGAACGGCTATCAGATCCACAATTCCGAGTTTGACTGCGTGCATGAAAAAGCGGTCATCCACACCATGACGGTGTTGCTGGCGGTGTTGCTCGCCGAGGCGGATCGGCGCGGCAAGATCGATGGCGCGAACCTGATAAGAGCCTCGGTGTTGGGCGTCGATGTCGCCTGCAACCTCGGCGTGGCCTGCAGCACGGGCCTGCAATTCTTTCGCCCGGCCACGGCGGGCACCTTCGCCGCGATCGCTGCGATGGGCGCGGTGCGCCGCTATGACAAGGACACGCTGCTGCGGGCCTTCGCGTTGGGATACTCGCAGCTCTGCGGGACCATGCAGGCGCATACCGAGGGCTCGCCGATCCTGGCCCTCCAGATCGGCCTAAACGCCCGTAACGCGGTCGTTGCTTGTGATCTGGCGGAGCATGGATTGCCGGGCCTGACTGGCGTGCTGGAAGGGCCGTTCGGATTTTTCGGCCTGTTCGAGAAAGCCGGCGACATTCGATCCGTCTTGCCGAGCCTGGGCAAGACCTGGCGCATCGCCGAGGTCGCGCATAAACCGTTCCCGAGTGGACGCGCGACCCACGGGATCGTCGACGCGATCCAGGAACTCCAGAAGGAAAACCAGATAGATGCCGCCGCCGTCGCCAAGGTCGAGGCGCGGGTGCCGTCCTTGACCAATCATCTGATCGGCAGGCCGGTGCATGACGCGATGGAGATCAACTACGCGCGGCTGAACGGCCAATACGCGGCGGCGGTCATGCTGAGCCGGGGCTTCATCGGCATCGACGACTTCACCCTCGAGGCGGTTCGCGCGCCGGATCGCGTGGCCCTCGCCCGCAAGGTGTCGATCGTGGTGAACGATAATCCCGATCCCAACGCGCTCTCGCCGGTGGAGGTGGATATCCACATGGCGGATGGGTCGGTTCATTCCAAGCGGATCGAGACAGTCTACGGCAACCCCGCCAAACCCATGACCAGGGACGCGCATCTGGCCAAGTTCCGGCGCAATTGGGAGGCGGCGGCCTGTGGTCTCAAGGGCGTGGATGCCGAGGTGATGATCAGCCGCGTGGACACGCTGGAAACCGTTCCGGACATCCGCGAGCTTATCGATCTGGCGACCGGCTGATTGGCGCCTAGTGGTTACGAATTTCATGAATGGGAGATGAAGCAATGACATCGGCAAGGGAAACCGGGCGCAAGCTTTTGGCCAAGACTCTGGGCGACGACTATCTGAAGCGTCGGGACGAGGGGACCAACGCCTTCAACGGCCCGCTTCGGGAATTCTCTGAAACCGCGGCCTTCGGCATGGTCTGGAGCCGCGAGGGGTTGGAGCCGAAATTCCGAAGCATGCTCTGCATGGCCATGCTGACGGCCTTGAACCGCCCGCACGAACTTGGGTTGCATCTGCAAAGCGCGGTGAATAACGGCTGCACCGTCGAGGAAATCCGCGAGACCCTGATGCACACGGTTCCGTATTGCGGCATTCCGGCGACCCTGGACGCGTTCAACGTCGCCGAGCGTTTCCTCAACGAGAAGGGATTGCTGCCGATGGACGAGGACAAATAGGCCCACGCCCGGGCGTTTAAGACCGGGGAGCCTTGGTCCAGGTTGCCCGCGGTTCCATTGATCTGGAGAAATTCATGACCTGGCGTATCGGCGTGGATATTGGCGGCACCTTCACGGATGTCGCGGTGGTGGACGAAGCCGACGGCACGATCGGGGTGACCAAGGTGTCCTCCACCCCGGATGACTTCGGGCGCGGGGTCATCCAGGCTCTGGAACAGGCGATCTCGCGCTATGCCATCAAGCCCGACGCGGTAACCCTTCTGGCGCACGCGACGACGGTGGTGACCAACGCGATCCTGCAACAGAATGGGGCGCGGGTCGGCCTCATCGCGACGCGCGGGTTTCGCGATATCCTGGAGCTTCGCCGTTCGGCCCGGGCCGATCTCTATGACCTGTTCCAGGATCCACCCTCGGTCTTGGTGGCAAGACGGCACCGCATGGAGGTGACCGAGAGGATCGGCGCCGACGGCTCGATCGTCACGCCACTGGCGGAAGCGGAGATAGACACGCTGATCGAGGAACTGAAGGCCGCCGAGGTCGAGGCGGTCGCGGTCTCGCTATTGTTCTCGTTCCTCAACGATACCCATGAACGCCGCCTGGGCGAGCGGCTGCGCGCGGCCTTGCCGGGCATTTCGGTTTTCCTTTCCTCCAAGGTGCTGCCGGAGATCCGTGAGTTCGAGCGCACGAGCACCACCGCGATCTGTGCCTATGTCGGACCGATCCTGGCCTCCTATCTGGCGCGCTTGAAGGGCGCGGTCGAGGGCATGGGGCTGCCGGCGCCCTATGTCATGGGCTCGGGCGGCGGTGTTTTCGAGATAGAGGAAAGCCTGCGCATGCCGGCGATGGCGGCGGAGTCCGGCCCCGCGGCCGGCGTGATCGCGGCGGCTCTGGCGGGCAGGCAGACGGGGCGGCCCAATCTACTGTCCTTCGACATGGGCGGCACCACCGCCAAGGCCAGTCTGATCCGCGACGGCCAGATCGAGACCACGCCTGAATACGAGGTCGGCGGCGAGGGAAGCGCCAGTCGTTGGCTGCACGGCACAGGTCACCCCATCCGGGTACCGGTGATCGATCTGGCCGAGGTCAGCGCCGGAGGCGGCAGCCTCGCCTGGGTTGATCCCGCCGGCTCGCTCAGGGTCGGTCCGCGTAGCGCCGGCGCCGCGCCAGGGCCTGTCTGCTATGGCCAAGGTGGAACCGAGCCGGCGGTGACCGACGCCAATCTGATCCTAGGGCGCCTCGACGCGACCTCGCTGCTGGGTGGTGACTTGCCCATCGACTACGCCCGCGCCGAGGCCGCGATGAAGGAGAAGGTGGCCGATCCCTTGGGCCTGACCGTGGAACAAGCGGCGGCATCGGTTATCCAGGTCGTCAACAACGCGATGGCCGAGGCGCTCCGCATCGTTTCGGTGGAACGCGGCCATGACGCCCGCGAGTTTTCGCTGATCTGTTTCGGTGGCGCCGGTCCCCTGCATGCCGCCGCGCTGGCCGAGGAATTGGAGATTTCGGAGGTCGTGGTGCCGCCGATCCCCGGCGCGTTCTCGGCTCTGGGGCTGGTTGGTTCCGACATTCGCCGGGACTATGGCCGTACCTTTTTCGCGGTGCTGGACGAGGCCGACCCGGCGGCGTTGGAGGCGGCGTACCAGGATCTCGAGGCGGAGGCGCGCCGCATGCTCGCGCGGACCGGTATCCCCGAGGATGAGTGGCTGCTGGAACGCACGGCGGATCTTCGCTACATCCGCCAGGCCTATGAATTGAACGTCACCGCGCCCGACAAGATCGACGGTGGCGCGCTTTCCGTCCTGGCGGACGGCTATCATGACAAGCATGAGTTGACCTATGGCCACGCCAATCGGTCGGAGCGGGTGCAGATCGTTACCTTGCGCCTGTCGGCGGCGGCGCGTTTGCCGAGCCTTACCTTGGCGCAAAAGGTTTCGGCGGGCGACGGGGGTAGCGAGAAGGCGCGGCGCCCGGTCTGGTTCGAGGGCGCGGGCCGGATCGAAACCCCGGTTCACGATCGCGACCGGATGGCGCCGGGCGACAGTATCTCGGGGCCGGTGATCATCGAGTCCCTTGATTCAACCATCGTCGTGCCGCCGCGCTGGAGCGCTCGCATGGATGAGCGCGGCTTTATTCTGCTAACCACGGCGACGGGAGACGCGTCATGAACGATCTCGGCTCGACGGTTAAGGGGTTTGATCCCGCGACATTCGTCGTCATCAAGAATTCGCTCTACGCGGCGGCGGAAGAAATGAAGATCGTCCTCGCCAAGACCGCGTATTCACCGATCCTGAAGGTCGCGGGGGACTATTCCTGCGGCATCTTCGACGCGACCGGTCAGATGGTCGCCCAGGGACCAGACTTGCCGATCCATCTCGGCTCGATGCCCGACGCGGTCAAGGCCGTGGCGATGGCGTTCGAGACCTTCGAGGATGGTGACGTATTCATCCACAACGACCCGTATTTCGGCGGGAGCCATCTGCCTGACGTGAACGTGGTCACCCCGGCCTTCCATGGCGGCAAGCTGATCGGTTTCGCCGGTATCAGGGCGCACTGGCCGGATGTGGGAAGCGCCACGCCTGGCAGCTACGGCGCGGTAACCGAAATCTTTGGCGAGGGACTGCGCTTGCCGCCGATCAAGCTCTATTCCAAGGGCGTGCTCAACCGCGACGTGGACGCGATCATCTTCGCCAATGTGCGAACCCCCGAGGAACGGCGCGGCGATCTCGGAGCCCAGATCGCCGCCAACCGGCGCGCGGCGCAACGGCTCGGCGCCTTGGCGGACAAGTACGGGACAGACACCCTGGTCGACGCGATGGCCGAGGTGATGAACTATTCCGAGCGGATGATGCGCACCTTGCTCTCGCGTTTGCCGGACGGAGAATCGCGGTTCGAGGATTTTTGCGACGGTGACGGGATCATCGAGGAGGGCGACACCGAGGACAAACCCTTTACCATCCGTATGCGCGTCAAAAAGACGGGCGACGCGCTGGAGGTCGATTTCGACGGCACCGATCCGGCGGTCAGCGGCCCAATGAACGCGCCGCTCTCGGTGACCGCGTCGGGGGTATTCACCGCGTTGAAGACCATCGTCGACCCCGACGGCCTGGCGCCGCCGAATTCCGGCTGCTGGCGCACCATCACCGTGACCGCGCCCAAGGGATGCGTGCTGAACGCGGAGTTTCCGTCGCCTGTCGTCTACGCCAATCACGAGATCTCGCACCGGGTTTGCGACATGACCTTCGGCGCGGTGGCGCCGTTCTGGCCGGATAACGTGATGACCTGCAGCCAGGGTACCTCGGCGGTTGTCACCTTCGGTGGCAAGGATCCGCGCAACGGTCAGCGCTATGTCTCCTACGAGACCATCAAGGGCGGCTTTGGCGCACGTCCCAACAAGGACGGCATCAACGCGGTGGCCAGCGGTATCTCCAACACCATGAACACGCCGATCGAGGTGCTGGAGATGAGCTTCCCCGTCCGGGTCGAGGAATACGCGCTCACCCCGGATAGTGGTGGGCCGGGAGAGTATCGAGGCGGGCTCGCGGCGCATCGGACCTGGAGCGTGCTGGGCCACAAGGCGCGGGCCTCGTCCTGTCTCGAGCGTACCCTGTCGGCGCCGTTCGGACTTGCCGGTGGTGGGCCGGGCATGGCCGCGCGGATCTGGACCGAGGCGACGGACGGCACCCTCAGGCCGGCCCCGGGCAAGGGCGGTTTCGATGTTCCCGATGGCGGCAAGATCCACCTTCAGGTCCCGGGCTCCGGCGGTTATGGCGACCCCAAGGCAAGGGACCGCGCCGCCCTGCGCGAGGACGTGCTCGACGGCTATGTCTCCGAGCAAGCCGCGCGAGAGGTCTACGGGATGGAAGAGTAGGGGGCTGACGGGACCCTTCGAGACGTCGGCTTCGCCTCCTCTTCAGGGTGAGTGCAAAAAAGTACATGGCCTCACCCTGAGGAGGCGCGCTCGCGCCGTCTCGAAGGGTCCTGTCCGCGAGCGGGGCGGGATGACGCTTGATCTTGGATCTCCGCCGCTCACTTAATCCCGGACCATTCCGTCGGTCGGCAGAGCTTGTTGTCCTGGCTCACCACGAGGCCTTCGGTTTTGCCGAGATATTCGGTCCAGGCCGGGTCGGCGTCCCGCGCGGCGCGGCGTTTCTCGAGATCCGCGAGATCCTGGTAGCCCCAGAGGTGCACGACTTGATGCAGCGGCCCGTGCTCGACCAGAAAATAGCCGAGAGGATCGCCGATATGGCGGCGCTGGATGGGTAGGGCGAATTCCTCGAAAAGCGCGAGATAGGTTTTCATCTTGCGGGGGACGATGTTGTAGGTGCGCACGTCGACGATCATTTTTCACTCCGAATTGGTTCGCGCCGAGTTTAGGCGTCTCGGGGCTTGTGCGCCAAGCAGCGGCGCGCTTCACTGCGGGCGAATTGATTAACCAGGAGAGCACGGCATGGCGAGTCTCGATCCAAGCGCCGCCGTCGCGGGCCGCGAGGCCTTGGCGCGTGACATATTCGATGCCCTGGAAGCCCAGACCCATGACGGTATCGGCATCACCCGAGCGTCCTACGGCCCGGGCGAGCAGGCGGCGCGCGACATCATGGCCGAGGCGGCGGAGGCGCTGGCCATGGAGGTCGATGACGATCCCGCCGGCAATGTTTACATGACCTTGCCCGGCTCGGATCGCTCCGCCGCTCCCATCGTGATCGGCTCGCATATCGACAGCGTGGCCCAGGGCGGCAATTTCGACGGCGCCGCCGGCGTTGTCTCCGGCCTGGTTGCCTGCGCTGGCCTCAAGGATGCCGGGATAATGCCGCCGCGCGACATAAGGGTCATGGGCATCCGCGCCGAGGAAAGCGCCTGGTTCGGCGTGTCCTATATCGGTAGCCGCTCGGCCCTTGGTACCCTTCCGGAGGGCGCTCTGGACGAGGCGCGGCGCGCCGATACGGGCAGAAGTCTCGCCGACCACATGGCCGAGGCGGGCTGTGATCCCCAGGCCCTTCGGAACGGCTCGGTGTATCTGCCGCCGTCAGATCTTCATGCCTATCTGGAGGTGCATATCGAGCAGGGCCCGGTGCTGGAGGCCGAGGGTTTCCCCGTCGGCATCGTCACCGGCATTCGCGGTAACCGACGGCTCCCCCGGGCGCGATGCATCGGCGAGTACTCGCATTGCGGCGGCGTGCCCAGAAGCCATCGTCGGGACGCGGTGATCGCCACGTCGGAGCTTGTGAGCGCGCTTGATGACATCTGGGACCAATGCGAGGCCGACGGCAACGACTTCGCCTTCACCATCGGCAAGTTCTTTACCGATGCCGAGTGGCACGCCATGACCAAGATTGCCGGCGCGGTGGAATTCAGTCTGGATATGCGGAGCCTGGATGGCGACTTCGTCGAGGCGATGACCGGGCGGGTGCGCGATATCGCGGCGGAAATCGCGGCGCGTCGGGGGGTGACCTTCGAGCTCGGGGAGTTCACCCGCGCGGCGCCGGGGCCGATGGATCCCGCCATCAAGGCCGGTATGGAAGAGGGAGCTCGGGCTCTCGGCCTGGCCTCGATGGAGATCGCCAGTGGCGCCAGTCACGACGCCGCCGCCTTCGCAGCGGCCGGGGTGCCGACACAAATGCTGTTCATCCGCAACGCCAACGGCAGCCACAATCCGGACGAGGCCATGGAGATCGCCGATTTCATGGAGGCCACCCGCCTGCTTGCCTGGTGGCTGGCGAACCGCGCGACATGACGCCCGAACGGTTTCGCGTGCTGATCGAGGGCGTGCTGGCGGTCTGGCGCGTTAAAAGAGATCTCTCGTTCGAGGCGGGGAACTGTCGCTGCGCCGTCGCCGAGGGTGACCAAGCCGTGGTGACGATTTCCTTCGAAAGACAACCCTTCGGCGGTGTTTGGCGGGTCGAGGAGCCGGGGCGCCGGGATCGCGTTCATCCGTCGGTCGGCGCGGCCTTGAAAAGTCTTCGCGAGATCCTTTGCCCCGACCGCTCCGCGGGACGGGTTCTCTTTGTCTCCGAGAGCGCTCAATGAACGCCGACACTCCAGTGCCGATGACCGTGGTAACCGGCTTTCTCGGGAGCGGCAAAACCACCTTGATCGCCAATCTTCTGCGCCGCCCGGAAATGGCGCGCGCCGCCGTCATCATCAATGAGTTTGGAGAGATCGGCCTCGATCACGAGTTGATCGAAAGCAGCGAGGAGGATCTGGTCGAGCTCAGCACCGGATGCCTGTGCTGCGTGATGCGCGGCGATCTGACCAACGCGGTTCATCGCTTGATGGAAAAGCGTGATCAAGGGCGGCCCATTGACCGCATCGTATTGGAAACCACGGGACTCGCGGACCCGGCGCCGATCGTTCACGCGGCGATCGCGGACCCGGCGCTCCGCTCCTTGGTTAATCTGGACCGGGTGGCGGTCACCGTCGACGCCCTGACCGCGCACGCCTCGCTGGAAGCGCATGAGGAAAGCCGGAGCCAGGTGGCCTTGGCCGATGTCCTGTTGATCACCAAGACCGATATCGATGACGGCGATGTCGAGTCCCTGCTGGGCCGGATACGCGTTATCAATCCGGATGCCGAAGCGCATTTCCCTGTCCAGGGCGACCTCGATCCAGAGGTGATCATCGGTGAAAACACCAACCAGGAAAACCGTTCCAAAGATCGCCGTCGAGCAGGAGGCGTGGTTGAAACTTCGGCCCAT
Source organism: Alphaproteobacteria bacterium (assembly GCA_038118725.1). Classification (GTDB taxonomy): domain Bacteria; phylum Pseudomonadota; class Alphaproteobacteria; order Thalassobaculales; family Thalassobaculaceae; genus JADHLJ01. Next base: position 59,795 of record JAYOIK010000008.1, on the reverse strand, counting down.
CACCACGCTCATTCCCACGGTCCGGACGAAATCACATCCGTGTCTCTACGTCTTGAAAATCCCATGCCCGCCGTCGCGCTTACCCTGTTCCTGCAGGCGCTTGCGGAAACGCTCGGCCAGGACCTGTTGCGCCTGAAAGGCATCGTGGAGGTCGCCGAAGCCCCCGATAGCCCCGCGATCGTGCATGGCGTGCGTCACGTCTTTCATCCCATGCGATGGCTGGATGCTTGGCCTGGCGGCGCGCCGGACTCTCGTTTGGTGCTGATCGGCAGGGGCGTCGCGGAGCTCTGGATACGGGTGTTACTGGACACGATCATCGAAGAGGTCGCCGAAGCCTCTGGACAATAGGGGGCGATGTTCAGGACACTTGGGGGAAGTCTGTTCGAGGGAGACCGGGAATGTTTGATCTGATCCTGCGCGGCGGCACCGTCGTCACCCCCCATGGCGTCGGTGTCCACGACGTCGCGATGTCTGGCGAGACCATCGCCGCGATCACCAATCCTGGCGCGATCGGTGATGAACAGGCCGGGCGCTCGGTCGACGTATCGGGCAAGATCGTCATGCCCGGCGGGATCGACCCGCATGTGCACTGCAAATGGCACATGCCGCTTCCCGGCGGTGGGGTCGGTTATACCGACGGGCCCGAGGTGGTCAGCCGGGCGGCGCTCTATGGCGGCACCACGACGATGATCGATTTCGCCGCGCGGATGGAGGAGATCCCCCTGCGCGAGGTGATCGCCAAGCGGGACGAGGATTGGCTCGGCAACTGCTATTGCGACTATGCCTATCACGTGATGTTGTTGGGTGATGTTGAACCGCCGATCCTTGACGAACTCGAGGGCGTGATCACCGATGGTTATCCGACGGTTAAGATCTTCACCACCAACATCACGCCCAGCCGGTCCGGGCGGATGGTGCATTTCGGCGATATCTGGGAGGTCTTCAAGATCATCACCCGCAATGGCGGACTCGGCGTGATCCATGCCGAGGACAATGATATCGTAATGCATATGTATGAGAAGTTGATCCGCGAGGGTCGGGTCAGCTTTCACAATCTGGCCGAGGTTCACAACACCCTGTCGGAAGATCTCTCGTTCCGGCGCGTCATCCGCCTCGCCGAAGCCGAGAAAACGCCTCTCTACATGATGCATGTCAGCGCCGGTACCGGTGTGCAGGCGATCCGCGAGGCTCGCGCCAAGGGTCAGCCGATTTACGGCGAAACCCTACACCAGTACATGCTGTACAATTCCGAGGACTATAAGCGTCCGAACGGACAGATCTATCATACCTATCCCTCGCTCAAGTCACCGGAGGATCAGGCGGCGCTTTGGGCCGGAACCCTGGACGGCGCGATCAATGCCGTCGCGACGGACGAGATCTGCTGCACCTTGCAGACCAAGCTGGTCGGCGACCGGATCGACGACACTACCGGCGGCAATGCCGGCGTCGAGCCTAGGGTCGCGGTGATGTATCAGGAGATGGTGACCTCGCGGGGCTATTCCCTCGAGAAGTTCGTCGATCTGGTCTCCACCAACGCGGCCAAGATCATGGGCCTCTATCCCCGCAAGGGCGCCATCGCGGTCGGCAGCGACGCGGATATCGCCGTGCTGGACCCGACCATCCGCAAGAAAGTCCGGGTCGAGGATCTGCACGAAACCGATTACAGCCCCTGGGAAGGCCACGAGATTTCGGCTTGGCCGGTCATGACCGTGCTTCGCGGCAAGGTGATGGTCGAGGACGGCGAGTTCAAGGGGGCCTTGTCCGATGGCAAGTATCTCAAGCGCGAGATCCCCGAGGACGTGCGGACCGCCCCGACGCTGTAATCCGCGTGGCGGCTCACGCCGCGATTCCTCGGCTTCAAGACTTGGTTTCCAGCTCGTCGAGCCTCCTCCTCTTGGGTCGTCTTCCCGGCGTAGGCCCACTGCTGTCCGGGAAAAATTCAACGCCGCGCGTAACTTCATGAACCCGTCGCCCCAGCGAAAGCTGGGGCTCAACTCCGCTTGCCAAAAGCCCCGGCTTGTCCCTGGCGCGACGGAGAGAACAGGTGCGCGGCGGATATGCGGTGGAACCCGGAAACCAGCTTTTCTCGTCGTCCTCGCGCAAGCGGGGACCTCCCGGTGGTTGACATGGTCTCCGTCATCTCCGTCTCTCGGAGGCCCCCGCGTCCGCGAGGGCGACGGCCACGGGAATGGCGGTTCGAGAAATCAAGTCCGAGGCGGGGGCCAAAGAACAAAACGCTGGCAATATCGGCATCTTGTGCTTTACGCCTGGAGTCTGCCCGGACAGCAGTGGGCGTAGGCCGGGATCCATTCCGACAGCGTCGAACCAGGATCTAGGCTGTTGGTAAGTTTTAATCATCCGTCACGGGCAACCGCCCTTGGAATGGGTCCCGGCCTACGCCGGGAAGACGGCTTCTTTGCAATCGTCACGCGTTGGGATTTTCCCGGACAATATTGAGCTTGCGCTGGGATGACGGGGACAAGAGCGGTGCGTGCGCATCCCCAATCCCGCCCTTCTGATATCGAAACCCGGGCCTGGATTTACGCTGCGTCGTGGCGACGACATGACTAGGCTCGTGGGAGCAACGAACGAGTCGGAGATACGGAGATGGACGCGAACGCGAAGGTCACGCTGATTGGCGCGGGATTGTTGGGGCACGCGCTGGCGCTGGTGCACGCGGCGGGTGGTCATAAGGTCAAGATGCAGGATATCAGCGAGAAGCAACTGGAAATCGGCGTCGGGCTGATCGATAGCGCGCTCACGACCATGGTCGACGCCGGCGCCCTGCCGGCGGCGGAGAAGGCGGCGATCGCCTCGCGTATCACCCCGGTTCCCAAGCTCGCCGACGCTGTCGACGGCGCCGACCTCGTGGTCGAGGCGGTGGTTGAGAACGTTCCGGTAAAGACCCAGGTTTTCGCCGAGATCGACGCCGCCGCGCCCGCCGGCGCGATCATTGCCAGCAATACCTCGAACCTGGACGTCTTTCCGCTGATCCCCGAGGGCCGGCAGAAGCGCTGTTTGATCGCCCATTGGTACACCCCACCCTACATCATTGATCTGGTGGATCTGGCGCCGGGGCCGAAAACCGACGTCGCGGTGATGGACGAGATGGAGGCGCTCTATAACGGCATGGGTAAGAAACCGGTTCGGTTCGAGAAGTTCATCAACGGATATGTCGCCAACCGCTTGCAAGCGGCGATGGGGTTGGAGATCACCAAACTGCTGGACGAGGGGTGGGCGTCGGCCAAGGTGATCGACGATTCGATCAAATACGGCCTGGCCCTGCGCATGGCGCTGATGGGGGCGTTGATGAAGGCGGATTTCACCGGGCTCGACATGATGCAGCGGGGAATGGCGAACATGACCTATACGCCGCCGGTTCCCAAGGGCAGCAGTCCGACCCTGGACAAGCTCATGGCCGAGGGCAGGGGCGGCGTGATGACCGGCGCCGGCTATTTCGACTATGGCGGCATGAGCCCGGAGCAACTGTTCCGCAACCGGGATATCGGCCTGCTGAAGCTGAAGGCCGAGGTCGACAAGATCGAGGCCGAAAATCCGCTCGGCGCGTAGGCGGCGTTGAGGGGCGCGGAGACGGCGCGTCGGTCAGAACGGCTTGTCACCGCAAATCGTGACCCTGTAGCCGTGACGAACCTGGGGGTAGTAGTCCCATACCGTGCGATGCTGCGCGCTTCGGTTATCCCAAAACGCGACGGATTTCTCGCGCCAGCGGAAACGGCAGTGGAACTCCGGGGTGGCGATGTGATCGTAAAGCATCTTTAGGATCGCGTCGCTCTCGTTCTTCCGAAGCCCCTCGATCCTGGTGGTGAAATTCTCGTTCACGAACAACGCCTTGCGCCCGCTGACCGGGTGGGTGCGGACGATTGGGTGCAGGGCCTCGGGATAGGCATTGTCGCCGTCGCGCAGGGACGCGCCCTTGTGCCCGAAGCGATGCAGATGCACGCCGATCGATTCATGCCAGGCCCGCTTGTCGGCGATGAAGTCCTTAATCGGCTCCGAAAGCCCGTCATAGGCGGCGTACATGCTGGCGAACATGGTATCGCCACCGACCGGCGGCAATTCATGCATGTGCAGGATGCTGCCCATGGGCGGCTCGACGTCGCAGGAGACATCGGAATGCCATTTCATGCCCGCCACGACCTTGGAGTTCCCGTCGGCGTGGATGACCAAGATTTCCGGATGTCCCTCCGGTTTCGGGGCCGAGGGATGGATATGCAGGTCACCGAAGAGCCGCCCGAAGGACTTATGCTCGTCCAGGGTCATTTCCTGATCGCGGAAAAAGATCACCTGATGCTCCATCAGCGCGTCATGGATCTCGCGAAATGTCTGATTGCCGAGCGGCTTGGAGATGTCGACACCGGTGATCTCGGCGCCGATCACCGGGCTGATCGGATTGACCTCGATGGTCTCATAGGCCATGTGACCGGCTCCTCTATTCGTGTCCGTCCCTGTCGAAGCCTATCCTAGCATCAGGCGTCCGGCTCTAGAAACGGTCGATCCGATAGGGCGTCATGTCGATGTTAAGCGGCTCGCCCGATGCAAGCGCCGCGATCATGCGGCCCGTCATTGGCGCGCCGGTTAGCCCGAGATGGCCATGCCCGAAGCCGTGAAACAGCCGGGGGTATCCCGGAACCTCGCCGATATACGGCACCGAGTCGGGCGGCGACGGGCGTCGGCCCATCCATTCCACGGTCTCGCCGATATTCAGATTCGGAAGTAGGGACTTGGTATGCTTGATGAAGACCTTCGCTCGATTGTAGTTCGGCGCGGCGTCGATCCCCGCGAATTCGGCGGTGCCGGCGCTGCGCACGCCCATCTCCATCAAGCTGGTCACGAACTTGTTGTCCGCGTCCATGATCGAGTGTGTGAGTGAGACGCCGGGATCCTTGAAGATCAGGTGATAACCGCGCTCGGCCTCAAGCGCCACCTTAACGCCGAGGGGAGCGAGTAGGCGCGCCGACCAGGCGCCCGCCGCGAGAACCACCGTGCCGGCCTCGCGCGGGCCGTCATTGGTCTCGACGCGATAGCCGCCGCCCTCGCGCGGCGTGATGCCCTTGACCTCGACGAGAGGGAAGGTAACGCCCATGGCCTCGGCCTTGGCGGCGAGAACCTTGCCCAACCGCCCGGGATTGACCGTGCGGCCCTGCTGGCGGATTACCACCGCCGCCTTGATCTCGGGCGAGAGTTCCGGCTCCAGTTCACGCGCCTCGTCACCGCTGATTGCCTCGAAGGGAACATCGCGCTCGCGCCGCAGCCGCCAGGCGAGACTATTGGGGTCGGCGCCCTCGGTGGTGCGCGAGACATGCAGGTAAAAGCAGTCCCTAACCAGGCTCTCCTCGCCGGTTCCCTGGAGATATTGATGATAAAGATCGAGATTGGGACGATTTACCGCCAGCATCGCGTCGGCGATCGCCGGTAGGCGTTCCAGCGCGCCGGCGGAAAGAAACTGCCCGAGCCAGGGTAGCATCGTCGGAAGGTAGCTCCAGCGGACGTTTAGCGGGCCTTCCGGATCGAGAAGCCATTTCGGCACGCTTTTCCAGAGCCCGGGCATGGATTGCGGCACGCAGGACCAAGGGGAAACCACCCCGGCGTTGCCATGGCTGGTTGCCTCGGCCGGGCCGACCCGGTCCAGCACGGTAACCGAGAAGCCTTTGTCGCGGAGCGCCAGGGCGGCGCAAATGCCGATGATGCCGGCGCCGATGACGATGGCGTCCTTCGATTGATCTTCACTCATGGCGGGGCCCTTGCCGGTTGGGCGCGCCGGTCCGGCGCGCTGTCTGATAGTCCGCGACCGTAGCGGTCGCCGTTGATTTGGACAACAATGCTGAATGAACGGAAACGCACCCATGTCGGCGACAATCGGAGCACGCATCATGACAGAGCCCAGTGGACGATTTGGAGGCAAAACCGCCGTTGTAACCGGCGCGGCGTCGGGGATCGGGCGCGCGATTGCCCGGCGCCTGCACGCCGAGGGCGGGAATGTTCTCGGAACCGACATCAACGTGGACGGGTTGGACAGTCTCGGCGACGAGCTTGGAGAGCGCTTTCTCGCCCGTGCCGGCGATGTCACGGTGGAGGCCGACGTGGCTCTGATCGTCGACGCGGCTGTCGATCATTTCGGGGGGCTCGACCACGGCTTCAACGTGGCGGGCGGAAACCGGGCCGGGTACCTGCTTGATCAGGAAGCCGAGGATTGGGACTTCACCATCGATCTTTGCCTGAAATCGGTGTTCCTCTGCGTCAAGCACCAGGCGCGCCGGATGGCCGCGCGGAAAGGCGCGGGCGGTGGAGGCGGCTCCATCGTCAACATCGCCTCGCTGAACGCCCATGTCCCGATGCACGCGGGCGCCGCCTACGCGACGGCCAAGGCAGGGGTCGAGATGCTGACCAAGAACGCCGCCCTGGAATTCGCCGAGCTCGGTATCAGGGTCAACGCGGTGCTGCCGGGGCTGGTGGAAACCCCGCTGACCCGCCGCCACTTCGACAACCCCGACGCCTTGGCGGCCTTCGTCTCGCGCATCCCTCAGGGCCGCGCCGCCCAGCCCGAGGAGATCGCCGCCCCCGCCCTGTTCCTCGCAAGCGGGGAGGCGAGCTATGTCAACGGAAGCAGCCTGTTGGTCGACGGCGCCTGGGCGGTCAGTGGCTATCCCGACATGCGCCCGTTCCGCAGCCCGGTGAAATGGAACGGATAGGGGGACGTATACGCTGGTCTGCTCAGCGCGCGTCCTCGAGCACCATGGCGGCGCATTTTTCGCCGATCATGATGGTCGGCGCGTTGGTGTTGCCGGCGACGATGGAGGGCATGATCGAGGCGTCGGCGACCCTGAGGCCGTCGATGCCGTGAACCCGGAGCCTGGCGTCGGTGGCGCTGTCGATGGCGTCGCCCATCCGGCAGGTGCCCATGGGATGATAGTTGGCGACCGCCCGTTCGCGCACATCGGCGAGCATTTCCTCGTCGCTGGCGACGCCGGGGCCCGGTAGCACTTCCTCGACCATGAAATCCTTTAGTGCCGGCTGTCTGGCGATCTCGCGGGCGACGCGCATGCCGTGCAGGATCGCCTGCTTGTCATATTCGCTGCGCAGGAACTCGTAACGGATGGCCGGCGGGGCCATCGGATCCGGGCTTTTGATGCGGACCGAGCCGTCGCAATCCGGGCGAAGATGCACCGGACTGATGGTAAAGGCGGAGAATGGGAAGGGGATGACCTCGTTCACGGTCCGCGACTTGGCGGCCCAATTGAACATGTTGAGCTGAATATCCGGACGCTCCAGCCGCGGGTCCGAGCGTAGGAACGCGCCAGCGCAAATTCCCGTGCTGGAAAGTGGGCCGGTGCCGGTCAAGACATACCTCGCTCCCGCCATCAAGCGTCGTGGAAGACTATTCGCGAGATCATTGCCGGTCACCGGCTTGGCGCAGCGAAACGCGAGATAGGTGTTGAAATGATCCCGTAGATGCGCGCCGACCCCCGGCAGGTCGGCCTTCACCTCAATGCCCATGTCGCTAAGCAGATCACCTGGCCCGACGCCCGAGAGTTGCAGTAGCTGGGGAGAGCCGAAGCTGCCGCCGGAGACGATGACCTCCCGCCTCGCGCGCGCGGTCCTGACGCCGGCGGGGGTCTGAAACTCGATCCCGACGGCCTTGCCGTCCTCGATCAGCACGCGCCGGGCATGGGCGTTGGTCTCGATATGCAGGTTCCCGCGTCCCTTGGCCGGTCCGAGATAGGCCTTGGCGGTGCTCCAGCGCCGCTTGTTCGTCGCGGTGAACTGATAGAAACCCGTGCCCTCTTGTTCCGGGCCGTTGAAATCCTTGTTCGCGGGAATCCCGGCCTGCTCGGCGGCGGCGATCATTGCCGTCGGCAGATCCCAGGCGGTCGGCACGTCGGAGACCCGGAGTGGCCCGCCGGTGCCGTGCAGATCATCGGCGCCGCGAACATTGTCCTCGGCTTTCTTGAAGTACGGCAGGACCGAATCCCAGTCCCAGCCGACCAGGCCGCGCTGGCGCCATTCATCATAGTCACCGGGTTGACCGCGGATATAGATCGTGCCGTTGATCGAGCTGCTGCCGCCCAGAACCTTGCCCCGGGGTTGATAAAGCCGGCGGTTGTTCAGAGCCTCGACGGGCTCGGTCTCCAGCTTCCAGTTGACGGATTTGTCGATGAAGACCTTGGCGAACCCGATCGGAATATGGATCCACGGGTTGGTGTCTCGCGGCCCCGCCTCCAACAGCAACACGCTATACGCGCCGGACTCACTGAGTCGTGCCGCGACGGCGCATCCGGCGGAACCCGCGCCGCTGACAATGAAATCAAAGACCGCGTCGTTATCAAGCATGTCGAGTTTCCACCGGAGATGCCTCGCCGGAGACCCGGCCCTTATTCGCCCAGCATCCGATAACGGAAACCATCGCCCGGCTCGGAGAGCACATGGCCCATGGTCGGCGAGGCGAAATGCGCCGGACACAGCAGGGTATCGCTGTCGGCGACGCGCTCCAACATGGCGATCCGGGTCTTGGCGGACTGATCCGGGTTTTCGCAGGCCCGACACGACCATTCCGGGCGTATCAGTTGCAGGGGATGGTGGATGACGTCTCCGGTCATCAGGGCCGTCTCGTCACCGGATTTCAGGTTGAGCATCACATGGCCGGGCGTGTGGCCGGGCGACGGCTCGATCCACATGCCGTCGTCGATCTGGTGATCATCCTCGACAATCATCGCCTGTCCGGCCTGGACGATGGGAAGCACGCTATCCTCGAAAACCTGGGGAACCGGCACGTTCTCCTTGTTGTCGTAGCGCGATTTCCAGGTCTCGTATTCCTTGCGCGAGAAGATGTATTTCGCGTTCGGGAAGGTCGGCACCCACCGGCCATCGACCAGCTTGGTATTCCAGCCGACGTGATCGACATGCAGATGCGTACAGAGCACGAAATCGATCTCCTCGGCGCTGACGCCCGCGTCCGCGAGTGTCTTGAGATAGGGCAGGTCCTGCATATGCCAGCTCGGCCGCGCCGGACGCTCCTTGTGGTTTCCGACACAGGTATCGACCAGGATGTTGTGATGCTCGGTCTTGATCACATAGGACTGGATGCAAAGCGTGACCATCATGGTCTCGGGATCGATAAACCGGGGCATCAGCCAGTCCCGGTGTTTTTCGACCACCGCCATGTCGCATTGCGGAAAGAAGGATTGCACCTCGAAAATCGGCACTTCGCTTTCGACCACGCGCCGGATTTCCAGGTTTCCAAGTTTGTGCATGTCCAATCCTCCCAAAGCCGTCGGTTATTCTTGCACAAGAGGTTAGCACCGCCGTCGACGGGGCGCGAGGTGAAGAGAAGCTCGTGGGTGTTTTAGCGGAACCGTGGAATCGGCTGCGAGTACGGCACGCTGATCTTGAACGACGGCCGCGCTTCCATGCGGTCGGAGAAGGCGGCGAGATTGGGGTGCTTGTCGCGCCACTCGATGGAGCCAGCCCTGACCCCGATATAGCCGAGCGCGCAGGCCGACGCGATGTCGGCGATGCCCATTCGGTCGTCCAGGAACCAATCCTTGTCGCCCAACAACGCCGATAGCCTTTCGAGGCCGGCGACGATCTTGGCGCGCTGCCGCTCGACCCAGTCGACGCTTCGCAGCTCGGGCTCGCGATTGCCTTCCAAGGCCGTCAGCACGATCGCGTCGCAAATGCCGTCGGCCAGTACCTCGATCTTGCGATGCTCTAGCCGTCCCATCGGGTCGGCGGGCAGCAGTGGCGGCTCGGGGTGAACAAGTTCCAGATATTGGACGATGACGGAGCTGTCATGGATAGCCTCGCCGTCATCCAGCAGCAGGATCGGTATCTTGCCGAGCGGATTATTCGCCGGCGCGACGGTGCCGGGCGCCCAGGGGAGATCCATGACGATTTCGTGATCGATCGCTTTCTCGTTCAGAACCACCCGGGCCTTGCGGGCGTAGGGGCTTGGGCTGGCGATAACCAGACGCATTGGAAACTCCCGTCATTCGAAGACAATACTGGATCAGTGTGCCAGGAGGACCGGCAGGCGCGCCTCGCGCAGGATATCCCGGGTCGCGCCACCGAACATCACCTGGGTGATGCGGCTCTGGGTATAGGCGCCCTTGAGCAACAGATCGGCGCCGACGTTCTGGGTTTCGAGCAGGATCTGATAGCCGAACTCGTTCTTCGCCTTGCCCGTGGCGTGCAGATGCACCGGCACGTCGTTGGCCGCGAGATAGTCGCGCAGCGCGGCGCCGTCGGGGCCGTCCACGAACCAGTCCTCGATGGCGATTACATGAACCTCGCGGGCCTGGCGCAGCAGGTCCATGGCATGGCTTACCAGACGGGATGTCTCGCTGCTCCGGTTCCAGGCGATCGCGATGGATTCGCCGACCGGGCCCTGCCAGTCATGGGGCGAGAGCAGCATTGGGCGTCCGCTATCGAACAGCAGTTGCTCCATCGCGGTCGCCGCGTTCTCGGCCAGCGCCTCGCGCGATACGATGGACATATCGTAGACGCGCGAGACCCGTCCCAATTCGCGCCAGGATGTCAGGGGCTGATCCTTTACCGTGAAGCGGGGCTTCCCTGAGCCGAGCTCTAGTTCGTCCAGACACGACTCGACGGTGGCTTGCGCGCGTTCGACCTCGCCGGCGATCGCGCCTTCCGGGCAGGCGTAGCTGGTCAGGCCCCAGCTCATCGGGTCCACGACATGATCATCGGTGCGCGGTTGATAGAGCTGTACCCGAAGCTCCGCCTCGAAGGCCGAGGCGACCGACATGGCCGTCCCGTATGGCAGAAAGCGAACCCCCTCCGTGGCGGCGGGAAGCAGTAGGCGTTTCATGATTATCCATCCCCCCTTTGCGCCGCCGGCCTATTGCGGGCCAGTGTCGGCTCCAGATCCGTCCGCGTGTCGGGCCGTTGTTTGGGTCGAAACGCCGCGATAGCGCTCCAGCTCCGGCGTCGACTCTTTCTTTTCGCCGAAATAGACCGTCTGATGCGGGAACGGGATCTCGATGCCGAGGGCATCGAAGCGATGTTTGATACGGCGCTGAAACTCCCTGCGGACGCTCCATTGCATCATCGGCTTGGTCTTGACGCGTGCGCGGACGACGACCGCGCTGTCGCCGAGTTCGTGCACGCCCATGATCTCGAGCGGCGAAAGGATCCGTTCCTTGTAGACCTCGTCCTGGAGGACTTCCTCACCGATTTCGGCCAGGACCGCTGAAACGACGTCGGTGTCCTCGCTATAGCCGACGCCCACGTCCAGAACCGCGAAGGCGAAGTCCTTGGCGAAGTTTTCCACCGTCGTTACGTCCCCGAAGGGAACGATATGCACCGTGCCGGCGACGTCACGCAGCTTGATCGTGCGGATCGACAGATCCTCGACCACGCCGGAATGGCCACCGACGGTGACGTAGTCTCCCACCGCGATCGTGTCCTCGATCAGGATGAAAAGACCGGTGATCACATCTCGGACCAGGGCCTGCGAGCCGAAACCGATCGCCAGTCCTACCACGCCCGCGCCGGCCAATAGCGGGGCGATCTGGACACCGATCTCGGCCAGAATGATCAGTCCCGAGAAGATCACCAGGGCGATCAGGATCGCCCGTCTCAGCAGGGGCAGCAGGGTCTTGGCGCGGCTACCCGGTCCCTGCGCGACGCCGTCGACGGTCACCACCGTCAATGCCCGGGCGATGGCGCCGGACGCCAGTTCCCAAGCCAGAACGCTGGCCAAGATGACAAAGAGGATCGTGCCGCTGCTCTTCAGGACCGCGCCGCGCCAGCCCGCGGGCAGTGCGTCCAACAAGCCGATATCCCAGCCCACGAGGACCGCGATGACGACGCCGATACCGAGTAGAACGTCGATAACCCGCTTCAAAACGGGCCTGTACAGGTTGCTGCGTTCGCGCAGGCCTGGGAATCGAGCATCAAGTTCCGGGTCCAGGGCGAAAACCCGCGCCAGAAGCCGGTCCAAGAGTAAGGATACGACGATTGCCGCGATCAGCGCGCCGGCGCTGACGCCGGAGGCCTTGACGAGATAGAGGAAGCCGTTCTTCTCTCCGGACACGAAAACGCCGAACACCATCACGACGTAGAGCAGGGCCAGAACATGCCAGATATCGGCGCCTCGCCGCCGGGTCACGCCGGCATTCTCGCCGCGAATCCAGGCCGCAACGGGGTCCCGGGTTTGCATGATCAGAACGATCACCAAGCCGGCGAAGATCACGGCGGAGAGAACCGCGATCGCGCGTGCTCCGGCGCCGCTCGCGCCAAGCGGCACGGCGATGTGAGAGAGCGCGAAACCGATCGTGCCGACCCAGGCCAGACGCGTGATCCATAAATAAAGATAGGCCGATGTCACCGAGGCGAGCGGCAGCGGGCGCAGGGCTTCGGCGTGTGGAGCCAATATCAGGCGCGCGGCAACGCCGATCGCGGTTGCCGCCGCGATGGCTTGAATGACGGTCTCCGCGATCTGGCGCGACTGTGGCGAACGGTCCAGCAAGGTAAGCGCGGCATAGCCCGCGGCCAGGACCGCGGCGACCATGGCGAGTTCCAGCACGCCGCGCGCGACGCCCGTGAAAATCCGGCCCTTGAGATCCTCGGGCACGTTATCGCGTAATCTCCTGGTCGCGCCGCCGAGCATCCGCGCGGAAATCCAGCGCGCCAGCAGGGCCACGAGTATCGGCAGTACCAGACCGCCGGTGAAGGCCTCGAGCCAAAAGTCCCGTCGGGCCTGGTCGGTTATCTGCTTGTTGAACCAATTCGGGAGGTTCAGGACCTCCGCGAAGGCTTTGGCGACGTTCTGCGCGATGTTCAAAAGCCGTTCGGTTTGCTGGTCGGCAACGGCGGCGAGATGTCCATCCAGGTCACTGTCCGTGGTGCTTTCCGAGCCGTCGTTCGTTCCCGGCATCGAAGCGTGCAGGGCTTGCAGATGCTTGATGAGTTCATCGCGCCTAGCCTCGTCCCGCAAGGTTTCGACGAGCTTGTCGATGGCTTCCTTGTTCGCGAGTTTCGTTTCGGGGGTGGCATCGGAAACCTGCGCGACCGCCTCGCCCGTGCACCATACGCCAATGGCGAACAGTACCGACATCATGCCTAAAAATCGGATCAGGCCACGCAAGATCTCATTCCCGTTCGGGTTCAAGGGCACGCTCGGGCCGACGGAACCGAGCTCTGACCAATAATAGGCCAGTCGGAGCCTTTGGCGAACCCGTAACTCGTGGCATCTAATCGGGCACGATAATCGGATCGAGCGGGTTTTCTCCAAGCACCAGGTCCGAGCCCTTTTCGCCGATCATCATCGCGCCGGCGTTCAGGTTGGCCGAGAGCATTGTCGGCATGATCGAGGCGTCGATGACCCGGAGTGCATCGAGACCCTTTACCTTGAGCGCATCGTCGACGACGGCTGTCGGATCACTGTCCGGCCCCATCCGGCAAGTGCCCATCACATGATAAGTCGTGCTGCCCCAATGGCGGGCGGCCTCCAGAAGTTCGTTGTCGCTTTGAATATCCGCGCCGGGATACTCCTCTTCGCCGAGATAGGGCTTCATGGCGTCGGTATGCATCAGCTTGCGCGCCAGTTTCATGGCCTCGACGGTGACGCGGCGATCTTCCTCGGCATCAAGATAATTCGGTTGAATGACCGGCTTATCGAACGGGTCGGCCGAGCGCGCCCGGACATAGCCGAGGCTCTCCGGTCGATGTTGCCACGCGGCCACGGTGAAGCCCGGATAGTCCGCCAGCACCCCATGGGCGCCGAGCTTGTAGCTCGCCGGCGTGAAAATGAACTGCACGTCATTGCTCTTGACCGCCGGATCGGTGTGCCAGAACCCGTAGACCATCGAGGGGTTGAGATTGACGATGCTCTTGCCGCCGGTGAAGTACTTCACGATCTCGCCCGCCAGGCGTAGGCCCTTGGCGCGTTCGTTGATGGTTTCAATGTTCTGAACACGGGCGCTGAACCGGGGCGCGTAGTGGTCCCGCAGGTTCTCGCCGACCCCGGGCAGATCATGAAGAACCTCGATCCCAAGCTCGTTCAGCAGGGCCGAGGGACCGATGCCGGATACGTGAAGCAGCTGGGGGGAGTTGATCGTGCCGCCCGAAAGAATCACCTCGCGATTGGCGCGCACCTCCATGGCCTTGCCGCCGCGCCCACCCTTGGAATAGGCGACGCCCACCGCGCGCTTGCCGTCGAGAAGGATCCGGGTCGCGAAGGCGTTGGTGCGCACGGTCAGGTTCGCCCGCCCGCGCGCCGGCTTCAGAAAGGCCCGCGCCGTGCTGACCCGCCGCCGCTTGTGTGTGGTGCGCTGAACGTAGGAGATCCCTTCCTGACGCTCGCCGTTATAGTCCTTGTTGCGCGGGATGCCGAGTTCCGCCGCGCCGTCCATGAAAATCTCGCAGAACGGATGGGTATAGTTCAGATCCGTGACCTGAAGATTGCCCTGGCGACCGCGGAAGGTGTCGTCGCCTTCGCCAATCCTTTGCTCGCAGCGCTTGAAATAGGGCAGGACATCCGCATAACCCCAGCCGCGGTTGCCCCGCTGGGCCCAGCTGTCATAGTCCATCCGCTGGCCGCGATTGTAGATATGGCCGTTGATCGAGCTGGAGCCACCGAGGGTCTTGCCGCGGGGTACGTCGATTACCCGGCCACCTGTCCAATGACTGGGCTCGGCCTGGAACATCCAGTTCACGTTGGGGTTCGCCAGGGTTTTGATGAAGCCCGCGGGGATGTGGATAAAGGGGTTCCAGTCCGGTGGTCCCGCTTCCAACAGACACACGCTGTATTTGCCGTTCGCGGTAAGCCGGTTGGCTAGAATGCATCCAGCCGATCCGGCGCCGACGATCACATAGTCAAAACTGTCAGCCATGGCGCGCCTCCCACTTTGTCGGAGCAAAATATCACAGGCGGGCATGTCTAGAACCGAGCTCTGCGCTCGCGCGCGCGTTACCACGCACGTGCTGCGATCTGGGTAACCCGGTCGCGGGTGTGTCGACCGCGAAGCAATTTCGTTCCCTGGCTTGCAGGCGCGAGAACGGATCGGACTTCGGTCCGATAACCCGGAAACAGAGCGTTCTAACTTCTTGGAGGGCTATTTTTATCCTTCTTTTTCAATCCACTAATTCTCATATCCTTGTTGATCCGTTATCCCGAACGCCACGGAGGCAGACCATGAGCGCCGATATTTTCGTTCTGCACGAGAACCCCGAATGGCTTCCGCCCTTTGCCCGCGCGTTCAAGGCGCGCGGGGTGGCTTTCGAGGAGTGGAATCTGGTTGAGCGGGGCATAGATCTGTCGTCACCGCCGCCGGAGGGGGTCTTCTACAATCGGATGAGCGCGTCTTCGCATACCCGCGGCCATCGCTATTCTCCGGAACTGACCAGCGTTGTGCTGGCCTGGTTGGAAGATCATGGCCGCCGGGTCGTGAACGCGTCGCGGGCGCTTCAGCTCGAGGTGAACAAATCCGCCCAGCTCACCCGCCTCGGCGCGTGTGGGGTTGCCGTTCCGCGCACCATCGCCGCCGTCGGCGTTGAACAAGCCCTGGACGCGGTTGCCGCCTTCGCCCCCGGTCCCGTCATCGTCAAGCCGAATCGGGGCGGCAAGGGCTTGGGCGTGAAGCTCCACGTGGATCTCAGCACTCTGCGGGAGTTGATCCTCGGCGACGGTCTCGCGCCATCGGTCGACGGCATCACCTTGTTTCAGCGGTATATCCGCCCCCTGGACGGCACCATCACCCGGGCCGAGTTCATCGGTGGCGGATTCCACTATGCCGTCAAGATCGACACGACCATGGGGTTCGAGCTGTGCCCCGCCGATGTGTGCGCCGTCGAAGGTGGCCCGCCGGCGCCGAGTTTCACAGTCATCGACGAGATCGATCCGGTGTTCAAGGCACGCCTGGAGCGTTTCCTGGCGGTTAATGGCATCGAAATCGCGGGTATCGAGTTCGCGACCGGAGCCGACGGGACGCCATATGTCTATGACGTGAACACGAATACGAACTACAATGCCGCCGCCGAGGCCGCCGCGGGTCGTGACGCGCCTCAAGCGCTGGTCGATTATCTGATCGCCGAGCGAAACAGAACTTATGGCCGTCTCGCGGCCTGATTGGAGGATCCCATGGCCCGGGTGCGTGATGTTGAGATTGACGAGGTTCCGGACGACGCCAAGCCGATCTATCAGCGCTATGCAACCGAGTACGGCCCCTTCCTCAATCAGGTGAAGGTCTTCGCGCATCGCCCGATCGCGCTTCGGCACGTCATGGGCATGCTCCTGGAGATGTCGGATAACCCGATCCTCGATAAGCGCTATCTCGAGATCGCCATCGTCACGGTCTCTGAAATCAACAAGTGCGATTATTGTGTCGCCCATCACGGCCCAAAGCTGATGGCCCATGGACTTTCCTCGGAAACAGTCGCGGCGATCCTGGAGCCGGATTGTCCGGGCCTGGACGAGGTGGATCGTCTGGTGCGGGACTACGCCGCTCAGGTCACCCGAGACCACAACAGGGTTCGGGACACGCTGTTCGACCGGCTGCGCGATCATTTCAGCGAGGAGCAGATCGTCGAGCTGACCTTGCGCATCACGCTTTGCACTTTCTTCAATAAGTTCAACGACGTCATGCAGCTCGACATGGAAGACGCGGCGTTGGAACTCGGGGCCAACCAGGCCGCTGAATAGGAAGGCGGTCGCTCCGCGCGCTGCTTGAGGTTTGCGTACCAAGCTTCCGTCGCCCTTCGCAGGCAAGGGCTTTTGCCGCCGGCTCCTCGTCGTGACGGTCGAACGGGGCGTTGTACCGCCGACGCGGTGTCGTCGTTCTCGCCAAAAGCCCGAGCTTTCGCTAGGGCGACGTTACGGGGACAACGATGAGGGGAATGATCCAGGGGCTCTCGAAGGGTCTTCATTCAACCCCACCGCCTTGGCCCGCTACGCCTTTCTCGCCCGCCACTCGTCGTGCCGCCGCTTGGTTTCGTCCGTCAGGCTCAATGCCATGAAGCGGTAGGCGTCGACCCAGGACGCGTCCTCTAGGTTCGGTATATCCAGTCCCCTGTTAAGCGATTCCTTGGCCATCTGGGTCGCGAATGTCGGGGCCGAGGCGATGTGCTCGGCGACATCCATTGCATGGCTCATCAGCTTGGTGTGCGGTACCAGCCACTGCGCCAGGCCGATCCGGTACGCTTCCTCGGCGGACAGTGAAAACCCCATGGCCAGGCGCATGGCCTGTCCCTTGCCGACCCAGCGCGCCAATCGCACCGCGCCGCCATAGGCCGGCATGATCCCGAGCGCGGTCTGCGGCATCCGCCATTCCGCCTTTTCCGAGGCGACGATCAGGTCACAGCAATAGGTCAGAATACAGCCGACGCCGATGGCGTAGCCGTTCACCGCCGCGACCACGGGTTTTGGAAAGTGATCGAGGACACGCGCGGCGAATTTACGCCACCGCGGCAACTCGGTGAAGAAATCGTCCATGGTCTCGAGAGTATGGGTGCGAGGGTCCTTGAGGTCCGCTCCCGCCGAGAAGGCGCGGCCCGCCGGGTCGCCGGTGATCACCACGCAGTGCACGCCGTCGTCTTTCTCGGCCGCCTCGAAATGTTCAATCAGGCCGTCGCTGAAGTCCTGTCCCCAACAGTTCCGCGCCGTCGGACGGCTGAGCGTTATGACCGCGATGTTGTCCCGTTTTTCGTACAGTACCGGCATATCCGTTCCTTCTCGATTGCCGGCCAAGAATGCGCGTCACGAGGGGCCTTTGTCGAGGAGGTGGTATTGTCGGGGCGGCGCGGATATGGTCCGGCCATGGTAATAACCCCTCCTTCCACGGTCGCTGTCATCGGTGGCGGCCCGGCCGGTCTCATGGCCGCGGAAACCTTGCTCGCCCGTGGTCACGGCGTTGAGATCTTCGATGCCAAGCCGTCGTTTGGCCGCAAATTCCTCATGGCGGGAAAAAGCGGACTCAATCTGACCCATGGTGAGGATTTCGACACCCTGCTGACGCGCTTTGGGGACGGCGTGGGCGTTCTTGAGCCCGCCTTGCGCCGGTTTGGCCCATTGGAGATCCAGGCCTGGGCACGTGGGTTGGGCATCGAGCTTTTCACCGGGAGCTCGGGTCGGGTCTTTCCCACGGCGATGAAGGCCTCTCCCTTGCTGCGCGCTTGGCTGTCGCGGCTGGCGGGGGCAGGCGCGCGGGTTCACACGCGGCATCGCTGGAAGGGCTGGGCCGAGGATGGCGCGCTGATATTCGATGCCCCGAACGGGGAGCTCCTCGCATCGCCCGATGCCACGGTCCTCGCGCTCGGCGGGGCGAGTTGGCCTCGGCTCGGGAGCGATGGAGCGTGGGCCGAAACCCTGCGCCACCGGGGGGTGGAATGCTCTCCGTTCAAGCCCGCGAATTGCGGTTTCCATGTGGATTGGAGTGATCATTTTCGCGAGCGCTTCGCCGGAGCCCCCTTGAAGTCATGCATCCTGTCGATTGACGGCGCCGCGGTTTCCGGTGATTGCGTGGTGACGGAAAGCGGCCTGGAGGGTGGCGCGATCTATACGCTTTCCGCCAAGCTTCGCGAGAAGATCGAGGCCAAGGGCGCGGCGATGTTGCTGGTGAACCTGGCGCCGAAACGAGACCCCGAGCGCCTGCTAAGGGCGTTGTCGCGGCCACGGGGAAAGCGATCGCTCTCGAATTTTCTGCGCCAGGCCACGGGCCTGGACGGCGTCAAGGCGGGGCTTCTGCGCGAGCGACTACCGTCTAAGAGTTTCGATACGCCGAGAACCCTGGCCAAGGCGATCCAGTCGCTCGGTGTGTTGGTTACCGCGCCGCGGCCGATCGAGGAAGCGATCAGCACCGCTGGCGGCCTTGCCTTCGAGGGGCTCGATGGCGGACTGATGGTCAAGGCCATGCCGGGTCTGTTCGCGGCGGGAGAGATGCTGGACTGGGAGGCGCCGACGGGCGGGTATCTCCTCACCGCTTGTTTGGCGACGGGGCACATGGCGGGAGCCGCCGCGGCGGATTGGTTGGAAGGGCGGACTACTTGACGGCGCCGACCAGCGCCGCGATCCGATCCAAAACCGGCAATACCTCCTCCGGACCCGCCGCCGGGAGGGTCAGGACGCAGCGCTCGGTCCCCGCGTCCTGGTAGCGCTTGAGCGTGTCGGCATCCTCGGCGACACCGTAGACCGTGATCGGGATCGAGTCCGGCTCACGCCCGGCCTCGGCGGCCATCTGGCGGAATTGCGGGAAGATATCCAAGGCCTCGCCGTAATTCGGGCGCTTGGCGTGTGGCAGCCAGCCGTCGCAATACTCGATCGCTCGTCGGCCACCATACGGAAACGCGCCGCCCATCAGAACTGGCGGGTAGGGTTTTTGAACCGGCTTCGGCCAGGTCATCATTTCGGGAAACTCGACGAACCGCCCGGAATACGAAGCCTTGTCCTTGGTCCAGACCTCCCGCATCGCCTCGACGCGTTCCTTCATCAGGCTCATGCGTGTTTTGAAGTTGGTGCCGTGATCCGCCATCTCCTCGGCGTTCCAGCCGGCGCCAATACCGAACAGGAACCGACCGTTGGAGATCTGATCGATCGTGGCGACGGATTTCGCGGTCTGGATCGGGTCGCGTTGAATAACCAGACAGATGCCGGTGCCGATCCGCAGACGCTCCGTCGCGGCGGCGGCGGCGGCCAGGGTCACGAAGGGGTCCATCACGTCGTAATACTTCCTGGGCAAATCGCCGCCTTGCGGGAAGGGCGATCGGCGAGAGGTCGGGATATGGGAGTGCTCAGGCGCCCAAAGTGACTCGATGCCGCGTTCCTCGAGCGCCTTGCCGAGCGCCACCGGGCCGATGGAATAGTCGGTGAAGAACAGGGAAGCGCCGATATGCATGGGAGTTTTTCCTTGGTGATGGTTCGCGAGCGTCGGTTGATATTGGACGCATTCGCGTGGAGAGTCTTGCTACAACGAGGTTTGGGGCGGCCGTTTCACGGACGGGATCGACTGCGAACGACCGATCTCGCGCGGCGTGAAGCAGCATAACGAAAGCCAATCATGATCACCTACACCAGAGAACTCACCGTTGCCTGGGGCGAATCCGATCCGTTCGGCCTCGTCTACTATCCAATGATGTTCACCTGGTTCAACGAGGCCGAGCACGACCTGTTGCGTGAACTCGGCTTTTCGACCAACCGTCTGATCAAGGAAAGCCGAACCGCCTTCGTCATGGGGGACATCAAGTTCCGCTTTCTCGGTCCCGCCTCCTTTGGGGACCGGGTGGTCACGACCATTCATCTGGCGGAGTTGGGAACCGCCAGCCTGCACTGGGATTGCAAGGCGTTTCATAAAGGCTCCGGCGCGCCGATCACCGAGGGACGGGCGATCCGCGTTCACTCACGGTTTCAGGACGACGGATCCCTGAAGGCTATCCCGGTACCCGATGACATCCGAAAGGCGCTTGGTCGGCCAAGCGTATTGCCTTCCGATGGAGATGTTTCATGAAACTCTGCTATCAGTCCTACGTCGATTACCAGAACGGCGCGGCTTATCTGGATGCCCTCAAGGTTCATCTCGACAGCGTCGTCGACCCCGGCACCACGATCGACATCAAGGAGATAACCCCCTTCGATTCCTACGCGCATCCGATCGTCGAATGGCGGTGCGCGCGTGAGATGATCACCCATGCCATCGACGCGGAACGGCAGGGCTATGACGCGTTCATCGTCGGCCATTTTCAGGATGCCGGGCTTTACGAGGCGCGCTCGGTGGTCGACATCCCGGTCGTGGCGCTGGGAGAGGCTTCCATGCTGTATGCCTGTCAGCTTGGACAGCGCACGGGGATCGTCACCATCAACCCGCGTTTTATCCCCTGGTTTCATCACCAGATCGGTAAATACGGCCTGCGCGAGCGGGTGACGGGCGTTCACTCCATGAGTTTTGAGCCAGGACAGATTCTCGACGCGATCGGATCGGATGCCAAGTTGGAGGAGGTTCGCGCGCTGTTTGACCAGCAAGGCCGGCCATTGGTCGAACAAGGCGTCGACGTGCTGATCCCCGGTGGGGGAATTCCGATGCTTCTGTTCAGCCGGATACGCGATCATCGGGTCGGCGCGGCGCCAGTGATCAACGGGATCCCGATCGTGGTCAAGATGGCGGAAATGGCGGTCAAGCTGCGGGAGCTAACCGGATTGGGAGTCAGTCGCGTCTCGGACTACGCCAAGGCACCGGATCACGTTATCGAGGAGTTTCTGACTCACCCGAAGGGGCTGTGAGGTCCTGGACCCACGAAGCCGCTAGCTTCCTGCGAGAAACTCCTTGGTTTCCGCGACCGCCTCGGCGAGGCCGCAACGTTTGACCGGCGTGCCTTCGGGAAACGCGCCGAGCAGGCGGCTGGGCATCATCGGATCGAGTAGGGTGAAGACACCCCGGTCACCGGCGCGGCGAATCAGACGTCCAAACGCCTGTTTCAGTTTCAACCTCGTAAGCATGTCGGTATAGGCGCCGCCGCCGAAAGCCGAGCGTCGGGCTCGGTAAAGGATATTGGGGCGTGGCCAGGGCACCCGGTCAAAGGCGATCAGACGCAGCGAGCGGCCCGGCACGTCGACCCCGTCGCGAACCGCGTCGGTGCCGAGCAGGCAGGCGTCTTCCTCGGCCCTGAAGATCTCGATCAATGTCGCGAGATCGAGACCGTCGACATGCTGGGCATAGAGCGCGAGACCGGCCTCGTCGATCGGCCCGGATATCCTCGCGTGAACACCGCGAAGCCGCTGAATCGCGGTGAACAGACCGAGCGCGCCGCCGCCAGAGGCCAGGAACAGCTCGCGATAGGCGGCGGCGACCTGGTCGAGGTCGTCCTTGCGCACGTCGCCGATGATAAACACCCGTGTCTGGGCGGCGTAGTCAAACGGAGAGGCAACCGCGGCCCTGACCGCCGGCGCCGGAAGATGCAACCCGCCGGTCCGTTGTTCCGCGCTCAGCCAATCGGCCTCGGCCTCTCCGGAGGCATCCCTCAGGGTCGCCGAGGTGACGACCACGCCATGCGCCGGCCGGATCACCGTCTCGTGCAGCGGGATCGTCGGATCAAGCCAGTGTCGGCGCATGCCGATATCGGCGTCGCGCCCGTCAATGCGGTCGATTTCGAACCAATCGACGAATTCCTCTGGTGTCGCTTGGTCGAGAGAGCCGAGCATCGAGCGCCAGGCGCCGACCATGACCTCGCCGCGCCGGGTCAGCGAGCGCATCACCGCCTCGGTTCGCATCCGTGTCGAGGTTTCCAGATCCTTGGCTTCGTCCTCTAGGGTCGCGGCAAGAAGCTTGCGCAAGGTCAGTATGGGTTTCAGCAACCTGGCCAAGGCGGCGTCGAGGTCGCCGGCGGCCTCCAGCAAGCCGTCGACCGGGGGCTTGGCGTCGGTTTCCAACGAGTATGGGCTGTTGGTTTGCTCGCTTCGGGCATAGACCTGTTGGCGAACCCGGGCGAGAAACACTTCGGCTTGGCCATTGGGCTGTTCGTCGCCGAGCCGGTTGAGCCAGCCGTCACTGGGCAGGGCGCGGGCGGCGGCGAGGATCTCGTCCAGCGCTTCCAGAGCCTCGGGATCGTCGGCGATCAGATCCTCGACCCGCCGCTTGAGGCCCCGGGCGCGTCCCGAGCGTCGTCCCTCGGCGCCGGTCAGCCAGCGGCGCAGCTCGGCTGTCTCGGCGCCGCTCAGATGGGCCGAAAACGCGCCATCGGCGGCATCAAAGATATGGTGTCCCTCGTCAAAGACGTAGCGGGTCGGAAGATGTGTGTCGTCGACCCCTCCCAGGGCCGCCTGGATCATCACCAGCGCATGATTGGCGATCACGATCTCGGCGCGCCGGGCCATGCGCACGGACTTCTCGATGTAGCATTTATGGTAGTGCGAGCAGGCGGAATAGATGCATTCACCCCGCCGGTCGGCGAGGCCGAGCGTGCGGCCCCGGCCCAGCAGATCGGACAGCCAGGCGGGAAAGTCGCCGCCCATCATGTCTCCGTCCCGCGTAGCCTGGGCCCAGCGCGCCATGAGACCGATCGCGGTACCGTATTGCGGCGCCATGGTCAGTGTTCGAGTGGCTTCCTCCAGATTGAGCAAGCATAGATAGTTCTCGCGGCCCTTGCGGATCACCACCTTGCGGGACTTGCGCACCGGATCGGGGTGCAGGCGGTCAAGCTCGCCGTCGATCTGATGCTGCAGATTTCGGGTATAGGTCGAGAACCAGACCGCGCCACCGTTCTTCTCGGCCCAGACACTCGCGGGCGCGACATAGCCAAGGGTCTTTCCGACACCGGTCCCGGCCTCGGCCAGAACCACGCGGGGTTCGTCCTGGTTCTCGCGGGGATGAAAAGCGGCCGCGACGGCGGAGGCGTAATCCGCCTGGCTTGGCCGAGCCTCGGCGCCGTCGCCAAGGAGTAGGGCGAGGCGTGCCCGGGCTTCCTCGGTGCCGATCGGCTCGTTCCCGGCGGGAGGTTCGGGTGCGTGCTCCGACCATTCGGACAGTCGCCTCCAGACATCCAGGCCCGAAACCCGTACCGGGCCGGCATTCGGCGTCGCCTCGAAGCCGAGAGCCTCCAGAACCAGCGGCGCCCAGGGCCAGCCGCAATCGTTCATCACCCTCGCGATCGGCTCGGCGGTCTTGTCGTCGTGATTGTCGGTGATCTCATCAAGCAATAGCTCGGCGATCTGGGGAAGAATCAGCGCCTCGTCGATATGGCTCTCCGGCACCGGTAGCTCGAAGGCGCGGGCCAAACCTCTCGGCGTCGGAAGACAGAATTGCGCCGGTCGGACGAAGGCGAACAGCTCCAAGACGTCATAGGCGGCGAACCGCTCGCAATTCATGCGCCTTGTCGCGGCGCGGGCGTGGCAGACCAGCGGAGCGGTCCGGCGCGCGCGTATCGCCGCCTCGTCTCGGTTCAGTTCCTCGACCTCACCGTCTCCGGACAGCCAAACGCAGATCTTCGGAGCCGGCCAAAGCACCGGCGGCGGCCAGGAGGAGGGGGCGTTCTGGTCGGCGTCGTTCATAATGCCGTGTAACAAGTCCGCGCGTGCTTTGCCAGGACGGGGCGACGGAGCGGTTCGCCAATTGGCGCGGACATGCGATGATTGCCGGGCCGGCACGTCGGGGGAACGACATGGATAACACGGACATCCGGATCATCGGCCTGTTGCAGGCCGATGGCCGTCTGTCACTCGCGCGAATCGGCGCCGAAGTGGGACTTTCCACTTCCGCCGTCAACGATCGCCTGCGAGCCTTGCGTAAGCGCGGGGTGCTCACGGGGACCACGGTGATCGTGGATCCGGCGAAACTCGGCCTCGGTGTGCTGGCCTTCATCTCGGTACTGATCGACTGGAGCGCCCATAACGAGGCGTTCAGCCGGGCGGTGCGCGACATGCCGGAGGTGTTGGAGTGCCATCATGTCACCGGCGACTGGTCCTACCTCTTGAAGGTCCGTACCTGGGACAATGACAGCCTTGAGGATTTGATCTCGAACCGTATCAAGGCGCTCCCCGGGGTTACCCGCAGCGAGACCATATTCGCCGTCGGCACCGACAAGGAGACGACACGCCTACCGGTTCGGTGACGCCCATCAACTCACGCCGCCCGAACAGACCCTGCCCGCGTTGCCTTGGTCAACGCCTGATCCAAATCCTCGATCAGATCCTCAATATCCTCCAGGCCCGCCGAGATGCGCGCGAAACCCTCGGTGATACCCAGTTTCCCGCGATCGTCCTCGGGCATGGCCCTGTGGGTGGTGGTGGCGGGATGGGTGATCAGGCTTTTCGAGTCGCCGAGATTGTTCGAGATATCCACGATCCGCAGATTATCGAGCAAGGCGAAGGCGGTAGTCTTGCCGCCGGCGACCTCGAACGAGACGACGGTGCCGAAATCGCTCATCTGAGCCTTGGCCAACGCGTGCTGGAGGTGGCTTTCCAAACCGGGATAAAGAACACGAGTGATGGCGGGGTGGCTCTCCAGGAACTGAGCGATGCGCAGCGCGCTCCGGCACTGACGCTCGACCCGCAGATCCAGGGTCTCCAGTCCCTTCAGCAAGGTCCAGGCGTTATAGGGGCTTAACGCCGGCCCGGTGTGGCGGACATAGGGGAGCAGCACGTCGTCGTGGAAGTCCTGGCTACACAGGATCGCGCCGCCGAGGCACCGGCCCTGGCCGTCGATATGCTTGGTGCCGGAATAGACCGAAACGTCCGCGCCGAGGCGAATGGGCTGTTGCAGGAGGGGGGTGGAAAATACGTTATCCACCACCACGCGCGCGCCGGCGTCATGAGCGAGCTTGATCACGGCGGGCAGGTCGATGATCTCCAAGGTCGGGTTGGATGGGGTCTCCAGGAAGATGCAGGCCGCGCCGTCCTTGAGAGCGTCGCGCCACTGGTCCAAATCGGTTCCGTCCACCAGAACGGTCTCGACCCCGAAGCGCGGAAGAATATTGGTCACGATCTGATGGCATGAGCCGAACAGCGCGCGGCTCGCCACCAGACGGTCTCCCGCCTTGAGTTGACTGGCCAGCGCCGCGTGAACCGCCGCCATGCCGCTGGATGTGGCGAAACAGGCCTCGGCGCCCTCCAGCACTTTCAGGCGATCCTCGAACATCTTGACGGTGGGATTGCCGTATCGTGAGTAGACAAAGCCGTCTTCCTCGCCCTTGAAGCGGGCTTCCGCGGAACCCGCGCTTTCATAGACAAAACCCGAAGTGAGATAGAGCGCCTCGCAGGTTTCGCCGAAGGAGGAGCGGGTAAGGCCGCCGCGCACCAACTGGGTCGCGGGTCGCCAATTCTCGGTGTGATCAATGGTCATGTAAGCGTTTCCTTCTCTTAGCCTTGAGCCCAGGGCAGGCCGCTGGCGCGCCAACCGGACACCGTATTCCGGTGCCCGGCCTCGTCCTTGGGGCCCTCGAAGCCGTCGGAAATATTGAAACAATGCTGGTAGCCGTCCTCGGTAAGCGCGATCGCCGCGTGCTTGGAGCGTTGCCCGGAGCGGCACAGCAGCAATACGACTTGATCCTCGCGAACGCCGGCGGCCCGAACCGCCGGAATGAAGTCGGAGTTTCGCTCCATTCCCGGAAATGTCTGCCAGGAGATCAGCACGGGTTCTCGGCCGAGATCCGATAGATCCGGGCGGCCGACGAACTCCCATTCCGGGGCGGAGCGCACGTCGACGAGCACCGCGTTGGGGCTATCGCGCAGGATTTCGATCGCCTGACGGCTGTTGACGTCGCCGGCATAGGATTGTTCGGTATGACTGGCGGTTGTCATGACACGCCTCCTCAATAGCCCCAGGACCCGGCGCAACAGCCATCCTGATCGCCCGCGGGCGTGCCGTGTTGTTTGGCTTCGATGGGAATCGGAGCGGCCGCGGGTTTGTCGTGATGAAACGCGGCCCAGGGGGCGGCGCTGGCCCAGCCGGCCGCGGGCGCGAGGGCGGGGGTGGATCGATACTTGAACGGAATCATGACGTCAGTCTCCCAAGCCGTTCGTTACGGGCCCACGGGAGACTTCCCGTGGCGCTTTAGCGGTTGGTGACGCGGACGCAAGCTGCCCTTCAAATCGCCGCGGGTCCGTCGGGGTGGACCAATCCCTGATTCGGCTTTTGGCTGCCCATCGGGGACAAAAAACGCCGTCGCGGCAAAGCCGGACAGCGCGTCCCTCTTTAGCCGCATTTTTAAAGCGCCCGCAAGCTGATGATCAAATCGGCGCTGTCGATAAATGAAACCACATGGAGGTGGTTGTCAAGCATGGACCTCAAAATTTTTCTGGAGGGCGCGTTCGCCGAGTTTCCAACTGGCCTACTATAGTTTGTCGCCGGCGATCACGGCGAGGCGCCAGTATTTTACATAGCAATCAACATTCTCGAACCCGTCCGCGGCCATCCAGTCGAGATGCTGCGCGAGGGTCGCGGTTCGCGCGCGCGCCGAGGCGAAGAGACTGTGTTGAAGATCGATGTCGCTGGCGCCTTTCTGCCGTGCCATTTCTCGCCACTGCTCGACATAGATGTCCTCGAGATCGTCGGTGGCGCCGCGCACCTGGGTAATGCTGATCAGGCGGCCCTGGCGACGGAGTGCCGCGTAGGTTGCCGACAGGAGTGTGCGCTTGGACTTGTTCTCCAGAAAATTAGCTTCCAGTTCCTGGACGACGACATCATAGGGGCCATCCAGATTCACGCGCACGTAGTCGCCTAACTCATAGGTGATCTGGTCGCCGTGTTTGGCGAGCCTGTCGCGCGCGGCCTCGAGGTTGATCCGCTCGTCGTGAACCACGTGCACTTTGGCATTCGGGATGTTTTCGAGGATCTGTTCCACCAACAGGCCTGTTCCGGTGCCTATGTCCAGAACGCGGTAGGACTGATCATCAACAGGCGATGGCAAAAGCCGTAGGATGGTTTCCTGGAGGTCGTTCAGGTGCGGTACAAGGCGCTGTCGTCTTTCCGACATCGCGTTGAAGTCTTGGCCCTGGTCGTCGTCGGCGAAACTCATGGCGCACCTCTTGGCTCCCAGTCCAACATCAAGTCCAGCGGGATGCAAGCGAGTCGGTGGGGAAGCATGTCCGTCGCCGGTCCACAACCGGAGCGAAAGAGGGGTTTTGACGACGATTGCGCCCGGATGTCGCGCCTTGACGGAAAATCGTCAAAAATGCGCTTTCCAGATATCCCCCGCGCCGTTACCTTTCCCGTGACGATAAGATGCATGGCTCCGGGATCGAAATCGGAGTCGAGACGGAATTCGAACGCACGGGAGAGCTTCAGTGCAAAACCAGAACATTCAACAGGTCCAGGCCGCGCGTTCGGAAACCATGGTCGCCGCCGTTCTCGGCCTGCTGGTTGGGACCTTCTTGATCATCGGTGTCGGTTTCGCCCACCCCGAGGCGATCCACAACGCCGCCCACGATACCCGCCACACGACGGCTTTTCCCTGTCACTAAGGCCCGCGAATCTAGCGGGATTGGGCTGGAGATAGGCTAGTGATTCGGCGTCTTTTCGTGTCGGCGATCGCGGCCGGCGTTCTTGCCGGCCTCATCATCTCGGCGATCCATCAATTCACGACCGTGCCGATCATTCTGCACGCCGAAAGCTTCGAGAACGAGGCCGCGCGGGCTGAAACCGTTACCGTTGATCGCGCGATTCCGGTCGGCTTTCCGCTCGGAAATCCGGCGTTCCCGTCCGATCCTCGACACCTGTTCGCGCATGGCGGTGAAACTCATGATGGAAACCCGGCTTGGGCGCCACGAGATGGGGCGGAGCGCATCGCTTTCACGGTAATGACCACCGTGCTCACGGGGATCGGCTTCGCGCTGGTTCTCGTCGCGGGAATGATGGTCCGTGGGGAAACCGTCGATTTTCGACGCGGCGTGATGTGGGGCGCGGGCGGGTTTGTCGCCTTCACCCTGGCGCCGACCATGGGATTGGCGCCGGAGGTTCCCGGCGCGGCGGCCGCGGATCTCGTAGCTCGGCAAATTTGGTGGATTTCCGCCGCCATCACGGCGTTGGCTGGGCTCTGGATGTTGGTTTTTACTCCGGGCACGGCCTGGAAAGTCGCGGGCGTTGTGCTGCTTGCGGCGCCGCATGTCGTCGGTGCTCCGCACCCGCATGAGCTTGGGACCGGTGGCGCTCCGGCGGAACTGGCGGCGCAATTCGCGGCGACGTCGATCGCGACGGCGGCGGTGTTCTGGGCATTACTGGGTGGTTTCGCGGGGTACTTCCTCGGGCGGGCGCAAGCATCCGCTTAACCGCTGGACAGGCTCGACCTCGCCCTCGACAATGGCGGCGAGGAGATTTCAAATGTCGGAAAAAATCGCGGTAATCGGGGCCGGTCTTATCGGCCGATCCTGGGCCATGGTCTTCGGGCGCGCCGGGCACCAAGTCGCTCTATTTGATGCCTTCCCGGATGCCCTGGATGCCTCGGAACGATTGCTGGATGCCAGCCTCGCCGATCTCGAAGCCAACGGCCTGATCGGATCGGCGCGCGAGGTTCGCGGACGGATCAGTCGCGCCGATTCCTTGGAAGAGGCGCTGGACGGCGCCCGATGGGTCCAGGAAAACGCCTTGGAGCAAGTGGCCGTTAAGCGTGAGCTTTTCTCGCGCATGGACGCGCTGGCGCCGGCGGATACGATCATCGCGAGCTCGACATCGGCCATCCCCTGTCACGAGATCACCGACGGCATGGCCGGCGCGCGTCGCATGTTGGTGGCGCATCCGGCGAACCCGCCGTATCTCCTGCCGATCGTTGAACTTTCCGGAGCCGACGCAACTAGCGCGGAAACCATTGCGCGTTCCCGCGTTTTTCTCGAGGGCGTCGGGATGGCGGTTATTACCATCAACAAGGCGGTAAAGGGGTTTGTGCTGAACCGGCTTCAGGTCGCGCTGCTGACCGAGGCCTTCAAACTTATCGAGGACGGCGTGGTGTCCGGGGCGGATCTTGACAAGACGCTGAAACACGGGCTGGGACTGCGCTGGTCCTTCATGGGGCCCATGGAGACCATTGATTTGAACGCGCCGGGTGGCATTCGGGACTATCTCGAACGCTTCGGACCCTCCTTCGAAGAGATCTCGATCGAGCAATCCGAGACGCGTCCCTGGACGTCCGAGCGATACCAGAGATTGGAGCGGGAGCGTCGCGACGTGATGTCTCAGGACAAACTGCCGGAACGTACCGCCTGGCGGGACCGCCGATTAATGGCCCTGATGCGCCATAAGATGCAAGCCGCGGAGGAGATTGGCGAATGACCCGCGAGATAAACGAGCAGAGGCGATCATGTTGCGACTAGGATTGATGGGGGCCGGCGCGATCGGCGATGACGTCATCCGGATGGTACGGAGCGAATTCGCCGACCGGATTACCATCCCCGCCGTCTTGGTTCGCAATAAGCGAGACAATAAACCGGAAGATTATCCCTTATTAACAAATGATTTCGGTGCTTTCTTTAAGCATGACTTTGATGTTGTTTTGGAGGGAGCCGGTCACGCGGCGGTGATCGATCACGCGGAAAAGGTGCTGGCCTCGAAGACCGATATGATCGTCACCTCGGTCGGCGCCTTCACCGATGACGCGGTCTATCAGCGTTGTGTCTCGGCGGCCGAGCGGGCCGGCTCTCGTCTAATCATTCCCTCGGCGGGGATCGGTGCGCTGGACACGCTCTCGGCGGCGGCGGTCGGCGGTTTGACCTCGGTTCATATGATCGTTCGCAAGGACCCCTCCGCCTGGTTCGGAACCCATGCCGAGACCGTCTTCGACCTTGCCGGCATGACAGAGCCCACCGTGATCTTCGAGGGCTCGCCACGAGAAGGGGCGGCGCTGTATCCCCAGAACGTGAACATCTCCGCGGCGGTATCTCTCGCTGGGATGGGGTTGGACGATACCCGTCTTACGATCATCGCCGACACCGAGATCGATACCCATATCTGCGAGGTTCACGGCGAGGGTGCGTTCGGCAAGTTCAGTTTCGTCGAGGACATGGTGATTTCCGAGACCAACCGAAAGACCTCGAAGCTGGTGGCCATGGCGGTCATGAAGACCGTCCGCCAGATGGTCAGCCCGGTCCTGATTGGAGCTTAAACCGCCGCCGCGTTCCACCGTCACCGTCGCCCTGATGTAGATCAGGGCTCTTGGCTCAATGGTTCGAGTCGATAAACGGCGGTAACCAGGAACGACCGTGGCGGTTTCGCGGCCCTCGCCACAAGCTCCCGCCTCCGCGGGAGCGACGCTGGGGACTTTGAGGGCTAACGCCTAGACCTCGTTCACCGGATGACGCGCCGGCTCGCTGCTTAGGACCCGGACCATGTCGGCGCCGGCGGTTCCCGCGATGGTGCGTAGGCACTCCACGGTCGATCCCGCCATGTGCGGCGTCACGATGAGGTTCGGCGCATCGTAGATCGGGCTGTTCGGGTCCGGAGGCTCGCCCTCCAGGACATCAAGCGCCGCGCCGCCGAGACGACCGTCGATAAGGGCTTGCGACAGCGCCGCCTCGTCGATCAGGCTGCCGCGCGCGCAGTTCACGATCATGGCGCTGGGCTTCATCCTGGCGATGGCGTCGGCGTTTATCATGTGACGGGTCGCCGGGATTGCCGGGGCGTGGAGAGAAAGGATATCGGCGCTGGCGAGGACACCGTCCAGGCTCATGGGCTCGGCGCCACGCCGGGTGATCTCGTCCTCGGAGAGCGCCGGGTCATGCGCGATCACTCCCATGCCGAAGGCGTCGGCGATCCGGGCCACGCGCTGGCCGATCTGGCCGAGGCCGATCAGACCCAATACCCGTCCCTTCAACTCGCCACCAGTGTGTCTCGCGCTATCCCAGGCTTTCTCCGCCTTGGCCTTGTGCACGGCGTCGGGAATTCGGCGCAGCAGGGAAAGCATCAGGCCGAAGGTGATCTCGGTCACCGCGTCGGCGTTGGCGCCTGGGGTATTGGTGACCAGTACCCCGCGCTCGGTGCAGGCGGCGACATCCACCGGATCAACCCCGGCGCCGTGAACCGCGACAATCTTCAGATCCGGCAGGCGGTCGAGCAGTGAGGCGGTGATATAGCCCGAGCGTAGCAGGATCGCGCCCGCGCCTTGCAGCATGCCCGCCCAATGCGTCTCTTCGTCCGGCGATAGCGGCTTATAGGGCAGGGCCACGCCGCGAACCTCGAAACTATCTCCAGCGGCCCGCCGGACGGGCTCCTCGAGGATTGGCAACTGATCGGTCGCGGCCAGCGCGATCCAGGGTGTCGAAGCGGAGCTCATGGCGGTCGTTCCGTGTTTCCAGGCGAGGAGGCGGATACTATCGATTTCGCGTGGAATTGGAATGCCCGGTTCCGTCGCTTACAGTGCCGGTCTCGCAACCGAATTCCAGGATCACGTGAAATGCCGACTTCTCCCATGTCACCGGCGGGTCTGACCGCGCTAATCCGGGCTTCTCTCGCGGCGGGTGGTTTCTCCGAGGCGAATGCCGAGATCGTCTCGGAACATCTTGTCGACGCGGAGATGAAGGGCGTCGCCAGCCACGGCGTAAACCGACTCGGGCTTTATCTCGGCGAGGCCAAGCGAGACGTGATCGATCCGGCGGCGGACCCGCTGATCACCGAGCCACGCCCGGGCATGATGCATGTCGACGGCGCCCGCGGGATCGGTATCGTCGCGATGAAGCGGGCGACGGATGCCGGAATCGCCGCCGCGCGACAGCGGGGAATGGCGACGGTCGGCATTGTCAAATGCGGCCATACCGGGCGCATGGGCGCCTATGGTGAACAGGCTGCGGAAGCCGGCTTCATGGCGATAAGTCTCGGCGGCGGTGGTCGTCGGCTGTGGGGCAATGTCGTGCCCTTCGGCGGCAAGGACCCGATGATGAGCACCAATCCCTACACCCTGGCCTTGCCGGGCGGTCCGGGGGACCCGGTTGTCTGTGATTTCGCGATTTCCACTTGGCCCGCCGGCAAGGTCGCGGTGGCGCGGGCAAACGGCCAGACACTGCCGCCCGACGTGGTTGTCGACAAGGATGGTCAGCCGTCAACCGACCCGGAGGCGTTTTACGACGGCGGCGCGCTTCTGCCGGCGGCGGGAGCCAAGGGCAGCGGCATGGGGATCATCGCCGAATTGATGGGCGACGCGATGCTCGGCGAGGCGGTGGAATACAACTGGCTCATGGTGCTGATCCGCGCCGACGCGTTCCGCCCGATGGCTGACTACACCTCCGCAGCCGAGGGTTTCATGGCCGAGGTCCGTGGTTCGACCCCGGCGCCCGGTTTTGACAGGGTCATCATGCCGGGCGAGCGGGAAACCGGCCAGGCGCGCGCCGCCGAGCAATCCGGAATTGTCGTCGGAGACGGGGTCTGGAGCGGCATCGTCGAGGCCGCGCGCTCGGTTGGTGTCGAGCCGACGGATTATGTCTAGAGTGCTGTTGAAAAATAGCTGGAACGCTCCGGAAATCCTTTGAGACCGTGGTTCGAGCACAGGGCAGGCGCCGCTTTGAGTCTCCTTGGGGTGAGCGTGGCGGAGAGTAACGCGACTCACCCCGAGCGACCGTCACGACGAGAAGCCGGCGGCAAAAGCCCTTGCTTTCGCAAGGACGACGGAAATCGGGGGCGTTGCTTCCAGGGTGACGTGGGCTGGGGGTGTCGCGGGAAGGCGGGACGTAGGTGACTTATCCGCCGCCGTACGACCGATCGTCGCTCTTGCGACGGCAAGGGCTCGCATGCGATCGATTTCCCCTCTAGATTCACTGAGAACATTGGAGGGAGGATCCCATGCGATCGATGTTGCCAACCACGGTTTTGCGCCAGCCGATCACCGAGCCGAGCGCCTGGACGCCGAGGGATCTGGAAAACGACACGAGTTGGGACCTTACCCTGACCCGCGCGGAGGCTGGCGATCTGGTGAGAGCGCTGGAGGGAGCGCACAAGGCCGGGATTGGGCTGGAGCACGTCGCGGTGGAGAACTTCCCCTTGCCCAATTGCGCCGGCGTGATCTCGCGGATCCAGCACGCGTTGCGAGACGGCCGGGGGTTCGCCCTTCTGCACGGATTTCCGGTGGAGGGGCATGCCCGTGAGGATATCGCCCTGATGTATTGGGGGTTCTGCGCCCATCTCGGCCTCGGCGTCACCCAGAACAGCGACGGCGGTCTCATCCACTACGTTACCGAGGGACGGCTGCGCCCGAACCAGGGGACGCGAGGTGTCGGCAATCCCGGCAAGGTCTCGTTGCACGTCGATCTGGCGGATTGCACGACGCTTTTATGCGTGCGCCAGGCCGCCGATTCCCCGCATAGCCAACTGGCGAGTTCGACGGCTATCCACAACGCGTTCCTGGCCCGCGCGCCGGAACACCTGGAGCGGCTATACCAGGGCTTTGCCTGGGACCGCCAGAACGAGCATGGCGAAACGGAGGCCCCGACGACGGGCTATCGCGTACCCGTGTTTAGCCAAATCGGCGGCGTGGTCTCGTGTCGCTACAACCGCAACTGGATCACCAAGGCGGCGATGCGCGGCGACGGCTTCACGCCGGAGGAGAGCGAGTTACTGGATCTCTTGGATGAATTGGCCCAGGAACATGCCTTCGCGTTCCCGTTTCAGCCGGGAGACGTGCAATTCGTGAACAACTACACGGTCCTGCATGGCCGTGCTCCGCACAAGCCGGCGGCTAGCGAGGACGACGCCAGGGTTCTGATGCGAATTTGGTTCGACATGGACGACATTCGCCCGTTCGCCGACGAGCCGATCATTCGTCATGGCATCATAAGCCATGGCAAGCTGGGATGGACGGCGAGGGATCTCGTGGCCGGTCTGGAAGGGCGCGTTCACGCGCGCCGCGCCGAGGACCGGGCGCCGCTTCGCCTGGACCGGGCGTCTTAGGCTCCGACACCCTCGCAGGCCATGACCACCAGATCCGCCGCCGCCGGGCTGCACACGATGGGCGTGTCATGCATGATCGCGAGTCGGGTGAGCGCGATAAGATCGACATCGTTGGCGTAATGCGCCTGCGGGTCGGCGAAGAAGATCACCGCGTCGAGTTCACCCGTCGCCACCATCGCGCCGAGTTGCTGATCGCCGCCGCGCGTACCGCGTTGCAGGCGTTGGATCGATAGACTGGGATGAGCGTCGCGCAGCAGGGCGCCGGTACCGCCGGTGCAAACCAGACGCTGGCGCCCCAGCACCCGGACATGCCGACCGACCCAGGCCTCAAGCTGGGACTTTCGCGCGTTGTGGGCGACAAGCGCTATACGCCTGGGCGCGCTGGAAACCTGACCCGCCCGCGCGGTCATCGCCAGGATCGAGCGCACCTGGGCGGTGAGGCCGGAGCCTTCGGCCGGAAACTCTCCGGACAACGCCGCGGTGCCGACGGTGAAGCCCACCGCCCCCGCCATCGCGGCGGCGCGCACCCTTTCCTCGCGATCGATGCTGCCGGCGATCACCACGGGCTTGCGCGAAGCCTGGCAGACCGCCCGCATCAGAGCCGGAACATCGCCCTTGAAGCGATAGGCGAGCAGATCAAGCCCATGCACTCCCTCAAGCGCGGCGAGGGATCGAGCGCTTTCGGCGATCTCCTCGATGGAACCTTCCAGAACGCTCGGATGGCCGGTGATCTTGCCGGGAAATGGGAAGTAGCGGATCGGGTTGGCGCCGATAATTCGCGTGACCTCGTGGGCGCGAACACCGCCGAGCAGGCAGTCGACATCCAGTCGCACCGCCGCTTCCGCCGATGCCATCTCGCTATCCTCGTCCAGGCTCACCACTTCGAGATACGAGCGTCCACCGGCGGCGCGGATCTCGTCGGCGAGAACCCTGAGATCTTCAAGCGGCAGACCAACATCCTTGAACCCGATATGCCGCGCGCCGCCCGCCAGCACTTCCGAGAGCCGCTCGCGAGCATCGGGGATGGTGCTGTCATTGGCGGTCAGCATGAAGATGAAGTTGAAACTGATGGCCCGTACTCCGTGTGTCCGGCGGTGTCCTGGCCGGGGCGCTAGATTAGCATGGAAGCCCGCGATGGCTTGGATTTTATGTCCGTCGATGCGCGCCGTCCTTTTGACGTGGGGCGGGGCTCGGGCATCAAATGATCGCTAAGTTTGGCGTGACCGCCTCGCCGATGATGCAACCGGCGGCGATTTGTGCCACATACGGGGCCAAGCCGTGTTGATCGCGGCTATCGGTCAATTCGCCAGGATCTTGGGAGAAGAGAATGGGCAAGGTTTACCAGGACGCCGCGAGCGCGCTCGACGGGCTCCTGTTCGATGGGATGAGCGTCGCCGCCGGCGGCTTCGGTCTTTGTGGAATTCCGGAAAATCTAATCCAGGCGATCAAGGATTCCGGGATCAAGAACATGACCATCGCCTCGAACAACGCCGGGGTCGGCGATTTCGGCCTAGGTCTCCTGTTGCAGGACAAGCAGGTCGCCAAGATGATCTCCTCCTATGTCGGTGAGAATGATCTGTTCATGCAGCAATATCTCGCGGGTGAACTCGAAATCGAGTTCAATCCCCAGGGAACGCTGGCCGAGCGCCTGCGGGCCGGTGGGGCGGGCATCCCCGGCTTCTACACCGCGACCGGCGTCGGCACCCAGATCGCCGAGGGCAAGGAGACCAAGGAATTCGACGGCAAGACCTATGTCCTGGAGCGTGGCCTCAAGATGGACCTGGCGATCGTCAAGGCCTGGAAGGGCGATGCCCAGGGCAACCTGACCTATCGGAAGACGGCGATGAACTTCAATCCGGAATGCGCGACCGCCGGAAAGGTGACCGTCGCCGAGGTCGAGGAAATCGTGCCCGTCGGAACCCTCGACAAGATGTCGATCCACACCCCCGGCGTCTATGTCCAGCGGATCTTCCAGGGCAGTCACGAGAAACGTATCGAACAACGCACCACGCGCGCGGCGTAAAGGGAGAGCAAGATCATGCCTTGGGACCGCAACCAAATGGCCGAACGGGCCGCCGCCGAGCTTGAGGACGGCTTTTACGTCAATCTCGGGATCGGCATCCCGACCCTGGTGTCGAACTATGTTCCGGCGGATTACGACATCACCCTGCAATCCGAAAACGGAATGCTGGGCATGGGCCCGTTTCCGACCGATGACGAGGTCGACCCGGACCTGATCAACGCTGGCAAGCAGACCGTCACCGAGTTGGATCGCACCAGCTATTTCTCGTCCTCGACCAGTTTCGCGATGATCAGGGGTGGTCACATCAACCTGTCCATCCTCGGCGCCATGGAAGTGTCCGAGGCCGGCGATCTCGCCAACTGGATGATCCCGGGCAAGCTGGTCAAGGGCATGGGCGGCGCGATGGACTTGGTGGCCGGCGTTCAGCGGATCGTGGTGATCATGGATCACGCCAATAAGGCCGGCGAATCCAAGCTGTTGAAGAAATGCAGCCTGCCGCTGACCGGTCAGGCGGTGGTCGATCGGATCATTACCAATCTCGGCGTCTTCGATGTCGTTGAGGGGGGGCTGAAAGTGGTCGAACTCGCGCCCGAGGTCACCATGGACGAGGTCCGCGAGAAGACCGAAGCGGCGCTGGTGGGCTAAAAAGCCAAGACGCGAATCCCTGGTGAAGGCCAGGGGCTCGTGGCCTGGGACAGGCCCTGGATTATCCCCGCCTCCGCGAGGACAGGCGTCCAGGGGGTCGAATTTTGAAGCGGTAACGATCCAGAAAGTTCCAGGGGTTTTTAGTCATGGCCGTTTCTCCTCTCGACTCAACGGTCTTCGCCGGAGTTTTCGGCGACCCGGAAATCGGGCCGTTGTTCTCGGACGCCGCCGAGATCCGTGCGATGGTGGATTTCGAGCGCGCGCTGGCGCGGGCCGAGGCCGCGTGCGGGGTGATTCCGGCGGAAGCCGGCGCGGCGTTGGACACGGCCATGGACGGGCTGGTGATCTCGCCCGCTGAATTGACCGACGCGACCACGGCGGCGGCGGTTCCGGTTCCAGGCCTGGTGGCCGCCCTGCGCAAGCGGATCGACCCGGACGCGGCGCAATGGTTGCATTGGGGCGCGACCACGCAGGACATCATGGATGGCGGCTTGCTGCTTCGCCTGCGGGATGCCTTGGTGATCGTGGAGGCGCGGCTCGACCGGTTGATCGAGAGCCTCCTGGCGGCGGCGGAACGCGAGGCGTCAACGGCGATGGCTGGTCGGACCCGCAGCCAGGTGGCGACGCCGATTAGTTTTGGTCTCCGTATCGCGCAATGGGTACAGCCGCTCATCGACCTTCGCGAGATGCTGGAGGAGTTGCGCCCACGCCTGTTCCGGGTGCAGTTCGGCGGCGCCTCGGGCGCCAATACCGCGGTTGCGCCCCACGGGCCGGCGATCATTCAGGCACTTGCCAAGGAGTTGGACATGGCCCCCGCCGCGCCCTGGCATACCAGCCGTGTGCCGTTGATCGCGGCGATGGACTGGCATGCGCAACTCCTGGGCGCGCTCGGCAAGATGGCGGGTGATCTCATGATGATGGGGCGATCCGAGATCCGCGAGGCCCGGGCGGGCAAGGGCGGTGGGTCCTCGACCATGCCGCAGAAAAGCAATCCGGTCACCGCCGAGGCGCTAGGCACCTTGGCGCGCTATGCCGCGGGATTGATGGCGCCGGCGCATTTCTCCGCGAGCCATCTGGAGGAGCGGGACGGCGTGTCCTGGCCGCTGGAATGGTTGGTGCTGCCGCAGATCGTGGTGGCTACCGGCGCCGGTCTGCGCCATGCCCTTGATCTGGCCGAGAGCATCGAGGCCGATGCCAACCAGATGCGCCGCGGCCTTGATCTCGGCGGCGGCGCGGCGATGGCCGAGGCCGCGAGTTTCGCGCTGGCCGCCCACATGCCGCGCGCGGACGCCCAGGCCCTGATGAAGCGGGTGGCGGTGGAGGCCGCGCGAGGTGGCGAGAGCCTGGCCGATGTCCTGCGCCGGGAAACCGACGCGCCGATCGACTGGGACGAAGCCCTGGACCCGGTGCGCGCGGCGGAGCCGAGCAGGGACATCATCGAAATGATCATCGCGCGCTGGCGCCAGAGGCGGCGGGTCGGTTAGGTCGCGTCGGTTTGCCAGTGGCGTCGGGCGGTCAAGCGCGTGACGACGTAGTAGATCAACAGGCCTCCCGGCCCCATGGTGAGTTTCACGGTTACCCAGTCGTCGGTTGACAACAACAGCCACGCGGCCTCGTTGGTGGCCGCCATGGTGACGGCGATTGACGCCCACCGCCAGCTCAGCACTGTCCACCCACGTGGAGTCAATGACAGGATCGGCCCGAGCGCGCGCATGGGAATCGGCCGTCTCAACGGAATGCTCGCGGCCACGAAAATCGCGAACAGCAACTGGCCGATCGTTGGTCGCATCTTGATGAATGTCTCGTCGGCCAGGATGAGCGATGCGCCTCCAAGCAAGATGACGAGCCCGCAGGAAATGGCGGGAAGCATGGGCAAGCGGCGGACCAAACCCCACCCCATGACAAGCGAGGCAAATGTCAGCGCGATCAGAACAACCGTGGCCTGACCGATGCCGGCGACTTGATAGATCGCGAAGAAGCCCAGCCCCGGCGTAAGCTCCAGCATCAGATGGAAAGTCTGAGAGGCCTCAAGTTTGCGGGAGAGAGGCAAACTCACGGTTGGCCTTCCTCGACGAACTGTATGATGCGTTGCCCTTCCTCGAAGGAAGCGACGGATTGCTCCCAGACGGCATTCTTCCATAAGTAACGCCCGGTACCGGTCTCCGGCTCGTAACGGGCGGTGTAAAGCGTGCCGAACCATCCGCTGAAATCGGTGTGATGCAGGGGCGGAGCCATGAAAGCCTGGGCCGCCGCATCGGACGATTGCCCGCTTAGTTGCGAGAGATACGTCTTGCGCGGGCCGGAACCGATCTGATCGCCCGTTTCCGCCGGGACGATTTCTTGATGATTGGTGACCATCGCTTCCCGGACCGTGATGGCGAGACGGTCGGGATGGAGATAGACCACCGCCGAGGCACCCGAGCGATCCTGGAGGATAATGTTCTGAACGCCGGCGCTCGGCAGTCGAGCCAGCGCGGCGATCGCCTGCTCCACATCGCTGCAGGTCTCCAGGACATAGCGAACCAGCATGGGGATGGCGAAACCGACGGCATGGGCGAAATCGCCGCCGAAGGTCAGCGCCGCCGTCAAGCCGTCTTCGTTAACGCCGTCAAGGCAGCCGCCCGCGCCCTCGCGCATGGCAAGGACGCGCTTGCCCGTCCACCGGGTCCGAGCGATCAACGCATCGAAGAATTGCTCGGTGAAGTCGTAGCTACGCAGCAAGGTGACGGGCGGGCCGGGAAGCGCCAGGACGCTGCACCCGCTGATCAGCGGTGGGCCGCCCCAGTAGCTGATATGCTGGCCGATGACCGGATCACCGCCGCAAAGCGCGACCCTCCGGTCGTGGCTGTCGAGAAACTCGGGCATATGTTCGCCGATGGCCCGGCGGCAGGCTTCATGAGACGGTCGATCCCCGTTTTGGTGTGCCGTGGCCCAGGCCGCCCATCGCTCGCGGCAACCGTTGAAGTTTTCCAGCCACTTTCTTCCCGGCTCCTCCTCATCATAGGCGGTGAAGGTGACACCGAACGAACGCGCCATCGGTTCAATCCCTCAAGGGAATGCAGAGTTGGGTTTCCAACTCGGCTTCCGGCGTTTCGCGTGGATCATTGAGGTAGCGCTCGATGCAAGGGCGATCCGCGACCTCCTCGCCGCTCTCGGGGAGCCAAAGGCAGAACAATCTTTGAAACGTGTCGGTGAAGCCCGCGTAGGAACCACGATGCAGCGTGGTCGCGTACCGCCCGCCCGGCAGCCACTCGCTTCAAATGCCCTTGGGCGGGTTGCTGACGATTTCGGCGACGGCGACGCAGGCGTCATAGCGCAACCGGTCCCGGGGGACCTGCTCCGGGTCGTCATGAGACAGGCCCAAAATCTTCGAGCCTGGGGTCATCAGCCCCTCGGACTGGACCCAATCCCACAGTCTCGCATGGGCGGCGTTGGCATGCTCGTAAGGGCCGACCTGGCGCAGGAGCACGGCCGGTTCGGCGGGAAAGGTTTCGATCTTGATGTCCATCCCATGATCTCCCGGGAGGTGAATGAACCGTACCGCGCCGGTCTCGGGTTGATAGGACAACCGGATATTGCTCGGGCGCATTCCCGGCGGGGAGAAGGCCCGGCGATAAGCGGATGGCGCGATGGTGAAGGCTTGGCGAAACGCGCGGCCAAAGCCCTCGACGGATTCATATCCCGCCTCGAAGGCGATCTCCGTGACCGTCGCGTCTGTCACCCGCAGTCGCCAACCAGCGCGGGACAGTCTGAGACGCCGAACCACCTCGGCGACCGTTTCTCCGGTCATGGCGTGAAAAATGCGATGAAAGTGGAACCGGGATACTCCGGCGATGGCGGCCAGTTCCTCCAGCCGCAACGGCTCGTCCATGCGCGCGGCGATCTCGCCGAGCACGCGCTCGATCCGTTTTGCGTAACTGGCCTCGGTTCGTTGTCTCATGAAGACAGCTTGCCAGATCCCGCCGGGCCCCGCTTGACCGGGATTGCTGATTCTATCGCGCGGAGGCCGTTGACCGCAGGTTCAGGCCCAGCGCTCCGACGATCAGCGCGAGCGCCGTGACTTCGCGCCAACCCACGGTTTCGCCCAGAACCACCGCGCTCGCCAGCACGCCGACGATCGGGACCGCCAGGGTGCCGAGGCCCGATACCGATGCGGGGAAGATCGCGATTACCCGGAACCAGGCGAAATAGGCCACGACGTTGGCGATCAGAATGTTGAACAGCAGCCCCGCCCAACTGGCGCTGGAAACCGCGCTCCAATCGGTTTCCGCCCCCCACGCCCACCAGAAGGGCAGGACGGGTATGGTTCCAAGGATCAATTGCCATCCCGCGATCACCGTCGGGTCCCCTTGCCAGGAGGTACGCTTCATCCATACCGTGCCGAGGCCGAAGGCGATCGCGCCGATCAGGGTGCAGAGCGCCCCGAAACCGGCATCTCGCATGCCGACGAAATCCTGGCTCATCAGCACCGCGAGGCCACATAGTCCGAGACCCAGTGCGCTCAGGCGCAGGAGCGAGGGTTTTTCGGAAAGCAGCGGCCAGGCGAACAGCATAGCCCAAAGCGGCATCGTATAGACGATCACCACCGTGCGTCCGGCGCTGAAGTAGTGCACGCCCAGGGTCATGCCGATCTGAAAAATCGTCATGTTGCAGAGCGCCGCGATCACCAGGTCCCGCCACTGACCGCGCGGGATTCGGACGCTCCGTCCCAGTATCGCCGCGAGCGCCAGTAACAAAATCCCGGCCACCCCCATGATGACCGCGCGCCCCGTCCAGACGTCGATACTCTCCAGCATAAGCTTGGTCGATGGATAGCTGAACCCCCAGCAGAACCAAACGGTTACCAGGAGTAGGAAGCCGACGGTCGAAGGACGCGTTTGGCTCACGCCACGTTGTCCGGAGCAAACGGCGCACGCAAGCCGGCCTGCTCCATCAACGGCATCACCCGGTCGATCCATTGCCGCGCCTCGCCGAGATAGTCGACCCAGGAGAGCAGGATGCCGTCGACGCCCATGGCTGAGAGCCGCTCCATCTGGCTCACGATCTGGTCCGGCGTGCCGACAAGCGGGTAGCCGCCGTGACCCGCCTTGAAGTGGAACTTGAAGGCCTCCATCACCGCTGGTTCCAGGGTGCCGGACTGCACGCCGAAGATGTCCAGCATATTGGCGACGGCCACGTCGTCGCCTCGCTCGACGACATAGTGGTTGAGATAGTCGCGCGCCTCTTTCTCGGTCTCGCGGCAGGCCACATAGCCGTGGATCCAGCATTGCGAGGACCGGCCGAGATCGGCGGCGAGGGTTTTCAGATGGCTGATCTGCGCGACGTCGCTGTCCTCGTCCTTTTGGCGCAGCATGACGAAGTTCATATCCGCGTGGTTCGCCGAAAAGGCCTGTCCGACCGCCGATGAGCCGGCGTTCATGATCGGTGGGCGCGGCGACTGCAGCGGCTTGGGTTGGCTCCACAGCGCCTTGCCCTGGAAGAACTCGCCGTCGAAGTCGAAGGCCTCTTCCTCGCTCCAGAGCCGCTTGATCAGGGTGATCCATTCCGCCGCGTAGTCGTAGCGCCGGTCATGCTCGCGCCATTCGGCGGCGAACATCTCGAACTCGTTCTTGAACCAGCCGGCGACCAGGTTGATGGCGAAGCGCCCGCCGGAAATATGATCCGCCGTCGCCGCCATCTTGGCCGCCGCGACCGGATGGATCAGGGGCGCGTGAACCGTGGCGAAGACCGTGCAGTGCCGGGTGATCGCGCCGATGCCGGATGCCCAGGTAAAGCTCTCGAAGGTGCGGTTGTTGAAATTGGTCTCGCCGCCGTATCCCTTCCAGCGTCCGACCGGCAGCAGCACCTCCATCCCCGCCGCGTCGACCATCCGGGCCAGCGCCGCATTATCCTCCCAGGTCATCGGCCACGCCCCCTCGGCCGTCGTCACGGTCGAGCCGCCCGAGCAATTGAAGGCCATGACCCCGAGCTTCATCTTGTTGTCGTTGAAGAGTGCGTTTTTCATCGAGGTAGGGTATGCGAGGGAGAAGGCCCGGCCAAGAGGTGAGGCGGTAACGCCGGTGGTGAGCGTTTTTTTTAACTGTTTGATCCAAGGATCGGGAGCTTATGCCTGAGCCTCGCCGCCGCCGCCGACAACAAGGCGCGAGAATAGCATTTATGAAACCCCAGCAAGAACCCGAAGACAGGACCGAGTTCCGGTTCATTTGTTTTCTTGTTCCGTCTTGGAACCACCGCTGACCCAAAATAGAGACGCGTTGTTGGTGTCGTCCCGGCATTGTCGAGCGATCGCGCTTTGATCATGAACCATGACCGCGTGCGTCCGGAGATATCCCGTACCAGAAGTTGATCTTCCATTCTGGCCTCGACCGCCCAAGCGGCGAAGCCGTCACTTGTTCCCTCGGCGAAATCCCGGATCTGGCGGTCGGACGAGGGGCGAGAGGCAATCAAGTGGAGAACCAAGCGTTCGAGCCTAAACAGCCATGTCGTATAGAAGCCCGTTACGTAGTCCGATAAAGGCAACTCGGCCTCGATGTCGACGGCGTAACAATCGGTGTAGCCCCCATCGATATCGGCGTAGGTACGGAGGTGCGCCTTCGAAGGCAACGGAATACTGGTTGGCCGCCGAAAAGGGAGATCTTCGGGAGGGCCTTCAGGCCGCGTCATGGTCTTTCAACACCGACCGAATCAATTCCGCCATGCGTTCGGCGTCGATCGGTTTGGTGACATAGGCTGCGAATCCCATGTCGCCAGGCTTTTCATAGTCACTGGGTGCCTCGTTGCCGCTGACCGCGATGATCGGGATGTCCTTGGTCTGCGGGGCGGTGCGCAGGGCCGAGGTGACATCGAAGCCGCTCATGTCCGGCAGCATGATATCCATCAGGATAAGCGAGAAATCATGCGCCTTGACCAACTGAAATCCCAGTTGCGCGTCCGTGGCGATCACCAGGTCCACGCCCGGAATGGTGCCGCAGACCAACTGCATGATCTCCGCGTCGAAGGGATCATCCTCGAAATACAGCGCTCGCCGCGACATTTCGGATGTTTCCGCGTCCGTCATATTCACGTCCCGAAGGTTCGGTGATGAGGCCTAACACTTGCTTGGTTAGTCATCCTGGATCTTGAGCGTGGGTGTTACTGTACATGATCCGGACGCGCGAA
This sequence comes from Alphaproteobacteria bacterium, assembly GCA_038118725.1. Taxonomy (GTDB): domain Bacteria; phylum Pseudomonadota; class Alphaproteobacteria; order Thalassobaculales; family Thalassobaculaceae; genus JADHLJ01. The sequence goes on along the minus strand of JAYOIK010000008.1, from coordinate 15,653 downwards.
GTCATCCGAAAGAAAACAGTGTGTTTCCCATGGGTATTCCGAATAAATGGGAAATTACGCTAAAATTTGACGTGAATACGCCTACGCCTACCAGCCCAGAGCCTCGCGCAGTTTGGCAAAGGCTTCCAGGTGTCGGTCATGGTCGCCGGCGAAGCGCAGCATCAGATGCTCGCATCCTTGGTCCACGAAGCCCTTCAGCCATTCCGCCGCGCCTTCCGCCGGTCCGCCATAACAGGCCTGCCAGGTCCGCAGCCGGGACGCGGGCTGCATGTAGTAGCTTTCCAGGAAGGCATCGACCTTGGCGTTGGCTTTTTCCGCGTCGTCGTCGAGGGCGAGGGTGAGATAGATCGCGCCGGTAAAAGCGCCCGCGTCGCGGCCCAGGGCTTTCACCTGCCCTTGGACATCACGCCATTGCGCGCCCCAGGCCGCCGAATCGCTGGGGCCGGTCGGGAACCAGCCGTCGAAATTCTTGGCCGCGCGGGCGAGACTGGCGGGTTGGGAGCCGCCGCCCCAGATCGGCGGGCCGCCCTTGGTATGGGGTACCGGGCCAATGGATTGACCCTTCAGGGTCCAGCGTCCGTCCCAGTCGACCGGCTCGCCGGTCCAGAGCGCCTGGCAGAGCCGCAGGCCCTCCAGCATCGTGCCGACCCGTTTCTCGAAAGGAACGCCGAGCGCTCGAAACTCATCATGAATATTGGCGACATCGGCGGCGATACCGACACCGAGGATCACCCGTCCCTCGCTCGCCTGATCCAAGGTCGCGACCTGATGGGCCAACGCGACGGGGTTGCGCAAGGCCGGCAGCAAGACGGCGGTGCCCAGCGAGACTTTCTTGGTCCGCCCGGCCGCGGCGGCCAGCAAGGTGATCGGCTCATGCCGGGGGCGCGCGGTGATCGAGTCGCCGATCCAGATCGAGTCATATCCCAGATCCTCGGCTTTCTCCGCCAGGGTCAAGAGCGGCGCGGCGGCGGGCCGGCCCTCCATGATGGCTTCGCGGGTGGGCAGCAGGTATCCGACTTTCGGGGCCATGAATGAATCCTCGGGACTGGTAAGCATCGCTGGATCGATGAATAGCACGCCTGGGATGAATGCGAAGCGTCATGACGTTGGGTTTCGCCGACAATCCGCCTTATGCTGGCCGTACTATGCGGGTTGGCGAACAGGAGGAGGAGACGCGGCATGGCGATCGAGAAGCGACCCTTTGGACGCACCGGACATTTAAGCTCGGCGATTATCTTCGGCGCGGCGGCCCTCGGTAAGGTGGATCAGGCGACCGCCGACCGGACTTTGGACCTGTTGCTGGAGCATGGCGTCAATCACATCGACACCGCGCCTGGTTATGGCGATTCCGAGCTTCGGATCGGCCCGTGGATGGACCGGCACCGAGACGATTTCTTTCTGGCCACCAAGACCCGTGACCGGAGCTATGCCGAGGCGCGGGACAGTATCCAGCGTTCCCTGGAACGGCTGCGGGTCGACAAGCTTGATCTGTTGCAACTGCATGCCTTGATCCATCCCGATGAGTGGGACGTTGCGATGGGCGAGGACGGCGCGCTCCGGGCGGCGGTCGAGGCGCGCGACGCGGGACTGGTGCGCTTCATCGGGGTGACCGGGCACGGCTGGAACGTCGCGGCAATGCATCGTCGATCACTCGCGCGGTTCGATTTCGATTCCGTCTTGATGCCGTATAACTGGGTCACCGCGCACCACGCGACCTATGCAGACGATTTCGAGAAGACGTTGGAGATGTGCCGCGCGCGCGATGTCGCGGTGCAGACCATCAAGTCGCTCGCCCGCGGTCCCTGGGCCGCCGGGGTCACCAAGCGCCGGAACACCTGGTACGAGCCGCTGGAGGCCGAGGAGGATATCCGCACCGCCGTGCATTACGTGCTCGCCAGACCAGGCATCTTCCTGAATTCGGTGGGCGATGTCGGCCTGTTGCCCCCGGTTCTACGTGCGGCGGCGGAGCGGATCGAACTGCCGGACGACGCGGTTATGGCGGCGCATAGCGAGCGTACCGGGCTCGCCTCGATCTTCGGGATCTGAAGCGGCGATGCAATTCGATACAAAGGTTGCCATCGTCGTGCGCGAGGATCTCGCGACCTGGCAAAAACTGAACGTCACGGCGTTTCTTACGTCGGGCGTGGTTGGCGCTAGAACGGAGCTTTTGGGCGAGGACTACCAGGACGCGGCGGGCAATGGCTACGCGCCGTTGTTGATCCAGCCGGTGATCGTGCTGTCCTGTGACGGCGAGAAGTTGAAGACCATCTACCGTCGGGCGATGGATCGCGGGGCTAGACTGGCGCTCTATATCGACGAAATGTTCTCCACCGGCCATGACGCCGCCAATCGCGAAACCGTCAAGGTCCGCCGGCCGGAGGAAATGTCGATCGCCGGGCTGGCGCTGCGCGAGGAACGCAAGCTGGTCGACAAGATCATCAAGGGCGCCAAGATGCACGCGTGATTGATGGTTGGGAGGAGATTGACTATGAGCGCCGAGCAACGCCTGAAGGATCTCGGGATTGTCTTGCCGAAGGTGATGGCGCCCGCCGGTTCCTACGTGAAAGTGCTGGTTCTCGATGGTTTCGCGCATGTCTCGGGCCAAGGGCCTTTCGATGGTGACGGCAAGCCGATCACCGGTCAGGTGCCCAGTGAGCGTTCGTTCGAGGACGCGGTGGTCGCGGCACGGGCGGTGGGGCTGCAGACTCTCGCGGTATTGCGCGAGGAACTGGGCTCGCTTGATCGCGTAAGCCAGGTTGTCAGGACGTTCGGAATGGTGAACGCCGCGCCGGGCTTCACCCGGCATCCGACGGTGATCGACGGCTTTTCGAATCTCATGATCGAGGTCTTCGGCGAGGCCGGCCGAGGGGCCCGTTCGGCGGTGGGCATGAGTTCGCTGCCCTTCAACATCTCGGTCGAGGTCGAGATGACGGCGAGGTTGACGGACGCGTAACTAGCGATTCCGCGGCATCGGGCGTTCCTGGACCAGGGGGCGGCCGCGCACGCTTTCGCGGTAGAGGATATAGAGGCCCGAGGCGAGAATAAGCGCCATGCCGACCACTGCCGTCTGATCCGGTAGGTCCCCCCACACCAGGAAGCCCCAGAGGACCGCCATGGGCAGCGCGACATATTCAAACGGCGCGACGATCGCCGCCTCGCCGAGACGATAGGCCTGGCTCAGCAGATAGCCGCCGAAACCGCTGGAAATTCCACACCATAGGAACAGGGGAATGTCCTCGGTTTTGGGCATCCGCCATTCCCGGAACAGGAAATCGAGGCTGGGGTTTCCGGTTCCCGCGTAGCGCCCGTCTCCTAGGCCGAGACCGATACAGAGGCTGACCGCGATGAAGGTCATCTGGATATAGAAAGCCATGGTCGAGGCCTTGTCCGTCGCCCCCAGCTTGCGGGTCAGCATCTGCATCGAGGCATAGGTGAAGGCGGCGATGACCGGTAGGATCACCACCCAGTCGAAGATCCCGGCGCCGGGCCGCATCACGATGATCACGCCGACCAGCCCGACCATGACGGCGGCCCAACGGCGCGGGCCGACCTTCTCGCCCAGGAACGGGACCGACAAGGCGGTAATGAACAAAGGCGCCACGAAGAAGATCGCCACCGCTTCGCCGAGCGGCATCGCCGCCACCGCCAGGAAAAAGGTCATATTGGCGGTGACGATCAGGCCGCCCCGGGCGAGGTGCCATTTCAGGTGCTTGGTGCGCAACAGGTGAAAGCCGCCCTCGTATTTCAGAATGCCGAAGGTTATGACCAGCGCCAGCACAGCCCTTGAGAGCATGATCTGGTGCAGGGCATAGTCTGGGCTCAGCAGCTTCACCGCGCTGTCCTGAAGCGTGATGACAAGCATCCCGATCAGGATCGTATAGATCCCCCGGACATTATCGCTGGTTGTCGTCGCCTCGGTCATGGCGCTTTCTACGGCGAGCTTGCCGCTCTGTCTGCTCCAGTCGCGACACCGGCTGGCCGCGTCGCCCCGAGAGAGGCGGTTTATCTTGGCGGCAGGCTCCGTAGATAGGAGACGATCGCCTTCACCTCGGAAGGTGATAGGTTGGCATAATACGGGATCGCCATGGGCGGCATGATCCGGCGGCCATCGCGACGCACGCCCTTGGTGATGGCGTCGGCGATTTCGGCGTTGGTCCAGTCACCGATTCCGTTCGGCGTGATGTTCGGCGCCACCGAGGTTCCCCAGGGGCCGTGAAAGGCCATGCCGCCGGCGCCAAGCTCGTTCTCGATGTCCGGCTGGCCCTTCTCGTTGGGTGTGGAGTGACATTCGATACAATGGCCAAGCGGCCCCGCCAGATAGGCGCCGTAAGCGACGGGATCGTCCTTTGAAACGGGTGCGACGGGTCCGGCCGGCGGTCCCCAGGCGGGTGGCAGGGGAAACGAATATTCCGACTTTGGGCTCTCGGATCGAACCGGTGGAACAGAGCGGAGATAAGCGACGATCGCCGCCATGTCCTCGTCCGAGATATGGCGATACAGCCCATAGGGCATCGGCGGCCCCAGTGTCGTGCCGTCCGGACGCTTGCCTTACCGAATCGCCTTGATGATCTCGGCATCGGTCCAGGCGCCGATGCCGGTTTCCATGTCCGGCTTGATGTTCGGGGCGAAAGCCTTGAAGACGCCGGGCTCGACGATGGGCGGACCGCCGGCAAGCTCGCGGTTGTTATCCGGGCCGTTGGGTGTCTGCGGGGTATGGCAGTTTCCGCAGGCGACGATGCCGTTCATCAGCGCTCGACCCCGTTCAATCGGCGTTTCGGCGGCGGCGACGGACATGTGGACGCAGCCGACGACAAGCAGCGCGGAAACCGCGCCCATTAGGTTTTTTCTCAAAGTTCCCCCCTTTAGATCGGACGTCGATTATCCGATGGCGAATAATCGCCGAAACACGCGGGCCGGGAAATAAATATCTTGGCGCGCCGCGCCGATCTCGCTGGCATTTCAAATTCTTCCTGGCGCCGCCGTGCCCCGCATATTTAAATCGCCGCGAGGAAACCAAGATCGAGGCGAGGCCGCATGAGCCGCTATTTCAACGAAGCCGATCCCACGCGCCTATTGGCCGACTATCCCATCGGCGAGGCGTTTTCCGAGGGTGTCGCGCGGATGAGCCGCGATGAGCTTCGGGCGCTTCAGGAAGGTCGTTTTCTGGCACTGATGAAACGAGGTTGGGAAGTTCCGTTCTATCGGCGGCTGTGGTCGGCGGCGGGGATGGAGGCGGGCGATATCCGCTCCCTTGATGACCTCGCCAAGGTGCCGACCTTCTCGAAATCCGATCTGATGGACAGCGTTGAGGCCTACCCACCCTTCGGCGACTTCATTGGTCCCGGCGGCTGGACCGGCGGTGACCGGGTGATCATGCACACCACCAGCGGCACCACCGGCGCGCCGCAGCCGATTTTCTACGGCCCCCGGGACCGGGAGATTCAGAACGCGCTGCTCGCCCGCGCCTATCTGCTCCAGGGCATGCGCGCCGATGACGTGGTGCACTCGGTTTACGGTTTCGGGATGGTCAATGGCGGCCATTACATCCGCGAGACCATCCTGCATTACACCGACGCCCTGCTGCTGCCCGCCGGCACCGGGCTCGAGACCCGCTCGGAACAGCAGGTCGAGCTTATGCGGCGTTTCGGGGCGACGGTGATCGTCGGTTTCGCGGACTACATCCTCAAGCTCGCCGAGGTGGCGCGGGCCGCCGGGCTGGAGCCGGGCCGGGATCTCAATATCCGCATGATCTCCGGTCATCTGGGCGAGGATGGCGGTGCGCCGATGTCCGAGGCCTGGGGCGGGGCCGAGACCTATGATTGGTACGGGGTCGGTGATACCGGCATCATCGGCGCCGAGGGACCGGACCGCTCCGGCCTCTATATCTGGGAAGACGCGCATCTGATCGAGATCCTCGACCCCGATACCGGCGCGCCGGTCACCGATGGCGAGCGGGGCAATATCTGCGACACGGTGCTGTTCAAGGACAGTGTCTATCCGGTGATCCGCTTCGATACCAAGGACGTCTCAACGATCCTGCCGGGGGAGGGCGGTCTTGGTTTCACTCTACGCCGCCTCGCCGGTTTCCAGGGCCGCAGCGACAACATGGTCAAGCTGCGCGGCATCAACGTCTACCCCACCGGCATCGCCGCCATCCTGCGCGAGGTGCCGGAACTTGGCGGTGAATATGTCTGTCGGGTCGAAAGCGTCGGCGGCCGGGACGAGATGACCGTGGTCTGCGAGACTGGGGTGGCCGGCACGCATGAAGGATTGGATGACCGGGTGGCGACGTTGCTTCGCCAGCGACTTGGCGTCGCCGTGGCGGCGGAAATCGTCGGACCAGGCGAAACGGCGGAGGCGACCCAGGTGGAGAGGCGTCAGAAACCGATTAGGCTGGTGGACGAGAGGTGATTACTTTTCCCGTCATCCCGCCGAAGGGCAGGATCCACTCCACCAGCATCCGATGACTCCAATGCTTTGAAACAAAGTTTCCTAACGTTAGTTCCGAGGAATGGGTCCCGCCCTTCGGCGGGATGACGATTTGTGAATGTGGCGCCGCTACCCCTTCCCAAATCCCCCACCGCCACCGCTGGCGATCAACAGCGTATCCCCCGGGTTCAGCGCCTGGTGGTCGGCGCTGTCGACGGTCTCGCCGTTGACCTGGAGGAGCGCCAGCGCGCCGGGCTCGCCGCCGTTGAGGCCGGGGGCCTGGCTGCGGGTGCGGTTCATGATGACAGAGGCGGTGGCCGGTGCCTCGCCCCGGAGTTTCATTTCGAAGGCGATGCCGTCACCGCCGCGCCGGGCCCCCGCGCCGCCGGATCCGCGGCGGATTTCGCGGTTGGTGACCTGGAAGGGAGAGAGCGACTCGATGGCTTCGATGGGAGAGTTCGAGAGATTGCTGGGGAAGCTGATGGCCGAGGTCCCGTCGGCGGCCTGGCTGGCGCCCTGACCGGCGCCGACGAAACCGATCAGTACCCAGGGATCGCTGGCGCCGGCATTGGAGATCTGGAAGGAATTGGACGGTGAGCCCGGCGCCGCCTGAACCTTGTCGGGGATCACCTGGGCCAGCGCGCCGAAGATCGCCGGGGGTAGAAGATGGCCCATCATGCCGCGTGCGCCGGTGCTGGCCGGATGCCGGGGGTTGAGGATCGAGCCCTCGGGCGCCGTGATGGTGATCGGCAGGAAGCTCCCCTCGGCATTGGGGATCCACGGCGCGAAGATCGATTTCAGCGCATAGGCCGAATAGGCGAAGGTGTAGTTCATCACCGTGTTGATCGACAGCGCCACCTGATCGGAGGAGCCGGCATAGTCGACGGTGATCTCGTCGCCGGCCACCGTCACCGCGCAGGCGATGCGGATGGTGCCGCCGGGCATCTCCTTCGGCCCGTCATTCTCCATCACATAGCGATAGGTGCCGTCCGGAACCTCGGCGATGGCGGCGCGCATGGCGGCCTCGGTTCGGTCGACCACTTCGTCGGCGAAGATGTCGAAATCGACGCCGGTTTCCTCAAGCAGATCGACGAGCCGCTCGCCCAAATGGCGACAGCAGGAGACCTGGGCCCAGAGATCACCCATGGTCTGGTCCGGCACCCGCACGTTACGGCGGATCATGGTGACCAGGGTCTTGTCCTCCTCGCCCGCATCCAAGAACCGGATTGGCGGGATCTGGAGGCCTTCCTCGTAAATGTTCTTATTCCCTGGAGAACGGAGGCGTCCGCCGATATCCGGCAGATGGCTGACCACCCCCGCGAAGCCGATCAGCTTACCGTCGCGGAACAGCGGCATCGCCATGCTCGCGTCGTTCAGATGCCCGGTCCCCAACCAGGGGTCGTTGGTCAGGAACGCGTCGCCCTCGACCATGGTCTCGGCGCCGAATTCCTCCAGATAGTGACGCGTGGTCACCGGCATGGTGCAGATGAAGGAGGGGATCGACTGGCTCGACTGGGCGATGTTGCGTCCGGTCTTGTCCAGCAGCACGACGGCGTAATCATTGGCCTCGCGCACCAGGGTCGAGAACGAGGTGCGCACGAAGGTCGCGGCGGCCTCGTCGACCAGACTGGTGAGGCGAGTCCAGAGGATTTCCAGGGTGATCGGGTCTATCGTTGTATCGCGGGTTGGGGTGCTCATGACTTGTCCTCCAGCGCGACATGCACGGTTCCCGACGGGAGTATGGAAACAGCCGAGGGATAGGCGACGATCAGGGTGGATTCTGGCTCGGTCAGAACCAGCGGCCCGGCCAGCTTGGCGCCCGGCGCGATCCGGGCGCGCTCGTAGACCGGTACGGTCTCGAAGGCGCGCGAAGCCGGAAGGTAGAGCCGCCGCTCTCCGGTCGGATCGCCGGATTGCTCCTTGGCATAGGCATCGGCCAGGGCATATTGGCGGATCGTGTTCGGGGATTCTCCGGAAAGCCGCCAGGTGACAACCTCGGCGATACCACCCGGCACCGTGCGGCCATAGAGCCGCTGATACTCCGCCTCGAAGGCCTGAACAGCGCCGGCGGGGTCGATCGCGGCGAGGGCGGGTTCGGCCAGCACCACCTCGACCCGGTCGCCCTGGCCGTGATAGCGGACCTCGGCGGCCAGGCGCCAGCGGATCGCCTCGGCGGCGAGGTCGGTGGCCGCGAGTTCCTCGATGATCCCGCGCGCCGCGGCATCGATGCGGGCGTTGAGATCGCCGGTATCCATCTCCGCCAGTCGCTCGACCCGGCTCCAGGACCGGTCGGCCCGCGCCGGCGCTGCGAGAAATCCGAGGCAGGAGCCGACACCCGAGGCGATCGGGCTCATGATCTGGTTGATCCGCAGCCGCCGAGCCACGTCCACGCCGTGCACCGGTCCGGCCCCGCCCGTGGCTACCATGGTAAAGCGGCGCGCGTCCAGGCCGCGCTCGGCGATATGGGTGCGCGCGGCGCCGGCCATGTTCTCGTTGACGATATCGTGGATGCCCCAGGCGGTTTCCTCGACACCCAGGCCCAGACGCTCTCCCATGCGCCCGAGCGCCGCCCGCGCGGCCTCAACATCCAGTCTCATGGTGCCGCCGAGGAAATTCTCGGCGTCGAGATAGCCGAGCACCAGATCGGCGTCGGTCACCGTCGCCTCGGTGCCGCCGAGGCCGTAACACGCGGGACCCGGCTCGGCTCCGGCGCTTTGTGGGCCGACCTGCATCAAGCCGAGTTGGTTCAGCCGGGCGAGGGAGCCACCACCGGCGCCGATTTCGATCAGATCGATACTGGGCGCGACCGCCGGGAGGCCACTGCCGCGCTTGAAGCGCTGGACCCGCCCGAATTCAAAGACATGGGTGACATTCGGCTTGCCGTCGATGGCGATGCCGGCCTTGGCCGTTGTCCCTCCCATATCAAAGGCCAGCACGTGATTGACGTTCTCGACCAAGCCGCAATTGACGCCCGAGAGCACGCCGCCGGCGGGTCCGGACTCGAGAATGCGGATCGGCGCCTTGGCCGCGACCTCGGCCTTGGTGAAGGCACCGTTGGACAGCATGATATCGATGGTCCCGTCGATCCCCAGCCCGGCGAGCCTGTCCCGCAAGGTCGCGAGATAGGTTTCGACCAGCGGCTGGACATAGGCATTGGCCGCCACGGTCGACATCCGCTCATACTCGCCGATTTCTGGCGCGATCTCGTTGGAGAGCGAGACCGGAAGGCCCGGGGCCGCCTCGGCCAGGGCGTCGGCGACCGCCCGTTCGTGCCGGCCGTCGACCGCCGCGTGCAGCAAGCAGACCGCGACGGATTCGTAGCCGCCCCGCGCGATCGCCTCGCCCGCCGCCGCGATATCGTCGCTGGAAAGCGTCGACCAATCCTCGCCCTTGGGGCCGATCCGGCCGCGCACCACGAAACGCGCGTCCAGCGGAACCAGCGGCTCCGGATAGGCGATGTTCAGGTCATAGATGTCGTAACGCAGCTCCCGCCGGATATCGAGGGCGTCCAGGGTTCCCTCACTGACCACCAGGGCCGTGGGCACGCCGCGCCTTTCAAGGAGCGTGTTGGTGACCAGGGTGGTGCCGTGCACGACCCGACCGACCGCGCCTTCGAATCCGCTGTCTGGGGACTTGGCTTGCGTGACCAATGATTCCGCGACCTGGGCGATGCCGTCGCCGGGGTTGGTCGGCGTGGTTAGTGCCTTGGCGACGAGAATGCGATTGGTTTCCGTGTCCAGAAGGATGCCGTCGGTAAAGGTACCTCCGACATCAAGGGCGATCTGGTAGCTCATGCACGGGGCTCCGATGCGGCGCGTGGTGGGATATCCGTCTCGTGCCGAGACGGAGCGGTTGCGGATGGCTAGAATGCGGTCTGGACACAGGATTGAAAACCCCGGAGCGACTGGAATGTCAGAGGATACCAAGACCTACGGCTTCACGGATGAAGAACTCGCCGCGCACCCGACTGTCTACCGCGACGACCTGTTCAAGGGCCAGGTGGTGCTGGTATCCGGTGGGGCGACCGGGTTGGGCCGCGCCATCGCGAGCCTTTTCGCGCGGCTCGGCGCGACCTTGGTGATCTGCGCGCGGGATGAGGAGCGTCTCGAGGGCGCGGCGGAGTTTCTGAACACGCTTGGCGCCGAGGTGATGACCCAAGCCATGACCATCCGGGATCCCGAGGCGGTGGCCAGGCTGTTCGATGCCGTCTACGAGCGTTTCGGACGCCTCGACCATTTGGTGAACAATGCCGGTGGCCAGTTCGCCCAGGCCGCGATCGACTATTCGGTGAAGGGGTGGAACGCCGTCATCGACACCAACCTGAACGGCACCTGGTACATGATGCAGACGGCGGCGCGGCGCTGGCGGGACGCGGGAACGCCAGGGAGTATCATTAACATCACGGCGGCGATCTGGCGCGGTCTGCCCGGCGTCTCCCACACCATCGCGGCCCGCGCGGGCGTGATCTATCTCTCGAAGTCCGTGGCGGTCGAATGGGCGCCGCTCAATATACGGATCAACAGCGTCGCGCCGGGCTGCGTCGAGACCCACGCCTTTGCCTATTACCCACCCGAGGGGGCCGCGACCTACTGGGAGGCCAACCCGATGCTGCGCCCCGGGGACGCCATGGACATCGCCGAGAGCTGTGTCTACCTCGCGGCCCCATCCGGCAAGTTCATCACCGGCGAGGTCATCACCGTGGACGGCGGCCAGCAGCTCTGGGGCGACCCCTGGGCGATCGGCCGTCCGGACTATTTCAAGATCGAATGAGCGTCGCTACCGCACGTGCAGCACCGCCTTGCCGTTGAATTTCCGATCCAAGAGATCCTGGGCGATGCGTCCGGCCTCGTCCCAGGAGGCTTCGCGCTCGATGCCGCAATCGAGCCGCTTGCTCGCGACCAAGCTTAGCAGCCGGGGCAGGTTATCGCTGGGCGGAGTGATCTCGGCCTGGGAATAGAGGTAGAAGCCCATTACCTTGGCCTGACCGGAGAACATGAACGGGCGCACCTCGATGTTGATCTCCGGCGCCGCCGTCACCCCGTAGCAGACGCAGATCCCGTCCGGCCCGAGGGCCTTGATGCCGGCCTCCAGGATCGCCCCGCTGACACCATCGACCACGAGGCGGTAGGTTCCGGGCTCGCCCAGGCCAGTTCCGTCGGCGCTGACCAGGGGCGTGCAGTCGCCGAGTGCTTCGACGAAGGCG
>JAYOIK010000008.1:0-4011 GCA_038118725.1 Alphaproteobacteria bacterium | reverse complement strand
GCGCACCTGAGCGACTGTCTCGGCCCCACCGATCAGCGCCAGTTGGGTGGCGAACATGCCGACGCCGCCGGTGGCGCCGGTGATCAGGGCTTTTCGGCCGATCAGCGCGCTCGCCGCGTCAATCGAATGCAGCGCCGTCAGCCCGGCGACAGGCAGGGTCGCGGCCTCGGCGTCGGACACCGCCTCGGGAATCGGCGCGATATGGGTGGTCGGGATCGAGACCAGTTCGGCCCAAGCCTCCATCCGGGTCGAGAAACCGACGACGCGGGTGCCGGCGGCGGGACCGGATCCGTCGGCCGCGGCCGTCTCCACGGTCCCGGCGAAGTCCCAGCCGATCTGCATATCGGCGGTCTCGGCGTTCCGCGCTCGGTTCAACTCGCCCCGGTTCATCGAGAAGGCGGAGACCCGCACCACCGTCTCGTTCGAAAACGGCCCGCGAAGCGCGCCGGTGGTAACGGCGATGACTTCGGCGCCGCCGGGGGAGGCGGTGACTCGGCGGATCGTGTCGGTCATGGGAGGCTCCTATAATAGGTTCAGGGGTGTGGGATGACCATTCCGGAGGATCGTGGTCTTCATTTTTCCTCGTCGCCCTGGCGAACGGCAGGGCCTTGGAACAGGCCGCGTGATTGAACTGGTCCGAGTTTTGAGCCATCGCGAGGTCCTGCCTTGCGCCAGGACGACGATGACCAGGACGACGATAAAAGGCAAAGGGGCGATCACGGCATGACGCTGTGGATCTGGACATGCAGGCCGCCGGTCATGCGGACCATGGTGACGCTGTTCTGCCTGGCCTTGTGCGGCTCGACCAGGGTCATCAGCTCGAACTCGGTGAAGGATTTCGTTGCCTGCTCCAGCTTCAGCTCCGACAGGAAGAGCTGGCCATGGAAATTGGTGGCGAGCGAGTGGATCAGGATCAGACCGCCGTTGCGGTTGACCAGCGGCCAATAGGCGCGCTTGAAATGTTGGAAATACTCGATCGTCCCGCAATCGAACCAAACCATGTCGAACGGCCCTTCCTCCTTGGGCAGCTTGTCGGCATAGCCCATGAAATCGGCCTCGTGGACATTGAGCGGCCCATCCAGGCCCAGCTCCCGCGCGGTTTCGATGACCATGCCCGCGGTAGTGTTGCGATGCACGAGATTGTCGATCATGTGCAGCCGCGCCGGCGCCATCGGCGCGCGATAGTAACTCTCCAGCTTTAAGCCCCCATCCGCCTCCAGGGCGTCGCGTTCCGCCTCGATCGCGGCGTCGGAATCGGCCAGCGCCTTCAACAGATAGAGCGAGCTTAGGCCTCCGCCGACTTCGAGAATGCGACGAGGCCGGTGCAGCATCACCAGATCGTAGAGCAGCGGCGCCACCGCCTCGGTCCCCATCTTGGGGCTGGAGAGCGCGCCGGCGGCGGCGCGGAAGGCTTCATCGATCATGGGGTCGGCCTCTCTCGGATTCCGTTACTCATAGGACGCGTTGAAGGCGATGGAGATACGCTCCCCCGCGCCGTGGAAGGGATGCACCATGTGCAACAGCCAGCTTGGGAAAACCAGCAACAATCCGGTCTCCGGCACCAGGCGCAGCTTATGGCCGAAGTCAAAGCCGGGAAACGGCTGGGCCTGGGGCGCGCCGCGCGGGTCCTGGAACTCGATCACCCCGCTCAAGGGATGCTCCGGATCGCTCTCGCCCACCGCCGCGTAATAGACCCCGGACCACTGGCTGGTCGGGTGCGAGTGGATGGTGTTGTAGTCGCCGGTCCGGTTCACGTTGGCCCAGCCGTAGAGCCGGGTGATCCGCCCCTCGATCGCGCCGGGCTTGGCCATCGCCAGCATCTCCAGCACCGCCGCCTCGGCCAGCGCCCGGAGCGCCGCCACTGGCGCCGCCGGATCGTCCAGAAAACCGTCCCCGGTGCGCCACCCCCCGATGCCCGAGCGCGATACCGCCCGCCGCGCGGCATCCGCGTCGCGCAGCGCCAGGATATGCGCGGCGAGGGCTTGGTTGAGTTCCGCTCCGCTCGCCGCCTTGCGAATAATCATCGGCGTGCCGAAGGCGACATGGCCGTCGCGCGGTAGGGCTTGGTTCTGGGTCACGGGCTCAGCCTCGGGTCCGCCGAATAGGGTTCCCGTTTAGTTACAACAGCCCGACGCCGTTGTCTCCCCACCCGCCCGTTGTCTCGCCACCCAAAAGCGGCGTAGATAGACAAGAAATCACAACGCGCCGATCCCAGGACCATCAAGGACCATCGCCATGCTCGACCTGACCCCGAAGTCCGAGGATCTGGACCCGATCGAAACCGCCAGCCGGGACGAGATCGCCGCGCTTCAGCTGGAGCGGATGCAATGGTCGCTGCGCCACGCCTATGACAACGTGCCCCATTACCGGCAAAGCTTCGAGGCGGCGGGCGCGCATCCCGATGACCTGACCTCGCTCGACGACCTCGCCAAGTTTCCCTTCACGGTCAAGACCGACCTGCGCGACAACTATCCCTTCGGTATGTTCGCGGTGCCCAAGCACCAGGTGGTGCGGGTGCATGCCTCCTCCGGCACCACGGGCAAGCCCACGGTGGTCGGCTACACCCAGCGGGATATCGATACCTGGGCGGATGTCATGGCCCGCTCGATCCGCGCCGCCGGCGGACGACCTGGAAACACCGTGCATGTCGCCTATGGCTATGGCCTCTTTACCGGCGGGCTCGGCGCGCATTACGGGGCCGAGCGGCTGGGCTGCATGACGGTGCCGGTCTCCGGCGGCATGACCGAGCGGCAGGTCACCCTGATCCAGGATTTCAAGCCCGAGGTGATCATGGTCACCCCGTCCTACATGCTGGCGATCCTGGATGAGTTCCGCCGCCAGGGCCTCGACCCGGCGGCCTCCTCGCTCAAGGTCGGCATTTTCGGAGCCGAGCCCTGGACCAACGCCATGCGGGCCGAGATCGAACAGGCCTTCGACATGCACGCGGTCGACATCTACGGCCTCTCCGAGGTGATGGGCCCGGGCGTCGCCAATGAATGCGTCGAAACCAAGGACGGCCTGCATATCTGGGAGGATCACTTCTATCCCGAGGTTATCGACCCCGAGACCGGCGCGGTTCTGCCCGATGGCGAACTCGGCGAGTTGGTCTTCACCAGCCTCACCAAGCAAGCACTCCCGATCATCCGCTACCGCACCCGCGACCTGACCCGCCTGCTGCCGGGCACGGCGCGCAGCATGCGCCGCATGGAAAAGGTCACCGGCCGCTCCGACGACATGATCATCCTGCGCGGCGTCAACGTCTTCCCGACCCAGATCGAGGAACAGATCCTAAAATGCCAGGGCCTCGCCCCGCACTACCAGATCGTGCTGGGGCGCGAGGGCCGCATGGACACCATGACGGTGCGCGTCGAGGCGGCGACGGACGCGGCTGGGGATGAAGCGCGGGGTGCGTCGGGAAGGGAGCTCGCGGGCTATGTGAAAGGTGTCGTGGGTGTGACAGCGAAGGTTGACGTGGTCGAGCCCGGCGGGGTCGAGCGGAGCATGGGGAAGGCGGTTCGGGTTGTGGATCAGAGGGGGTGAGGGGGGCGTGGGTTGCTTAGAAATACTTTTGATAGAGAGTTTCAGCGGCTGCTCGATACCGACTGGAATGAAATCCTGTCAAATCCGCCACCGTCATCTTTGACAATTTTTCCTCATAGAAATCAGCGCCAAAGTCTTTGTCATTGTCTATCAAGATGCGAAAGAAAATTATCAAGCAGTTTACAAATGTAGTTGTCAATATACCTTCTTCCTTTTTGTTTGCAGACCAGGCTTCTGCGGGAAGGGATTTTCTAGCAGCTATAAGGAATTCGTTTATCTGATCTGTGCAGAAATCGACATATTTATCCAATAAATTATGATTTTCCTCAGATGCCATGTCGTTTTTAAAGGGTTCTTCCCACCGTCTAAACAAAGTGTCGTTTCCGTTTAATTTAACGAGGGGTTTCAAAGCAAAACTAACAATCGACGTTGTTTTTAATTTATGTTCATCAAACCAATATCTTTCAATAA
>JAYOIK010000007.1:0-90332 GCA_038118725.1 Alphaproteobacteria bacterium | reverse complement strand
ATGCGCCCGCTTCCCAATGCCGACGAAACCCATGTAGTCCCCAGCGGGTATTGGAAAGTTGTCGCCATCGGGGCGCCGGACGGCGTGGGTGCCGCGATCGCGTTCGTCATGGACCAGGATCTGCCGCGGTCGGCGGATTTCTGTGACGTCGCCTATAGGATTGGGCTTCACGACCTGGAGTTGCGAACGGGTATCGACCTTTTCCGTGATCTCGGCGCTCCGAGCCTTGCCGAGATTCAGGCGCGATCCGCTGGATTGGCGGAGCGATTGGGTTGCGAAGAGCGACCTTGATCAGAGCCGGGCTTCGATGGCGTCCCAGATCATGGCTTCGACATTGATGTCGTCAAAACGACCAAGTTCCTGGATTCCGGTTGGCGAGGTCACGTTGATTTCGGTCAGATAGTCGCCGATGACATCAATACCGACGAAGATCAGGCCGCGTTCCTTGAGCGCGGGGCCGATCGCCTCGCAGATCTCAAGGTCCCGCTTGGTCATCTCGCATTTCAGTGGCCTGCCGCCGACATGCATGTTGGACCGGGCCTCGCCTTCGGCGGGAACCCGATTGATCGCGCCGACCGCCTTCCCGTCGACCAGGATCACCCGTTTGTCGCCCTGACGAACCTCGGGGAGATATTGTTGGGCGATGATCGGCTCGCGATAGAAATTGGTGAACATCTCCAGTAGGGAGTTCAGGTTTTCATCGCCCGGCTTGATGTGAAACACCCCGGCGCCACCGTTTCCGAAAAGCGGCTTGACGATGATGTCCTTGTGCTCGTCGCGAAACGCATGGACTTCGTCCCCGTCATTGGTAATCAGAGTCGGCGGCATCAAACCGTCGAAATGCGTGACGAAAAGTTTCTCCGGCGCGTTCCGAACATGGGCCGGATCGTTAACCACGAGCGTCTCGGGATGGACGTGCTCGAGAATATGGGTCGCGGTGATATAGGACATGTCGAACGGCGGGTCCTGGCGCATCAACACCACATCCACATCGCTGGCCAGGTTCACGACCGCCGTTTCGCCGAGTGTGAAGTGATCGCCCCTTACCCGGCGCACGGACAGGGGTCGGGTCTTGGCGGTTACCTTGCGATCCTTGAAGGAGAGATGTCGGGGCAGATAATGCAGCAGATCGTAGCCTCGCTTCTGGGCCTCAAGCGCCAAGGCGAAACTGCTATCGCCATCAATATCGATGGGTTCGATCGGGTCCATTTGGATAGCGACGGTCAGGCCCATTCGGTTTTGCTCCGGCGGATTGTTGCGATTTTCCGGCGCCAGCGACGCCCAGTGGTGGTCCCCTTGAAATCGAGCGGATCATGCGCGGGACGGTCCCGGGTTGCAATCCCCTGATCCGATAACCTGGATTTCACCCGGGAGCCGATGGATCAGTTCAGTCGTTTTTCCAGATCCATCAGCACGCGGGCGGTTTCGTGGCGCGCCGTTGCATCTCCATCGCCATGTTCCAGATAATCACGAAGGAGCGTGATCGCCGCGCCTAGATTGCCGATCCGCGCGTTCACCATGCCCGCCTCTCGCTGGAAATCATGGATATCCGGCGCGAGAAGCCGCATTCGCTCGAGAACCACCAAGCCTTCGGTAAAACGATTGTCTCGATAGAGACGCAGCTTGATGTTGTTTTGCAAACGCAGAAGAACCTGTCGGTCCGAGACCGCTTGCGTGGCGGCCGGCGTGAGCCCGGCCTTGCCGTTGCTCATGTCTTGGATTAGGGCGCGTAGCGCCGGAGCGTCCATCAGCCGGCCACGATGGAAAGGGTCGATAATCACCTGTTCCGCGCCGATCCGCGTGCGAATGAGAAAGTGATTGGGAAAGTTCAGCCCTTCGGCCCACCAGTTCTGGCCGCGCGCGACGTGGATATAGAGGATCCCTAGCGCCACCGGCAGGCCCTTGCGCCGATCTAAAACCAGCATCAGATTGGCATTTCGGGGATCGTCATAGGTCGCGCTGTCACCGGCGAAACCATGTTCTTCGGCCAGGATACGCGAAACTTGGGCCGCCTGTTCCTCGGGGCCCGCGTCCGATCCGAGCGACGCCACTAGGTCGGCGACGGCCTCGGTCATTTTGGAAAGGATATCGCGATAGCGCCCCACGGGAACGCCGGGCCGGTCCATGGCGGCGAAGGCCAGCGCCGTTTCCGCGATATCAAGAGGCTCGTCGCCTTGAGCAGCCGCGGAACGTAGGATTTCCGTCGGGTCGTATTCCTTGGGGTCCGTGTTATCGGGCATCAGGGCTTCGAAACGGTCACATAACTAACCACATTCGTGACGTATTCCAGATTGCGGGCATGGTTTATCACGCGATCCAGCTCTTTCTGGCCGCGAGCTACGCCAAACAAATAGACCACTCCATTGACGGTATCGGTCGAGAGGTTGATGGATTTTATGTCCTTGTCGAACAGCAGTATACCTTGGAGTCGCTTGTTGATCACGACATCCTGGGCCCGATCGGTCAGGCTTGCGCGGTTTCGGACTTGAATCTCGTTGATCACTTCGCGAACGCCCTCGGCTTGCCACGAGAGGCGGGTGGCCTCGATGCGATCCTCCGGCTTTTCCACGGCTCCGGTGAGAAGCACCCGGCCGCTTTCAACGGATAGCGAGACGGCGCTAAAAAGATCAACGTTCTTTTGGAACAGGTAGTGATTGATCTCGGTGCGTATCCGAAGGTCTCGGGCCGCGGCTGAAATGCCCTTTTCGGTCTGCGATGCGGTCGCCACGCTCGCGCCCGCTCCAACCGCCAACCCGGTCGGCCCGCAGCCGTTCAATCCAAGCCCGAGGATGCCAATTGACGTTACCGCCAGTTTGACGAGACCCGATCGTCTGGGTGTCGGATTCGCCTTGGCGTTTCTTGGAAAAAGGCAATCCTTGATCATGAAATGTCTCCCAGGCGCGGTGCTAAGCCTTAATACGAGCGCGCGAGGATAAAATCTACTCATTGACCCGCCAGGCATTCTCTATGTGGGCGGGTATGCGCCAAGGCGCCACGAGAAAGACATCAAATCTAATGCCGTTGACACCTTGTTCGGGATGCCCGCGCAGATACCATTGCAGGGCCCTTTCGATTCGTCGGCGCTGACGCCAGGTGATCGACTCGATCGCGGTGCCACGATCCGCGCGGGCCTTTACCTCGACGGCGACGAGCCAACCACCTCGGGCCGCCAGAACGTCTATTTCCCCGGCCCGCGTGCGATAGCCGACTTCCAGAATCGCGTAACCCTTGAAACGTAGAGCCCACTGGCACAGTTTTTCCGCGAGCCGACCGTGATCATAGGCCTTTTGACGTTTCGCGCGGGTTTGCTTCATCGGCTTTTCTCGAGGCTCGGGGTTCGATCGCCACAGTGTTGCCATCTTGGTGTTGCCATCATGGCCCGGTTTACTGATCTCGTCCGCTTGATTAGCTTTCGAAGGGACGCCGCGCATGGCGTCGTGGTTCTGGGGTGATGGATTTGATCTCGCGAAATATCAAGAAACGTATCCGCGGCGCCGCTGTTCTGTCGATCGTCGCCGTGATCGGTGCCTGTCAAACCACGCCGACCACCGGCGCCGGGAACACGGGCGCCGCGCCCGTCGTGAAGACCGCGGTCAAAACCGCGCCGCCGCCGTCTTCCGTGGCTGCCCCGGCTCCCAAGGAAACCGTCTCGACTCCCCCGGCGTCAGGCACATCCCCCAAGCCTGGTAAGCTTAATCTGACGACGCCTCAGGCCCCGGTCACTTCACCGGAGCCAGAGGACCAAGTCCATCGATTGGCGCTCCTTCTGCCGCTAAGCGGGCGCGGCGCCTCTATTGGCAAGGCCCTTTCGGACGCGGCGCAGATGGCGCTTTTCGAAACCGCGGGCGATGATCTTGAGGTCTTGGTTTTCGATACGCAAGGTACGACGGCGGGAGCGGAAGACGCGGCGCGCCTAGCGATCGCCGACGGGGCGCGGTTGATTCTCGGGCCTTTGTTTGGTGCCTCTGCCGAAGCCGCGAGACCAATCGCGACAGCGGCCGGCGTTAGCATAGTAAGTTTCTCGAATAACCGGGATATCGCGGGGGACGGCGTCTATGTCTTCGGTTTCCTGCCCGGCCAGCAAGTTCGCCGAATCATGGGTTTCGCGGCCACGAAAGGTCATGGCCGGGTGGGTGCCTTGGTGCCGTCTTCCGGTTTTGGCGAGTTGGTAGTCGCGTCGGCGCGGGCCGCCGCCGAGCAAATAGGTGTGAACGTTGTCCGGGCGACCTATTACGATCCCACCGATTCAGAGCTTTCGGATCTGATTAGCCAATTCGCGGATTATGATTCGCGCAAATCGGCCCTGGCCGCGCAGAAATCACTCCTGTCCGGCCGAACGGATCAGATTTCCAAACAAGCCCTCGCCAGGCTTGGCGGATTGGACACTTTCGGAGACCCGCCATTCGACTCGGTATTGCTGCCCGCCGGGGATCCTGAGCTGCGCGGCATAGCGCCGTTGCTGGCCTATTATGATGTCGACCCCGCGCGGATACGCCTGCTCGGCACCGCGCTCTGGGACGAGTCGCGCGGCCTTGGGGCCGAGCCGGCCTTGGTCGGTGGCTGGTATGCCGCCGCGTCTCCAGAAGCCCGGACGGATTTCGAGAATAAGTTCGAGCGCGCGTTTAACCGGCGGCCACCTCGGCTCGCGTCGCTCGGTTATGACGCCATGTTGCTGGCGGTCGCGCTTACCTATGCCGAGAACGGCGCGGATTACTCATCCCAGGCCCTGACCGACAACAATGGTTTCGCGGGTGTCGATGGGATTTTCCGCTTGCTGCCGGACGGCACCAACCAGCGTGGCCTTGCGGTTCTCGAGGTGGAGCAGGATGGTGTCCGCGTTATCGATCCGGCGCCGTCGAGCTTTACTGATTTTCTTTATTGAACGGAGCCGCGACGAGCG
This sequence comes from Alphaproteobacteria bacterium, assembly GCA_038118725.1. Classification (GTDB taxonomy): domain Bacteria; phylum Pseudomonadota; class Alphaproteobacteria; order Thalassobaculales; family Thalassobaculaceae; genus JADHLJ01. The sequence goes on along the minus strand of JAYOIK010000007.1, from coordinate 85,432 downwards.
ACGAGCTAGAGACGAGCCTCCAACAGGGCCGAGAGCACGGCGTTCAGGCGTTGACGGCCAGCCGGTGTCGCGCGCAACGTTGTTTCGCTCAACGTCATGTAACCGGCTTCGACGAGATCCTCGATCACCGTCCGGTCAAGCGCCCCTTCGAATGGCAGGCCCGAAACCCTTTCGATTCTGGCGAGGGGGACACCTTCCACCAGGCGCAGACCCATCATGAGGATCTCCACCAGACGCTCATCCGGATCGACGGGAGTTTCCTCGACCAAGGCGTGGCCTCTTTGTTCAACCCGATCAAGCCAAACCGCGGGCGCGCGATGGGTTCGTGTAGCGATGATTCGCCCATCGCCGCCAAGCAAGCGCCCATGTGCGCCGGGTCCGACGCCGAGATATTCCCGGCCGCGCCAGTAAACCAGATTGTGCCGGCTCTCGGCTCCGGGACGGGCATGGTTTGAAATCTCGTAGGCCGGTAGGCCCGCCGCCTCGAGAATCGCTCCTGTCGCCTCGAAAAGAGCTCCGCCGGAGTCGTCATCGGGGATGGAGAACGCGCCGCGTTGGTGAAGTGAATCAAAGGCCGTGCCCGGTTCGATCGTAAGCTGGTAAAGCGAGAGATGTTCGCCGGCCAAGCCTAGGGCGTCCCGCAACTCCAGCTTCCAGTCGGCGAGGCTCTGTTCCGGTCTCGCGTAAATCAAATCAAACGAGACCCGGTCGAATATTTGGTGGGCGGTTTCGACCGCCGCGATGGCTTCCTCGGCATTGTGGCCGCGCCCGAGAAAGCGGAGCGCGGTGTCGTTGAGCGCCTGTACCCCGAGCGAGACACGGTTCACTCCGGCCTCGCGAAACGCGCGCAGGCGACCGGCTTCCACCGAGGTCGGGTTGGCCTCCAGCGTAATCTCGATCTCCGAAGTCACCGACCACAGCCCACGAACGGTATCGATAATGCCCGCGACGGTGTCGGGCGCCATGAGGGATGGCGTACCACCACCGAAGAAAATGCTGATTGGCGCCCCCCGCCGCGCCCGATCGGCGAGGGTTTTCAGTTCTCTTATCAAGCTGCGCCGCCAGCGGTCATGATCGATGGTGTCGGCGACATGGCTATTGAAATCGCAATAAGGACATTTCGAGAGGCAAAATGGCCAGTGCACATAGACACCAAACCCATCATCCATAGGGTACTCGGCGGTGATCGTATCGGTCGCGGTGAACGCCGCTGACGGCCCCGGTGTCATGGTGTCGCCAATACCGTCGCCAGGAGTTTGCCAAAGGCATCCGCGCGATGGCTTACCGAGTGCTTCCAGTCCTGATCGACCTCGCCGAATGTCCGATCATGTCCCGACGGGGCGAAAATCGGGTCATAGCCAAACCCGCTCTCGCCGCGCGGGGGCCAAACCAGGTCGCCGACGACCTCGCCCTCGACGGTTTCCAAATGGCCGTCCGGCCAGGCCAGGCAAAGCGCGCAAACAAAGCGGGCGCGACGGGATTGCGGTTTTCCGGTTCGCGCTTCGATGGCCAGAATAGCGTCATTGACCTTGCCCATGGCCATCGCGAAATCCTTTTCCGGACCAGCCCAGCGGGCGGAGTAGATCCCCGGGTCACCGTCGAGCGCGTCGACGGCAAGGCCCGAGTCATCCGCCAAGGCCGGCAGGCCCGAAGCGGTTGCGGCCGCCAGCGCCTTTAGTTCGGCGTTGCCCTTGAAGCTGTCGGCGGTTTCCTCGGGCTCCGGCAGGCCCAACGTTCCCGCCGATATCGCCTCTATACCAAGGGGACGGATCAGATCGTTGATTTCCCGCACCTTGCCCTGATTGTGACTGGCGACGACCAATCGGTTCCCGTCGAAGCGACGTCCGAAAAATCCATGTCCCTCGCCACTCCCCGGCATGCGACGTCAATCCAGGCCAAGCGCTGATTTTTGCAGCGTGACCAGATCGGCGATTCCAGTCCGCGCCAAGGACATCAATGCATCGAACTCGGATCCCGCGAAGGGCTCGTCTTCCGCCGTGGCCTGAATCTCAACAATGCCGCCCGAGCCGGTCAACACGAAGTTCGCGTCGGCCTGGGCGTTGGAATCCTCGGCGTAATCCAGATCAAGAACCGGCGTGCCATCGAAGATGCCGCAGGACACCGCCGCCACGTGATCGGTCAGCGGTACCGATTTCAGAACCCCCAGCCGCACTAGGCTGTCCATGGCTTGATAAAGCGCGACGAAACTACCCGTGATTGACGCGGTTCGCGTGCCGCCATCGGCTTGAAGCACGTCGCAGTCGACCCGGATCTGTCGTTCGCCCAACGCCTTGTCGTCGGTCACCGCGCGCAGGGAGCGTCCGATCAGGCGTTGAATTTCTAGGGTGCGCCCGCTCTGCTTGCCACGCGCCGCCTCGCGGTCGGTGCGGGTATGTGTCGAGCGCGGTAGCATGCCGTATTCGGCGGTGACCCAACCCTTGCCTCGACCTTTCATGAACGGAGGGACCCTGTCCTCGATGCTGGCGGTGCACAGAACATGGGTATCGCCGAACTTGATCAGGCAAGACCCCTCGGCGTGTTTGGCGAAGCCCGGTTCCAGTGTAACGGCGCGCAATTGACCGGGCGCGCGTCCGGAGGGGCGTTTGGACGAAGTGGGCATGGTTTTCCGTACTCCGGATCGAACTCTCGGGAAGCGGCGGACCCTAACGAACGAGACCATCCGCGTCCAGTATCGCGGGAATGTTTCGAAACGCCGGCGATCGTTGACGCATGCGCGATCGCTTCCTAAATTCGAGCCATGCAAGATTCGCCCGTCCTGACCCTGAATGAAAGATCGCGCGCGGTATTCCAGCAGGTCGTCGACTCGTTTCTCGAGACCGGCGAACCAGTGGGTTCCCGTACCTTGGCGAGACTGATGGGGGCGACTCTTTCCCCCGCGACAATTCGAAACGTCATGGCGGATCTTGAGGATGTCGGGCTTCTGTTCGCGCCGCATACCTCGGCCGGGCGCCTGCCGACGGATCTCGGCCTGCGGATGTTCGTTGATGGCTTGTTGGAGATCGGCGGCGATCTTACCAAGGAAGAACGGGCTAGCCTCGATGGTCAGTGCCAAGCGGCGGGTCGGACCTTCTCGGATGTGTTGGGGGAGGCTGGGACCGCGCTGTCGGGACTGACGGAATGTGCCGGCCTCGTGATCTCGCCGAAAACCGATTCACCCTTGCGTCAGATCGAATTCGTGCCCTTGTCCACGAATCGGGCCTTGGCGGTCATGGTCAGCGATACGGGTTTGGTGGAGAACCGGGTTCTGGAGCTACCCCCGGGGCTTCCGCCCTCCGCGTTGGTCCAGGCCTCGAACTATATGAACGCACGGTTGGCCAATTCCACCATGGAGGAGGCGCGAACCCGTATCCAACAGGAGATCGAGCTGGAGAAGACCGAGCTCGACTCTCTCACCAATCGACTCGTGGCGGAGGGACTGGCGCTTTGGGCCGGAGGGGTTCAGGGCGGCTCTATCATCTTGCGTGGGCAATCGAAACTTCTGCATGACGTGAACGCGGTCGAGGATCTGGATCGGATCCGCGCCTTGTTCGAGGCATTGGAACGCAAGGAATCGATGGTGCGCCTGTTGGAGGCGACGGGAGACGCCAACGGTGTGCAGATCTTCATCGGCTCCGAAAACCAACTTTTCGAGCACGCGGGATGTTCGATGATCATCGCCCCGTACCATGACCAAGGCCGCCGGGTGGTCGGCGCGCTGGGTGTTATCGGACCGACGCGGATGAACTATGCGCGCATAATCCCGATGGTTGATTATACGTCCAAACTTGTCGGGCAGTTGCTGGATTGACCGTGGCGCGACTCGGTGGATTGGTGAATTTATTTCATCCGACATTTGCAAATCGGTCGAGATCGCTTACATGAGGGCCGATCGCGAACCAACGAGGCAGGTAGAGGCCAAGATGTCCGATAAAGATCAGGAAACCGTCGAAACCGAGGCTTCCGAGGCGGAGGCCGCCGCTTCTCCCGAGGAGATGCGGGACGAAGAGCCGACGGAGACCACCGCGGGCGATTTGACTCGCGAAGAGGAACTTGAAGCCCGGGTGGCGGAACTCAAGGATCAGTTGCTCCGGGCGATCGCCGAACAGGAAAACGTGCGAAAGCGCGCGGATCGCGAGCGTGACCAGATTCGAAAGTTCGGTATCAGCAATTTCGCCAAGGACTTGTTGTCCGCGGCTGATAATCTGCGTCGCGCGCTGGACGCCGGGCCTGAAAACATGGAAGGCGTCGATGACGCGGTTCGCAATCTGATCATCGGCGTGGAGATGACCGAGAAAGAATTGCTGACCGCCTTCGAGAAAAATGGCATTCGCAAAATTGACCCGATGGGCGAGAAGTTCGACTACAACTTCCATCAGGCGATGTTCGAGGTCGAGGACAGCGGTCAGGAGGCCGGAACCGTCGTTCAGGTGCTGCAGCCTGGATATGCGATCGAGGACCGTATTCTTCGGCCCGCCATGGTCGGTGTCGCCAAGGCCGGTGCCGTGGACGTGCCCGAGCACCTCGACACGACCGTCTGATTAGGTGGGGTCCACCCCGCGCCCGTCACGAACCCGTCGCGTGAAGCCCCTCGGCGTCTAGGGAAAGCCCCTTGATCCGGCGCTTCGCGGCGTCACGGGACGACACCGCGTAACAATACACGCAACCATGACTACAGGTGTCATACGCGCCGATGTCGCGAGAGTCGGCGCAAAGACACCCCGATCGATTTCCTTTCCGGCTACTGGTTATCCGTTTACCGGCAACGTCTGAAAGACGGTCGGCGTCGATGCAGCGCGCTGGGCGCAAGGAAGGTGTAAGCAGATCCGGCTGCGCGCAAAAAGTCGCCTTGAGCCCATGTTGGGCGGCGGTTTTCGCGAGAGTCGACAGCAAGGACCGTTTCTCCTCGGGATCTGGGTCAGACCATGCGAACCGGTGTTTGGCGGCGGCCCGCTCGGTATTCCTTCGGGTCTTTCGATAAATATGCGCGAAGGAAAGCACCACTTCGTCGGTCGCGCCGGCAAGCCGGTCGGCGATTTCGGCGATCCGCTCGACGTGAAGGGATTTGGGAGTGAGCTCGCTTAGGAAGACCGGGTCGTATCGCCAGACCACGGCCCGGGGGCCATATCGCGCGGCGGCCTCTTGGATCTCACCGATCGCGCGTCGCCAATCGATGACCGCCGGTTCCAGGACGGTGGGGTATCCAGTGACGGTGAACTGGATGGTGAAAGGACAGCCCTGATTAGCTAGGCGGTCGAGCGTGTCCATGAAACCGCCCAGGCGTCGTGTCCAGAAGACGAATCCATCCACCGCGTCCGCGTCCAGCGCAATGCGTGTCACCGTACCGGAATAGGGGTTTCGAACCGTGCAGAAACCCGCGTCGAGGCGCTTGTCGAACCAAGCGCCGTGGAATGCCGGGATGTCGGTCCGGTAGCTCGCCGATATGATCATGTCGTGAAATATGATCTGGGTAATCGCGCGCGGCCATCCGAATCTTGCGATTTAACACTAAATATCACGCCGACCATGCTTGCAGCACCCGGATCACCCCCCTATATAGCCCCTAGAATGTCACACTTGATAATCGGGAATGGGCGCGGTGCTTCACAGGCCGGACCCGTTTGCTGACTGAAAGAGGGTTAAATGGCCAAGGTAATCGGTATCGATCTCGGGACGACGAACTCCTGCGTTGCCTTCATGGACGGCTCCGACGCGAAGGTAATCGAGAACGCCGAGGGACAACGCACAACCCCGTCGATGATCGCGTTCGCCGAGGGCGGAGAGCGTTTGGTCGGGCAATCGGCCAAGCGACAGGCGGTCACCAATCCGGAAAACACGCTTTTCGCCATCAAGCGCCTGATCGGGCGTCGGCACGATGACGAGCATTCCAAGAAATTCTCCGACCTGATGCCCTATAAGGTCGTCCCTGGCGAGAATGGCGATGCTTGGGTCGAGGCGCGCGGCGAAAAATACAGCCCGAGCCAGATTTCCAGTTTCACCCTTCGCAAGCTGAAGGAAGACGCCGAGGCGTTTCTCGGCGACACGGTCGACCAGGCGGTGATCACGGTCCCCGCCTACTTCAACGACGCACAGCGTCAGGCGACCAAGGACGCCGGCAAGATCGCCGGCCTCGACGTCCTGCGGATCATCAACGAGCCGACCGCCGCGGCTCTGGCCTATGGGCTGGACAAGAAGAACACCGGTATCATCGCGGTCTATGACCTCGGCGGTGGTACCTTCGACGTCTCGATACTCGAGATCGGCGACGGGGTCTTCGAGGTCAAGTCGACCAATGGTGACACCTTCCTGGGCGGCGAGGATTTCGATCACCGGGTGATCGACTATCTCGCGGATGAGTTCAAGAAAGAGAACGCGATCGATCTTCGCAACGACAAGCTCGCGCTCCAGCGGCTAAAGGAGGCCGCCGAGAAAGCCAAGATCGAGCTGTCGGCGGCGATGCAGACCGAGGTCAACCTGCCGTTCATCACGGCGGATCAGACCGGACCCAAGCATCTCAACATCAAACTGACCCGGGCGAAGCTCGAGGCGCTGGTTGATGATCTGGTGCAGCGCACCGTCAGTCCGTGCGCGGCGGCCTTGAAGGACGCGGGTCTGAGCGCCGGTGAGATCGACGAGGTGATCCTGGTCGGCGGCATGACTCGCATGCCGAAGATCATGGAGACGGTGAAGACCTTCTTCGGCCGCGAGCCGCATCGGGGTGTCAATCCGGACGAGGTTGTGGCGATCGGCGCGGCGATTCAAGCCGGTGTGCTCAAGGGTGATGTCAAGGACGTGCTGCTGCTCGACGTCACGCCGCTGTCGCTGGGTATCGAGACCCTCGGAGGCGTGTTCACCCGCCTGATCGATCGCAACACCACGATCCCGACCAAGAAGAGCCAGGTATTCTCCACCGCCGAGGACAATCAGACGGCGGTGACGATCCGGGTGTTCCAGGGCGAGCGCGAGATGGCCGCCGACAACAAGGTGCTCGGACAGTTCGATCTCGTGGGCATTCCGGCGGCGCCACGTGGGGTTCCGCAGGTCGAGGTTACCTTCGACATCGACGCCAACGGTATCGTCAACGTGTCGGCCAAGGACAAGGCGACGGGCAAGGAACAGCAGATCCGTATCCAGGCCTCGGGCGGTCTCTCCGACGCCGATATCGAGAGGATGATCAACGAGGCCGAGCAGAACGCCGAAACCGACAAGCAAAGGCGCGAACTGGTCGAAATCAAGAACCAGGGCGAGCAGGCCATCCACACGACCGAGCGTACGCTGGCCGATGTCGGCGATAAGATTGGCGAGTCCGAGCGGCGCGAGATTGAAGGCCTGATCGCCGAGGTCAAGGAAGCGCTCGAGGGCGAGGACGGTGAGCTGATCAAGACCAAGGTCGAGGCCCTGCAGCAAGCGTCGATGAAGCTCGGCGAGGCGCTGTACAAGGCGCAACAGGAAGAGGCCGCCGCCGCGGGTGGTCCGGACATGGGCGACATGGGCGGCGATGACGCCGGTCCGAGCGCCGAGAAGAAGGACGGTGACGCGGATGTCGTTGACGCCGATTTCGAGGAAGTCGACGATCAGGACCGGAACAAGTCGGCCTAGGCGAGCGTCGATCGAAATCGGGAAGCCAGAGCGCGCCGCGACGACGTTTCGTCGATCAGTCGCCGGATCCGGGGGGATTTGTCGGCGGCGAGAAAGGCGGCGCGCTCCATTCAAGGGCCAGGGGGCGGTAACCAGCGATGGCGAAGCGTGACTTTTACGAAACCCTTGGTGTTGACCGCGGCGCCGACGAAGGCGCGCTGAAGTCCGCCTATCGCAAACTGGCGATGAAGTATCATCCGGACCGAAATCCCGATGATCCTTCCGCGGAAGCCCAGTTCAAGGAACTCAACGAAGCCTATGATGTCCTGAAGGACCCGCAGAAACGTGCGGCCTATGACCGGTTCGGCCACGATGCCTTCGAAGGTGGCATGGGTGGACGACCCGGCGGCGGTGGTTTCGAAGGGTTCGGGGCCGGGTTCTCGGATATCTTCGACGAGATGTTCGGCGACTTCATGGGTGGCCGGCGATCGGGCGGCGGCGCGCGGCGGGGTGCCGATCTCCGCTATAATATGAATATCGGTCTCGAGGAGGCCTTCAAGGGCCGGCAGACGGAGATCCAGATCCCCAGTACCGTGAACTGCGAGGATTGCTCGGGCAGTGGCGCGAAGGCCGGCACGCAACCCAGTTCCTGCAAGGCTTGCCAAGGCCGGGGCCGGGTGCGGGTCCAACAGGGCTTTTTCACGATTGAACGCGCCTGCTCCACCTGTGGCGGCGCCGGTAGGGTGATAGAAAATCCCTGTGGAACATGCCGAGGAAACGGCAGGATTCAAAAGGAAAAGACCCTGTCCGTGAACATTCCCGCCGGTGTCGAGGACGGGACACGGATTCGCCTGGCGGGCGAGGGGGAGGCGGGCGGTCCCTCGGCGCCTCCTGGAGACCTCTATATTTTCCTCTCGATCGAGGAACATCCGATTTTCAAGCGGGATGGCGCGGATATCTATTGCCGCGTGCCCCTGCAGATGACCACGGCGGCCTTGGGTGGACAGATAGAGGTGCCGACGGTGGAAGGCGCGCGGGCGCGAATCACGGTCAATCCCGGTACCCAGACCGGTACCCAGTTCCGTTTGCGTGGAAAAGGGATGTCCGTGCTGAGGAGTCCGGCACGGGGCGATTTGTATGTCGAAGCGGTTGTTGAAACGCCGGTTAGCCTCACACGAAAGCAAAAGCAGATTCTCGAGGAGTTCGCGGAGACCAACAGCGCGACGACCAGCCCTCAGTCCACGGGCTTCTTCGATCGGGTGCGCGACCTCTGGGAAGATCTAAAGGATTAATGGCGTCCATTCGGACGCGGTGAACTACCGATCTGGACTCGCTAGATCGAAGGGTAGGACTCTCTGGATCTGGAGGTCATACCCAATGATGTGACCAGTACTTCTTCTATTAAAACATTGTTTTCATTATATTTTTCAAAGGCGTTCGCGTTGAATGGATGTGACCATAGCGCGACCTTCTCCCTGAAGAAAATCGATCACGGCGGCGCTTTTGGCTAGTGAGTACCGCACGGTAAACCTCTGCCCCTCGGTCATTGACGAGATCGGCAATGCTAGTAAACGGCGCCGTTGCTCTCGCGCGTCGGCGAGTTTCTGGTCAACAAGGCGCTCGATTTCCGGCAACGGAAGATGATCGGCAAAGTGCATCGCCGTTAGAAACTCCGACCGAAATGTCTCTGACGCGGATGATTGGACGAGTTCCGTGTTGAATCTTGATCTTCCTTCCTCTGTAATCGCATACTTACGCTTTGAAAGAGCATTTGCGCCGCGCCGGTCGGCCGTGACAAGGCCCGATGCTTCCAATTTCCCGAGCGCTGGATACAAAGCACCAAAACTCGCTTGCTGGAAATGCCCAAGACGTTCCTCCACCATGCGGCTAAGCGCGTAGCCGGTAAGAGGACCATCAAGCAACAAGCCGAGGCAGAGGGTTGACAGATTCATGGTCTTCTTCGGGAAATTTCTCGATATATCGACTTAAAAAAAATAATATATTAAAATGCTTAAGGCAATTCCTTTTCGAAGGCTCGATTCCAGCGGATACTGAGTCGAGGACTCGGCGGAGGGTCGCTGAGCTGAGTTACTAAAACTGGGGGATGGTCGGATGGAGGAATTGACGATAGGCGTTACAGGGGTCGCCGGTACAATGGGGACAATGATCGTCCGTCAGGTCTTGGAGACCCGAAATACACGGCTCGCCGGGGGGTCGGTAAGGCCGGGTAGTACCCATCAAGGCATTGATATCGGTGAGATTTGCCAGCTTGGACCTCTTGGAATCCAGGCGGTTGGCGATGCCGCCGCGTTGTTCGCCTCCTCGCGGGCCGTCATTGACTTCACGCTGCCGGAGGCGGTCGCCGAGCACGCCCACGCCGCGATGGACACGAAAACTCCTTGGATCGTTGGTACAACGGGCCTGGACGCGGAGGGAGACGCCGCGATGGCCGAGGCGGCGAAAGTCGTACCGGTTGTTTTCGCGCCGAATATGAGCCTCGGCGTGAATCTTCTTTTTGTGTTGGTTGAACAGGTTGCCCGAGCCTTGAACGACGAGTTCGACATTGAGATCTTTGAAATCCATCACAATCGCAAGATCGATGCGCCATCGGGAACCGCGCTTGGCCTGGGTCAAGCGGCGGCCAGGGGCCGTGGCGTCGACTTTGAACAGGCCAGCGTACTTTCCCGCGAAGGCCAAACCGGCGCGCGCAAGCGAGGCGATATTGGTTTCGCGGCGCTTCGCGGGGGCGATATCGTCGGCGAGCACTCTGTGATTTTCGCGGGCGCTGGCGAGCGGGTTGAAATCGCGCACAAGGCCACGGGCCGGCATATCTACGCATCCGGCGCGATTCGAGCGGCGCAATGGGCCGTGGATCAGCCTCCAGGCCTCTATGACATGACGGATGTTCTCGGCCTGAAGGGCTAGGTTTGCAGGCCGTGGCCTTGAATTGGGTCGCGAGCGCGTCGCAATGCCTGGGCCAAAGCTTGAGCGAATGCCAATTTCTCGTCATTCGCCAAGAACGCACCTAGCTCAAGGATCTCGCCGCGAGATCTGACGACCAGACGACCACGTCCCGCGTTGATCGGCTCGACCTCGACACGGGCCCAGTAAGGCTGAAGTACCGCGCGTCGATCGCCACCGCCGGGATCGCGGAACAAAACCTCGAGCGCTTCCGAACTTAGCCTAACATGCTGGAATTGGCGCGCGGCGGCATAACTGATTCGAAAGGCCAAATAAACCAATAGGATATCGATCCCTAGAAAACCGATCACCGGCCAGGCGCCGACCAGGGAAAACCCAATGCCGATCGCGACGCTAATCCCGATCAGAACACTCATCACCATTAGGAATCCCAAGGGTGGAAGGCTGCGATGTGGTGTGAGCGTGGCCTCGAACAAGAGCTCGGCTTTAGGCTCTCTTGGTTGAGTCTGTGTCCCTGGCATCATGGTAAGAACAATAATTGGCGTGGCGCCAACACGTAAAGTATCTGATGGAGCTATGCCTCGAACCGCGATCGGGGTATGACGACACATGGCCCGTCCCATGAAAAAAGCCGACATCGACACGATGTTCGCGAGATTGTCGCAAGCAAACCCCGATCCCCGGGGCGAGCTGCATTACGTCAATGCCTATACTCTGTTGGTCGCCGTGGTTTTGTCGGCGCAAGCCACCGATGTCGGGGTGAATCGCGCCACCGGTCCGTTGTTCGCCGAGGTCGACACACCGGAGAAGATGGTTGAACTAGGCGTCGACCGGCTCAAGGAATTCATCAAGACCATCGGGCTTTTCAACTCCAAGGCAAAAAACGTGATCGCGCTCTCCGAGATTTTGATCCGCGATCATGACAGCGCGGTTCCACGGGATCGAGAAACCTTGGAAACCTTGCCGGGCGTCGGGCGAAAGACCGCGAATGTGGTGCTGAATATTGCGTTTGGCCAACCGACCATAGCGGTGGATACGCATCTTTTTCGGGTCGGAAATCGAACCGGGCTCGCGAACGGTAAAACCCCGCTCGCCGTGGAACTAAACCTAGAGCGCCGCATTCCGGATCACTGGAAGCTCCACGCGCATCACTGGCTGATCCTGCATGGCCGTTACGTGTGCAAGGCACGAAAGCCTGATTGCCCGGACTGTGTGATTTCGGATCTTTGCCGGTTCAAGGACAAGACCGTTCCCTCGACCTAGCGGGTAACCCGCTCACGACCGCCTAACTAATGGCGACAGCCCCGGCCCGGGTCAACAACGCCTCGAAACAACCGGGCGTCGGACCGGAAAGGGTTGTCGCGGGTCGAAACTCAAAATGTGTAACCTCATGCGTCGCCGCGACGTGATACAAGAACACGTCCAGGACGCAGGACTCCGAGCGATATTGCCATACGCGCGCGTCCGCTTCCCGGCGAACAAACTGAGGTTTTCCCAGCAACGTGGCCAAGCTTCGAGGGTTCATCCGCAATAGGCGTTGGGGATTGCGATCAGCCGCTGACAGTGTGGGCTCGGGCGGCGCAAGGCTCGCTTGCCGCGCGGTATCCTTCGATTTCCTTGGAACCGTGGGGGGCACCACGACGGTCGTCGCGTCGGTCCGTGCAGCCGACGCGACCTCGCGTTGGTGCGTCTCACAGGCCTGTACCGCTAAAAGCAATATGGCGCCGAGCGTGGCGCCGATCCGCCGCTTCATGAAGATGCCGGTGATTCCGAAGCAGCGGTATCTTGCAGAACGTGGATCTCGCCATCGATTTCGCCGCCAAGTTCAACCTCAATACGGCTGAACTTCACATGCCCGGTGATGCGACCAGACGCTTTCACCGTCAATCGCTCGCGCGCGGTGAGAGTCCCGTCAAAGGTGCCGGCGATCACTGCTTCGTCTATGACGACCGTCCCCTTGAACAGCCCACCTTCGGCGATTTCAAGGAACTGACTGTTCTCCAAGGTCGCTTCGACGGAGCCTTCGACGATCAGTGTTTCGCACGCCGTGATTTCACCGCTCAGGGAAATCTCTCGGCCAACCGTGAGCCGCTTGCCCTCGGTGCCCCCTCGCTGGCCGGGTATCGGTTTACGGGCGGGGGCTCCCGGAAGGTCGATCGTGCGCCTGGGAATTTCCGGCACGAATCCCGCGGAAGGGGTTCTAGACGACGCCATGGGGGCTCCTTGTTGCGGCCTGGCCTCGGGCGACAGGCTGGTTTCAGGTGACTTCCGCTCATTATCTACCGCCGGCGCGGCGGTTGGATTCACGGGTGTCGACGGTTCACCGGCCCTCGCGTCGACGATATCGACCGCCGGGTCGCCAAGCTTGGGTTCCGCGTCCTCGGGCGATTTCCGTCGAAACAGGGACATTTTCAGGTTCTTTCGAAATTTGTCGTTAAAACTCCAGAAAATTCAAGGAGTTCGAACTTCCCAAGGATATCATGGTCCACTTTGCGGACGCAACAACTGGAACATGTGCACCATGAAGGCAACAGCTATGATCGGCGCCGCCAAATTCAGGATCGGAATCGTGGTCATAACCGCGATCACAACGCCCGCGCCGAACACGGTCCAGCGTTTGGATCGGCGCAGATCTCGCGCCGCCTTGGGGTCCATGTAGCGACCGGCCGCGATCTCGAAGAACTCGCGCCCGAGAAGATAACCGTTCAAGAGATAGAAGATCACGAAGCCGAGCCCGGCCACGAAGAACGTGAACACGTAAATTGGCATGAGAATGATGTTCAGGATCAGCGTCACCGCGAGCAACCCAAGCGCCGACTTCATGATCTCGCCAAGGCCTTGATCGCGGGGCGCCGGCAGATGCGGATAGTGCTTCTCCTCCACGGCCTGCGCCACGCGATCGACGAAAAACCCGGCGACGATCATCACCATCGAAGGATAGAAGACGAAGGCGAAGACGACGACCACGATTGCGCCAATCGCCGCCGACAATTTGTCCAGCAACTCGATGTCGAACACCCCGACCTTGGCGATCAGGAACCAACTTATGATCCCGCTGGCGAGGATCATCACCAGAGCGAAAAGCACGCTCAGGATCACGGACTGACGAAGCGTGCGTTCGGGTAGCTGGGCGAAAGCCTTGGATAATGCAGCGAACATGATGGACTCCGCGGTTCCGCGTGGAATTCGCCCAGGAAAACCACAAGCTGTCGCCGCGCACAAGCCTTCGTTGATCGGCTTTGCCCCGACGCCGTTCTCGGGTAGTGTCCTGGCGCCCTTGAACCACGGAAAATCCTCATGCCCAACAAGACCACGGACGTTACGGGAATTGGTAACGCGATCGTCGATGTCATTTCTCGAACCGACGATGCCTTTCTGGCGGATAACGTAATTGAGAAAGGCGCGATGAACCTTGTCGACGCCGAGCGTTCCAGCCACATTTACGAGCGCATGGGGCCGGGTATCGAGATGTCCGGCGGCTCCGCCGCCAACACCATCGTCGGCTTGGCCGGTTTTGGTGGCAATGGCGCCTTTATCGGCAAGGTGCGCGACGATTCGTTCGGCAAGGTTTTCCGCCACGATATCACCGCGGCCGGGGTGCGATTCGATACCGCGAACAGCACTAGTGGCCCACCGACCGCCAGTTGTCTTGTTCTGGTCACGCCGGACGCGCAGCGCTCCATGAACACCCATCTCGGTGCTTGCGTCGATCTTGGGCCCGAGGACGTGGACGAGGATCTGATCAAGTCGAGCAAGGTGGTTTATCTCGAGGGTTATCTTTGGGATCCGCCGCGAGCCAAGGAGGCGTTCCTCAAGGCCGCCGCGATTGCCCACGCAAGTGGTGGTTTGGTCTCCCTGTCCCTATCCGATCCGTTTTGCGTCGGGCGCCATCGTTCCGAATTCCGCGAGTTGGTCGAACACCATGTGGATATTCTCTTCGCCAACGAGGACGAGATCATTTCGCTCTACGAGGCATCCGATTTCGATGCCGCGTTGCAGGCCGTGCGGGGCCACTGCCAAACCGTGGCTCTGACCCGGGGCGCCAAGGGCTCGGTTGTGCTATCGGATGACGAGGTGCATGTCTTGGACGCCGAAAAGGCGGATCGCGTGGTGGATACCACCGGCGCGGGCGATCTATACGCGGCGGGTTTCCTCCATGGCTTCACGCGCTCCGAGGACCCGGCTCGATGCGGCCGCCTCGGTGGCATCGCCGCCGCCGAGGTCATCAGCCATTTCGGCGCGCGCCCTGAAACCGACTTGAAAACATTGGCGAAGACGATACTTGGCGACACCTGATCCCGTTACCCGAGTCGCTTGGCTGCTGCGGGAATCCATCGCGCCCTATCTTCGGCGCAGGGTGATCGTTGTTCTATTGCTCGGCTTCGCCAGTGGATTGCCCTTGCTGCTGTCCTTCGGCACGCTCAGCGCCTGGTTGCGCGAGGCGGATGTGGAAAGGTCGGCGATCGGCCTGTTCTCCCTGGTCGGATTGCCCTACGCGCTAAAGCCATTGTGGGCGCCGCTGATGGACGGGCTCAGGCTCCCGATCCTGACCGACCTGCTGGGTCGACGACGGGGCTGGATGATTCTGTCCCAAGCGATGTTGATGCTGGCGATCGCGGGCCTTGCCCTGTCCAACCCGGGCGACGCCCCGTTGCTTATGGCGGGCTTCGCGGTCCTGGTGGCGTTTTTCTCGGCCAGTCAGGACATCGTCATCGATGCCTATCGGATCGAGACCCTCGAGGAGGACGAGCAGGGTATCGGCGCGGCGGCCGTCACCTATGGCTATCGTGGTGGAATGCTCGTCGCGGGGGCGGGCGCCCTGATCCTGGCCGATCTTTGGACCTGGACCCACGCCTATCTGGCGATGGCGGTGCTGGTTCTGGTCGGCACCGTAACCATCCTTTTGAGCCCCGAGCCGCCCGGCCCCGATACAGGGGCCACCGAAGCGGGCAAACGAGAGCGTCGGAGCTTTGGCCAATGGCTCGCCGATTTCGTCGTGGCGCCGTTCCTTGAATTCGCCACCCGGCCCGGCTGGCTGGTCATTCTGCTCTTCATCGTGACGTTCAAGCTCGGCGACGCCTTCCTGTCGATCATGACCAACCCGTTCTATATCGATCTCGGCTTCACAAAGACCGAGATCGCGGAGGTGACCAAGCTATTCGGCTTGATCGCGCTGGCCGTTGGGTTGTTCATAGGCGGTTTGCTGATTCGGTGGACGGGTCTGCTGAACGCGCTGTTGATCAGTGGCGTGCTTCAGGCCGCGTCGAATTTCGTCTTCGCGTATCAGGTGGTGGCGGGCAATGACGTCGGGGTCCTGACCATCACCATCGCGGTCGAGAACGTTACCGGCGGCATGGGAACCGCCGCCTTCGTCGCCTATCTCTCCAGCTTGACCAACACCGCGTTCACGGCAACGCAGTACGCCTTGCTCTCGGCTTTCATGGCGTTTGGCCGCACGCTCCTCTCCTCGCCCTCGGGATATCTGGTGGACTACGTCGGTTGGTTCGACTTTTTCATTCTTTCGGTCGGCGTCGCGGTGCCAGGTCTTCTATTGCTCTTGGTGCTGATGCGTGTTTATCCGAACCATGCTGGCCGCCGCGGCGGACCAGCGAATAGAGACGTTGAGAAAACAGCCGCGCCGGCGGGGACCGCGGGATGACCACTATTCTCCAGGTCATCGACGGCGACATCACGACCCTGGCCGTGGACGCGATCGTGAACGCGGCGAACGAGTCCCTGCTCGGCGGCGGCGGTGTCGATGGCGCGATCCATCGGGCGGCGGGACCGGGGTTGCTTGAGGAATGCCGCGCGCTGGGCGGCTGCCCAACCGGCGAGGCGCGTATCACCAGCGGCCATTCCCTGCCGGCGCGCCATGTTATTCATACCGTCGGGCCGATTTGGCGCGGTGGCGCCCATGGCGAGCCGGCACTGCTTTCGTCCTGTTATCGCGAAAGCCTGCGACTCGCGGCGCGCCATGATCTGCGCACCATCGCATTTCCAGCCATCAGCACGGGCGTCTATGGCTACCCCGTTCAAGCCGCGAGCGAGATTGCCGTGGTGACCGTCCGAGACTCTCTGATTGAGGCGCCAACAGTCGAAAAAGTGGTATTCTGTTGTTTCGGCGCCGAGGTGGCGGGGCTGTATCAAGCGATTTTGGAAGACTCTCCCCACATACGCTAGGCATTGACCTGGCGCGCGTTAAAGCGAACTCTGACGGGGTGCGAGATCCAATCGAGAAGCCGAAACCCGCATGTCCGAAGCGACGCCGATAAAAACCCCGACAAATGGTTCCATGAGAGCGGAACGCGACCGGTTCGTGGCGTTTTCCTTCGCCGCGGCGGATATTCTCCTGGAATTGGACGATGCGGGCGTGGTGTCCTTTGTGTCCGGCGCCAGCTCGAGACTGAACGGAGCCGGGTCGGGCGCGACCGCGGTTCTTAACCATCCGTTTCTTTCCCATGTCGCCGAAACCGATCATGCCTTCGTGACGACCCTGCTTGGCCGTATCCAGGTTGGTGGCAAGATGACGCCGGTCACGGTGCGCTTCAACGGCCCCGATGGGGAGCCCTTGCCCGCGATGCTCGGTGGTTGCCGATTGCCGACCAACCCCGGCGTGCTTTACCTGACCGTCACCTTCATCAGCCCAGGTCTCGGTGGTGGCGAGGAAAGCGATTCGCCTGTCTTGCCAGGCCGTCGTGACTTCGAGACCGTGGTGGAGCGTAAGCTGCATCAATCCATGTCGATCGGTCAGCCGGTCAGCCTGACCTATCTGTTGTTGGACGGCATGACAGCCTATCAGCGGCAGGGCGGCAATTCGGCGGACCAACTCCTGTCCACGCTCTCGAGTTATCTGCGCGCCAACTCCCTGCGCGCCAACTCCCTGGGCGGCGACGGCGTGGGCGCGATAAGCGATGACCGCTACGCGGTGATTCATGGCCGAGATGTCGAAACCGGGGCTTTGCGCGACGGGGCGTCGGAAATCACGCGAAAACACAAGGCCGACGCGATCGAGGTATCGGCGGAAAGCGTTGATCTGGACGACGGCGGCGTGGAGGAATCCGACGCGGTGCGGGCGCTGCTCTATTCCCTTCGACAGTTCGAATCGCAAGACGGCGCGGGCCTTAAGTTGCAATCGGTAATCGACGCCGCCCGACAAACCCTCAGGAAGACGGTTCCCAGGATCGCCGAGGCGCGCTCGGTTATCTCGGCGCGGGGATTCGAACTCGCCTTCCAGCCGATCGTCGAGATAGCCAGTGGCGAGATCAAGCATTTCGAAGCCCTGAACCGGGTCAAGGGCTTTCCCTCTGTCCAGGAATTTATCCTGTTCATCGAGGATACCGGCATGATCGAGGAATTCGACATGGCGGTATTGGACAGCACGCTTCGGACCCTGGCCTTGGAGGCTCGAGATGACTGGCGCCCGCATGTCGCGGTCAATATCTCGGCGCGATCCCTGGGCAGCGACTCATTCCTTCCGAGGCTCAATCAGGTACTGCGACCCTACGAGGGTCTGCTTCCGCAGATTCTCTTTGAATTGACGGAAACCACCTTCATCAGGGACTTCGCCGCCGCCAACCGGCGCCTGCAGGAACTCCGAAGTTTCGGGAACAAGGTCTGCATGGACGATGTCGGCGCCGGTGGTACGTCCTTCGAGAGCCTTCGCTCCATCCAGGTCGATTACGCCAAGATCGACGGCGCCTTGGTGAAGGGCTCTCACACCAGCGCCCGGACCCGTCGGTTGCTGGAAAGTGTCATGCAGTACTGCGAACACGCGAATATTGACGTAATCGCGGAGTTCATCGAAACCGAGGACGACGAGGATCTCGTGCGTAGCTTTGGCGTTGGATACGGGCAAGGAAATCGCTACGGCAAGCCGCGCATGGATTTCAGGGAAAGCTATGGCGCGGGACGCCATTGAAGGATGGAGCGTCTCAATAGTTGGCGTTCGGGGTGGATACGTGTACAATTTGTCGCACCAATGATTGAGGAGGCTCCTCATGCGTAAGATTCTCACGACTTCCTTGGCTACCGCCGCCGTTTTCGCGTTCACCGCCGGAACCGCCATGGCGATGGGCGATTGCTCCGGTGGCAAGCATCAGCAATCCGTGAAAACCGATGCGCCGGTGACCACGGCGCAGACACCGATTCCCCAGACCGGGACTAAATCGGGCGGCTGATCAACCGAGCTGATTTTCAGGACTTGTGCAACGGGCCGTCCAGATGACGGCCCTTTCGCGTTTTTAGCCTGTTCGCGTCCTAGGCCTTGGCGCGTGAGATCTCCGGTTCTCGGACCGCGGCGACGCCGGCTTCCTCCAAGGCGCGCGCGGCCCGCAACGCGTCCGCCTCTCTCCAGGGCGCGGCGATGATCTGCAGACCGATTGGATGACGCTGGCCGGGGATCGGGACAGGAACAACGACAATGGGCAAACCGATCAGGGTCAGAGGTTGGGTGAATCGGCCCATGGTCGGACGAACCGGAAGTTCCTGGCCATCCAAGTTCATCATTTCTTGCCATAGGGGCTGCGGTACGCAGGGCGTGGCCGGCGCCAGGATGACGTCGCAATCCTCGAACAGAGCCAGGACCCGGTCCCGATACCAGCGCCGGAATCTCTGCGCGGCGGTGTACCAGGCGGCGGGCGCCATGGCGCCGGCGATCAGGCGGTCGCGGATCAACGGATCGAAATCATTCTTTCGGCTTCGCAGATTGGCCAAATGAACGGAAGCGCCCTCGATGGTGGTGATCACGAAAGCGGTGGCCCGGGCCTTGGCGGCTTCGGGTATCTCCACCACGTCACGGGCGCCCAGCGCTTGGGCGGCGGTGTCCAGAACGTCCAGCGCCTGTCCCTCGAGGGTCTCGCGGAAATATCCACCCGTGATCGCGATTCTAAGAGCGCTGGTTCCGCGTCCCGGGTCCTGGAGGAGCGCGTCACTGGGTTCGGTTCGGCAGATCGGATCGCGCGGATCAGGGCCACGCATCGCATCATAAGCGAGCGCCAAATCGGCGGTCGAGCGCGCAAGCGGGCCGGTGTGATCAAGGCTGGCCGCGAAGGGAAAAACCCCGGCGCGGGACAAGCGGCCATAGGTCGGCTTGAAACCATGGATACCACAGACCGAGGCGGGTACGCGGATTGAGCCATTGGTATCGGTGCCGAGCGCCAGGGGCACCAAGCCCGCCGCCACCGCCGCCGCCGATCCTCCGGATGAACCTCCCGCCGAACGCTCCAGATCGTGAGGATTCCGGGTCGCGCCATAATGGCTGTTCTCGGTCGTGAAGCCGTAGGCGTATTCATCCATGTTCAAGAGGCCGACCAGAACACCACCGGCGGATGACAGGCGCTCGACGACGGTGGCGTCTCGGCTCGCGGGTGGATTGTCGCGATTGATGATCGAGCCCGCCAGGGTCACCTCGCCCTCGACATCGTAAAGGTTCTTGACCCCGAAGGGGACGCCGGCGAGCGGACCCGGGTCCTCGCCGGACGCAACGCGTTCATCAACCTTTCGAGCTTCCGCTAGGGCGCGATCCTTGGTGAGCGTGTTGAAGGCGTTAATGGAGGGATTGACCGCCTCGATCCGGGCTAGCGTGATTTCCAGCAGGTCACTCGCGCGCGCCTCGCCACCACGAACCGCCGCCGCGATGGTCGTTGCCGTGGCGCCGAGAAGGCTTTCGGCGGTCATGGCTTAAAGACCGGCGCCGGTTCCAGGTCCTGTGGTGCCTCGAACTCCATCACCTGGGTCGCGAGATCGGCGGTGCGTTGCATCTGTAGAATCACCCCGGGACGTTCTTCCTCGCTTACCGGAATGTCGAGGGTTTCGGCCATGAGGGCGACATAGCGGTCCATGTCGAAACGCTGGTTCATGGCATGACCCCCAGCGCCTTTTCAAAGAAATCCGGCGCGCCGAAATTCCCGGATTTCAAAGCCAGGGCCATTGGTTGCTCCCCCATGGTCACGGTCCCGGGCACGCCGGGATCGATCTGCGCGCCGATAAGCAACCCCTTGACCCCGAGCGCGCCGACAACCGCGCCCGAGGTCTCGCCACCGGCCACGACCAGGCGTCGCACGCCGCCCTCCACCAGGGCCTCGGCGATCCGAGCCATCGCCCGCTCGACCAAGTCACCCGCTTCGTTGCGTCCCAATTTCTCCTGGACCGCCTTGACCGAATCCGGGGGCGCGCTTGCGTGAATCAGGGCAGGGCCATTGGCAAGCCTTCCCCTTGCCCATTCGATCGCGCGGTCGACGGTGGTTGGATCCTCGGCGATTTCCAGGGGGTCGAGCGGCAGGGTCGGGTGTGTCTTCGCGAATTCCGCGACTTGGCCAAGTGTCGCGGCGGAGCAGCTACCGGACAGGACCATGGCCGGCCCCTCGACCGCGGGAACTTGGTCGGCGGCCTTGTTCTCGCCCACCAGGCCGGCCTTGCGATAGTTCTCCGGGAGACCGAGCACGATGCCCGAGCCGCCGGTGATGAGCTTGAGGTCCTTCAATGCCTCGCCGACCGTAAAGAGCTGGGCGTCATCCACCGCGTCGACGATGGCGATCGGTTTGCCGTCGGCTTTCAGTGCCTCGATCGCCTCGCTGATCGCCGCCACGCCCTGTTCGATCTCGCGATGCTGGATGAGACCCACCGCGCGCTTGGTTTGCCGCCCCAGCACGGCAACGAGATTACTGTCCGTCATAGGCGTCAGCGGATGGTGACGCATATGGGTATCGGAGAGGAGCTGGTCGCCGACGAAGAGATGACCCTTGAAGATCGTCCGTCCAGTTTCCGGAAAGGCCGGGCAGGCGATGGTGAAATCCGCGCCCAGCGCGTCCATCAACGCGTCTGTAACCGGACCGATATTGCCTTCATCGGTGGAATCGAAGGTGGAGCAATACTTGAAAAAGAACTGCCTTGCCCCGGCGGCC
Organism: Alphaproteobacteria bacterium; assembly: GCA_038118725.1. Taxonomy (GTDB): domain Bacteria; phylum Pseudomonadota; class Alphaproteobacteria; order Thalassobaculales; family Thalassobaculaceae; genus JADHLJ01. Next base: position 64,034 of record JAYOIK010000007.1, on the reverse strand, counting down.
TGAAGCCAGCTCAAGGTCGCCAGGGATTGGGACACCGCTTCGGCCGGTTCGATGGTCCGGGACTTGAGCGCCACGACGACTGCCTCGACATCCGGGACCGGATCGCCGGCCTCCGGGACGCCCAGAAGCTGAACCGTGCGCAACCCGCCGCGCACCAGCATATTGGCGAGATCGGTCGCGCCGGTGAAGTCATCGGCGATGCAGCCGAGAATGGGTGCCATGATCAGTTTCCTTCCAGCCGGGGGCGGCGGGGTTGACGAAGCGCTTGGTTGGCCGGGCGGGGATCGTGTAGTCTCCGCCCTAAACCATCACCCAATGATAAGCCAGGGACGGTCCGACGCCATGCCCAATTTCGCCGCCAATATCTCGATGATGTTCACCGAGCATGATTTCCTCGACCGAATTGGCGCCGCCGCGAAGGCGGGGTTCAAGGGGGTTGAGTTCCTGTTTCCCTATGACTACGCCGCCGAGGACATCAAGGCGCGCCTGGACGAACACAACATGGCCCAGGCGCTGTTCAATACCTATCCCGGCAACTGGGATGTCGAGCGAGGCCTTGCCGCGGTTCCCGGACGCGAGGCGGATTTCGAGGCGGCCATCGAACAGGCGCTCGGTTACGCCACCGTGCTCGGCAATACCTGCATCCACGTTATGAGTGGTCTGGTCCCCGAGGGCGCGTCCCGCGACGCGCATCGGGCGACAATGGTCGCCAACCTCAAGCGCGCGGCGCCGGTCGCGGCGGCCCAGGGCAAGACCCTGATCATCGAGCCGATCAACACCCGAGATATTCCCGGTTACTTCCTGAATTATCAGGCTCAGGCACGCTCGATCATCGATGATGTCGGGGCCGACAATGTGCGTCTTCAGTTCGATCTCTATCATTGCCAGATCATGGAAGGTGATCTCGCGGTGCATATGCGGGAGTACATGGACATCATCGCCCATATGCAGATCGCCGGTACACCCGGACGGCATGAGCCGGATGTGGGCGAGGTGAACTATCCGTTCCTGTTCGACCTGATGGATGAGCTGGGTTACGACGGCTGGGTGGGCTGTGAGTATCGTCCGAAGGGCGACACCGTGGCCGGACTTGGCTGGTTCGCGGGACGTGGTTGAGGGGGAAGATGACCATGAATGTAACGATTACCGGAGCCTCGGGCTTCATCGGCGGCAAGCTCGCGCATCGTCTGCTCGCGGCGAACTCCCTCATCGGCTCGAACGGCGAGGCGGCGCGGGTCGAGCGGCTGACCCTGCTGGACGTGATCGATCCCTCGGCCGAGCTCGCCGAGGATCCGAGGGTTACGGTGGTGACCGGAGACATCACCGACCGGGCCCTGCTGGAAAAGGCGATCCCCGCCGACACCGACAGCGTCTTTCATCTCGCCGCCGTGGTGAGCGCCGGAGCGGAGGAGGATTTCGATCTCGGCATGGCCGTGAACCTGGATGCCACGCGGGCGATCCTCGACATCTGTCGCGGCCACGGAACCAAGCCCAAGCTGGTTTTCGCCAGCTCCTGCGCGGCGTTCGGCGGCGACATGCCGGAGGTGATCGCCGACATGACCGCGCGCACGCCGCAAACCTCCTACGGGACTCAGAAAGTGATCGGCGAGTTGTTGGTTAACGACTACAGCCGCAAGGGCTATGTCGATGGCCGCGCGCTGCGTTTCCCAACGGTGGTGGTGCGGCCCGGCAAGCCGAACAAGGCGGCCTCGACCTTCGCCTCCTCGATCATCCGCGAGCCGCTGCAGGGCGACCGGGCGATCTGTCCGGTAAACCCGGACTCCCGCATGTTCCTGGCCTCGCCGCGCTCGATCATCGAGAATGTCGTGCGCGCCCATAACCTGACCGACGCCAAATGGGGCCCATCCCGCGAGGCGACCCTGCCGGGATTCTGCATGACCATTCAGGCCATGGCCGACGCGCTTGAAGCGGTGGCGGGAAAGACCGTCGCCGATCGGATCGATTGGGAACACGACCCTTTCATCCAGGGCATCGTCGATGGCTGGCCACCCGAGTTCGACACCCAAAAGGCGCTGTCGCTGGGTTTCGTTCAGGACAACTCCATGGAGGAGATCATCCGCGCCTTCATCGAGGACGAACTCGACGGCAAGATCGCGGCTTAGGGGAAGTTTTTCTCCGTCGCCCGGGCATCGGATTGCGCGGTTTCCGAGACCCTTCGAGACGGCGCATTCGCGCCTCCTCAGGGTGAGCCTGAATACCTGCAACTCACCCTGAGGAACGGCGAAGCCGTGTCTCGAAGGGTCTTTGTAAAACAGACCCCCTCAAGCGGCCTCGCCCCTCACCCCAATTCGGTCGTCACCGGCGCGTGATCGGAGGATTTTTCCCAGCCGCGGGCATCGCGCAGGGTGGACGAATCCTTGATCTTGTCCCCAAGCGCCGGCGTGACCCAGATATGGTCGAGGCGCCGACCCTTATCCGCCGCCGACCAGTCGCGGGAACGATAGCTCCACCAGGTGTAGAGCCGCTCCGGTTCCGGAGTAACGTGGCGCGCGGTGTCGATCCAGCCGAGACCGTCCCGCACGGCGCCCAGGCGCTCCACCTCAATAGGCGTGTGCGAGACCACCTTCAAAAGCTGTTTGTGCGACCAGACGTCGTTTTCCAGCGGCGCGATGTTGAGATCCCCGACCAGCACCATCGGATTGTCCGGCTTGCGGTTGGCGGCGAACCAGTCGCGCATCTCGTCCAGGAATTTCAGCTTATGGTCGAACTTATCGTTCTTGACGGGGTCGGGCTCGTCCCCGCCGGCGGGGACATAGAAATTGTGAACCTCAACATCGTTCTCGAAGCGCGCGGAGATGTGCCGGCAATCCTCCTTGCCGACCCAATCGAGGCTTTCGGTGGAGAAGAACGGTAGGCGCGAGATCAAGGCGACGCCGTTATAGCCCTTCATGCCCCGTATCGCGATATGCGGGTAACCGGCTTCAATGAAGGCCTCGTGAGGAAAGTGCTCGTCCGGGCATTTGGTCTCCTGCAGGCACAGCACGTCCGGCTTCGCCTCTTCCAACAGTTTGACCACAAGCGGCGCGCGCAGACGCACCGAATTGATGTTCCAGGTGGTGACGCGCATGACGCAACCTCAAGCGTAGATGATGGTAAGGTCGGTGAGGCCGTCGACATGGCCATGCAGCGTATCGCCGGAGCCGACCGCGGCAACCCCGTCCGGGGTGCCGGAATAGATCAGATCACCCGGCTTCAACTCCACCAGGGCGGAGAGATAGGCGATGGTTTCCGGAATCGACCAGATCAGGTGCGTGACGTTGGATTCCTGGCGGCGTTTGCCGTTCACGTCGAGCCAGATGGCGGCGTTCTCGATGATCCCGGTTTCCTCGACCCGGTGGATCGGTGAACAGGGCGCGGAATTGTCGAAGCCCTTGCCCATGTCCCAGGGCCGCCCGAGTTTCTTCGCCTCGCCCTGGACATCGCGTCGGGTCATGTCGAGCCCGACCGCGTAGCCGAAGATACAGGCATTGGCGTCGGCTTCGTCGATGTCGCGTCCGCCGGACTTCAAGGCCACGACCATCTCGATCTCGTGATGCAGATCCGAGGTCGCGGGCGGATAGGCGATGGTCGAGCCGGTGGGGACAATGGCGTCGAAGGGTTTCATGAAAAAGAACGGCGGCTCGCGATCCGGGTCATGGCCCATCTCGCGCGCGTGGGCGGCATAGTTGCGACCGACGCAATAGATGCGGCGCACGGGAAACGGATCGCCGCCGACCACGGGAATGGTGGTCGTTGGCCAGGAGGGAATCGCGGTGCTCATGGATAGGCCTTTTCTTCGCGCCGGTGGGCGCATGGCGTTTCGGATCGAACGCGCGCAGATTAGCAGCCCGCATTCCTTGGGTGAAGCAATTGAGGTGAATCGCCTGGGGTGAACCGCTTGTCGTTTCGCCCAAGCGGGTGGTGCTCACCTCCGCGTGCGATATGATGATAATGTGAGTTTTGTTGATCGAACCGCCGGATGGGGTGTTCCTCTCAATGCGCGACCTCATGGTTCGTTTTCCCCATGCCAGTGTAATTGCCCTGATCCTGGTCACGTTGTCGGGGTTTGTCTGGGGAGTGCGATATTACGCCGAAGAGGCCCGCAGGCAGGCGTCCCATGATCAGGCCCGGACCTTTTTGGAGTCGATCATCGGGTTTCACAAATACTATTCCAAGGAGCTCGTCCCGCGGATCAAATCCAGCGGGGGCGCTTTCGCCCTGGATTTCAAGGACAAGCCCGAAACCTTCCCGTTTCCCGCATCCGTGTCGATTGAGTTCGGCAACGCGCTGCAATCGGTAAATCCCAATCTCGACACCAAGCTTTAAAGCGCGTTTCCCTTTCCGGGCCGAAAGCGCGCTCTAGACGGGTTTGAACGGGGGTCACTCGCCTTCCTCATGAAGAACCCCGAACAGGACTTCGCGAAATTTGAAGCCCGAAACGGCGTCGAAACCATCCGATACGCCCGCGCGATGGTCATGGCCGCGGATTGCGTGGAGTGTCACAACCGACCGGAATTCGGCTTTCAGGGTAAGTGGAAAATCGGCGACATCCGAGGCGCCCGACAGGTTTCCCTTCCGGTCATCGACATGGCGCCAATCGTCGACGCCGCGACGGTGACGGCGTTGATCGTCGCGGCGGTGGCGTCGCTGGCCGGCGGTTTGCTCGTCCTGCCCGTGGTTTGGCGACTTCGGCGTACCGCCTTGGAAGCCGGTGAGTTGGCGCGTCAAAAGAATGATCTCGCCGACCAAGTGGAACAGCGGAACCGATCCCTTCAGGCCTCAATTGACGCAAAGCGGCGGTTTCTCGCCGGTGTAAGCCATGATCTTCGAACGCCCTTGAACGCCATCCTGGGTTTTTCCGACTTGCTGAGGTCCGGCTCCCTTGACACGGAAATTCACAAGAACCAGCAATCCTATGCGGGCTATGTCCACGAAAGCGGGTTGCATCTGAAAGGGGTGATCGATCAGGTTCTGGAGATCTCGGCTCTCGATGAGGGTGGGTGGCAACCGAACGATCAGCAAGTTGATCTGTCCGCGCTCATGTTGGCGCTTCGAGGTGTCCTGCAAGGCTCGCTTCACGCGGCCTCATTGGAGCTGCGGATCACGGGTTTTGACTCGCTTCCGTGGCTGCGCGCGGATGAACCGGCCATGCGTCGGCTGCTCACAAATCTTGTTGAAAACGCCGCGAAATACAGTGGTGGTACCCAGGTCGAGATAGAAGGCGAGCTGCGGGAAACCGGGGAGCTATCCCTTTCGGTATCCGATGATGGTCGAGGCGTCGACGCCAGCGAAATGCATGACCTCGTTCATTTCGGCGTCCGAAAGGACGAGACGCCGGAAGAAGACGGAAAGAGCCGGGGTATCGGTCTTTGGATGGTGGACACCCTGATGCAGGCTCATGGCGGACGCGTGGCCTTCAGCAAGCCGGAAGCCGGGCATGGCTTGCGGGTATCCTTGATTTTTCCGTCGGATCGGGTAATCGCAAAACCCGGCGCGGACACCTAAAACAGCGGCCTATCCGCGCTTTTCTCGCCAGAGGCCCAGTTTCTCCTGAACCACCCGGTCGGAGAAGCTGAACAACACGGCGTCGTCGCCCGTGACCTTATGGTGGTGCGCGGCCCAGCTGGGAACGACGAATGTATCTCGCGGGCCCCAGGTAAAGGTTTCGCCGTTGATCACCGTCTCGCCGGTTCCCTCGACACAAACATAGACCATCCCATCGGTCGATCGGTATGGCGTGCCCGCGAAACCCCTGGGCATGAGTTGCATGAAGGTCGCCATGGTCGGCATCGCGTAGTCGCCGGTGACCGGGTTCACGTATTTCATCTTGAGCCCGTGACATGGATCCCATTCGCCGGTCCGGCGCATGGTCTCCAGCGCCTCGCGGGTGCGGGCGTATGGATAGTTGAAGACCGGCGAGGAAAGAACGCCGGCTTCCTGATCCACCGGCAACAGACCTGCGCCAAACCGCGCGAGGCTGTCGCCCTCGGGCCGGGTCAGAGGCTGCTCATCCGCTTCGTAATGCTCGGCGAAGCTGGCATCGAACAGTTGTACGATCGGGATATCGAGCCCGTCGAGCCAGACCATCGGCGCGTCGCTGTCATTGCCGTGGTCATGCCAGCACCATTGAGGGGTAATGACGAAATCACCGGGCCGCATGATCGTCTTCTCGCCATCCACGGCTGTATAGGCGCCGGAGCCCTCGATCACGAAACGCAGCGCGGTTTGCATATGCCGGTGGCTTGGCGCCACCTCGCCCGGCAGGATCAGCTGCATGCCGGCATAGAGCGAGCGCGTGATCCGCGACTGACCCGGCATTCCCGGGTTCTCAAGCACCAGCACGCGGCGCTCCGCTTCCTTGGCGGTGATCAGGCCGCCGGCTTCCATGATGAAGGGCCGGATCTCGTCATAACGCCACAGCGCCGGCACGCAGGGGCTTGCCGGCTCCGGGGTCACCAGCCCGCGCATGACCTCCCAAAGCGGGGTCATCGAGCGTTGTCCGATGCGCTCGTAGAAATCGGCGCGGGAGTTGCTGGTGGTGTTATGGCGAGCCTGGGTCATATCCGTTCTCCCAAAAACCGGCGTGACTACTCCAACCCCATCAACCCGCGCGCGAAGGCGCGGGCCTCGAAGGGGCGTAGGTCGTCGGGTTGCTCGCCGACGCCGACGGCGTGAACCGGCAGGGCGAAGTCCTGGGCCAGCGCCACCACCACGCCGCCCCTCGCCGAGCCGTCGAGCTTGGTGACGATCAGGCCGGTGACATCGACCATCTCGCGGAACACCTTGACCTGATTGTGGGCGTTCTGGCCGACCGTGCCGTCGAGCACCAGCAGGCAGTCATGCGGGGCGTCCGGCACCTGTTTCCTGATGACGCGCACGACCTTGGCCAACTCGTCCATCAGCTCGGCCCGGTTCTGCAGGCGCCCGGCGGTATCGATGATCAGCACGTCGGCGCCGCCGGCGGCGGCCTCAGACATGGCGTCGAAGGCCAACGCCGCGGGGTCGGAGCCCTGCGGACGCGCGACCACGGGCACCCCGGCCCGCTCGCCCCAGACCTGGAGCTGCTCGATCGCGGCGGCGCGGAAGGTATCGCCGGCGGCGAGCCAGACGGTCTTGCCCTCGGATTTCCATTGCCGGGCGAGCTTGCCGATGGTGGTGGTCTTGCCGCTGCCGTTCACGCCGCAGACCAGAACCACATGCGGCTGATTGGCCGGGTCGAGCACCAGGGGCTTGGCGACCGGCTCGAGTATGTCGGTGATATCCCCGGCGAAGGCCTCGCGGACTTCCTCGTTGGTGACTTCCTTGTCGAACTTTTCGGCCGCCAGATTGCCGGTCAGCCTGGCCGCGGTCGCGACCCCGAGGTCGGAGGTGATCAGGAGATCCTCGAGCTCCTGTAGCGTCGCGTCATCCAGCTTCTTCTTGATGAATAGCGCCGCGATACCGCCGACCAGCTTGTCGGAGGTGCGCGAGAGGCCGGATTTCAGGCGCTGAAACCAGCTCCCGCGTTCCGGCCGTTGTTCTTCCGCGCTCATGCCGCCACCTCGTCCCGCGTGGCGCCGCGCAATCCACCGTCACCATCAAGGTTCGCCGCGACCGTCTCGACAATGTCGCCGGGTTGGCATGGGCCGTCGACCACCATCGGGATGAAATGCTCGGTCAGACCGGCATTATCCTTTTCGATCAGCACATGTTCGGTTCGACCGATCCGTGTCTCGGCGAAACTCTTAGCCGCCGCCTCGCCCGCGGCGCGCAACAGCGCGGCTCGGCGCTTGCGGTCTGCCTTGGCGACCTGCGGCATGCGCGCCGCCGGGGTGCCCTCGCGCTCGGAATAGGGGAAGACATGCAGATGGATGAGACCAGCCTCCGCGACCAGATCGAGCGAGCGCTGAAACATCGTCTCGGTCTCGGTCGGAAATCCCGCGATGATATCGGCGCCAAGCACGATGTCTGGGCGCAAATCCCTGAGGCGCGCGGCCATCTGGATGACGTCGTCGCGTAAATGACGGCGCTTCATCCGCTTTAGGATGAGGTCATCGCCTGCCTGAACGCTCAAATGCAGATGCGGCATCAGTCGCGGTTCCTCGGCGACAAGCCTCAGTAGGTCATCGTCGATCTCCACCGGATCAACCGAGGAGAGGCGCAGCCGGGGAAGATCCGGGACCTGTGCCAACAGACGCCGGATAAGCTGACCGAGGCTTGGGCGTCCCGGCAGGTCGCCGCCATAGGAGGTGATATCGACACCCGTCAGCACCAGCTCGCGATAGCCGTTCTCGACCAGAAGTCTCGCTTGGCGCGCGATCTCGCCGATCGGAACCGAGCGGCTATTGCCGCGGCCGAAGGGGATGATGCAGAAGGTGCAGCGATGGTCGCAGCCCTGTTGGACTTGCACGAAGGCACGGGCCCGCCCCTCGAAACCCGGCACCAAATGCGACGCGGTCTCGTTGATGCTCATGATGTCGTTGACCAGAACACGCGGTTCCTCCGCGCCGGCGGGCGCCCAGGTCTCGGCGCGAAGCTTTTCCTCGTTGCCGACTACTCGATCAACCTCGGTCATGGCCGCGTAGCCGTCGGGATCGATTTGCGCGGCGCAACCAGTCACGATGATCTCGGCGTCGGGATTCTCGCGCCGCGCCTTGCGGATGGATTGCCGCGCTTGGCGTTCGGCCTCGGCGGTCACCGCGCAGGTGTTGAAGACGATGCGCCGGCGATCCGTCGATGTCTCCAAATGGCCACGCATCACCTCCGACTCGAAGGCGTTAAGCCGGCAGCCGAAAGTCTCTATCCGTGTCTGTGTGTCGGGACGCGCGTTCATGGCCGAGAGAGATGGCGGGAATCGCCGCCGAATGCAAGCGTTCAACCGCCGCGATCGGGCAAACGCAGGCTGCCCTCGAAACTCGTGGCGGTCGGGCCGGTCATCAGCACGCGCTCCTCTTCCGTCCATTCGATGGTCAGGATACCACCGTCGAGGATTACATCGGCGCGGCGCTCGGCGAGGCCTCGGCGAACAGCGGCCACGAGAACCGCGCAGGCGCCCGATCCGCAGGCCTGGGTGATGCCGGCGGCGCGCTCCCAGACTCGCATCCGGATCTCGGTGGGCGAGCGGACCGTCGCGAACTCGATATTGGCGCGTTCCGGGAACATCGGATGGTTCTCCAGGACCGGGCCTATCTCGGCCAGTGGGACGGTCTCGGCGTCGTCGACGAAAAACACCGAGTGCGGATTGCCCATGCCGACACAGCAGGCGCCGGTCATCGGCGCGTCCTCGAGAGCCACGCTCAGTGTATCGACCTCGCGCGCCAGGGGGAGATCGCGCCAATTCAGCCCGGCGGGACCCATGTCGACGGTTACCCGGCCGTCATCGGAACGGCCGCAGATCAGGGACCCGGCGACGGTCTCGACAACCGCCTCGTTCTTGCCGGTCTCGTCCATCAGAACCGCCGCGACACAGCGCGTGCCGTTGCCGCAAGCCTCGGCCTCGGAACCATCGGGATTGTGGATCTTCATGAAGGCGGTCCCGCCGTTTACCGGCGGCAGGATGGTCAGGAACTGATCAAAGCCGACCCCGCGCCGCCGATCGCCGATGGCGCGATAGGCGGCTTCGTCCAGTCCCGGGTCCTGGGCGCGCGCGTCGACAACGACGAAATCATTGCCGAGGCCGTGCATCTTGATGAAATCGATCCGCATCATGTCGCTGATATACGCTTCGATTCGCATCGCGCCAACGATTCTTGCGCGGGATCGTTAGATCCAGGTTTGTTTTCAGCGTCGGCATGCGGTATTTCCGGCGCAAATCAACTCATTGGAATGGAGACGGCCAGTGGTCATCGTCGGTCATGGGGCATTGACGGATCTCGTCACGAAAATGATTCAAGGCGCGGGAAGCGAGCACGCCGAGGCGGTCGCGGTGGCCGAGAACCTAGTCGAGGCCAATCTGATGGGCCATGACAGCCACGGCGTCGGCCTGGCCCCGCGCTACATGCTGCACGCGGTGACCGGCACCATGAACCCGGGCGCCAAGGCCTCGCTGATCACCGATAACGGCGTCTACCTGCTGCTCGACGGCAATATGGGCTACGGCCAGACCGTCGGACGCGAGACGATGGAAATCGCCATCGACAAGACCAAGCGCAACGGCGCGGCGATCGTCGGTCTGCGCAACGTCCATCATCTCGGCCGGATCGGCGCCTGGGGCGAGATCTGCGCCAAGGCTGGGTTCATCTCCATCCATTATGTGAACGCCACCGGCCACAAGCCCTATGTGGCGCCCTATGGCGGCTATGAGGCGCGTTATTCCACCAATCCCTACTGCACCGCGATCCCGGCGACCGAAAAGACCCCGATGATGGTGTTGGACATGGCGACCAGCCGGGTGGCCCAGGGTAAGGTCCGGGTGGCCCACTATGCCGAAAAGCCGATGCCGATGGACGACGCCCTGGTCGGCCCGAACGGCAAGCCGACGACGGATCCGGGCGTGGTGTTCCGCGACCCGATGGGCGCGATGCTCTCCTTCGGTCAGCACAAGGGTTCGGGGCTGGCGATCCTCTGCGATCTCCTGGCCGGCGGTCTGCCCGGCGGCGGTACCGCGCGCCCCGAGCTGAATTCCGGCGATACGATCCGCAACAACATGCTGACCATCGTCATCGACCCCAAGCAGTTCAACTCCGGTGTCCCCTTCGCCGATGAGTTCGACAGCCTGGTCGACTATGTCAAATCCGGCCAGCCCGCCGAGGGCCACGAAAAGATCATGGTCGCCGGCGAGCCCGAGCAGATCTCCATGGCCAAGCGCAAGGCCGAGGGCATCCCCATCGACGACAACACTTGGGCCGAGATGACCAAGCTCGGCTGCGAGAACGGGATGACGAAGGAGCAGTTTGACGGGGTTGTGGGGTAGGATCAGCCTAACCACGGTCGTCACCCCGCTGAAGGGCGGGGCCCATTCCGACGGATTCGTTACCGTTTCGATAGTTGATCGAACTTGGATCAGATGGATTTTTTGATCCTAAAATTCGAAGAACATATAGCGCGGCGGAATGGCTCCCGGCCTTCGCCGGGATGACGAATGGACTGATGGTATAACGAGCCCAAGAGCATTTCCGCCTTGGCGTTCCGTTTAGATGCCTTTTCGATCGGTCACGACGCGATTTCCCCCATCCTTGACACCCCCACCCCACCGCGCCTATAACCCGCGCCATCTCGACAGCACCCGCCGTTGAGACCTTCGCGGGTTCCGTCCGTCCTCGAGTTTCGAGCACGGGCGCGTTTCTCGTTTGGGCTCCGGCGTTGGCTGGAAAGAGGGAGAGAGTGGTTTGTTTGAAAGTCTGTCAGATCGTCTTGGCGAGGTTTTTGATCGCCTGAAGCGACGCGGAGCCCTCAAGGAGGGCGACGTGAACGCGGCCATGCGCGAGGTGCGGGTTGCCTTGCTCGAGGCCGACGTGGCGCTGGACGTGGTCAAGGACTTCATTGATCGGGTGCGCGAGCGCGCGGTCGGCCAAGAGGTGATCCGCTCGGTCACGCCGGGCCAGCAGGTAATCAAGATCGTCCACGACAATCTCGTGGAGATGCTGGGCACCGAGGCGGCCTGGATTGAGCTTAACGCGGTGCCGCCGGTACCGATCCTGATGGTCGGTCTGCAAGGCGGCGGCAAAACGACGAGTACGGCGAAGATCGCGGCGCGTCTCGCCAATCGAGACAAGAAGAAGGTCATGATGGCCTCGCTGGATGTCACCCGTCCGGCGGCGCGCGAGCAATTGCGGATACTGGGTGAGCAGACCGGCGTCGCCACCCTGCCGATGGCCGATGGCGAGAGCGCGGTCTCGATCGCCAAGCGGGCGATGACGGCGGCGCGGCTCCAGGGCTTCGACGTGGTCATGCTGGACTCCGCCGGTCGGATCTCCATCGATCAGGGGTTGATGGACGAGGTCCGCCGGATCCGTGACGCGGTGAACCCGGTTGAAACCCTGCTGGTCGCCGACGCGATGACCGGTCAGGACGCGGTGAACACGGCGCGCAATTTCCAGGATCAGATCGGCCTCACCGGTATCGTGCTGACCCGGATGGACGGCGATGCGCGCGGTGGCGCGGCGCTGTCGTTGCGCGCGGTGACCGGGGTGCCGATCAAGGTTGTCGGCACCGGCGAGAAAATCGACGCGTTGGAAGATTTCCATCCCGAGCGGGTGGCGGGCCGGATCCTCGGCATGGGCGACGTGGTCAGCCTGGTCGAGAAAGCGGCGGAGACCATCGAGGTCGAGGAGGCCGAGCGCCTGGCGGCGCGCATGCAGAAGGGTCAGTTCGATCTCGACGACATGCTGAGCCAGTTGCAGCAGGTCTCGAAGATGGGCGGGCTTGGCGGCCTGATGGGCATGCTGCCGGGGGTGTCCAAGCTACAGAAACAGATGGACAACGCCGGGGTCGACGACAAGGCGATCAAGCGTCAGGCGGCGATCATTCAGTCGATGACCAAGAAGGAACGCAAGAATCCGAAACTGCTGAATGCCTCGCGCAAGCGGCGGGTCGCGGCGGGTTCCGGCACCTCGCCGGCGGAGATCAACCGGCTTCTCAAGCAGCACATGGAAATGGGCCGCATGATGAAGCAGATGGGCAAGATGGGCGGCATGAAGGGCCTCGGCGCCTTGCTCGGTGGTGGCGGCATGCCCTCGCCGGCGGACCTGGCCGGCGGTGCCCCCGGACAACAGATGCAACTTCCCCGTGGCTTGGGAGGCGGCCCTGGCGGCCTGCCCGGTCTCGGTGGACCTGGAGGATTTCCGCGCTTCCCGACGAAGCGCTGAGAGAAGACACGGTAAACTGGAGAATAGAAGAAAATGGCCTTGAAAATTCGTCTGGCGCGCGGTGGCGCCAAGAAGCGCCCGTTCTATCGCATCGTCGTGGCCGAGAATACCAGCCCGCGCGATGGCCTCTTCATCGAGAAGGTCGGCACCTACAACCCGATGGTCGCCAAGGATCACCCGCAGCGGCTGACGGTGAACGCCGAGCGGATCCAACATTGGCTGTCGGTTGGCGCCAAGCCAACGGACCGGGTGCATAAGTTCCTGGCGTCCGTTGATCTGATGCCGGCCTTCCAGCATCGGGATCAGCCGAAGAAGTCGGCTCCCGGCAAGAAGCGCGCCGAGCGCGAGGCCGAGGCCGCCGCCAAGGCCGCCGACGCGGCTGAAGCCGCCGCCGCCGAAGCCGCCGGAGAAGAAGCCGCCGCCGAATAGCGGCGCTTCGGGGGCTTGTAGGCGAAGCGAGCGGGACCGACTGGCATGTCCGAGCGGGTCTGCATGGGAGTGATCGTCGGCGTGCATGGGGTGCGCGGCGTGGTGCGCCTGAAAAGCTTCGCCGAGAACCCCGGTGATATACTGACCTTCGACTCGCTCGTGGACGAGGCGGGCAAGCCCTATCGGCTCACCTCGCAGGGGCAAGCGAAGGGCGTGTTGCTGGCGCGGATCGAGGGCGTGACGGATCGGAACGCCGCCGAGGCGCTGAAGGGCACCATGCTCTACGTGCCGCGCGATGCCTTGCCGGAGGCCGAGGAGAACGAGTTCTATCACGCCGATCTAATCGGCCTTCGGGTTGATCGGATGGACGGGACGGAATTGGGAACGGTGGTCGCGGTGCATGATTTCGGGGCGGGTGATCTGATCGATGTGCGTCTCGTGGGCTCGAGCCGGACGGTGCTGCTGCCGTTCAACGAGGCGACCGTGCCGGTGGTGGATCTCGAGGCCGGGCGTTTGCAGGTCGATCCGATGCCCGGGCTGCTGGAAGACGACGAGGGAGAAGAAGACGCGCCGAACGGGGAGAGCGGAGAGAACGGTTGAGCCAGGCGACGGAAGCGACGGAGGGGGCGGACATGCCGGTGCCGTGGAGCGCCACGGTCCTCAGCCTGTTTCCCGAGATGTTTCCCGGCCCCCTGGGCCTGTCGCTGGCCGGAAAAGCGTTGAATAGTGGGGCTTGGACGCTGAAAGCGCTGGACATCCGGGACTTCGCGCGCGATACGCACCGCTCCGTGGACGACACTCCCTTCGGGGGTGGCGCCGGAATGGTGTTGCGGCCCGATGTGGTGGACGCGGCGCTCGCCTCGATCGAGGCGGTTCCAGGACGGCGGATCTATCTTTCGCCCAGGGGCCGGCGCTTCGATCAGGCGATGGCGGCGGAGCTCGCGGCGGAACCTGGGGTGGTTTTGTTGTGTGGCCGCTACGAGGGTCTGGATCAAAGGGTGATCGAGGCTCGGGATCTGGAGGAAGTCAGCCTCGGCGACTTTGTCCTGTCCGGTGGTGAGACCGCGGCCCTGGCCGTTCTCGATGCCTGTGTCCGGTTGCTGCCGGGCGTGATGGGCGCGGCGGACGGGCTGGCCGAGGAAAGTTTCGTAGAGGGGCTGTTGGAATACCCCCTCTACACCCAGCCTCGGGAGTGGAACGGCATGGCCGTCCCCGAGGTGCTCTTGTCGGGACACCACGCACGGATCGATGCGTGGCGGCGCGAGCAGGCGGAGTTGATTACGCGGGAACGGCGCCCGGATCTCTGGGAGCGGTACCGCCAGGAGAACAAGACCCCGGGGCCCCGATAAGGCCGAGACCGGATAGGACGTGGAGCAGGACCGATGAACATCGTCGAACAGATTAGCCAGGAACAGGTCACCAAGATGAACGAGAGCCGGCCGGTTCCCGAGTTCGGGCCGGGCGACACGCTCAGGGTTCACGTGAAGGTGGTCGAGGGCACGCGCGAGCGTATCCAGGTCTTCGAGGGTGTCTGCATTGCCCGCAAGGCCGACTCGATCAATTCGAACTTCACGGTTCGCAAGATCTCCTACGGCGAGGGTGTGGAGCGGGTGTTCCCGCTGTTCTCGCCCCGGATCGCCGATATCGAGGTCGTGCGCCGCGGCCGGGTCCGTCGCGCCAAGCTGTATTACCTGCGCGGCCGCCGCGGCAAGTCCGCCCGGATCGCCGAAAAGGTGACTCGCCCGGCCAAGACGAAGGCGGCGCAGGCGTAAGCCAGCCGCTGAGTTGTGAAGGGCGCGGTTCTCCGATCGCGCCGTCAGGGCGCCAGTCGCCGGTCTCTCAAAATCGTCATGACGAATTTTCGCCGACGGGGCGACGTAGGTCCTTGTGCCCGATATGGCTGTGTGGGACCGATCGCCTTAGTCTAAACTGAAAATCAGAGCGGTTTCGGAGAACCAAGCGATGTCACCCATCGCCTTTGCCAAGCCGGCCTTTGATGTGGGCTTCGCGACGAACATGTTGGCGGAGCACGAGGAATTCTGGGGGTCGAAGGTCGGCCTTGCCTTCGACCACATGGCCAAACTCGGCGGCGGTTTTCGTCAGTATCGTTGGCGCCGGGGTGACTCCATCATCAAGGTCAACCATACGCGCGAGCCCCTTGCGGAGGTTCCGCCCGGCGGGTATCGGGCGCTGGGACTGAAGGTCGCCAAGGCCGGGGAGATCACGACGCCGGACGGCGTTACCGTTTATCTCCAGCCAGATGCGAGCGCCGATCTGACGCTTCACGTGGTGGCCCGCGACCTCGACGCCTTCGACCGCTTTTACGGCGAAACGTTGGGCCTCGCGCCGGACGGACCGCACGGATTTCGCCTCGGCCGCAGCCGCATCGTGGCGACCGCCGGTGACCCGCCCAGGATCGAGGGGTGGCGCGAGAAGGGTCTGCGCTACATGACGGTTCAGATTTTCAACTGCGACCAGGTCACGACGGCGATGGAGCGCGCGCGGGTCGAGATTGGCATGCCGCCGAGGACCATCGGACAGGTCCGCTACAGCTTCGCGCGCGACCCCGACGGTAACTGGATCGAACTGTCCGAGCGGGCGTCGTTGACGGGAAAGCCGATCGCCGCCGACCGATAGGGCCTATATGGGATCGAGGCATGTGCCTCGACTGTTAGCCCCGTCCTCGATAGGGCTGAACGCCTTGATCTGGCAACCAAATATTCTCGGGCGCCGGACCGGATTGATAAAAAACGTCGATCGGGATGCCGCCACGCGGGAACCAATAGCCGCCGATCCTGAGCCAACGTGGTGACAGGGTCTCGATCAGCCTCTTGGCGATGTTGACGGTGCAGTCCTCATGGAAAGCCCCGTGATTGCGAAAAGAGGCGAGATACAGCTTGAGGGACTTGCTCTCCACGAGCCACTCGTCCGGAACATAATCGATGACGAGATGGGCGAAATCCGGCTGTCCGGTCATCGGACAAAGTGAGGTAAATTCCGGGCAGGTAAACCGCACGACATAGTCGACGTCGTTCTGGCTATTCGCGACTTTCTCAAGCTCCGCGCTTTCCGGCCCTTTGGGGATGCGGGTTTCCCCGCCGAGTTGGGTCAAACCGTCAAATCGATTTTCCGAGCTCGATGTCATCGCGTGCCTCTTTGTAGCGCGTTCCGGTTTATCGCGACGGCCAGTCGTCGCTTGGACGATGTGTTTGGCGGCGCGTTGGCCACCCCAAGGACACTTTATCATGCAATGATTGGGGCTGTTGAAGCCACAAGCCAAGGAAAGAGTGGGCTATATGGCTCGGGTCTCATTGGTGGGATCTAATCCCGTTGTCCGGTACCGTTCTACCGCCGGCTTCGCAGGCCCCTCAGAAAATCATTTCGCAATGGTCCGCCGCGTTGGATCGCGTTCGGGTCCACGCCCCGGCTGCGCAAATCGTTTCTTATGTGGTGGGAGTTGGTGGCTTCGTCGATTCCTCGTTCTCTGTTCATCGCGTAGGCCACTCCCGCGAGAAAAGCCCAGCGACCGGGCGTGTTTTGTTCATTGAGGTCCGGGTTGCGCCACGATCCCGTCGCCCGGCCCTGGTCCGGGTTGACCCAGGGTTGCGCCTGGTATCCCTGGCCGCGCGGTGTCGCCGCGCCGGGCCGGGTAAAGACTTCGTCGCCGAAGCGACGCGAGACGAATTCCCCGCGACAACCGGCGTCGACCCACATCTGGTCTTGGCGATAGATGCCGAAGGTTTCACCCTCGATGCAGCGGTCCTTGGACAGCCGTCGTTTAAGCGCGATCCCACGGATCGTAAGGATCTCACAGGTTTCCAACTGGCCCCCGAAGGACTCGCAGACCACGGATTTCGGCGCCTTCGCGACGGCGAGGGCGGGCGCCAGAACGCAGGCGCAAGCGATGGCGACGAGGAACCGGCGAAACGATATGGTCATCACCTCCACCCCGTGGAAAGCGAGAGAGCGTTGCTAGCCTACACGCAAAGCGTGTGCGGATAAATAAATATGTAGATCGCCGCCGAAGTGTTTCAACAATGGGAGGGCATCCGCTTGCCGAACGCGGTCTCTCGGCCTTTGGCCGACCCGCGAGGACACCAGCATGGTGATGGACGCGCCAACGTGTCGAATCAAGGCTGATTCAGTGGAAATACGGCTTTCTCCGGAGCGGTTGATCCACTATTGTCCCGCCGACCGTCGGCGGTGTTCGCTCGCGACATTCCGACACTGGAACCAAGTTCATGCTCAAGGGAGGTGACGCGGCGATGGCGAAGGCGCGCACATTGTTCGACAAGATCTGGGAATCGCACCTGGTCGACCAGCAGGATAACGGAACCTGCCTGATTTATATCGATCGGCATCTGGTGCACGAGGTGACCAGCCCGCAGGCCTTCGAGGGGTTGCGCAACGCCGGCCGCAAGGTGAGACGGCCTGATCTCACCCTCGCGGCTGCGGACCACAACACGCCGACCACCGATATCACCAAGGGTATCGCCGAGGAGGATTCGCGGATCCAGGTCGAAACCCTCGAGGAAAACGTCAAGGAGTTCGGCGTTCCGTATTTCGAGCTTACCGACGCGCGCCGCGGTATCGTTCACGTCATCGGCCCGGAGCAAGGCTTCACCCAGCCCGGCATGACCATCGTCTGCGGTGACAGCCACACCGCGACCCACGGCGCGTTCGGCGCGCTGGCCTTCGGCATCGGCACTTCCGAGGTCGAGCATGTGCTGGCGACCCAGACCCTGGTGCAGAGCCCGGCCAAGAACATGCGGGTGACGGTGGAGGGCGATCTGCCCGCCGGGGTGACCGGCAAGGATGTCATTCTCGCGATCATCGGCCAGATCGGCACCGCCGGCGGTACCGGTCATGTCATCGAGTTCGCCGGCGACGCCATCAAGGCGATGTCGATGGAAGCCCGGATGACGGTCTGCAACATGGCGATCGAGGCGGGCGCCCGGGCCGGCATGATCGCGCCGGACGAGACCACCTTCGAGTATATCAAGGGCCGTCCGATGGCGCCCAAGGCCGGGGCCTTCGAGCAGGCCGTGGCCTATTGGAAGACCCTGCCCTCGGACGAGGGCGCGGTCTACGATAAGGAAGTGGTCCTCAAGGCCGCGGATATCATCCCGCAGGTCACCTGGGGCACCAACCCGGAAGAGGTGATCCCGATCACCGGCACCATCCCCGATCCCGCTCAGATCGATGACCCGCTGCGCCGGGAAAAGATCGAGCGGTCGCTGGAATACATGGGCCTCACCGCCGGCGGCAAGATCTCCGAGGTGCCGGTCGACAAGGTCTTCATCGGCTCCTGCACCAACGGCCGGATCGAGGATCTGCGCGCCGTCGCCGAAATCGCCAAGGGCCGCAAGGTCGCCGACGGGGTGCACGCCATGATCGTCGCCGGCTCGGGCCTGGTGAAGGAACAGGCGGATGCCGAGGGTCTCGGTGAGATCTTCGAGGCCGCCGGCTTCGACTGGCGCAAGGAGCCGGGTTGCTCCATGTGTCTGGCGATGAACGCCGACCGGCTTGAGCCGGGACAGCGCTGCGCCTCGACCTCGAACCGCAACTTCGAGGGACGCCAGGGCTTTGGTGGTCGTACCCATTTGGTGAGCCCGGCCATGGCCGCCGCCGCCGCGATCGCCGGGCGTCTGGCCGATGTCCGTGAACTGACGAACAGCTAGGGAGAAGCGGAATGGAAAAGTTCAATACGCACCGCGGAGTCGCGGCTCCGCTCAACATGATCAATATCGACACCGACAAGGTGATCCCGAAGCAGTTCCTCAAGACCATCAAGCGGACCGGGCTCGGCAAGCATCTCTTCAACGAGATGCGCTACAACGAGGACGGCTCGGAAAAGCCGGATTTCGTGCTCAACAAGTCGGCCTATCGCAATGCCAGCATCCTGGTCGCCGGCGACAATTTCGGTTGTGGCTCCTCGCGCGAGCACGCGCCCTGGGCCTTGCTTGATTTCGGCGTGAAGTGCGTGATCTCCACCAGTTTCGCCGACATCTTTTTCAACAACTGCTTCAAGAACGGCATCCTGCCGATCAAGGTGACCCAGGAGCAGCTTGACCAGTTGATGGACGATGCTCAGAACGGCGCCAACTCGATTTTGGACGTGGATCTGGAGAACCAGGAAATCGGTCGCCCGAACGGCGAGAAGATCGCTTTCGAGATCGACCCGTTCCGCAAGCACTGCCTGATTAACGGTCTCGACGATATCGGCCTTACCATGGAAAAAGGCAAGAATATCGACGATTTCGAGGCCAAGCGGGCGGCCGAACAGCCCTGGGCCTAACACATGAATGAGGCGGTCCGCGGTCCTGGATGATCGCGGGCCGCTCCTTTTTTTAAACCACCAATACGAAAATGAACCCGTGGCGCTCCCTGTTTTCGACCAGGGCGGCGAGCGGGCAGGGAAATGGAAGACGTCATGGCCTCGAACAGGAAACTATTGGTCCTCCCCGGCGACGGCATCGGCCCGGAAGTTGTCAAGGAGGTGTTGCGGGTTGTCGATTGGCTCGCCAAGAAGCGCTCGGTCTCCTTTGATCTCCAGGAAGGCTTGGTCGGTGGCGCCGCCTATGACGCCCACGGCACCGCGCTCACCGATGAGACCATGGCCGACGCGGTAGAGGCCGACGCGGTCTTGTTCGGCTCGGTCGGTGGTCCGCAATATGATGATCTGCCGTTCGAGCTGAAACCCGAGCGCGGCTTGCTGCGCCTGCGCAAGGAAATGGACCTGTTCGCCAACCTGCGTCCGGCGATGGTGTTCGACGCGATGGCGGATTCCTCCAGCCTCAAGCCGGAACTGGTCTCGGGCCTCGACATCCTGATTCTGCGCGAGCTGACCGGCGGCATCTATTTCGCCGAGCCCCGGGGCATCGAGGAGCTGCCCGACGGTACCAAGAAGGGCTATGACACCAACCTTTACACCACTCCGGAGATCGAGCGGATTGGTCGGGTGGCGATGGATCTGGCCCGCAAGCGCAATAACAAGGTCACCTCGGTTGAAAAAGCCAATGTGATGATGTCCGGCGTGCTTTGGCGCGAGACCATGACCAAGCTCTTCGCCGCCGAGGGCGAGGGTCTCGAGACCGAGCACATGTACGCCGATAACTGCGGCATGCAGTTAGTGCGGAACCCGAAACAGTTCGACGTCATCGTCACCGACAACCTGTTCGGCGATATGCTATCCGACTGCGCGGCGATGCTGACCGGCTCGCTCGGCATGCTCCCCTCGGCCTCGCTCGGCGCGGTCGACGAGACCACCGGCAAGCGTCATGCCCTATACGAGCCGGTGCACGGCTCGGCCCCGGATATCGCCGGCAAGAAGATGGCCAACCCGATCGCCGAGCTGCTCAGCTTCTCGATGGCGCTGCGCTATTCCTTCGACATGTCCGAGGATGCCGACATGATCGACACGGCGATCGAAGCCGTGCTCGCCTCCGGCAAGCGCACCGCCGACATCATGCAACCCGGCATGACCGCCGTTTCCACCGACGCCATGATGGACGCCATCCTGGGCGAGCTCGACAAAGCGGTTTGATCGGGCGGCGGTGGCTGCGCTCGCCACCGCCATCTCCTTGTCGTCATCCCGCCGGAGGGCGGGAACCATGCCGTTGAAGTTGGCGGCGGGGTCGTTGTTGACCGATTCTGACGGTTCGAAGCGGGGTTGGCGCCGGAGGAATGGGTCCCGCCCTGCGGCGGGATGACGGTTGGTGTATGTTCACGTTTTCGTGAGTACGGGGTCGAGAATATAGGATACCTTGTTTTTTTGTTGCTCGAACAACAAGACGCAACATTTCGATGTTGACCCACCCGCCCCAACGGGCGCCTAACTTTTATCATTCCTCGCAACGACAATTGCCGTTGATCGAGGATGCGAAAGTCGCTTGAAAATTCCGTGCCGTCATGGACCCGCGTGGTTGTCGCGCTGTCAAGGGAAGCGCGCGCCTGGGCGCTTTTCGCGGCGTTGGTCTGGCTTGCCAAGGACCATGGACCAACCATGATCGGCAAGCTGGTCTCCTTGCTTCACTAGAACCTCAACATCCCCGTCATCCCGCCGAGCGATCGCCCGCCACCTCCATTCTTGCAATCCACCGCCGCCCGGCGTAAATCTCCCGCCTCCTTTCATATAGGGAAGGAAATGACCGTCGCGAGATCCGCGGCGGCGAGCCAATGGATGGACGATATGGGCTACAGGATTGCGGTGGCCGGCGCCACGGGGGCGGTCGGCCGGGAGATGTTGCAGACGCTGGAAGAACGGGATTTTCCAGCTGATGATGTAATCGCGCTTGCTTCGGAGCGCTCGGTCGGTACCGAGGTCTCCTATGGCGAGAAACGAACTCTCAAAATCCAAGCCCTTAAACATTTCGACTTCACCGGCACCGATATCGTGCTGTTCTCCGCCGGCGGCTCGGTCGCGGCGGAATACGCACCCAAGGCGGCCAAGCAAGGCGCGATCGTGATCGACAACAGCTCGCATTTCCGCATGGACGCGGATGTGCCGCTGATCGTGCCCGAGGTGAACCCCCAGGCACTGGCCGGGTATGGCAAGCGCAACATCATCGCCAACCCGAATTGCTCCACGGCGCAGCTGGTGATGGCGTTGAAGCCCCTGCATGACACCTTCAAGGTCAAGCGGGTGGTGGTCTCGACCTATCAGTCGGCCTCGGGCGCGGGGAATTCCGGCATGGACGAGTTGTTCACCCAGACCCGCGCGGTCTATGTGAACGACCCGGTGGAGAAGAAGGAATTCACCAAGCAGATCGCGTTCAACTGCATCCCGCATATCGACAAGTTCATGGATGACGGCTCCACCAAGGAAGAGTGGAAGATGACCGCCGAAACCAAGAAGATCGTCGATCCGGACATCGACCTGGTTGCCATGTGCGTGCGGGTGCCGGTTTTCATCGGTCACGCCGAGGCGGTGTTCATCGAGACCGCCAAGCCGATCGATGAGCAGGCCGCGCGTGATGTGCTGAATGCCTTTCCCGGCGTGGTGGTCGTCGATCACCGCGAGGACGAGGGTTATGTCACCCCCCAGGAATGCGCCGGCGAGGATGCTGTTTATGTCAGCCGTATCCGGCGTGACCCGTCGGTCAAGAACGGGCTGGTCTTCTGGTGTGTCTCCGACAATTTGCGCAAGGGCGCGGCGCTGAACGCGGTTCAGATCGCCGAGGCCCTGGTCGAGCGGCATCTGGCGAAAGCGGCGTAGCCCAGCAACCTAGTCAATCCGCGTCGCGGACGCGTGTTCCCCGGTTCTGGCGAGATCCGCCAGGACCGGGACCAGCGCTAACTCCAGGGTCCCGCGCCGCTCGGTCTCTCCGGTCACGAGGTCCAGTGTCGCGACCGCCGCCGCCAGGGCCTGGTCGGGGGCGTTTGAACGCGTGATCCAACCGGTGAACACAGCCGCGAACAAATCGCCGGTTCCGTTGAAGCGCCGCCCGCGCCGCGTCGCCGCCGCGCGCCAGACCACCCCGCGCGTTACCGCGTAGGCCGCCATTTCGCCGGCTTCCTCGACGCCCGTGACCACCACGAGGTTTGGACCATGGTCCAATAGCCGCCGAGCGGCGTCGAGCATATCCTGCAACTCGTGGATGGTGGTGCCGGTCAGCCAGCCAAGCTCGCTTGGGTTTGGCAGAACGATGTCGGCCATCGGCAGCAGCGTGTCCCGGATCGCCTCAAGCACACCGCCGCGAACGAAGACGCGGCCATCATCGCCGATCACCGGATCGAGCACGTAGCGCGCGTCCGGGCGCGCCCGCCGGGCCGCCTGAACAGCCTTGGCGACGGCGTCCGCCGTGGCGGCCTCTCCGAGATATCCGGACAGCACGGCCTGGCACTCTCCCATGACGCCCAGGGCGTCGATACCGTCGATCAGGGAGGCGATCTCGCTGGCGGGTTGGACGCCGCCGGTAAAACGGCCATGGCCTGGGTGATTGGAGAAGGCAACCGTGTCAACGCGCCAAACCTCATGCCCCAATGCCTGTAGCGCCGGGACCGCGACGGCGTTACCGACATAGCCATGGGCGACGGCTGATTGAATGCTGAGGATGGCCATTCCGGGACTCGCGTGATCGTGGACCGGGAGGCGAAAGCTTGGCCAAGCACCAAGGCCGGGTCCAGGAGATTTTCCGCGCTCTCGGAAACCGCTATCGTCGCGGAACCCGCCAGCCATTGATCCAGAGAATTCGAGATGCCTTCCAGTCCCCGCCCGCGCCGCTCCGCGCTGTTCATGCCCGCGTCAAATGCCCGGGCGCTCGAAAAGGCCCGGAGCCTGGCGGCGGATGTGATCATCATGGATCTCGAGGACGCGGTCGCCCCGGACAAAAAGGAGTTGGCCCGGGAACAGGCGGTGGCCGCCGTCAAGCAAGGTGGGTATGGAAAACGCGAGCTGGTGATACGGGCAAACGGCACGGGAACCGAGTGGGTCCAGGACGATTTGGTTGCGATCGCCCGATCCGGCGCCGATGCGGCTCTGCTTCCGAAGGTTGAAAGCGCCGCGGAGATTCGCGCGGCGGAACAGATCCTTGTGTCCGGTGGAGCGCCAGACGGGCTCGCGATCTGGTGCATGATCGAAAGCCCGCTCGGCGTCCTCTCCGTGACCGAAATCGCCGCCGCGTCACCTAGGCTCGGCGCGCTGGTGATGGGCACCTCGGACCTCACCAAGGATCTCGGGGCCCGGCATACGCCGACGCGAGCACCGCTTACGACTAGCCTCGGCCTGTGCCTGCTCGCGGCCCGGGCGCGCGATCTCGCGATCCTTGATGGGGTTCATCTCGATTTGTCCGATGACGCGGGTTTTGTCGAGATCTGCCGCCAAGGGGCGGAAATGGGTTTCGACGGCAAGACGCTAATCCATCCGAAAACCTTGGAGTCGGCGAACCGAGCCTTCGGCCCGACGGCGGAGGATATCGATTGGTCACGCCGGGTGATGGAGGTGCATGCGAAAGCCGAAGCCGAGGGCTCGGGCGTGGTTCTCCTGGACGGACAATTGATCGAGAACCTGCATGTCGAGGAGGCGCGGCGGGTGCTCGATCTCGCGGAGATGATCGAGGCGCTGGCGGTGGAGAGTTCGAACTAGCGCGTATGTTCCTTCAGATACGAGCCGGCCTGTTTGCGCATCTCGCCGTCGAATTCGAGCATCAATCGCTCGACTAGCGCGTACCAGAGTTTAGAGCGCTGGTTGGGGGTCGTATCCTCGCGCGCGGTTTGCGTGCGGGTGATTGAGGTCCGAGCCGTGGCGAGGCGTCGGTTGTCCTTGATGATTTCGACCCTGACATCCAGCGCGGCTTCGTATTCCTCGGATTGCTCGATTGAGATCAGTGACTTCAACCCGCTGGATGTCTTGAGCTTCTTCTCGGTTATCGCGGCGCGAGTGATGACGAACTGCACGATTCCGTTGGCGCCGACGGGTTTCAGTACATCCTGGGCCCAACGCTCGGCGGCGGCGCCCGGCGCGACCGGCGCCAGATGTTCGACATTCGGCGTCTTGAACGGCATCTGATACTCGCTGATCACTTCGACCTTGGCGACATCAAGGGCAATCCTCGGCTTATGCGCGAAAGTCAGTTCGGGAAACGTGATCGCGGGGTCCGGCGTCTCACAGGCGGTCAGGAGCCAGGGGAGCGAGATGATCAGCAATAGCGCACGCCAGGAAGGAATCGCATTGCCGAGAGCGCGCATGACAAGAATCCTATTCTGTCCGTCCGGGGCTGGAGGGGTCATTCGCATTGTCGGGGGTTCGCCGCAAGGTCGCAAGTGCCGCGTCGTCGTATCGTGTCTCGTTCTTGCAGAACTCACAGACCACCGAAACCGCGCCATCCACCGTCATATCCCGCAGTTCCGCGTCTGTGAGGGATTTCAGCACCCGCTCGACCTTCTCCGTTGAGCACCGGCATTTCGCGACAAGGGCTTCCTCGGGATACACACGAACACCGGTTTCATGGAACAACCGATAGAGCAACCCTTCCGGGACCAAACCCTCGTCCAACAGCTCGTCGGCGGTGCAACTGCTCATCAGGATCACCGCCGTGCGCCAGCCTTCGTCGTATTCATCCTCGCTCACGCCCTTCGGGGCGCCGGTACCGCCGGCATAGGCGAGGCGCTGAACCATAACCGCCGCGGCGCGCCAGGTTCCCGTGGTGGACCGACCTGCGGCGACCTTTATGCCGGTTTCCAACTGTTCGGAGTTACGGAAATAGGCGTGGGTGCAGTCGGCCAAGGTGGCGCCGGAAAGCTCGACAATTCCCTGATAGCGATCGGCGTGCCGTCCCTGGTCGACGGTGAAGGCGATGTAGCCCCCTTCGGTCAGCCGTTGCAGCGGGGCGTCCGCGCCGTGCTCCTCAATGACCCTATGAACCGCGTCGGCGTCGAAACCGGCATAGCCTCGCATCGCGCCATCGCTGGTAATGTCGGCCATCAGGGTTTGCACGGGGCCGTTGCCCTTGACCTGCAGGGTGAACACGCCTTCGTATTTTAACGCCGCGGCGAGGCAGGGCGCCAAGGCGAGCATCTCCGCCAACAAGCGGGAAACCGGTTCGGGATAGTCATGGGCCGCGAGGATGGCTTCCGCCGCCGGGCCCAGGCGAACCAAGCGCCCGCGTAGGGCATAGGGCTCGACCTGGAACGGAAGAACAATATCGTCCCGCGGTTGGGCGTGACCCGCCATACCGCCAGCGCCTCCCTGTAGGCTCATGCCAGGCACCAGGCCAGGATTGCTTTCTGCGTGTGTAGACGATTCTCGGCCTCGTCCCAAACCAGCGAACGCGGCCCGTCGATAACCTCGGCGGTGACTTCCTCGCCGCGATGGGCGGGAAGACAATGCAGGAACACCGCGTCATCCTTGGCCTTGGACATGAGCGCTTCATCCACGCGGAACGGGGAAAGAAGATTGTGGCGGTTGGCTTCGTCGTCACCCATCGAGATCCAGGAATCCGTCACGACGCAGTCGGCGCCTTGGACCGCCGCGACCGGGTCGTGCAGCAACTCGACGGCACCGCCCTGGGCATCCGCCCATTCAAACAGCGCCGGGTCGGGTTTCAACTCCTCGGGACAGGCGATGCGGAGGTTGAAGCCGAACCGGACCGAAGCATGGATCCATGATGCCGCCATGTTATTGCCGTCGCCACTCCAGGCGATGGTACGGCCTCGGATCGGGCCGCGATGTTCCTCGAAGGCAAGCACATCGGCCATCAGCTGACAGGGATGAGTGCTGTCGGTGAGGCCGTTGATCACCGGGACGGTGGCGTGTTCCGCCATCTCGGTCACCTTCTCGCGCTCATAGGTCCGCATCATGATGCAGTCCACATAGCGCGAGAGAACCCGGGCGGTATCGGCGACGGTTTCGCCGCGTCCGAGTTGCAGGTCGCCGCCGTTGAGCACCACGACATCGCCGCCGAGTTGCTTCATGCCGACTTCGAAGGAGACCCGGGTTCGGGTCGACTGCTTCTCGAAGATCATCGCGAGGTATTTGCCGCGGAGCGGCTGGTCCGTGCCCGCCTCGCCGCGCTTCATGGCGGCGGCATGGTCAATCATGCCGCGCAGATCGGCCTCGTCGATTTCGTCGAGATCCAGAAAATGTCGGGTGCTTGCCGTCACGTCACGGCCCCCATTTCTTGTCTGTTGGTTGGGCTGAGCCCTATTCGGCGGCGCCCGCGAACGCCGTGTCTAGGTACCCGACGGCCTCGTCGATTTCGCTCTTCGAAACCGTCAGGGGCGGCAGGATACGCAGGACATTGTCGCCCGCGACGACGGTCAACAAACCGGCCTCGCGCGTCGCCGTCATCATCTCGAGGTTCGGCTTGATGCATTTGAGACCCTGCATCAAGGCGACGCCACGAACCGACTCGACCACCTTGGGGTGACGCGCGACAACGGCTTCAAGCTGTTCGCGGAGATAGGCGCCGTTTTCCTTGACCGTATCCAGGAAACCGTCCCCCAGCATAACGTCGAGCACGGCGTTACCGGCGGCCATGGCCATCGGGTTGCCGCCATAGGTCGAGCCATGGGTGCCGGGCGACATGCCCGACGCGCCTTTTTCCGACGCCAGCACCGCGCCCACGGGGAACCCGCTGCCCAGACCTTTCGCTAGCGCCATTACGTCGGGCGCGACGCCCGAAATTTCGTAGGCGAAGAGGCGGCCGGTCCGGCCCATCCCGCACTGAACCTCATCGAAGACCAAAAGCGCGCCGAACTCATCGGCGATTTCCCGCAGCGCCTGGAGGTACTCCGAGGTGGCGGGATTGATGCCGCCTTCACCCTGTATCGGCTCGACCACGATGGCGGCGGTTTTATCGCTCATCGCGGCGCGCATCTCGTTGAGATTGCCGAAGGCCACATGAGTGAAACCACCGGGGCGCGGGCCAAAGCCCTCGCGATACTTGTCGTTGTCGCCGGCTGATAGCGTGGCCAGGGTGCGGCCATGGAACGAGCCGGTCGCGCAGACCATTTCCTCGCGGTCCGGATCCCCGTTCACGAAATGATACTTACGCGCGACTTTCAGCGCGCCTTCCATCGCCTCGGCGCCGGAATTGCAGAAAAAACAGGTATCCGCGAAGGAGTTGGCGACCAGGCGATCGGCGAAGCGTTGCTGCTCAGGGATGTTGTAGAGGTTGGAGACGTGCCAGAGCTTGCCGGCCTGTTCCTGAACCTTCGCGACCAGATGCGGATG
This sequence comes from Alphaproteobacteria bacterium, assembly GCA_038118725.1. Classification (GTDB taxonomy): domain Bacteria; phylum Pseudomonadota; class Alphaproteobacteria; order Thalassobaculales; family Thalassobaculaceae; genus JADHLJ01. Next base: position 36,146 of record JAYOIK010000007.1, on the reverse strand, counting down.
CGCGTGTCCCAGGGAGTTCGTCGCGATACCGCTGGCGAAGTCGAGATATCGTCGCCCATCGGTGCTGTACAGGTAGGATCCTTCACCACGCTCGAAAGCGATGTCGATCCGCCCGTAGGTGGGCATCACCGATGTAACCACGAGACGTCTCCTTCACGAAAAAACAGCGAGCGCCCGCGCGGCTTCCGGAACGCTCAAGAGGGACCGGATAAAACCGCTCGGCGCGGCGGTTGTCAAGCATGAGCGAATCGCCGGTTTCCGTGCGAAATCGCACGTTCCGGCCTCCGTCGACATGGCTTCGCGTGAATTCACTTGAAAGCGGTATGCCGGATCGTCATGTCTGATGGATAGAGCCGTTCCCGAAAACGGGGATATCGTGTTCAAAACGATGGGTCCAGAAGGGCCGGAAAGGCAACCAATGGCCGTTTCATCCGCCGGAGCCGCGCAATCCCTTGCCGTCGTGGCGTTGAACGTCACAAAGCAAAGTCAGGCGGTAAACGCTCAGGTCGTGCAAAGCGCTGTCGAGACCGCGCGTGTTATCGCCGAGACCAATCAATCCGCGTCCACCAGTGGCTCGGTCGACATTACCGTCTAGGTTTGCCGGCTAGGATTTCTCGGGCGCCTTGAAGTGCTTGGAAAGCTTCAGGCCCTGGCCCTGATAATTTGAGCCGACACCACCGGCGCCGTAAAGCTTGTCTGGGATTTCCGTCATTTGCTCGTAAACGAGCCGACAGACCGTCTGGCTATCCTCGACGAGGAAAGGCACGTCGTGCGATCGCACCTCCAGCACCGCTCGCGTTCCGACACCGCCGGCGGCTTCGTGCCCGAATCCCGGATCGAAGAAACCGGCGTAATGGACACGGAATTCTCCGACCCTAGTGTCGTAGGCCCGCATCTCCGCCGCGTGGTCCAGCGGAACGGTTACAAACTCCTTGGACATTAGAATATAAAATTCGTCGGGATTGAGGATCAGCTCCGCCGGACGCCCGGGCGCGCGGAACACCGGCTCCCAATAGTCCAGGACATCGCATGAGCCTGGTTTGTCGATATCGATCAGCGCGGTATGGGGCTTCGCGCGATAGCCGAGCAGCCCGGTTTCATCGCCCTTCAAGTCAACGCTGATGGCGACCCCCTTGTTGATATCCGCCGTCGTATCACCGGTATCGACAAGGCCCTCGGTCTCCTGAAGGCGCCGCATGGCCGAATCAGCGGGTGGCGGATTGCCGCGGCGGAAACGCAGCTGATTCAAGCAGGAGCCCTGGCGCACCAGGACACTGAAGGTTCTAGGAGAGATTTCAGCGTAGAGCGGACCTCGATAGCCCGGCGCGACGGTTTCAAACTCGGTCGTGTAATCAGTGATCAACCGCGTGAAGACATCCAGCCGACCGGTCGAGCTTTTCGGGTTCGCGGTGCCGGACACCCCCGCCGGCAATCGGACATGCTCCTGCAAGGGAACGATATAGACGCAGCCTTTCTCGAGGACCGCGTCCTTCGTGAGATCGATGCGGTGCATCTCGAAGCGCGAGAGCTTGTCCATGACCGATGCGCCGCGGCCCGGCAGGAAGCTCGCGCGCACGCGATAGGCGACCGAACCCAGCCGCAGGTCGATGCTGGCGGGTTGAATTTGGCGTTCCTCGACCGGGATCTCGCTTTCGATCCGACCAGCGTCGACCCATTCCCGAATCGTTTGGCTGCCCAGTATCCCGGTGCTGCGAAGCGCGTTCTTGTTGGTGTCCGGAAAAAGACTTTGGACGGCCATTTTGATCTCTTAAACCTTCATGTGAAGTCGGTCCTGATCCTACAGGGATTTCAGAGTCTTGGCAGGCGATTTTAATTCCCGATATTCAAAATAAATCCACATGATTATCCACCGAAATATCCTTTCTTATCATTTTGAATTTATTGTAAAATTCATGATATCCCCACAATTAACAGTTCTTTGGCTGGTCTTGGCGCTCCGCATGGCGTAAGGAATTTCCATGGTGGAACGAGGCGCGCGCCCAATATCCGAGAGTATCACCGCCGGTGCGGCGGGTCCCCGGAAAAACGATCATGCCGATCGAGGCGATCGGCGGGGGCGTTCGAAGGGCCTGTCCGAGGAAAGGTTGTACCAGTCGGCGCTCTATTACCTCGGTCGATTCGCGGCGTCGACGGCTTCCGTGCGTCGGGTTTTGCGGCGGCGCGTGACCAAATATGCGGAGGCTGATGGTGTCGACGTGGATCGCGCGCACGGTTGGATCGAAGCGATCATTCAAAGATTGACCCGATCCGGGATCCTTGATGACGATGCCTACGCCGATGGACGCGCCCGTTCCTTTTTCAGGCGCGGTTTTTCGCTGCGTATGATCCGCGTGAAACTGGCCGAGAAGGGGTTGGAACGCTCGACCGTGGACCGTGCCGTCGAGAGCCTTCTGGCCGAGCATCGGGATGTGGACTTGAAGGCGGCCCTGGCCTTGGCCCGCCGCCGCCGACTCGGCCCCTATCGTCAGGAAGAGAAGCGAGAGGGTGCCTTGAAGCGCGATCTCTCGGCCATGGCCCGCGCCGGCTTCTCGTTCGAGGTGGCGCGATTGGTGATCGAGGCGCCGTCCATTGAGGCGTTGGACGAGCTTGACGGCGGTTGATGACGGTCGACGGGCGGTTTTCCCAGGTCATATGGTTTTCCACAGTGCCATAGCCTCACAAGTCCTTAATTTTGTTGATAGCTGTTGTGCCATCCCTAATCCATTGATAAATAAACGGAAAAATTCAAATTTTCAAAAATCGGCCGGTAAATTTTAGGGGATAAACTGTGGATATTTTGTTAATATGAAATCAACATTAAGACTAGAAATTATTTTTCGAGACTAATACATTTTTTCATTGACCGAGTTCGTGCCTGAGTTCATCGTTTTATTGACACGTGGGATCTGTGTCGCTCTTGGTTGGATTTTTGGTCGCGTTCCGTTACGGAGTGGCCGAGGATCGCCGCCCTTCTGGGAGGCTCGCGTAGGCGCGACCGGGAGTGAGCTTCGTCCGACGCTTGGGCCTTCAATCTCCGGTGGGCCTGGGTTTATGCCGGTCCGGCGATCCATGCGTCACCAGTTTCCCGGCAACGGCCCGCGGGTTCGTTTTCGGGGACGCCGTTTCGGGCTTCGGTCCGGGAAAGCAAAGCGCGTCATTCGGCCAAGGTGGGCGCGACTTTAAGGCAATGGTGATCGCGCGCCGGGCTTGCATCGAAGGCGAGGTAATCAGGGGTGCCGTCGCGAAAACCGGCGGGAGTCCGTGCCAAGACAGGCCCAAAGGCAGTCATGGCATCCCCGACCGGATAACGTGTTCGCGCGGGCCGCCGGGGCAACCTGGTGGTCCGCCGCGCGTTTGGGCGCGGAATTCTCAAGCGAATAGCGGTCCTAAACAGCAAACGGCGGGCGCCGTGGCACCCGCCGTCGGTTGATAGTGGGCTCGAGAGTTAGAGTTTGCCGAGCACGTATTCCGCGCTGGAAACCTCGAAAGCTCCCGGTTCTTCGACCAACATCTCCGAGACCGTGCCGTTGTCGACGATCATCGCGTAGCGCCCCGAACGAACGCCCATGCCGCGATCCGTCAAATCAAGCACCTGTCCGAGAGCCTTAGCGAGATCGGCGCTACCATCGGCGAGCATCATGACCTTGTCGCCGACATTCTGATCCTGACCCCAGGCATCCATGACGAAGGCATCATTCACGGATACACAGGCGATCGTGTCGACGCCTTTCGCCTTCAACTCATCGGCCTTGTTCACGAAACCCGGTAGATGCTTGGCCGAACAGGTCGGCGTGAAGGCGCCGGGAACGGCGAACACGACGACTTTCTTGCCGTCGAAAAGATCGGAGGTCGAGACATCATCGATGCCCTCGGCGGTCTTGTGTTTCAGGGTAACGGCGGGAACCTTGTCGCCAGCTTTGATGCTCATCTGATATCCCCTCGGTTTGACGATTTCGCGCCCACGCCACGATTGTGGCGGACGATGATGAAGACGGCGTCGGCGGTTTCACGCGAACCCGTCCGGGCGTCGCTAGCCGACGCCCTCAAGATAGGCGTATCGCGACGGGAATCCAGTCTTATTGCGAAGCATTCGTGTCGGGAATCACGGACGCGGTTCGTTTTGTCTTGGTCGCGCCGCCCCGGGCTTTGTCCAGGGCGGCGAGAACCGCCTCCTTGGTCAACAATTCCGGGAGCGCCAATCCATCGGGAAGGCCCGGGCCATAGACCGCGTTGAAGGGGATGCCGTAGCGTTGAAAAGACGCGAGATAGGCGGCGATCCGAGCGTTGGGCTTGGTCCAGTCGGCGCGCATGGCGACTATCTCGCCGCCCGCGAGCCGCGCGGCGACCGCTCCCTTGTCCAGGACCAGGGATTTGTTGACCTTGCAGGTAAGGCACCAATCGGCGGTGACGTCGACGAAGACTACCTCACCGGCGCTTACCAGCCGGGTCAGGTCCGCCGCATCGAAGGCGATCCATCGCACGTCTCCCTCGGAATGCGACGCTTGAACGATACCACCATCGCCGTGGTTGTTCGCGACTGGTCCGATACCGCCGCCACCGACGAATAGCGCGATGGCCGAAAGTATACCAGCTACCGCGAGAGCCGGACGAGAACGTTTCGCCCGCGTGGCGGCGAGCAGCCCAGCGGCCGCGACCAGCAACCCCGCCATCGCGGCGACCGCCTCTATTCCAATCTGCGCCAAGACGACCGTGAAGAGCCAGATCGCGGTCACCACCAGTGCCAGGCCGAGGATAACCCTAAGCTTATCCATCCAGGCGCCGGGCCGGGGTAGACGTCGTACCATCGAGGGCCGGGCCGCCACGAGAAGATAGGGCAGGGCTAGACCAGTCCCCAGGGCTAGAAAGATCGAGACTATTTCAAGAGGGCCCCGGGCCAGCGCGAATCCAAGCGCCGTGCCCAGAAAAGGCGCGGAGCAAGGAGTTGCCAATAGGGCCGCGAAACCGCCGGTCAGAAAATGCCCGAAGAGATCCCGTCCGCCGCCCACGTCCTGTTTCAACCCGGTCGAGGTTGGTCCGACGGTTCCTAGCCGTGCCAAGACCCCCGGCAGCGGAATCTCCAGCCATCCGAACAGGTTTGCCGCGAACCCGGCGAGTAGCACGATCATGAAGGCCAAAAACAGTGGTTGCTGGAACTGAATGCCCCAGCCAATCGCCAGTCCCGCCTGCTTCATGGCGATCGCCCCAACGGCCAGGATCATGAAACATGTCACGATGCCAAGCGCGGAGGCGATGAAACCGCGGCGGATATGGGTCAATTCGCCACCGCCATGGCGAAGGACGCCGAGCAACTTCAAGGAGAGTACCGGCAGGACGCAGGGCATGAAATTCAATATGAACCCGCCCAACAGCCCGAGACCAAGCATGGTGAGCCAGGTCGCGAGGCTGACCTTGGTCAACGCGGGGTTGCCGGTCGCTCGGGTATCCGGGCGGTCTCCGACACGGTGTTTGCCCTCAATGAAGCGGTCACCGTCGACGATGGTCAGGGTTACCGGAAGCGCCGACAAGGACCCGTTCTTCGGCAGTGAAGCGGGTATCGTCAGCACGGCGCCGCGTGCGTCGGCGGCCAATTCCACCACCGGCTTTCCGAATCTGTAACGATCCTCCGTTTCAACAAAGATGTCCGGCGTGGCCAAGGGTGAATCGGATGAGATCGAAACCTTGATGGAGTGCGGCTTGGGCTCTCCCACCGGCTCGACGGCGGTTACCGAAAGGCCAGCCCCCGCTAAAGGGCTCGGAACCAGTGAGCGATATCGGCTGATGAGTTGGGTAAAGGCGGTGGGTCCCGCCGGTCCCGCCGGCAAGGTGAAGGTCAAGGCCGCGTCCAACGGAACGCAGATGTCGCTGCAGGCCAGCGCATGCACGGTCGCGTCAATTTGTAGCGGCTTACCGGGCTCCGCGATCCGCGCGGCGATGGGAAAGACCACCTCGTCCTTGTAGCCGTGGCTTTCCTGGTCAAAGAGGCTGAAGCGGTGGGGGACCGGCCACTTCCATTCCAAGTCGCGCAGGTTCTCGGCGTTCTTGATTTCGAGATTCGGTGGAAATCCGGCATCGCCCGGCGTGCGCCAGTAGATCTTCCAGCCCTCGGCGAGCTTGAATTGCAAGCCTAACGGGACCGTCGCCGCGTCACCCGTGCCCGAGGCCGCGCTGACCAGCCGGATATCGGCCATGCGGGTGCGCGCCCAATCCGAGGCGCCGCTTGCCGCGTCAGCCGCGCCCAATACGGCGATATAGACCGTCGCCGTGACGCCAAAAAGCAACCGTGCCCATTGACCGGATATGGTGGTTTTTCCCATGGTCAGCCGATACCTCAATTCGTTTCAGCCTTGGAATATAGGGATAGTTCACGGGAAAAACGCTCACATTTCCGGGATTGAACGGTGTTGCGAGCGCCTATACCCTCGGTGCGAGGCGATTATACCATGCTCCGGTGACTCTTTTGGCCGCATAAATGTGACGATGGCGCGTGATAAAGCCAGCATCGATGATGTCTATCTGACGGGCCAGCTTCTGCTGGCCATGCCGAGCATGCGCGATCCGCGTTTCGCCCGTGCGGTGATCTATATGTGCGCGCATGGCGAGGATGGGGCCGTGGGCCTGGTGGTCAATCGTCTGATCGGCGGCTTGCCTTGTTCGGATTTGCTCGAACAGCTCGGTATTGACCACGATCCGGCTTCATCGATTGTCCTGCCGAATGTGCATTTCGGCGGACCGGTCGAGACCGAGCGGGGATTTGTGCTGCATACTCGCGACTACATGGCGGACGAGTCGATGCCGATCAACGATGCAATGGCTCTTACCGCGACGGTGGACATCGTGCGGGACATTGCCAGGGGGGCGGGGCCGCGGGATCTGGTGCTTGCGCTCGGATATGCCGGGTGGGGACCCGGCCAGCTTGATGGGGAGATTCAGGAAAACGCCTGGCTCAGTGTAGCTTCGGACGACGCGCTCTTGTTTGACGCGGATATCGAGACCAAATGGGACCGCGCCATGGCCAAGATCGGCGTCGACGCTTCGCTCCTTTCGACGGCGGCCGGGCGGGCCTGAGCCAGCGCCGGCTTCGTCGCCGTCCTCTGTTTAACCGTTTCGCGCCAGGGTCTTTTCCTGGTCCAGAAGCGCCTGTTTGCGTTCGACTCCCCAGCGATAACCGGTAAGCCGACCATCCGCGCCGATGGCTCGGTGGCACGGGACCAGTAGTGCCACGGGGTTGCTGCCGCAAGCGCGCCCGACGGCTCTGGGGGCGCCGGGTTTGCCGATCGCCTCGGCGAGCTGGGCGTAGGAGCGGGTTTCTCCATAGGGTATATCGCTAAGGGCTTGCCAAACCTGGCGTTGAAAGGCCGTGGCCTGGACATCCAGCGGCAGTTGGATATTCGGTTCATGTCCCTCGAGATGCGCGACCACGGTATCCAGCATGTCACCAAGGCCCTCGTCATCTCTATGCCTCTCGGCCTTTGGGAAGTCCGCCCCCAGATCGGCGATGAGTGCGTCCTCCTCGTCTCCCAGCCCGACAAAACAGACGCCCTTGGCCGTCGCGCCCACCAGGACCAATCCCATGGTGCTGACCCTAGTGGCATAGGCGATCACCGCTCCGGCGCCGCCCCGGCCATAGCTGGCGGGTGTCATGCCAAGTTGTCCGGCGGATTTCTCGTAAAGCCGGCTGGATGAGCCGTACCCGGCGCCGTATAGCGCCGGCGCCACGGGTTCGCCTGAACGCAGGTTCTTCTTCAAGCGCTCGAGCCGGATTGAATCCCAATACTGCCTCGGGGTGATCCCCATGGCTTTCTTGAAAACCCGGTGGAGATGATGCGGGCTGACGCCGGTCGCGGTGGCCAGTGTTTGCAGGCTTGGCGCCTGCTCGTCGGAGGCTTCGATCTCCTGGCACGCGCGGCGAACCGCGAGCAGTTGGGGATCGTTCATTCCCTTCGGCTGGCCGCCGCATTTACGGCAGGCGCGATATCCCGCCTTCTCGGCTTCAGCGCCAGTCTCGTAGAAACGCACATTGCGCCGGGCCGGTTGGCGGCTGGAGCAACTGGGTCGGCAGTAGATACCGGTGGTCGCGACCGCGTAGACGAAGCGACCATCCGCGTCGGCTTGCTTGCCGACCACGGCGTTCCAGCGAGCATCCTCGGTGGCGAAAGAGTTGGGGTGCAACATCGTTGACATGACAGGCTCACTCCCATGACTGAAGATGCTGCTTTTTAGAGTGCCGGCGGGCAAGCCTCTATCCGGTGATTGATCCGGAATTAAGGAAAGTCGCGCGCACCGCCCCTATCGCGGAAGGCGTGACTACTGGCTTGAAAAAACCTTCTTCAGCAGATCCGTCGACCGCGCCGCCGGGTTGTTGCGGATCGCGGCTTCTTCCCTGCCGAGATACAGAAACAGCGCGTTGAGAGCCTTCTGTACCACATGGGCCGTGAGATCGCCCTTTATGTCCGGGACCAAGGGTACGTTCTCGTACTGGCTCATGAAGGCGTCGTAAGCCTTGACCGCTCCGGTCTCGGCCAAGGCGTCCTCGACGATCGGCGCGAAACACTGTTTCAAGGGTTGGGTCGTGGTGCGCTGGAAATACTTGGTCGCCGCGTCATCGGGGCCATTCAGGATCCCCTGCGCGTCTTGCCAGGTCATGGCCTTGATTGCGTCACCGAAGGCGGCGGTGGCTTCCGGCAGCGCCTTTTCGGCGTCCTTGTTGAGCGCCGATTCCAATTCCTGGCCGAGACTTCCATAGCCGATCTTGTCCAAGACAGCCTGGGCGGATCGCATGGTCTTGGGCAGGGGAATGTGAACCGCCGGATCGTTTTCGAATCCACCGGTCGTGCCGAGCTGCCCGATCACCCGCTGGGCGCCGACCCAAATCGCCTCGGTCAGGCCGCTGGAGATTTCCGAACTGGACAGGCCGCCGGACGCGCCGCCTTGTCCGACCTTTCCCAGTAATCCCTTTGCCGAATCCAGCAGGCTGGATTGCGCTTTTACCGGCGTTACCGGATTAGACAGGGCGATGGCCACGACGAAAATCGCCGCGGCTTTTCCGAGAGTACCTCTCATCTTCACCTCTTGGTCAGGCTAGAACCGCGTCATAGGCCGCGATCGCCGCGGCTTCGACGAGGTCATTGACGGTGGCGTTCATCTGGACGATCTGCACCGGTTTCTCCAGCCCGATGAGCATCGGGCCGATGATCGTGCCGCCGCCCACCGCTTGCAGCAGTTTGTAGCTGATATTCGCGGAATGCAGCGCCGGCATGATCAGCACATTCGCAGGACCAGACAGCCGGCAGAACGGATAATTCGCCCTTAGCGACATATCCAGCGCGACATCGACATTCATCTCGCCGTCATACTCAAAGTCGACATTGCGCTCATCCAAGGCCTGAACACCCGCGCGGATTCGTTGCATGTGCTCTCGATGCGGATAGCCGAAATTCGAGAACGACAGCAAGGCGACGCGGGGCTCGTGTCCAAAGGCCCGCGCGCGCTCCGCGGTCTGAACGGCGATATCGGCCAGGGCCTCGGGATCGGGGAGCTCGTTGATATTGGTGTCGGCGATGAACAACGTGGTCGAACGGGTCACCACGACGCTACAGGTCATCAGCCGCTGGCCGGGTTTCGGGTCCAGCACGCGGGTTATGTACTCATGATTGACCCCGAAACTGCGGGTAACGCCGGTGACCATCGCGTCGGCATGACCATTCGCCACCATTGAAGCGGCAAAGACGTTGCGATCCTGATTGACCATGCGCTGCACATCGCGGAACAGGTGGCCGCTCCGTTGCAGCCGCTTATAGAGGTTCGCCGTGTATTCCTCGTTATGAACCGACAGCCGGGCGTTGTGGATTTCCAGGTCCGTCGACGAGGCCAGCCCGAGACGGGCCATGGTCTCCCGGACGGTTTCCTCGCGGCCGATCAGGATCGGCTCGCCATAGCCGGCGGATTTGAAGGCAATCGCGGCCCGGATCACGCGTTCTTCCTCGCCCTCGGCGAAGACCACGCGCTTTGGCGATTGGCGCACCCGGGCATGGATGCCGCTGAGGGCGCTGGCGGTCGGATTGCGCCGCGCGCGCAGTTCCGCCTCATAGGCGTGAAAATCCTCGATCGGGCGTTGCGCGACCCCGGAGTCCATCGCCGCGCGCGCGACGGCGGATGAAACCTTGACGATCAGGCGCGGATCGAAGGGGGCGGGAATGATATACTCACGCCCGAACTGGAGCGGTTTTCCGTAGGCGGCGCTGACTTCGTCGGGAACATCCTCGCGCGCCAACTCGGCGATCGCGTTTGCCGCCGCGATTTTCATCGCGTCATTGATCTCCGAAGCCCTTACATCAAGCGCGCCGCGGAAGATATAGGGAAAGCCGAGGACATTGTTCACCTGGTTTGGATAGTCCGAGCGCCCGGTCGCCATGATCGCGTCGGGTCGGATTTCCGCGACTTCCTCCGGCGTGATCTCGGGATCCGGGTTGGCCATGGCGAAGATGATTGGGTTGTCGGCCATGGATTTGACCATATCGGCCGAAAACGCGCCTTTCGCGGAAAGCCCGATCAGAATGTCGGCGCCGGCGGCGGCGTCCTCCAGGGTTCGGGCGTCGGTCTCGGCGGCATGGGCGGATTTCCACTGATTCATGCCGGCCTCGCGGCCCTGATAAATCACGCCCCGGGAGTCGCACATGATGACGTTCTCGTGCGGTACCCCCATCGCCTTGATCAGCTCGATCCCGGCGATCGAGGCGGCGCCGGCGCCGTTGACGACGATTTTCGAGGTCGCCAGATCACGGCCGGTCAGATGCAGGGCGTTGATCAGACCCGCCGCGGTGATGATCGCGGTGCCGTGCTGGTCATCGTGAAAGACCGGGATGTCGAGCAGTTCCTTCAGACGCTGTTCGATGATGAAGCATTCCGGCGCCTTGATGTCCTCTAGATTGATGCCGCCGAAGCTTTTGCCGAGGAAGCGCACGCAGTTTACCACCTCGTCGACATCCTCGGTGTTAACCTCGAGATCAAGGCCGTCGATATCGGCGAATTTCTTGAAAAGAACCGCCTTGCCTTCCATGACCGGCTTGGCCGCCTGGGCCCCGATATTCCCGAGCCCAAGGACCGCGGTGCCGTTCGAGATCACCGCGACGATGTTGCCCTTGGCCGTATAATCATAGGCCTTTGAGGCGTCACGGTGGATCTCCATGCAGGGCACCGCGACGCCAGGAGAGTAGGCGAGCGATAGATCACGCTGGGTGTTCAGCGGCTTGGTGGGCGCGATTTCGAACTTGCCGGGCTTGCCGAGCGCGTGAAAATCCAGCGCGTCCTGATCCGTTTGTCGCTTGGCGTCGTCCATGAGAGCGTTTCCTCTATCGGTTTTGCGACAACCGTCGCGCTGTTATTTTCGTCTATTGGGGCATGGCGGGGATTGTGAATCAACCACGGATACCAAGTCGGGCGATGGCGACCAGGTGGGACAGCATGCTAAGGTCGGTCACGATTCAGGCGCAATCAACGGCAAGTGCGACCCAGTGACAGCGGAACAAGATCCGGGCTCCGAAAAAACCCGCCCACGTGATGCCGGCGATCAGACTGGTGCGGCGTCGACCGCCGGGCTGACGCCGATGTTGGTCCAGTTCTTCGAGATCAAGCAGGCGCATCCCGACGCGTTGCTGTTTTTCCGCATGGGCGACTTTTATGAGTTGTTCTTCGATGACGCGGTGGTCGCGGCGGGGGCGCTGGACATCACCCTGACCAAGCGCGGTCGTCACAACGGTGATGACATCCCCATGTGCGGCGTGCCGTTCCACGCGGCGGACGCCTATCTCGCTCGGCTCATCCGCAAGGGCTTTCGCGTCGCCATCTGCGATCAGGTCGAGGATCCGGCGGAAGCGCGCAAGCGTGGCTCTAAATCCGTGGTCAAGCGCGCCGTCTCTCGCGTGGTTACCCCGGGCACGGTCACCGAGGACACCTTGCTGGAGGCGCGCAGCCACAACTATCTGGCGGGTATGGCGGAAGCCCAGGGGAAGTTCGGTCTTGCCTGGGTGGATGTGTCCACCGGTGCCCTGCAGGTTCAGCCAACCGACGCCGCCGGTCTCGCGGCGACCCTGGCGCGGATCGGTCCAAGCGAGCTCCTGGTGCCGGATCGGCTGTTGAACGAGGATGGCGCCGGCGCGGTGGTCGCGGCGCATCTGGAGGATTGGCGCGCGGTTCTCGCGCCGATGCCCTCCAGCCGGTTCGACAGCGCCAACGGGACCAAGCGCCTGGAAGCCCTGTTCGGGGTTGGGGCGCTGGACGGGTTCGGAAATTTCTCGCGCGCCGAGCTCGCGGCGGCGGGGGCTCTGGTGGATTATCTCGAACTTACGCAGCAGGGCCGCCTGCCGAGGTTGTCCGCGCCTAGGCGGTGGTCGGCGGGCGGTTCCGTGGAGATCGACGCCGCGACCCGGGCAAATCTGGAACTGGTCCGCACGCTTTCCGGCGAGCGTCGGGGTAGCTTGCTTGATGTCATCGATCGCACGGTGACCGGCGCCGGCGCACGGCTCCTGGCGAGCCGAATCGCCGCCCCGCCGACCGACCCGGCGGCGATCACCCATCGTCTCGACAAGGTCACGCATTTTGTCGATGGCGAGCGTTTGCGCGCCGATATCCGTGACACATTGCGCCGGACACCGGATCTTGAGCGGGCCTTGTCGCGACTGGCCTTGGATCGAGGCGGGCCCAGGGATTTGGCGGCGATTCGTGATGGGTTGGGAGTGACCGGGAGCCTGCGCGACCGTCTGCTACGCACCGAGGGCTCGATCGCCGATCCGCCCGAGGGTATCCGCGAGATCTGGGAGGATCTTGGGTATCACGAGCCCTTGGTGGACCTCCTCCGGCGTGCCATGGCCGAGGAGCCGCCGCTGCTGGCGCGGGATGGTGGGTTTATCGCGGCGGGTCACGCGCCCGAACTGGACCGTCTGCGCGGCCTGCGAGACGAGAGCCGGCGCCTCATCGCCGGGCTGCAGCGGCAATACGCCGAACAATCCGGCATCGCGTCGATGAAGATCAAGCACAATAACGTGCTGGGATATTTCGTTGAGGTGACCGCAATCCACGCCGACAAGGTGATGGGCCACGAGACGTTTATTCATCGCCAGACCATGGCCAACGCGGTCCGTTTCACCACGGTTGAACTCGGCGAATTGGAGCGTGATCTGGCTTCGGCGGCGGACAAATCGCTGGCACTGGAGATGGAGATCTTCGCCGGCCTGGTCCGGCAGGTTCTGGACGCGGCCGACGCCATCGGTCTCGCCGCCGCCGCTCTCGCGCGGCTCGACGTCGCCAGCGGGCTGGCGGAACTTGCCGTCGACCGCCGCTATGTCCGCCCGCAAGTCGATAACAGCCAGGATTTTTCGATCATCGGCGGGCGGCACCCGGTTGTCGAGGCTCTGGCCAGCGACGGTGCCGGTTTTGTCGCGAATGACTGTGATTTGGCGGCGGACCAACGGTTGTGGTTGATCACCGGTCCGAACATGGCGGGTAAGAGCACGTTTCTGAGGCAGAACGCGTTGATCGCGCTGTTGGCTCAGATGGGCTCCTATGTCCCTGCGACCGAGGCGCGCATCGGGGTGGTTGACCGTCTGTTCAGCCGGGTCGGCGCGGCCGACGATCTGGCCCGGGGCCGTTCGACCTTCATGGTCGAGATGGTGGAAACCGCGGCGATCCTTAATCAGGCGACCGACCGGTCGCTGGTGATCCTCGACGAGATCGGTCGAGGCACCGCCACTTTCGACGGCCTATCCATCGCCTGGGCTTCGATCGAGCATCTGCACGAGGTGAATAAGTGCCGTACTCTCTTCGCCACGCATTATCACGAGTTAACGGTTCTGGCCGATAAGCTGCCGTCGCTGTCCTGCCACACCATGCGGATCAAGGAATGGAAGGACGAGATCGTGTTCCTGCACGAAGTTGGCAAGGGCGCCGCCGATCGTTCCTACGGTATTCACGTCGCCAAGCTCGCGGGCTTGCCGTCGGTGGTGATCAACCGCGCCGAGGCGGTGTTGGAACAGCTCGAAAACGGCGACAAGGCGGGGGCGGCGGGCCGTCTGGCGGAGGACCTGCCGCTGTTTCAGGCGATGCTTGCCCAGCCGACGCCCCGGGCCGCGTCTGGGCCGAGCGAGGTCGAGGAGCGGTTGGCCGAGATCAATCCCGACGCCTTGACGCCGCTTCAGGCGCTCGAGGCGCTATACGCGCTTCGGGAACTGGTGAAAACATAGTCTTTGGGGACCAGTGTCATGGAATTCGACTTCACCGAGGATCAGCGCGCGATCCAGGACGTTGCCCGGCGTTTTGCCGCGGAGCGGTTGGCGCCCGGTTTCATGGCGCGGGACGCGGGCGGGCCGCTTGACCGGGATCTTTTGCGTGAGATGGGTGGCCTCGGCCTGATCGCCGCCGAGATCCCGGAGGGGTTCGGCGGCTCGGGTGTTGACGCGGTGACCGCTGGACTGATCATCGAGGCGATCAGCCACGCCGATCTGAATGTCGGTTATGTCCCCCTGCTGACCGGTCTGGTGGGCGCGATTCTGGTCCAGCACGCCGAACCGGATGTCGCGCGCCGGGTGGTCGGCAAGGCCTGCGCGGGTGAAACCATATTGGCGTTGGCGCTTACGGAGCCCGGCGGCGGGTCGGACGCGGCGAACCTCAAGCTCAAGGCGCGGCGGACCAATGACGGCTATGTCATAAGCGGCGAGAAGACCTCGATCTCCATGGCGGACCAGGCCGACACGGCGCTGGTCTTCGCTCGGTCAGGCACCGAGGCGGAGCGGGCTCACGGTATCTCGGCGTTTCTGGTGCCGTGTGATGCGCCGGGTCTCTCAACCACTTCCTTTGACGATCTCGGTTCACGCAGCGTGGGCCGGGGGTCGATGTTCTTCGACGAGGTGAAGGTCGACGCCTTGGCGTTGATCGGCGTTGAGGGTGCCGGGTTCCGCCAGGTGATGGGTGGTTTCGATTATTCCCGGGCCTTGATCGGCTTGATGGTGTTGGGCGCCGCCCGCGCGTCATTGGATGAAAGCTGGGACTTTATTCAGGAGCGCGAGGCTTTCGGAAAGCCGATCGCCACCTATCAGGGAGTGACCTTCCCCCTGGCGGAGGCGGAGACCATGATCGAGGCGGCGCGTCTGCTTTGTTACAAGACCCTATGGCTCCGCGATCTGGGCCGGTCGCATACCGCTGAAGCGGCGATGGTCAAATGGTGGGCACCCAAGCTCGCCTTTGACGTTATTCATCAATGTCTGCTGGCGCATGGCCATTCAGGCTACAGCAAGGACATGGCGCATCAGCAGCGGTTGCGCGACGTGCTGGGGCTTCAGATCGGAGACGGTACGGCGCAGATCCAAAAAATGGTCATCGCCCGCGAGCGGATCGGCAGGGTGGCGCTGGGTCGCTCTTGATCGGGAACGTCGCGGGGCCTTGCCGGGTTTCAGGGAACCTCGGTGATCGGGTCGCCCAAGCCAAGATGGCTCTTGTCGGCGCAAAGGACAAACTCCAACTCCTTGACCACGCCGAGTTGGGTTCCGGCGGCGGCGCGAACCTGGTCCAGGGAAAGTTCGCCACTTTCCAGTTTTCTTCGCCACGCATCGTCAAATCGTTGAAGCGCGCTCACCATCACAAAATTTATGTCCAGCATGAGCGCCAGCATGGTGACGTTCACGTTGCGCTCGGCCCAATCCAGGTTTTTGTGTCGGTTCATCATCTCGAAGGTATTTCGCATGAAGGGCCGCACATGGGTGGGGTCGGAAATGAAAGTCGGGGTGATAGGGGTGGGGAACCGTGATTTTCATCCGCCCCCCGTGGCTCATCAACCGATACAGCTCCTTGATAATGGCGAAGAACACCTTGGTTTCCTGGCCGAGATGCTCGAGCACGTGATGGGCGGCGAGTTCCTCGACCGAATTCTCCTCTAAAGGCCAGGGGGTCTCCTCCAGATTCCACAGCACGTCGGGCGCGCATTCAGGGAACTGGTCGACATTCACATAACCATCGAGCTTGTTGAAACCGCATCCGATATTGAGCTTCATGGCATCCCCAATCACGCCCGATTTGGGCACCTGTCGCGGTTAGCGTAACGAGTGAGATGGTTCGGCGACGGAACCAGTCATTTCAGGCGCGCTCATTGCGGGTATCGACGGGTTCTGTCAAGACCGTGGCCCGGGCCGGGATCCAGAAAGTAAGCGGAATGAATGAAAACGCTATTGTAAGTCTCGCTGATTGGCGCCGCCGTGTGTCGGATCTCTATGGCCGGATTCGTAATGCTTCCGACCCCGTCTCGGGGTGGAAAGATTGGCGTGAAACGCGCGATATCTTGTTCAGGTTTCATCCGCAGTCGCCGATTGATCGAGGGAGCCGTTCCACCCATGCCGGGGTTCCATTGTTCGAGCACAACCCGACCGCGCGATTTCTTGTTGACGTGGAAGTTGTCGCGAACGCCGTCGAGGAGGTTTGGGAGATAGGCCCGGATGGCGCGCTTCGGCTTGTCCCGGGTCTGCGTACCAGGGGGCTGAGGGAGACCTTGGGCGGTGAGCTTACGATCTATCAGATCAAGGGTTATGGGGGTGGGCTGTTCTTGCCGTTTAAGGACGCGACAAGCGGGCGGGAGACCTATGGCGGCGGGCGTTACTTGCTCGATACCATCAAGGGCGCCGATCTCGGCATGGAGGATGGGAAGCTCGTCTTGGATTTTAACTTCGCCTATCACCCGTCCTGCCGTTACTCCGACTCCTGGGTCTGCCCGCTTGCGCCAAATGAAAACAGTTTGGCGGCGGAAGTTGGGGCCGGCGAAAGACTGTAGTCGGCGGCTTGGCGACCGAGTTCAATCGGAAACCACTGACGCGCGCCAGACAACGCTGCCCCAGAAGTCGCCCCTGATTTCGACATCCTTGTCGAGATAGGGCTCGAAAGTCCCCGCGGTTTCCGCCGAAAGGTCCTCGACATTGCCCGGCGTGTCGGAGGCTTTGGAGATCAGAAGGTACTCTTCCCCCGCGTCCGAGACGAAATTAATCGGCCCGGTATCGGCTTGCTGGCCATGCATGGTCGGCAGGCGCATGACCCGGCCCCGTTGGACGGTTTTTTCGGTCATCGCGGACCTCCCCGATAGCGGCGTGACGTCGTCTCGTCAAAGCACATCGCGAAGCGCCTGGGCAAGTTGTTCGGGCGTTGCCTCGGGACCGAAATGCGCCAGGAACCCACCACCCGGCGCCATCAGATAGGTGACCGCCGAATGATCCACGAGATAGGTATCATCCCCGGTATCCTCGGCTTTCTGATAGAAGACCCGATAAGCGCGGGCGACATCGGCGATTTGCTGGGGCGTTCCGGTCAGATTGCTGAAACTCTCGTGAAAATGCTGGTGATACTCGGCCATGACGTCGACCGTGTCGCGCGCCGGGTCAACGGTGATGAAAAGCGGTTTGACCCGCTTGGCGTCTTCCCCCAATTGGTCGAGCGCCTCGGTAATCACGGTAAGCCCCGTTGGACAGATATCCGGGCAAAAGGTGTAGCCGAAATAGACGATCTTATGGACGCCGTCGAAGTCGGCCTCGGTAACCGCGCGGCCGGAATGTTCCGTAAGCGTAAAGGGGCCACCGACCAAAGTGCTGCCCTCGCCCCCACTATTCTGGGATTGGGTGACGATCCAGGCGCCGGTTCCTAGCGCGGCGACGAAGATCGCGCCGAGGACGGAGATAAGAATGATGAATGTTCGGTTTGACATGACGGAACCACGCTTTCCACGCTACCTCATATGAGGGCTCGCGCACCGATTTGTCAGCCCCTCGGGGCATAAAATAAACGCGATCGGCTATCGCGCTGGAATATTGGTGCCGCGAACCCGCCAACCGCCTTCGAATCCCGGTTCCGGATGAAGCCAGTCGATCAGTGTCGTCGATAGATTGTCGGTGGCGAACCGGATGGCGTGCTCGGGCGGCGCGCCGAGCGCGATCGCGATCGCGGCGCGGATCGTTCCGCCATGGGCGACGCAAACGATATCGCGTCCGGAAAAGCGATCCGTCAAATCCGTGATGGCGGCTTGGACCCGCGCGAGGAGATCGAGAAAACTCTCGCCATTCGGTGCCCTTTCGGTCACCGGCGCCAGCCAAAATCGCTCATAGGCCTCGCCGTACTTGGCGCGGGCCTCGTCATAGGTGAGGCCGACCCAATCACCGAAATCCTGCTCGCCCAGCCTTGCGTCGATGACGGGCTTGGGAAGCGCGAGGCCGGCGTCGCGGATCGCGTCGAGGGTTTGCGTGGTCCGTTGAAGATGGCTGGTGATCGTCACCGCGTCGCCGGGCAAGTGGCGGGCCAAGGCTTCAAAGGCGATCCGGTTCGAGGTATTCGCCGGTTTGTCGGAGGCGCCGTATATCCGGCCCTCCGGATTGTCCACCGGCGCGTGCCGGACGATATGCCATCGTGTTTCAAGCATCGTTCTCTACTTCTTTCAGAAAAGCCTATACCGGTCAGGCGCCGATCGTGGCCGCCAAAGCCAAGAGAATCGCCGTTTCCGCCGCCTGTTCGACCGCGCCGAGGACGTCACCGGTATAGCCGCCGATCTGCCGCCGCGCCAGGACGGCCATCGCTACCGCCGCCACGCAACCCGCCGCCGCCGCGATTAAGGCGGTCGAAAACGGAAGCGCTATAATGAACAGAACGGCCGCGATCGCCAGCGCCGCTTGCACGGTGGATGTCTTGGGCTTGCCGGCCATGTCGCCCAGGCCGCGATCGCTGGCGTTCTCGAGTATGAGGGTTACCGGAGGGATGAGCGCCCTGGCGCCTCCATGGGCGACGATCAGGGTGATGGCCGTCATCGCTGGATCGCCGGTATCCAAGACCGTCACGATCGCCGTCGCCTTCAGTCCGACCAAAAGGATAAGCGCGAGAACGCCATAGGCGCCGATCCGGCTGTCGCGCATGATGGCGATCTTTCCCGCCTTGTCGCGACCGCCGCCGAACCCGTCGGCGAGATCCGACAGTCCGTCCTCGTGCAACGCGCCCGTCGCGAGCGCCGTCGCGGCGATCGCGAGCAAGGCGGACGCGACGATCGGGAGACCCAGCGATTGGCCGAGCCACGCGGCCAGGCCGCCGATACAACCGATCCCCGCGCCGACCACCGGAAAGCACCAGCTGGCGCGCATCAACTTGCGATCCCCGGTATCAATTGCCGGGGTAGGCAAGCGTGTGAGAAAACGCGCGGCAACGACGAGATCGCGAACCCACCAAGTGGTGTCGGACAAATCATTGGGAGGTTTCGCGCCGGTTCCTTGCATTCGTCTCGATCCGGTGTTTTCTGGGTGTTTCTTGGGGTGTATGGGGTTTCCCTCGACTTGGCAATTTCATATGACACGCCAGCCCAAGCGACGTCGTCCCGTCGGGTTCGAGATCGCGCCCCGTTCACGATCAGGAAGAGAGCGAGCACCCCATGGCCGAGACACCACCACGCGGCGCCATCGCATCGTTGGATGAAGTAAGGACTCTCATCGCGGAGCTACCGGGCCCGGACCTCGAAGCGGCCACCGCCGCCGCCGAGCGCGAGGCGGTTCTTACCAAGCCCACCGGGGCGCTGGGCCGCCTGGAGGAGTTGGCGCAGTGGCTCGCCACCTGGCAGGGGCGACACCCGGCCAAGGTGGAGCATCCCCGTACCGCCGTTTTCGCTGGAAATCACGGTGTCGCGGCGCGCGGTGTCTCGGCGTTCCCATCTTCCGTCACCCAGCAGATGGTCCAGAACTTCGTCGCGGGCGGCGCGGCGGTGAATCAGCTCTGTCGGGTGTTTGACGCGGATCTTCGGGTTTACGAGCTCGACCTGGACCAGCCGACCGCCGATTTCACCGAGGCACCGGCGATGATCGACGAGGAATGCGCTCGGGCCATGGCCTACGGCATGATGGCGGTGGAGCCTGGGCTGGATGTGCTTTGTCTCGGCGAGATGGGAATCGGTAATACCACCGCGGCCTCGGCGTTGTGTCTGGCGTTGTTCGGCGGCGAAGCCGAGGACTGGGTCGGCGCCGGCACCGGCGTCGATGGCGAGGCCATGGCCCGAAAGATCGAGGCCGTGAAACTCGGTGTCGCGCATCACGCCGAACGCGCGGGCGACCCCCTGGCTATTCTGGCGGCGCTGGGTGGTCTCGAGCTCGCGGCTATCGGCGGCGCGGTTCTGGCGGCGCGCATGGCGAGGCTGCCGGTGGTGTTGGATGGTTTTGCCTGCACCGTGGCGGCATCGGTACTGCACGCGATGCATCCGCGCGCGATAGATCATTGCGTGGTCGCGCATCTGTCGGTGGAGCCGGGCCATCGCCTTCTCTTGGACAAGATCGGAAAGGAGCCACTTTTCAATTTGGGTATGCGGTTGGGTGAAGGTTCCGGCGCGACCTTGGCGCTGGGCGTTTTGCGCGCCGCCGCGGAATGTCACGCGGGGATGGCGAGCTTCGCCGACGCGGGGGTAAGCGGCCCGGCATGAAGTTACGCGTCTGGAAACGGAGCCGGTGATGGCGAGCAAGTGGACGACCGACCGCGCCCGATATCTCTACAAGGATCGTTATCTCAATCACCGGATAGACAGGTGTCGCACGGAGAAGGGCGTCGTGGTCGACCCATATCACGTCGTCGAATATCGTGATTGGATCAATGTCGTGGCGGTGACGCCCCAACTCGATCTACTTTTGGTACGTGAATATCGCCATGCCGGTGGGTTCGTTGCGACGGGCTTGCCGTCTGGTACCTTCGAGGACGGAGACGACGCGCTGTCCTGTGCAAGACGCGAATTGCGTGAGGAAACCGGTGGACTGGCGCCTCACTGGTTCGCGACCACCACGTTTTTCGCCAATCCCGCGGTCCAAACCAACCAGGTGCATTGCTTCCTTGCCTTGGATGTCGAGCGTGTGGCGGACACCGACTTCGATGAGAGCGAGGAAATCGAAACGGTTCCGACGCCCGTGACGACGGTCTACCGCGATCTGTTGTCAGGGCGTGTCTTGGTCCAGGGGCTACACTTGGCGTCGCTTTACGCCGCGGCAGCTTATGTCAGAGGATCCTCGGACCCAATGCTCGCGCCGTTTCGCGACGCGATTGAGCGGGCGTATCTGGACGGCTAGGCCACCGCATCGGGCGCGCTTATCCTTCCCCGACCGGGGCAAGCATTCGAATGCACCGCGGATGGAATTCAGCAATCAGGTGAGGTTCAGGTTATCCGCCGCCGAACGCCCATCTCGTCCGTCAACAAGGTCGTAGGACACCGCGTCCCCCTCGTTGAGACCCTGGATGTTCGACTTGTGCAAGGCCGTGATGTGCACGAATACGTCGTTTCCACCTTCATCGGGTTGAATAAACCCGTAACCCTTGGCGTGGTTGAACCATTTTACTTTTCCGGTCGGCATGGTACGTCCAATTCATTCCCTGGCGAGGCTTGGCGCGGAAGCCGCCATGACTGGGTAGCGGTTGTTTCTGAGCCTCACCCTGCTGCGACATCATGACACGTGCGCCATTTCATGAAGCATCTCAAAGACCGGCGCGAATCGCAACAAGAGTCCGTCGCTGATTTGACAAAAGTGCGAATCAGTTCATTTCAGGGCCATGGAATCGGTGAATTAGCGTCTATGCGCGAGAACCGATACAAGGCCGAAATGTCAAGATTTCAACAACGAAGCAATCGGATCGCCTTAGCGATCGGACTTTCTGCGATCCTGCCGGCCTTGGAGGGGAACATCACGGCGGCGGCGATCGGGACCGGTATAGCCCTTCGATCGAATGAACTCCCTATTCTCGGCGAGGGTCGCCGACAATCGCTTGCGCAGGACATCGACGGAAATCGGCTTGGCGAGAAACCCGTTCGCGCCGGCGTCACGGGCCTCGCGTACCATCTCGATGCGCGCGTCCCCGGTTAGCATGACAATGGGGATGTAGGGATTGGCGCTCGCCGGGTCGGTTCGCACATGCTTGGTGAATTCGATACCGCCCATCTCCTCCATCAGAATGTCACAAATCACGAAATCGGGGGTAAAACCTCGTAGAACCTCCAGGCCATGGCGACCGTCGCGCGCACGTCGAATATCCACGACACCGAGTTCCTGCAACATTCCTGATAGGAGTTCCCGGGTCATCGGTTCATCGTCGATGACCATCGCGGACATTCCATCTAAGTCGATCTCTGCCATCTCGGCGGCCCGGCTTCAATTTCCAGTTTGAGTAGACACCGCTTTCGCGGCGCTTCAATCCTCGCGATTATTTAACACCGTCCACCGTGTTCATGCGAGGGGTTCCTGACATGTGTCGCGATCACATCATCTAGAATGCGGCTGATTGACAGTGTGACGGTCGGCGCGGCAGGTTTGGCCGATGATATCTCGCCCAAGAAAACAAGTGTCCATCGTCATTGAGAAAAACCGCTCCAAATTGATACGGCGCGAGGCGGGATCTTCGCGGAAAAACACCGAAAATGGATGACGCAACGCGACTCCGGAACGCGCTGGCCGCCCATCAATCCGGGCGCCTGGAGGAAGCCGTCGAGGGATATCGCCGGGTCCTGACGGCATCTCCGAGCGATGCCGACGCGCTTTATCTGCTGGGAATGGTGATGTCCGCCAGGCGGTTTGCCGCCGTCGCGAGGCAAGGTTTCGAGCGCGCGGTTCAGGTCAGGCCCATGGCCGCCGTGCTGCATCGTGAATTGGGGAACGCACGCCGTGACACGGGCGATGAAGCCGGCGCGCGACGTGCCTTGGAGACCGCGGTTCTGCTAGCTCCGCGCGATATCGAGAACCACAACGCGCTCGGGCTCGCCTGTCGAGCGGTCGGTGACATGGCCGCGGCGATAAGAAGTTTCGATAATGGCCTAGCGTTGGAACCGGGCAATGCCGGTCTCGCCTATAACCGGGCCATGACCCTGCAACTATCGGGGCGGCTGGAAGACGCGATATCGGGGTATGACACGGTTCTCGATGGGCGACCCGATATGCTGGACGCGGTCAACAATCGAGCCAAGGCCATGCTTGATCTGGGGCGGTTGAAAAAGGCGGTTTCGGAGTTCAAGAAGCTATTGGTCGCCGAACCTTCACATCCCGCGGGCTGGAACAATCTAGGGATCGGCTTTCGGGACGGTGGTCAGCCGGATCGGGCGAGACGAGCATTTGAACGAAGCCTCGCGGCGGAGCCGGAGAATGGCGAAACCCTCAACAATTTCGGTGCGACGGCCTGGGCGATGGGGGACGAGACCCTGGCGATCGGGGCGTATGGGCGGGCCAGAATAGCGCGCCCGGATCTCGCCGATGCAAGCCTGAACCTTGCTTTCGCGCTAGCTGGCCAAGGGCGACACGACGAGGCTGTGGCAATCTACGATACCAGCGGGCGGGACCATCCAAGCGACGCGCGTTTTCCAATCCGGCGCGCGCTATCCTTGCCGCAGATCTGTCTCGATACCGATGAGATCTCGAGATTGCGAGCGGGATTGCGGGACTTCTTGGCTTCCGATCAAGCGCATGGACTCCACGTCGAGGATCCGATCAGCGATGTCGGGAGCGCGAACTTTTACTGGGTTTATCACGGTCTGGATGACCGCCCGCAGCAGGAGGCCATCGCCGCGTTTCACCGCCGATGCTGCCCGCGGTTGTCCTGGGAAGCGCCACATTGTCGGGACGGCGGATCGACCCGAACCGCCGGGCGGCCGAGGGTCGGAATCTGTTCGAAATATCTCAATCGTCACACCATCGGATTGCTGTTCGCGGGGGTGATTGAGCGTTTGGCCGCGTCCGGTGTGTTTGAGTTGGTTATCCTGCGTCCTCCTGGACGACAAGACGACATCGCCCGGCGGATCGACGCGGCGGCGGATCACGTCATCAACTTGCCCGCGACATTGGTCAAGGCTCAAGAGACCGTCGCCGAGGCCCGGCTGGATGTCCTGCTCTATCCGGATATAGGGATGGAGCCGGTAACTTATTTCCTCGCCTTCGCGCGACTGGCGCCGGTGCAGTTCGTGACCTGGGGTCATCCGGTAACCACGGGCCTCGCGAGCCTTGATGGTTATCTCTCTCCGAACGTTTTCGAGCCAGAAAACGCCGAGGCGCAATACAGCGAGGGTTTACGCCGTTTGGACAACATCCTAATGCATTACGAGCCGCCGGAGGCATCGGTGGGCGCGAGCAAGGAGAGCTTTGGATTGCCAACCTCCGGAGCGGCCTATGTCTGTCCGCAGAACATCTTCAAGCTGCATCCGGATTTCGACGGCTGGCTGGCGGAAATTCTACGCGCCGATCCCGACGGTCGGGTGGTCCTGATCAAGGGCGCGAAAGAGGGCTGGACCCAGCGATTGCGCCACCGCTTGAGCGCAACCATGCCGGATGTGGTCGAAAGAGTGACTTTTCTTCCGTACCTGCCGACCCAGCAATACTTCGATCTTGTTTCAGTCGCCGATGTGTTGCTCGACCCGATCCATTTTGGTGGCGGCAACACCACTTTTCATGGACTGAGTCTCGGCACGCCACTGGTTACGACACCCGGCGCTTTTCAG
The DNA here is from genome assembly GCA_038118725.1 of Alphaproteobacteria bacterium. Taxonomy (GTDB): domain Bacteria; phylum Pseudomonadota; class Alphaproteobacteria; order Thalassobaculales; family Thalassobaculaceae; genus JADHLJ01. The sequence continues at coordinate 11,644 of JAYOIK010000007.1, read as the reverse complement.
CGTAGCCGTTTCGCCAGCGGGACCTATCGGACCATTGGCCTCGGGGAGCTTTTTGCCTGGGATAGAGCGGATTACGTCGCTCGCGCGGTGGCGCTCGGACGCGATCCGGCGCATCGAGAGCAGGTATCCAGACGCGTCAAGGACGCGGCACGGACCCTGCATCGGCGGCATGAGGCCGCCGATGAACTCCGGGAACTGTTTCTCGAAGCGGTGGAGTGTCGCCGTGCGAACCAAGGCGAGGTCTACCGCACTCCCTGACTTTCAATATAGCTCGCCTTATTGTTCGACATGTCGAACTTGAGACGCGGCTCCAGCTCCAGTTCACGGCCGGTGACGCGCACGAAACGAGCGTTCTCCGGATAGTTGATCGCGTGAATGGCGCGCACGTCGTAGAGCCCCGCCTTGCCCGGTGTCAGGCGATAGGCCTTGACCTGTTCCAGCTTGGCTTCGCCGTCCCCCTCATTGCCGTCGAGGCGGCGATACTCGCTCATGTCGGTGTATTCGGTGGCCTGGCCATAGACCGCCCAGGAGTTTCCGTGATCATGAGGGGGCGATGAGTTCGCGTCCTTGTTGACATGGGCGAGGACGACAAATTCCAGATCCTCGTCCTTATAGAGCGTATGCACCCCGAGCTCGGCGTCCGGACCCAGGACCTCGCTAACGAACTCCCGGTTGGCCAGAAGCTGTTCCAGTTTCACCCGAATCGCCTCGCGGCCGCCCGGACCGTTATTGGTTGTCAGCGCGTCTCGGCAATCGGCGCAAAAATTTTCAAGCGTGTAGGCCATGACCTAATCTCCCAAGCTTGTTTCATGACGAATATAGCGTGCTTCGACCGCCGCCGCATCGTCGTCGATCGTCGAGGCTCAATGTTGTGCCCGGGTCTCCGCCGCCACGATTTCGCTCATGAAGGGGGCGGCGATATCGGCGTTTATCTTGCAATCCAGGAAGATAGGCCCTTCCGGATTAGCCAATAATGGCGCCAAGGCCTCAAGCTCGTCGAGGGTTCGAATGGTATGGGCGTCATAGCCGAAACCCTCCGCGATCGGCGCGAAGTCGACATCCGGGAACACTGACTTTGCAACTGGCAGCTGACGCATTCTGAGAAAATGCAGCTCCGCCCCATAGGCGCAATCGTTCATCAGCATGATGACCAGCGGCAGGTCCTCGCGCACCACGGTTTCCAACTCGCCCATGGTCATCAGGAACCCGCCATCACCGATCACCAGAACCGTCGGGGATTCCGGCCTTGCGCGAGCGACCCCGAGCGCCGCGCCGAAGCCAAGGCCGATGGACGCGAAGTCATTGGTCATCTTGAAATAATCCGGCCCGGGCACCGACAGATACGGCACCACGCCGAGGAAATTACCGGCGTCATAAACCATGCTGCGCTGCTCCGGCAGCAGGCGGTCCAGTGTCACCGCGAGGGATCTCGGATCCACCGTGCGCGCGGTATTGGCGGGCTGGAAGTCCTCGGCGATGGAGAAAGCCTTCAGGAAATCCTGGGTTTCCGCGCCATGGAATGGTTTGTCCGCGGCGTCCTTTTCCGTGACGGCGGCGAGCAGTTGCTCGCCCACGAGCTTGGCGTCGCCGACCACCGAGACATCGGCTGTTGTCCAGCGTCCAATATTGGCGCGCACGGCGTCGACCTGAATCAGCGGCGCGTCGGGGAGCGACTCGCCGAAACTCATGGTCAGAATATTCAGTCCCGCGCCCACCGCCAGAACGCAATCGGCCTCGCCGGCCATGCGCCGCGCGGCCGAATGCGAGAAGGAACCGATGATGCCGAGATTGCAGGGGTGGCCCCGGAACATGTCCTTGCCCTTGGCGGTGGTCGCCAGCAGGGCGCCGGTCTTCTCCGCAAGCGCGATCAGCGTGTCCCTGGCGCCGGATTTGTGGGCGCCGTGTCCGGCGAGGATCAGCGGTTTCTTGGCCGCGTTGAGAAGGCCGGCGGCGGCGGCCACCGCATGGGCGCGCGCCGGTTTGCCGGGCCGGTGTTGTATCGGCTTGGCGTCGACGGGCTCGGGGCCCGTGTCATCGGCGGAGATGTCGACCTCCGCGGCCTGGACATTCACCGGCAATAGCAGAACCACCCCGGCCCCGCGTCGGGCGGCTGTCGCCGCGTCGGCGAGGGTTTGGCGCGCGTTCTCGGGACCGGTGGGCCGGAAGGTTCGGATTCCGGCGGCTTTCAGCACGCCCTCGGCGTCGACACCCTTGTAGTCCGGCCCCTGTCCGTTGAGGCTGGCGCCTGGGATCGCGACATCGCCCTGGATGATCAGCACCGGATTGCCGGTTCGACTGGCGAAGCCGGCGCCGTGCAGGCCGTTGGCCATCGCCGGCCCCCGCCCGACACAGACAACCCCCAGCCGCCCGGTCGCGGCGGCATACGCGTCAGCCATGGTGATCGCGGTGTTCTCGTGGCGAGCACCGATGAAATCCACGCCGGCGGCGTCGAGCGAAACACAGAAATGCGCGGTGTCGTCACTCATCAGGCCGAAGACCGTGTCGATGCCCATGGCTTTGATATCCTCGGCGAGGATCTGATAGACATGGGTTCTTCGCATCCTCGTGTCGTCGTGCTTTTCCTGAATCGCCATGTCGAGAACCTCCCTATTGCCAGACGAAGCGTAGGACCGTTTCCATGGTTCTGTCGAGGGCTGGACCTCGCGTATCGGGCATGCGATGGAGCGGGTTTCCCGGAAGCTCCACCGCGCCTAAACTTCATGTTTAAAACCGGTGGAGCGCTTGGATGCACCCGACATCCCGTCACGAAGCGATCATGGAATTGGCGAGGTCAACCGGGCTTGTCCAGGTCGAAGCCTTGGCGGAACAACTCCAGGTTACGCCTCAGACGATTCGACGGGATCTGAATGAACTGTGTCGGAGCCGGATGCTGGCGCGGGTGCATGGCGGGGCGGTGCTGCCGTCGGGTACCGAGAACATGCTCTACGAGCAACGCCGAGGGATCGCCGCCGAGGAGAAAGCCGCGATCGGGCGGTCGGCGGCGGCGTTGATACCGGACAATGCCTCGCTTTTCATAAATATCGGCACCACCACCGAGGCGGTCGGCGAGGCCTTGCTCGACCATCAGGGGCTGATGGCGATCACCAATAACATCAATGTCGCCAACCGGCTTTGTCGGCGCCCGGATTTCGAGGTGATCATCGCCGGCGGGGTCGTGCGGGCCGCCGATGGCGGGATTGTCGGCGAGGCGGCGGTGGAGTTCATCCGACGTTTCAAGGTGGACTTCGCGGTGATCGGCGCCTCGGCGATCGATGGTGATGGCTCGTTGCTAGATTTCGATTTTCGCGAGGTACAGGTGGCGCGGGCCATCATTGGGAATGCCCGGCATGTGATTCTGGTCGCCGACGCCACCAAGTTCGAGCGCGCCGCGCCGGTGCGCATCGGCCATCTCTCGGATGTCGATACCCTGGTCACCAACGGCGCGGTCCCGACTTCGATTCGAGAGCTCTGCGGCGAAGCCGGGATTCGACTTCTGGAGATCGAGGTCTAGAATCCGTTGCCAACGATGGCGGCGCCTACGATCCCGCCGCTCCGGCGCGATACCATTGCCGAATCAACGCCCGTTCCTCCGGTTCCATATAGGACACATTGGCCGGCGGCATCGCGTTGGTGAAACCGGAATGCAGATAGATCTCTTTCGCGCGCGCGGCGATCTGTTGGTCGGTTTCCAGGATGACCCCGTTCGGCGCCCGGATGATCCCCTCCCAGGCCGGCTCGGTCGCGTGGCACATGGAGCATCGTCCGGCGATGATGTCTTGGATGGATTCGTAGTTCTTGGCCTCCACGAAGCGTTGCTGCGCGGGTGTCAGGCTTGAGCCTTGTTGCTCCGTCTCCTCGGTAGGATCGCTCGGGGGCAGGCTGGAAATCCAGATAATCGCCGCGAAAAGCACCGCTGTCGCGAACCAGGTCCAGATGGGTCTGCCCTTGCCCGCGTGCATGGTGTTGAAGAAATGCCGGATGGTCACCCCCATCAAAAACACCAGGCTGGCGATCAGCCAATTGTATTCCGTCGCGAAAGCCAATGGGTAATGGATCGATAGCATCAGGAAGATGACGGGCAGGGTGAGATAGTTGTTATGGGTCGAGCGTTGTTTGGCGATGTGGCCGTATTTCGCGTCCGGCATGCGTCCGGCCTTGAGGTCCGCGACGACGATCTTCTGGTTTGGGATGATGATGAAAAAGACGTTGGCGGACATGATCGTCGCGGTGAAGGCGCCGAGATGCACCAGGGCGGCGCGGCCCGTGAAAACCTGGGTATAGCCCCATGCCATTGCCACCAGAACGACATAGAGAAACAGCATCAACCGCGTGTTGTCGTCGCCGAAACGGCTCTTGCAGATCAGATCATAGGCGATCCAACCGAAAGCGATTGAGCCGACGGAAATCGCGATGGCCTGCCACGCCTCCAGTTCCATGACCGCGGGATCAACGAGATAGAGATCCGCGCCGAGATAATAGACGATGCACATCATCGCGAACCCGGACGCCCAGGTCGCGTAGCTCTCCCATTTGAACCAGGTCAGATGCTCAGGCAGCCGTTCCGGCGCCACCAGGTATTTCTGGATGTGATAGAAGCCGCCGCCATGAACCTGCCACTCCTCGCCATGCGCGCCCTCGGGAATGCCGGGCGCCTTGCGAAGGCTCAGATCCAAGGCAATGAAATAGAAGGATGAGCCGATCCAGGCGATCGCGGTGATGACATGCACCCATCGCGCCGCGAAGGACAACCAGTCCATCAGGATTACCGAGTCGATCGCGGCTTCGAACATCCCACACTCCCGTGACGTGGTGTGACCTTGGACCGGATTCGTTTTTTGGAAAATACCGATAATGTCGGAGCACTTCCAATTTTTCCCATATAATCGCACACTCTTTCCAATGGCCTATCTGACCAACATCCGGATGTTCGTCCGCGTGCATGAACTCGGTGGCATGTCCGCCGCGGCGCGCGACCAGCGCGTGTCGCCGGCGGTCGCGTCGAGCCGCATCTCGGCGCTCGAAAAGCATCTCGGGGTCCGCCTATTCAATCGGACCACTCGGAATCTGAGGGCGACCGAGCAGGGTCTGATTTTTTATGAGGGCGCGATCAAGGTCCTGGAGGCGATCGAGGAGGTCGAGGCTAGGGTCGCCGACGTTACCAAGGACCCACAAGGTACGATCCATGTCGCCGCGCCCCTCGGTATCGGCAAGCGCTTCATCTCGCCGATTGTGCCGGTGTTCAAGGATACCTATCCCAGGATCGATGTTCGTTTGCGCTTAACCGATCGACGCGTCGATATGCCCGCCGAAGGGTTGGACGTCGCATTCTTTCTTGGGACGCTGGAGGATTCCTCCTTGAGGGTGAGGGCCATCGCCGAGTGTCCTCGCGTGCTCTGTGCCGCGCCGCGCTATGTCGAAAAACGCGGCATGCCGCGCGACGGCGCCGAATTGGTCGAGGACCGGCATGATTGTCTGCTCTTGCGGTATCCGGGAACACCAGAGCCGGAATGGACCTTGATGACCGATGGTGGGCTGAGGAAGTACGCCGTGTCGGGGCCGTTCGAGTCCGATGACGGCGATGTTCTGACCGGCTGGGCGTTGGATGGTCGCGGCGTTATCAACAAACCGGTTTTCGAGGTCGCCGAATATCTGAACGCCGGAACCCTCATACCCGTGGCAACGGAAACGCCACCGACATCGGTTCAGTTCGCCTGTCTTTACCCCCATAAGCGCTATCAGGACCCGAAGATCCGGCGGTTCATCGACTTCATGACCGATCACTGTCGCCGGATGCTGCGTGATCTCGAGGGAAAACCCACCGAGCCTCGGAGAGATGGCGTGCCGGCTTAGTCAAGGCGGCGTGCAAGGATGTCCTTCAAAGATTTTTTGAAAATCAAGGCGGGTTATTTAACTTATCAATAGGGTGGCGCGCCATACCGGGAGATTGATGAGTGCAACGCTATCTACGCGACATGCTCGGCCACGGCGCTTGCCCGCCCGATCCCGAATGGCCGAACCGGGCCAGCATCGCCGTGCAGTTCGTGGTGAACTACGAAGAGGGCGGCGAAAACTGCGTTCTTCATGGCGACGCCGCGTCCGAGGCATTCTTGTCGGAGATTGTCGGCGCGACGCCTTGGCCCGGCCAGCGTCATTGGAACATGGAGTCGATATACGAATACGGCGCTCGGGCCGGGTTCTGGCGCCTCCATCGGCTTTTCACGGAGAATGAGATCCCGGTCACGGTCTATGGCGTGGCGACGGCCCTGGCGCGCTCGCCGGTACAGGTCCAGGCCATGTTGGACGCGGAGTGGGAAATCGCCAGCCATGGACTGAAATGGATCGACTACCGAGATGTTCCGAGGGATGAGGAACAAGCCCATATGGAACAGGCGATCGCCTTGCATGCCGAGGTCACCGGTTCCCGGCCCCGGGGCTGGTATACTGGTCGATGCTCGGACAACACGGTTGATCTGGTCGCGGAACGCGGCGGCTTCGCCTATTGCTCGGATGTCTATGCCGACGATCTGCCCTATTGGTATACCGGCTCCAGCGAACCGCTTCTGATGATCCCCTATACTCTGGATGCGAACGACATGCGCTTCGCCTCGGCGCAGGGGTTCAATTCCGGTGATCAGTTCCTAGCGTATCTGAGGGACGGCTTCGACGCGCTGCTCGCGGAAGGCCGGGCGGGAGCGCCGAAAATGATGTCCGTCGGTCTGCACTGCCGGCTCATCGGTCGCCCCGGTCGGATCATGGCGCTGCGGCGGTTTATCGATTACGCCCGCTCACATGCCGATGTCTGGTTTCCTAGGCGCATCGACATCGCCGAGCATTGGGCGCGCGTGCATCCCGCTCCCCAGCCCGGGCCGAGGCCTTCGACCTTGAAGAAGTCGGCGTTCGTGGAAAAGTTCGGCGGCGTTTTCGAACATTCGCCATGGATCGCCGAACGGGCCCATGGTTTGGAGCTTGGCCCGGCTCATGATTGCGCGATTGGCGTACACGGAGCGCTGGCGCGCGTTTTTCGAAGCGTGCGGGATGACGAGCGCCTGGAGGTACTGAGGGCGCATCCCGACCTCGCCGGAAAACTCGCCGCGGCGAAACGCCTGACGGCGGCCTCGACCAGCGAGCAGGCATCAGCGGGTCTGGACGCGTTGACCGACGAAGAGCGCGCCGCCTTCACGGACCTTAATGCCTGCTACGTTGAAAAATTCGGATTTCCCTTCATCATCGCTGTGCGTGACCACGACAAGGCCGGGATCCTTGCGGCCTTCGGGCGGCGCCTCGGCAATGATCGCGACGCGGAATTCACCGAAGCCTGCCGACAGGTCGAGCGGATCGCCATGCTTCGACTACTGGAGATGTTTTGCCCATGAGTACAGCCCCCATCTCACGACCCGGCGCGACCCGGACCTATTACGCTCCGACAGGTGGTCACCCCGACCAGACCGATTTGTTGACCGGACGCGCGATCTTCACGGATGCCTACGCGGTGATCCCGCGCGGGGTGATGCGCGACATCGTCACCAGCCAGTTTCCGTTCTGGACCGGTACCAGGGCCTGGATTCTCGCCCGGCCACTCTCTGGATTCGCGGAGACCTTTTCGCAATACATAATGGAAGTCGCGCCGGGCGGCGGCAGCGAGACGCCGGAACCGGACGCGCAAGCCGAAGCCGTGTTTTTCGTGGTTGAGGGCGAGCTGACTTTGACCCTCGCGGGGGAAGAACATCGGATGTCTCCCGGCGGTTTTGCGTTCATTCCCCCCGGAACCCGCTACACGGTGCATAACGCGGGCAAGGAGATCACGCGTTTTCACTGGATTCGCAAGGCCTATGAAGCGGTCGAGGGGCTGGAGGTTCCGGAAGCCTTCGTCACCAACGAAGCGGAGATAGCGCCGACGGTCATGCCGGATACGGACGGGCGCTGGGCCACCACGCGCTTTGTCGATCCCGGCGACATGCGTCACGACATGCATGTCACAATCGTCACTTTCGAGCCGGGCGCCGTGATACCTTTCGTTGAGACCCATGTCATGGAGCATGGCCTCTATGTGCTGGAGGGAAAGGGCGTTTATCGCCTTAACGCGGATTGGGTCGAGGTCGAGGCCGGTGATTTCATGTGGCTGCGCGCGTTTTGCCCGCAAGCTTGCTACGCCGGTGGGCCGGGGCGGTTTCGCTACCTCCTTTACAAGGACATGAACAGGCATCCGAAGTTGAGCCTGTCGGGCGCGGGTCGGTGATGGCCGGCCGCGTCAGGATCTCGGGTCTGAGCGCCGAGGCTTTCGCGGCTTTTGGCGATGTGATCGCGCTCAAGGACCAACCCGACCAAATTATCAATCAAGGATTTTGCGGCAGGCACCATGATCTCGCGCGCCTCGACTTCACGGAGGGTCGCGCGGGGATCAGCCTGTTCAAGGCCGTACCCCGATCCTTGCCCTATCGACTAGAGATGATGGAGCGGCATCCGCTTGGCTCGCAGGCCTTCATTCCCATGACCGCCGATCCGTTTCTGGTGATCGTCGCGCCCGACAATGGCGGTGCGCCTGGGGTGCCGGTCGCATTCCGGGTGCCGTCGGGCAAGGGTGTGAATTTCCATCGCAACACCTGGCACGGTGTTCTGACACCACTTGCCGAGCCGGCTCTGTTCGCCGTGGTGGACCGCATTGGCGCGGGAAACAATCTGGAAGAGCACTGGTTCGAAGAAGCCTATGAGATAACAGAATGAATCGGCCGGACAGGTGAGCGGCCTGGTATAGGGGGGACTTATCGATAAGTGACAATGCTTCCTTCGCCACGTCTGAACAGCGGCGAGATCCCGATTTTACGCCGCCACTCGCAAAGGCGATCCCGCTGGGCGTGCAACATGTCCTGGCGATGTTCGTATCGAATGTCACACCCGCCATTATCGTCGCCGGCGCGGCTGGATTCGGGTTCGGCTCGAACTCGCCGGACTTTTCGGAAATGATTTACCTGATCCTGCCGGAGGAACGTTTCGGCGATCAATAGATCCGGGCGTCGGCAACATGATCACGGCGGCGGCGTTCGGCGCCGCCAGGATCACTCGGCTTCCTGTTTAACCCAGTCGGGTGGTCCAACTTCCGGCTCCACGTCGATCACCGTGTGATATTCCGACGGGTCCATCCGCGTGACCTCATGGAGTGCTCCGCGCATACGCTCGATGGTCTCGGACCAGGGGTGTGTCGGATAACGAAAGAAAAGTCGCATGGAGGGGAACCATGGGACGAAAGGCGCGCCAAGTTGCTGCCAAATGCGTCCGGAATCCGCGGCGCGAAACACCCATGTCGGCGTGCCGACCGCGCCGGCCATGAACGCGGTTGAAATCAAGGGAGTCACGACGATATCGCAGGCCTCGCAGAGCGCGGTCAAATCGTCTAGGTCGTCTTTTAGGTCGATATCCGGCGGGGTAACGAACTCATACCCGCGTGATCCACCAACTTCGGCCAGGATGTCGGTTTCCTCTTCCTTGTGATCATATTGAAGGTTGAGAACCACGAAATTTTCATCGAAGCACTGACCGATTTCCTCGGGCGCGAGATACTGCAGGTCGCGGGCGCGATTGTGATAGCTGCTTCGCCAACAGATCCCGACCTTCAGACGCTCCGGGCCGAAGGAGTCGAGATAAGCGCGCCAATGCGCCAGACGCTCCGGGTCTGTCCTAAGGTATCCGCTTGTTCGAGAAATGGCGCGCGTCGCGACGGGCCACATCTTCATCATGTGCTCTCGGGTTTCGAACCAGAAATGCTTGGGCACATGGCCCGCGGGTGATTTGAACTTTCGATTCCCGGCTGTGGTAATCGGGTCGGTGGGATGCAACCGCGCGACGACCTGGAAACTCGGGAAGGATCTTTGGAACAGGGTCACGAGCCGATGATCACACTCGACCATCACATGGGCGGCGCGCTGGGCCACGTAGCGCATATACCAGGCGAACATTATCTCGTCGCCCATTCCCTGTTCCATGTAGATTAGCAGGCCGTGATGCGGCAGGTTCTCGCCTTCCCAAATCCGCAGCGCGAACGGACGACGCGCCGACGGAAAACTTGGGTTGTGCCATCTTTGATCGTATTGCCGAAAACCCGTGTCGATCTCTCCCGCCATCAAGAGAGCGTAGGCGAGATTGGTCTGCGCCGTGGTATCGGCGGCATTCATCTGGATAGCCCGCCGCATGGCCGCGATCGCGTGGCCGAACCGTTTGGCGGATCGTTCCAGGACGCCGACATTTAACCAGGCGGAAGATAGCTTGGGGTCGATCAATAGAGCGCGATCAACCGCAACGCGGGCGGCTTCATGTTTGTATGGCATGCAATGCGCGACACAGAGCGCGTTCCAAGCCTTGGCGTAGTCCGGCTTGAGCAAAAGGGCACGGACCGCGTAGGGCTCGGCCTCCTCGGCAAGAGTGGTCTCGTTCATCATATGCGCGAGATTGAAGAGGATAACGGGCTGGTCGGGAAATTTTCTCGCCGCCTTTTTCAGGTACTCAATACCCAAGGGAACTTCATCCGCCGATTTGAGGAAAATGCCCCCACTATTCCAAATCGAGGGATTCTTGGGGTCCTTGTCCAAGACCCTGGAAACCACATCCTTGAGTTCGGTCTTGCGACCGAGTTCCATCAATGTCTCCCCTAAATTGTCGAAGGTTAAAAAATCGTCCGAATCAAGGTCCAGGGCCGCGCTCAAGTGGTGAACGGCGGCGTCCTTCGCGCCAAGTCGACGGTTGATGATTCCAAGATGCCGGTTTGCATGGAAAAGTGTCTCGGATTGGTCGAGGGAGGCTAATAGATGATCCCTGGCGGCCTCCAAGTCACCCAAGTCAAATTGTATTCGCCCGAGCGTGTAGTTGAGATCCGGATCGGCCGGGTTTTGCGCCAATATGGGGTTAAGAATGGACAACGCTTCGGAATGACGCCCAATCTGAGCCAGACCTTGGCCTAGCCCCCTGAAAGCTTCCGGGTAGGCCGGACGTTGTCTAAGCGCCTCGCGAAAATCCGCGACCGCCTTTGCGGCTTGCCCCAACTCTAGTCGACACTTGCCGCGCATGTAGTACTGATCGAAAGCCAAACCATGGGTGCCGTCGAGTGTCTTGAGGCAGGCGCCATAATCGACAATCTTAAAAAGTGCCTTGGCTAACTTTTCTCGGACTTTTTGATTGTCGGGATAAATTTCGTGGAGCCGACGGTAGCACGCCAATGCATTTTCCGCCTCGCCCGATAGTTCCAACGCCATGGCGTGGTTAAGCAAAGGGGCTGCTGAATTCTCGGTGTCTACAAGGGTGGCTACCTTAAACCAATCTTTCGCGGCCACGAGATCTTGGGAGCGGATGGATATATTCCCTAGGAGATTATAAGGCTCCATGAAAGAGGGGCTCAACGTGGCGAGCTTGCGCGCCAATCTTCCGGCTTTAACCAGATCCCCAGCGGTGATCGCGGCCTTGCAAAGCTCGGCACACGCTATGGTTTCCTGTTTGTCCTGAGTCATTTTGTGCCTAGGAAGCATCTGGAAACGTGTTTACCACGTCGAAACGGAGCGAATTGACTGTCAATCACGCCATTGAGGCGAGGTGATCAACGTCGGTTCCCCCTGAAACGCGAAGTGGCGCCCCCGAGGGAGCGCCACTTGCTTGATCGATT